>JALOOM010000155.1 GCA_025454395.1 Elainella sp. Prado103
GCTCGGAGATTTTGGGCTTGCAGCGAGCTGACCAGACCTTGCTGTAAGGTGGTTAGTGCGCCTGGGAGAACAGGAATCTGATCGATGTTCAAACAGGCGGCGACTTGAGAGGCTTGCAACATTTCATACAGATGCCCGATCAATCCAAAGCCGGTGATGTCGGTACAGGCGGTTGCTCCATACTGGCGGAAACAGGCTGCGGCAGCTTGGTTAGACTGCAACATTGACTCGATCGCTGCTTCGATCCAGCTTCCTTTCGCTTGGTGTTGCATGGCGGCAGCAAACAGGGTGCCAATTCCCAGGGCTTTGGTGAGAATCAGGGCTTGTCCCACTTGCAAGCCGCTTTTTTTCCAGAGGCGATCGGGTTGAGCCAGCCCGTTGCAGGATAACCCCAATGCCAGTTCTGGGGCTTCAGCCGTATGTCCACCAATCAGGACAGCTCCAGTCGCCGTTAAGGCTTGCACCACACCTGAAAGCAACTGGTATAGCGTTTCCTCCAGTTTGGCAGCCGTGGCGTAGGGTAAATTGACGATCGCCAACGCACTGTGGGGAGTAGCACCCATGGCAAACAAATCACTGAGACAATGTTGCGTACTAATTTGTCCAAACACAAACGGGTCATTGACGATCGCTCGAAAGTAATCCACCGTTTGCACCAACAGGCGATCAGCAGGCAATTGCAGCACAGCCGCATCATCAGCCGCATCCAGCCCGATCAAAACCGAGGCAGGCAACGCCATGGGATAGGATTGGCGTAATCGCGTCAGAGTACGAGTCAGAATGGTACTGCCGACCTTGGAACCACAACCCGCACAAGGCATCGGCAACGAGGTGGTGTCCGATCCAGTGAATTTAGACTTCAACCCACGCAATAACCCATGCAATGAGAACCAACTGGATGATCGCGGCAATGGCTCCGATGAATCCGACTTCGATCGCAATCCGTCAGAGGGTAGCAAACCCGCCCCAGACCGAGCAGGAATCATCACCGGCAAGTTGCTAAACTGTTGCATGAACCGCCGATCGATTGCATCTTTCCAGCCCCAGAGCCAAGGATGAGGCCCCAGTCCCCACCGCCCGCGAGAAGCAATGGCTGATCGATCGGCCGTGCCGATTAAAATGAGAAACTCTTGTTGGGGTTTGAAGGGTTGCAGCGGTTGACTCTGAATGGCACGACGCAGGTTTTGCACAAGGGGCTTACCCTGTCGCACCGCAAAAACTCCGGCCTTAGGACGGGGTGTTTTTACCATCGTTGCCACATCCCCTGCCGCAAACACCTGCCGATGGGAAATAGACTGAAGCGTGTCGTCTACAAGAATAAATCCTCGCTCATCGGTGGATAGACCCGACTGAGCCAGCCAACCTGCCGCTGCGGCTTGGGTTACCCATAACACTTCATCACAAGGGAGTGTTAACCCAGACTGACAACGTATTTGTTTTTGAGCACCGATCGACTCAACCGCAATCACAGTTTCTGAGCAGTGGATCTCGACCCCTCGATCGCGCAAAAGGTGGGCTAAGGTTTTCCCCACCCAGGGGGCTCGTTCGGGCACCAATCGATCCCCCCGATGGATCAGATCAATCTGGGGTGTTATGGCTTGATGAGCGGCTTGATAGACCTGTTGCAACCGCGCCTGCACTGCCATGGCTAATTCCACTCCGCCTGCGCCGCCACCAACAATGGCGACCTGAATCGGACAGGTAGGATCTTGCTGAAGGCGCTCTACTAAACGATCCCAGGATTGTAAAAACCGCGAAATCGGCTTAACTGGTGTCACTTGCTCAGCCCCCGGAATCTGGGTTGTGTCTGGTGTGCTACCAATATCGATCGAAAGCCAATCAAATCGCAGCGGGGGATGATTGGCCAGGATGACTTGATTTTCCTGTAAATCTAGCCCGATCGCTCGATCTAAGATCAGTGTTGCTCCGGCAAATTGGCTGAGGGGGCACAGATCAATATGGCAATCATCGAATGCATACAGACCAGCCACATAGGCGGGCAGCATCCCAGAGTAGGGCGTATGGGACACATCACTGATCAGGGTCAGGCGAACCCCAGGTAAGGGCTGCATTCCCAACATCTTAAGGGCGATCGCATGACTGTGACCGCCCCCAATGAAGACTAAATCAGTTGTAATCGGCTGGATCGATTGCATCAAACCTGCATTACCCATCATGCACCAATGGTAACCAGACGAATCTCAAAGGTGAGGTCTTCGCCTGCCAGCGGATGATTCGCATCCAAGGTCACTTCACTCTCGGTGAGATCGGTGACGACCACCGGAATCACAAAGCCATCTTGCTGAATCTGAAGCTGGGCTCCAATATCCACGGACAGATCGGAGGGGATTTGTTGCCGATCGATCACCACGACTCGATCGTCGTAGTAAGGGCCATAGGCTTCATCGGAGGGAATGGTGGTCGTGATGGCATCCCCTGGACTCATGCCAATTACGGCCTGTTCAAACCCTGGAATGACATTGCCCGCCCCAATGGCAAACTCCAGGGGCTCTTTTCCTTCTGATGAGTCAAAAACCGTGCCATCGTCCAATTTGCCGGTGTAGTGTACGGTCACAGTGTCGCCCAGTTTCGCTTGCCCCATGGTTTTGCTCCTAATTTCGCTTCAAGGGCGGTGGTTGCCGCCAAGTTGATCCCCGGTTCTGACGGTTGCCTGAATTGGGAATGGCGTTCTGTCTATCTTAAAGAGTTTCAGGGGTTTTGTTATGGAACTCTGTCTTAAGAATTAATGATGCGGGGAGCGCGTGATGCCCATCTGAAGGAAAGCTGTGGCAGCAGGCTGAATCGATCGAGAATTAGGGGGTTTGAAGGAAAAGGCAGAAGAACGCAGGTTTGGTTGAAACAACTCAATTGGAGTTTGACTATTTAACTGCGATCGTTCCCATAGAACTCAATGGAGACATTACTCAGTCTTTTTCGATAGATTGCTTACAGCAGGCCATTGAACAAAGAGATTCTTTCACCGCCGTATTTGGGGAGATCGCGCCTCAAATTTGGGGAGTTAGGCTATATTCGGGAAAATGTGCGGCTCAAAGGAAATGGAAATCAACGTTAAGACCTTAACTCCTCTCTGGACGGGTGGTGCTGATGCTGGCAAGTGCGATCGGATTCACGAAACCGGCATCCTCGGTAGCCTGCGCTGGTGGATGGAAGTCTTGGTGCGCGGGATGGGTGG
>JALOOM010000039.1 GCA_025454395.1 Elainella sp. Prado103
CCCTTCTTCAGCATCTCCGGTTCCGAATTTGTGGAAATGTTTGTCGGGGTGGGGGCCTCTCGGGTGCGAGACCTGTTCAAAAAGGCGAAAGAGAATGCGCCCTGCATCATCTTCATTGATGAGATTGACGCGGTGGGACGGCAGCGAGGAGCGGGCATTGGCGGCGGCAACGACGAGCGGGAGCAAACCCTTAACCAGTTGCTGACGGAGATGGATGGCTTTGAGGGGAACACGGGCATCATCATCATTGCTGCGACCAACCGTCCGGATGTGTTGGATTCTGCCTTGCTGCGTCCTGGTCGCTTCGATCGCCAAGTCATTTTACAGGTTCATGCTCGTAACAAAAAGCTTGATGCAGAGATTTCTCTAGAAGCGATCGCCCGCCGGACTCCTGGGTTCTCGGGTGCCGAGTTGGCCAACATGCTGAACGAAGCGGCGATTCTGACGGCTCGCAGACGCAAAGATGCCATCACCATGCTAGAAATTGATGATGCGATCGATCGGGTTTCGATCGGGGCTTCGATGGCTCCCCTTCTCGACAGCAAAGGCAAGCGGATCATTGCTTACCATGAGATCGGCCATGCTCTGCTGATGACCTTGCTACCCCATGCTGACCCCTTAGATAAAGTCACCATTATTCCGCGCTCTGGTGGCATTGGCGGCTTTGCCAAACCGATCCCCGATGAGGATGACTTTGGACTAGAAAGCCGAGCTGAGCTGATGGATATGATTACCGTTTATCTCGGTGGTCGAGCGGCAGAGGAAGAAGTCTTTGGCACGGATGAAGTGACGCAAGGAGCCCAGAGTGACATTCGAGCCGTGGCTAATTATGCTCGCCGCATGGTGACACGTTATGGGATGTCTAGTTTGGGTAATTTCGCGTTGGAAACCCATGGCAATGAAGTCTTTTTAGGTCGGGATCTGATGACTCAATCCGCTGAATACTCAGAGCAGATGGCCACTCAGATCGATCGGCAAGTTCGTTCTATTGCCATGCATTGTCATTCGGAAGCCTGCCGAATTATGCGTGAAAATCGAGATTTAATGGATCGGTTAGTCGATCTATTGTTGGAGCAAGAGACGATCGATGGCGATGAATTTCGGCGCATCGTCGCAGAATACACCACCTTGCCCAGTAAAAAACTACTGTCTCAACAGGCTGCTGATCGCTAAAGCTAGCTAAGCTGTCTATTTTTCAGTATAAAGTGCCACCCAGAAGTGGAGCGATAGCCATGGTCAAACTGCAATTCATGGGGCTCAAATCCGATGATTTTCGGCATCCGCTCGATCGACAAGCCACTCAGTCTCTGAAGCAACTGCCAGGGTTAGATCTGCTGGTGCGCATGGCGTTAGGGCCAGTAGCTGAGCAGTTTTTCTATTTGGAAAATATGGCTTCTAGTGTGCGAGTCAGCGATCGGCAGTTACCCGATTTACATCAACTGTTATTAGAAGCCTGTGCCATTCTCGATCTGGAGCCCCCTCAGCTCTATGTCAAGCAGAATCCCGCTCCGAATGCTTACACCTTTGCGATGCGAGGCAAGCAGCCGTTTGTCGTCTTGCATACTTCTTTGATTGAACTGCTGACTCCTTCAGAAATCCAGGCTGTGATCGCCCATGAGCTAGGACATTTAAAGTGTGAGCATAGTGTGTATTTGACCCTAGCCAATCTCGTGATTTTAGCGGCTGGACAGTTAACCCCTTGGGGTGGCTTAGTGGTGCAAAACTTGCAAAACCAGATCATGGAGTGGGTGCGCTGTGCTGAGTTTAGTTGCGATCGAGCTGCCTTACTGGTCGTGCAAGATCCACGGGTGGTAGCTTCGGTATTGATGAAACTAACGGGGGGATCTCCATCCCTGGCATCCCAACTGAACCTGGATGCTTTTTTAGAGCAGGCTCGTTCCTATGAAGCGATCAGTCTGGATGAAATGGGGCAGATGCTGAAGCAAATTCAGACTGCCCGCTTAAGTCATCCTGTTCCAGTACTCCGTGCGAAGGAAATTGATCGTTGGGCTAGCAGTGTTGATTATCAGACCTTGCTACAACAGCGATCAATCCCCTATAATAGAAAAGCTGACATCCAGGGCGGATGGCGAAACTGGTAGACGCACCACACTCAAAATGTGGCGACTTCGGTCATGGGAGTTCGATTCTCCCTCTGCCCATTTTTATTTTGATTTGATTGCCGGAATGTTGCCTTCACTCGCTGAAGTCATTTAATGGGTTCGATCGACCTAGTTCAACTGAGATGAAGGTTTGAACGATCGCATCGCACCCAAGCATTACACCAAGCTTTAGGAGTAGGGAGTCCCCATGAGTCAACGATTGAAGCGCTGGGAATCACCGCGCCGTACAGGACGAAATGACAAAGGTCGGGGTGGAAGCGCCAGACAACGTCAAAAGCGCAAACAAATGCAAGCCCTCCGACGAAAACTGAAAGCTGATCCAACCTCTCAACCTCCAGCGCCTGATTCAAGTCATCCAGTTCATCATTCAACTATCCATCTAACAACCACTCGAGGGAAGTCAACCAGGCTTCCCTTTTTTGATGGCGTTTACAGGCTATATGGAACAAGCGCTGAATTAGAGACTCAAAAATTCCAGATAATGATTGCTTAACTCCTTAACCGCCAACTCATAAAACTGTTTGCCATGTTCAGGAGTAGCCAAAGCCGGATTAGATCCCATGCGACCATCCGGATAATGCCGCCGAAAATCAACGGCTCCATAGATTGGATGCCCCGATCCTACTTCCGGTGACAGCTCAGCCTGTTTAATGGCTGCTGGATAGAGGTATTGGGTGAGAGCAACTTCACTAGGTGTGGCATGGGAACCTTCCTGACTGCCATACAATTGCTTGGCAAGCTGATAGACCGATCCAGCCATAAACCAATTGGCTAACCGGCATTGCACGCGATCGGCATTGGGCAATTGCAGATCAGCTAATACTGCGTAAGTTTCTGAGAACGCGGCTTTGAGGGTGGCGATATTGCCACCATGCCCATTGATAAAGAAAAATTTTGTGAACCCTGCTTTCGTCAAACTCGTCAGGTAGTCACGGATCAGCAAAATCAGGGTGCTAGGGCGCAGACTGATGCTACCCGGAAAGGCAGTGTGATGAAGCGCCATCCCCACATTGATCGTAGGAGCCACCATTGCTGTGGTCGCCTCACCCACTCCCTGGGCGATCGCTTCAGCGCAAATCGCATCTGTACCAATTAACCCGGTTGGGCCATGTTGTTCAGTGGAACCGATCGGCAGAATAATGCCTTGGGAATGCTGGAGATAAGCTTCAACTTCAGTCCAGGTACTTAAATGGAGCAACATAGTGGGTTTAATACGCAAGAAGCACCGTAGTCAGAGTAGGGCAATTCACGGCAATCAATAGCCTAACAGCTTAACCTTGGCCGAAAGGAACGATTCCTTAAATTTCTCGTTAGAATAGGAGATAATTTTGGCACTTTCGCTGACATCAGTGGGATAATCTTACTTAGTTTTGGAGGAAAATCTGGTAACGCGATTGTTGAGTTGGTAATCTCGCCTCACGCTATCGAACTGACTCTGACCGATTGAGATTACTTTTCCAGCTTAACGCAGTGTTATGACTCAAGTGCTATGACTCAACAATGCTGTAACTCAACAGTGTGGTCATTAAACGCGATTGTCTCGAAGCCAGTTCGTCTTCAAGGCAGCTTGTGAGTAACGACGGTACTGTGACTGAGCAGCGTTTTGATCGGATTCGCGTTCGATATAGGCTCTAGCTGCCGGGTTATGTGAGCAAAACTCGCGAAATTCATGGTTAACCCGCCTTAGCACTAGCTTTATCCACCCTTTAGCTGAATCTTGAATGATGCATGAAACGGCTCTCTGTGTTTTCCCCAATCGATTGCCCCGTTCTTCGATCCACTGGACGGTTTTCCGCTTCACCCGGTCTCACCCATTCATGACTGCTGTTGTTAGTCTAGAACGATGACACAAGTAAACTTTGACGAACAGGGCACTGAGTGGATCGCAATGACCAAAATGAGGTCGATCGATTGGCTACTCGCCAGCTCCCCTTTCATCCTTAGGCCCAGTCGGTTGGGAGCTTATTTGTTCATCAGTCAGGTCTAGCCATTGCATACCCCTAGCGAATTCGCTTAGGTGCGCATGGTTGAGGCATTTTGTTTGAAAACCAGTTTGCTCAGGAGACGTATTACATGCTACACCGCAAGATCTATCAACTCTGTAGTGATGGTCGCGAGGTTTGGATCTTTTTGCGGGATCAACAGCGTTGGATTGAGCGTGCTCGCATTCTAGATATTGAAGGCGATTTAGTCACAGTGCGCTATGAAACTGAAGAAGATGACGAAATCTGCTCTTGGGAAGAGATGATTCGTCTGGAAAGTATCGGTTCGGTCATGCAGAAGTTAGCAACGGTTCCCCGAGGTGATGTTGAACCTTTGGTTTCGGAAGATTGTCCGGAGGCAGAGCGCATTCGCAACCACCATCCGGATGGCAACCCGGACTAGAACTGGTCAGTTAACTGGGGTTATGAAGCAGCTCGGATTCCAGCTCCTCCCATTGGGGGTTTGGTCGTCGCTTCAGTAAGTTATGAATGATATCGGCTTCGATCGCTTCAATTTCATCTTGCTGAAATAGATCGATCAGGGCCTGTAAGTCTCGTGCCCGCAGGGGCATTAATGGTGCAGCATGGCTGATAAGGGCATCTTTTAACAGCTCTGCTGTGTTTGGATGAGGTGATGGCTCTGAGCTAGCTATCGCATTAGCGAGAACAGAAAAGCTTGATTCTGGCTCTTGTCCCAAAGTCATGGCAGGCGAATGAAAGAGAGTGGATGCAATTGCAAGTTGTGAGTAGGGGGAGATGGGTCGATCGATAAGTTCAGGCTGACCCTGCGGTATCCAACTGGCCTGATTGCAGCCAGTCTGCCAAGGCTGCTGGAGCTTGGGCTTGTTTCAGATAGGCTTGAAGGGAGTCTCCCTCTAAGACTTCATCTTGTAGTAGAGTTTGGGCAATGGTTTCTAGCAACTCTTGATTCAGGCGGAGGGTTTCCTGGGCCATCTGATGCGCTGTATCAATAATTCGCTGTACTTCTCGATCGATCAAAGCAGTTACCTCTGGGCTGATTGGACGGCGAGCACTATTTGTACTTAAAAACTGTTGCTGCATTCGCTCAAAGGCGACCGGGCCAAGCTTGCTATCCATTCCGTAAAGCGTCACCATCCGTTCTGCCAAATCGGTGGCTTTCTGAATGTCATCGCTCGCACCAGTTGAAACTTTACCAAATACCACTTCTTCGGCCGATCGCCCTCCCAACAGGGTGGCAATCCGACCGCGAATTTCATCTTCCGCCATCAAAAATCGATCCTCTTCTGGGAGTTGGAGGGTATAGCCCAAAGCCCCCACCCCACGAGGCACGATCGAGATTTTTTCAACGCGATTTGAACCGGGCATCAACGATCCAACGATGGCATGACCCACCTCATGGTAAGAGACGATCTTACGCTCTAGCGGATTTAAAACTCGCGATTTGCGTTCTAATCCAGCGATGACGCGCTCGATCGCCTCATTCAAATCCGCCATTTTCATCACGGTCTGGTTTTTGCGGGCCGCCAGCAAAGCTGCTTCGTTGATCAGGTTGGCCAGATCGGCACCAGAAAATCCAGGGGTGCGGGTAGCAATGGCACTGAGATCGACATCGCCACCTAACTGAACCTTTTTCGCATGAACTCGCAGGATGGCTTCTCGTCCTAGCTTATCCGGTCGATCGACCGTGACTTGCCGATCAAAGCGACCGGGACGACGCAGCGCCAGGTCGAGCACCTCTGGTCTGTTAGTAGCAGCAATAATAATCACGCCCGTGTTCCCCTCAAACCCGTCCATCTCGGTCAGCAATTGGTTGAGGGTTTGCTCCTGCTCATCGTTACTGCCCAAGGCACTGTTGCTACTGCGAGCTTTGCCTAAGGCATCTAACTCGTCAATAAATACGATGCAGGGGGCTTTTTGCTTCGCCTGCTGAAACAAATCACGGACGCGAGCGGCTCCTACCCCGACAAATAATTCAATAAACTCTGAGCCAGAAATACTGAAGAACGGCACTCCCGCTTCTCCGGCGATCGCTTTAGCAAGCAAGGTTTTGCCGGTACCGGGTGGCCCAACGAGGAGTACACCTTTAGGAATCACTGCTCCAATCTTGGTGTATTTATCAGGCTGTTTCAGAAACTCAACAATTTCTTCAAGCTCTGCCTTGGCTTCATCTTCGCCGGCCACATCGTTAAAAGTGACACCTGTGTTGCCTTCGGCATAAATGCGAGCTTTACTTTTACCGACCGTCAGTGCTGCCGATCCTCCCTGGGCTTTCTGTAAAAACCAGGCCCAGATTCCCACGAAAATCAACGGTGGAATCACCCAGCCCAACAGAGTGCCCAGAAAACTGCCTTGATTGGGGGGAGCCGCGCCAAATTTGACCTGTTGCTGTTCTAGCAAACTCACCAGTTCACGGGTGTTATCGGCGATCGGAATGGTGGAAAAAATCTCTCGCTGATCTTGGCGATCCGCTTCTGGACTGGCTTCTGGACTGGCTTCTGGACTGGCTTCTGGACTGGCAGGATTTATTTCTGCATTGGCAGCGGGGCTAGGTGCTGGACTCGGCGAAGGCGAAGCTTCTACAACCGGAGCAACTGGATCAGCCACAGGCGCAGGGGAAACAGCCTCTGGAGTCGTTGACGGATTGGGTGGAGTGATTGATTCAGTCTCGGATTTAGTTTCGGATTCAGGATTGGTCGCACCTTGGGTTGCCTCTGGTTTGAGGATATAGCGAATTTCCGCATCTCCCAATAGGACTTCATCGACGTTGCCCGATCGCACTTGTTGTAAAAAGTCACTGTAGGCAACACGGGTAGGTCTGGAAATGAACCTGGGAAGCACAACAAAATTGAGGAGAAATAGGGTAATTAACAGAGAAAACAGCCCACTACCAACGTTGCGGGGTGGTGAGGGTTTGTTATTCCCTTTAGGATTCGTCTCAATTGGCATCCAGATCTCCCAGTCGTTAACTTGTTTAGATGGTTGAATTGATGAGGTCGTTTAATAGTTGTTCAGAGGTCTATCTAAACCCATGGTCTATAACCTAATAGTCTGTAACCTTCTTTCAATTCTAGAGAGTGAGCAGCCAGCCTGGGGCATTCATCTCTGCTGGTGCCGAGCGATCTGCCGTCGCCGTTTTTCGGGAGTTAAGTCCTGGTAGCAGTGGGGACAGATGATCCCATACTCAAATAAGGGAGACTCCTGATCCGCCTGCGACAAAGGATGCCCACAACTTAAGCACATTTCATGGCTGCCCAACGCTAACCCATGCTGAACCGCAACCCGCTGGTCGAATACAAAACATTCCCCTTGCCATAGGCTCTGTTCAGGTGGCACGTCTTCCAAATATTTCAAGATGCCACCCTTGAGATGGTAAACCTGCTGAAATCCCCGCGCTAACATCAGAGCCGAAGCCTTTTCACAACGAATGCCACCTGTGCAAAACATTGCCACCTTCGGATGCTGAGCTGGATCGAGCTGCTGGACATAGTCAGGAAATTGCCGAAACGAAGCAGTTTCTGGATTCTGGGCTCCTTGAAAAGTGCCGATCGCTACTTCATATTGGTTGCGGGTGTCAATCAAGATCACGTCCGGATCGCGAATCAGCGCATTCCAATCCTTGGGTTCTACATAGGTGCCAACCTGCTGGGTAGGATCGGCTTCCGGCACCCCCAAGGTGACAATTTCTGATTTCAACCGTACCTTCATGCGATCGAACGGTGGGCTGAGGGCAGTAGATTCTTTGTAATCCAGATCAGACAATCGTTGATCGGAGCGCAAGTAACCTAACACCCGATCGATAGCTTGTCGCGTACCGGCGATCGTGCCATTAATCCCTTCTGGGGCCAGCAAAATGGTGCCTCGCAACGCTTGAGCCTGACAGTATTCTAATAAGACGGGCTGAAGGGTAGCACAATCCGGCAAACGAACAAACTTGTAAAAAGTAGCAACAACGAGGGTCATGATCGGTTGAAGTGCGTTAACCCGCAAGGGGATAAATTTCCGATCCCAGTCTAGCCCGATCGCTTAGGATGTTGAACTGGATAGTTTCACTCGCATTGTCATGAATAGAATTGTCATGAATAGAATTGTCATGAATGCAATCATCATGAATGCAAAAAATTAGAGCCCGATCATTAGGTCAAGAAAACTCAGTCCACCAGCGTTTCAGAAACGATTCAGAAACAATATGAAAGAACCTAACAAACAATTGGTCAGTGTTAAAACAGGTGAACCTTATCAGCCTGTCCGGATCTATTATCAAATTTTCAAAAATAAGAAAAAGACTATATTGAGTGCTTTCCAAAAGTTGAGATGTGTGGAGTATGAGCCCGAAACCGATCGATGGAACTGGTTGTATGAAGCCGAAGCCAAAAAGCTACACTTCACACGCTCGTACAATACATTGACCGCCAAGGATAAACCCCTGGTTCTGGGATATTTTACCTTTCGGGGCGATGATCAACTGCTATTTGATCTGCGATCGGGGCAACGAGCTATCTATGGATTAGACTTTTTCGATAAGCGGATTAATCGCTATGCCGCCAACCCTACCCACATGCGGCTAGTCAATCGGCTGTTTTCTGTGGATGAAATGCCGAATCGGGAAATTCACCCTTCCCTGGATCCATTTTTCGATCGCGATCAGATCCCTTGTCTGGCTCGAGAAATGGAAGCTGAAATCGATCGAATTGAGCAGACCTATGCGGATGATCCGGAGGGCAAACAGGCTGCCATCAACACCTATATGGATCAACAGTTGAATCGCTCTCATCCAGAAATTGAGGAACTGCTGATCCATCCAGATAAAATTGATCGCTTGGGATTACCCATGGCGCTTCAACTGCGGCAGATGGAAGCCTTTGAGCATTGGCGAGGCAACTTCACCTTTCGATCGGGGGATGCTTTGCAGCAGTGGCTCGATTCTGTAGACTTCGGGGGTTTTGCTAATCCGGGTGAAGCGGGTGAGGAGGACGAGCCAGATGTCATGGAGGCAGACCCGTCCTGATTGAATTTAACCCGCCCGTTTGGGAGCTTGTAAGGATCGGCTCACCACAATACCCAAAGTTAAAACAGTGATGGGAATGACGAACCAGAGCATGACATGACTGTAGACCGGCAGGCTCGTGTGTTGAGTCGAGTCGAGGATCAAATAAATGGCATAGGCAATATAGTAGGCGGTGAAAATGAAGCCCTCCCAACGGGCGATCAAATTTCCGCTCACGAAAACGGGTAAGCAGGCGATCGCCACAGCAATCATCACCGGAATATCCAATCGCAGTGCCGCATCAGAGACCACTAAACCAGCAGGTGCTACCGTCCCAGAGAGACCTAAGACGGCCAGAATATTAAAGATATTGCTGCCGACTACGTTGCCTACGGCGATATCCCGTTCCCCCTTGATGCTGGCCACCACTGAAGTTGCCAATTCTGGTAAGGAAGTGCCTGCGGCCACGATCGTGAGTCCAATCACCAGATCACTGATCCCAAACGATCGGGCGATGACGATCGAACCATCCACTAACCAACGAGACCCTAATACCAGGAGCGCCAAACCAATCCCGATGTAACCTATGTTAATTAACCAGCCGCGTAAGGAGCGATCAATCGATTCTCCTGGAGTGCTATATTCCTGCTCATATTCCAACTGCACGTCCGGGTTTTTCTCTTGCCGCCCTTGATAGATCAGAAAAATAGTGTAGGTAACCCCCAGCGTAAATAAAATAATGCCATCGACTCGGCCAATCCGGCCATCCAAGCCAAACACAAACATCAGTACTGAAACTCCGATCATAATCGGCACATCCAGCCGGATCAACTGCTGTGCGACCACCAGCGGAGTCACTAGGGCTGACACCCCTAAAATGAACAACACATTGAAAATATTGCTGCCGACCACATTTCCCACTGCAATATCTGCTTGTCCCGATAAACTGGTAATCACGCTAACGGCCATTTCTGGGGAACTCGTCCCATAGGCCACGATCGTCAAACCAATGACCAGGGGAGAAATGCCAGCGATCGTCGCAATCTTTGATGCGCCTCGAACCAGTGCCTCAGCCCCAATCACCAGCAACACTAGCCCCAAAATGAGCAACACAACCACTGTAAAACTCATAAATTGCCTACCCTTATTGACACCAAACCCCGCCGCATTCTTGAAGTGAACGGACGATCCAGCGAATCTCTACTCGACATCACCGTTGTTCATCATCGCGTCTGACGATCCCCGTTGTCAAAGCTGTTTTGCGGATCAACACAATGATTCAACACAATGATCCAACCGTGACTCAACCGTGACTCAACCGTGACTCAACCGTGACCCAACCATCAAATCAAAACTTATAGAGTCGTAAATACCTCGGGGTCAGTGCCCGTTGAGCAACCGTTGAGCTGCTCCAAAAACAGCCACGAGTGAGACGAATGCTTTAGACTGAGAGATTGAACTTCAGACGAATCTAGGGAATTACACTATGCGCCTGTCTCAAATGCTGTTTGCCACCTTACGCGAAGATCCAGCAGAGGCAGAAATTCCCAGCCATAAATTGTTAGTGCGGGCAGGTTACATTCGCCGGGTGGGGAGTGGGGTCTATGCCTATCTGCCATTTTTGTGGCGGGTGCTACAAAAAATCTCCCAGATTGTGCGGGAAGAGATGAACGCGACGGGTGCCCAAGAATGTCTGCTGACCCAACTGCAACCCTCAGAACTGTGGAAAGAATCTGGGCGCTGGGAAACCTATACCAAAGCAGAAGGCATCATGTTTGCCCTCACCGATCGCCAAGGTCGAGAACTGGGGCTGGGGCCAACCCACGAAGAGGTGATTACCCTGATCGCCCGCGACATGATCCGTTCCTATCGCCAGTTACCCCTTAATCTCTATCAAATTCAAACCAAGTTCCGGGATGAAATTCGCCCCCGATTTGGACTGATGCGGGGTCGAGAATTCATCATGAAGGATGCTTACTCTTTTGATGCGGATGAGGCGGGGATGAAAGTCTCGTACCAGAAGATGAACCGGGCGTATCACAATATTCTGCACCGCTGCGGTCTGGCGTTTCGGGCAGTGGATGCCGATTCCGGGGCGATCGGCGGATCGGGATCCCAAGAGTTTATGGTGTTGGCAGATGCAGGCGAAGATGAAGTGCTTTACACCGCCGATGGTAAATATGCTGCCAACGTTGAAAAGGCCATCTCACTGCCACCAGATGCCGTGCCTTCACCATTTAAAGCCTATAAAAAGTTGGATACCCCCAACACACCCACGATCGCCAGTTTGGCTGACTTTCTCCAGTGTTCTCCCACCCAAATCGTCAAAAATGTTCTCTATCAGGTGACTTACGACAACGGCATGAATGTGCTGGTGCTGGTGAGCATTCGGGGGGATCAGGATGTGAATGAGGTGAAACTGCAAAACGAACTGGGGCGGTTAGCGGGTGAATATGGTGGCAGTGCGGTGATCGGTCTGAAGGTGCCCAGTGAGGAAGACCAGCAGCAATGGGCAACCAAACCGTTACCCCTGGGTTACATCGCTCCTAACCTGAGTGATGACTATATTCAGCCTGCTAAAAATCTGGCCGCTCAGTTTTTGCGCCTGATCGATCCCACAGCGGTTGAATTGGAAAATTTTGTCACCGGCTCTAACGAATCGGGCTATCACGTTGTTGGGGCTAACTGGGGTCAGGAGTTTCCGCTCTCCAAACATCAGGTTGATCTACGCAAGTCTGTAGCGGGCGATCGATCCATTCATGATCCGAGCCAAACATTACAAACGGCCAGAGGCATTGAGATCGGTCATATTTTCCAGTTGGGCACCAAGTATTCCAAAGCGATGGGTGCGACTTATACGAACGAACAGGGCGAAGAAGTGCCGTTGGTGATGGGCTGCTATGGGATCGGCGTGTCTCGGCTGGCTCAGGCGGCAGTGGAACAATCCTACGACAAAGATGGCATTATCTGGCCGGTGGCGATTGCGCCCTACCACGCGATCGTGGTGATTCCCAATATCAATGACAACAAGCAAGTCTCGGCTGCGGAAGTCATTTACAGTGAATTGAACCGGGTTGGGATTGAAGCATTGTTGGATGATCGGAACGAACGGGCTGGCGTGAAGTTTAAGGATGCCGATCTGGTGGGAATTCCCTATCGGATCGTCACAGGTAGATCGCTGCAAGAAGGCAAGGTGGAAGTGGTGAACCGAGCCACTCGCGAGTCTCAGGAGATTTCAGTGCATGAAGTGGTGCCCACCCTCAGACGCTGGATCGATGAAGCAATCACTGCCAAAACCGACGTGGCATAAGCCATGGCTCTTTATCTGACGGCAAGCCAACTGGCTCAGATCCAGGCTCATGCAGAACACACCTACCCCGAGGAATGTTGTGGCATTTTATTGGGGACGATCGAGCGATCGGTGAACTCCCAGGAGGAGGATCGCAAAACCCTGATGCAGGTGATCGAAACAGTGAATGCCTGGGACGCAACCACAGCGCAGCAGTATGCCGATCTGATCGAGCCTTCTCGTTACCCAACCTCTTCGACTGCCAGCTCTGCGGCTACTTCTTCTCCCTGCTCAGCCAAACGGGATCGCTACTGGATCGATCCCCAAGATTTACTCCAGGCTCAAAAGCAAGGGCGCGATCGAGGACTGCAAATCATCGGTTTCTACCACTCCCATCCCGACCACCCAGCCCTGCCTTCGGAAACCGATCGCCGGTTGGCCTGGGCAGAATATGCCTATCTGATTGGATCGGTGCAGCAAGGACGGGCAGTCGATTGGCAATCCTGGCGGCTCAATCAGGCAGAGCAGTTCGAGGCAGAAACGGTCGTGGTTCTGGCGGCAGAAAGGGGCAAATAGCAGTAGAGCAGGAACGGGGAGGCAGAAATCTAAAATCTCCGATCAAAATGCCACCATTATGCGAGACACCTGCTCTAATAGAAAGGCAAGCCATTTTCCCCTCAAATACCCCTCAAACACCCCTCAAACAAATTCAACCCTTGTTTTAGTCATTAACCATGCTCAATCCTAATCTGGATGAAATCCAGCTCAGTAAAGACGACTATGAACGCTACTCGCGTCATCTGATCCTGCCAGAGGTGGGAATGGACGGGCAAAAGCGCCTCAAGGCTGCGAGTGTGCTCTGTATTGGTACGGGCGGTTTGGGTTCGCCCCTGTTGCTGTATTTAGCGGCAGCGGGGATTGGTCGGATCGGTATTGTGGATTTTGATGTGGTCGATACCTCAAACCTTCAGCGTCAGGTGATTCACGGCACTTCTTGGGTGGGCAAGCCTAAGATTGAGTCAGCCAAGCAACGCATTTTGGAAATCAATCCCTATTGCCAGGTTGATCTGTACGAAACCCGGCTCAGTGCGGAGAATGCGCTGGGTATTGTCGAACCTTATGACATTGTGGTGGATGGAACGGATAATTTTCCAACCCGCTACCTGGTGAATGATGCCTGTGTGCTATTGAACAAGCCCAATGTCTACGGCTCAATTTATCGGTTTGAAGGTCAAGCCACCGTCTTCAACTATGAAGGTGGGCCCAACTATCGCGATCTCTATCCAGAACCGCCGCCGCCCGGACTGGTGCCTTCCTGTGCCGAGGGAGGGGTCTTGGGTATTCTGCCTGGTATTATCGGGTTAATCCAGGCGACCGAAACTGTCAAGATTGTGTTGGGTGCAGGGCAGACCCTCAGTGGTCGGTTATTGCTCTACAATGCCCTCAATATGAGTTTCCGGGAGTTAAAGCTGCGGCCTAATCCAGAACGTCCGGTGATTGATAAACTGATCGACTACGAAGAATTTTGTGGTATTCCTCAAGCCAAAGCGGCTGAAGCTCAACAACAAGCCAACATGGAAGAAATTACGGTTCAACAACTCAAGCAAATCCTCGATAACGGTGCAGCAGAGTATGTGCTGCTTGATGTTCGTAACCCCAACGAATATGAGATCGCGAAGATTCCTGGATCGGTATTGGTGCCGCTCCCAGATATCGAAAATGGGGACGGCGTGGCCAAGGTACAGGAAATGCTCAACGGTCATAAACTGATTGTGCATTGTAAGATGGGCGGTCGATCGGCTAAAGCGATCGGCATCCTTAAAGAAAAAGCTGGTATTGATGGCATCAACGTTAAAGGTGGTATCAATGCTTGGAGCCAGGAGGTGGACAACTCAGTACCGCAATATTAATTCATAAAGACGAATGCGGCAGGATGAACCAAGAACCAGGCTGGCAATTTGCTGATTCCAAGCAAGGAACCCGGAACCAGTCGATGGTGCTGCTCACCGGCCGCATTCAGTCTTATCCTGCGGTGTTCATTCAATTGCTAGTTCTGGTCACTAACGCTGGTAACGCCAATGGCCGATCGAATTGTTGCTCCAGATCGGCGGTCAATGTATCCAGATATTGCAACAAGTATTCTAGAGCATGACGATTAGCGACGTAGATCCGATCGGCCGTTTTGGTGAAAATGGGGGTCAGCCGGATGGCAGCATAATCTGGATTCTCGGCCGACTCAGCCAGCAACAGCGGTAGGTCTGCGGTGGCTGG
Organism: Elainella sp. Prado103; assembly: GCA_025454395.1. GTDB lineage: Bacteria > Cyanobacteriota > Cyanobacteriia > Elainellales > Elainellaceae > Elainella. The sequence goes on from JALOOM010000039.1 coordinate 14,632, forward strand.
AATGCAACCGATCGGCAGGTGATTCTCGAGCAGTGATAAAATTCGGAGGCGGCAGGCAGCAGTATCAATCCCCTGAGCCTCCAGTAACTGCATGATTTCCGCCACAGTAGCAGATTGGGCTGGAAAGCAGCGCAGCAATGATCGCAGCAGAAAATAATCATTAAACTGATGACGAGCCCGATCGATCACTTGTGGATGAAGCGGCAGGGTAGCCAGCCCATAGGCAACACGACTACAGCTAGGAATGGTTTGTCCACCGCTGATGGATTGGGGATAGGTGTCTTGAATGATCGTGGCATTCGGCAACTTTTGGCGTAACCAGCGAGCGATCGCACTCAAAGCTGCCGTACCGCCTGTGCAAATGACTTGATTAACAGCAGAGGCAGTGGTGTTGGTTTGAGCCAACAAGGTATTCAATTCGCGATTGAGGCGCTGCACATAGGGCAACAAAACTCGGCTGGTCAAATCCTGCCGATCGATCGTTAGGGTTTGCAAACCGTAGCGGAAGCTGAAGTGAGGCTGGTGTTGTAGCGTAATTTTCAGTAATTGGGCTAAGTGGAGCAACTGAGTGCCAGCGGGCGTATAGTCGAGTCGTTGTTGCAAATGATAGCGATCGATCGGTGCCAACTCGGCTGCGGCTGGCATCCAAGGCTCAATCTGAAGTTGGTTCAGGTCTAGCGGTGGAATTTCCGTATCTGGGGTGCGAGTGACGGGTTGTGGCTCTGGCAATTCAGCCTCATCAGGCAGATGACTTAAAACAGGGTATAGAAGCTGACAGATAATGTCTTGATCAATCCCTTGACCCGCGAAAGGCACACTCCGAACATAAAAATCAGTTGGGTTCAGTTGGGCCAGATCAGCAGGTAAGTGAACCAACACCAACTCGGTCAAGCAAGCGCCAGCAGTCAAAACCAGCGTTGTACCCTGCCAATCTGCATTGTGCAAATGTCCTGCCTGCCCTTGGGCTTGGGCTAATTTCACCGATCGCCCATCCTCGCTGGGTAAGGCCGAAAGTAAGGTGGCAACAGCATCCTCAACCAGCAACACCTGATCGGCTTGCTGCACCAATCCGGCTTCCAGCCCAGCTTCCTGAATATTGACCCGATAGGTATCCGTCCAACTGCTGGGATGACCCACCACAATTCCCGCTAAATCCCGCAGGATTGCCTGGAATTCTGCGGGTTCTAGCCCTAAAGCCCCACAACTTACGGTCGGCATAAAGGATAGGCGATCAGGATTGAGGGTTGCAAACAGTTGCTGAAGTGCTTCTTGCAAGGTTCTCAATGGTACGGCTGGCTGGCCGATTTGTGCTAGGACAGGTTCCCACCGAGAGGTTTGCGGTGAATAGTGGGGTAACGCAATGCGTAGATAGGGTTTCCAATGCTTAAGGCAAACTGGGGTAGTCTCGGAACTGGGCTCAAAGCGAATGGTGGGCAGGGGAGAAGCGGCAGGCTCGCTGGTGGCTAAGGTCACCGTGGTTGTGAGCCGGAATTGCTTGGGAGCGGCAAATTCTGATGCAGTGCTGGTTTGCCAATAAATGGGGTACAGCAAACACTGAGCAGCGTTGAGCAACACAGCAGAAATTCCTGTGGTGCCAAAGTCAATCCCGAGGAACCATTGATCGGGCGATTTTAATAAGGAATGTTCGGGGGTTGGAGGGGTTGCTAAAAGAGCATCCAGTTGATCGACGATCGCTGCATCTAATTCAGTCGCTGTATCGATTCCTGCCAACTCTGTGGGCACCTCAGGTATATCAACTGGTATATCGAGCAGTTGTGAGGTTGTGGAAAAAGCGGGTGTCTCCGATCGATCTCCTGATACCGAGGATTCAGCGTCTATTTCTCCTTCTACATCTACTTCTCCCCCTCCTTCTACATCTACTTCTCCTTCTACATCTATTCCTAAATCACCTGTGAAATCTATTGCAGATTCTATTTCCTCCGAAGATATATATGCTGCAAATAAGGGAAACCTATTTTCAAGACTCTCAAAATCGTTCTCAGATTCAAACTCAATTGCATTCCCTTCAGGTAGATTCAAGTTGGATCGGGTCAGCTCAGGTGAATCTTCCTCCAAGCTAGGTGCAGATCGATCGGTTTCAGAGGAAGCGCTTTCAGGCAATTCAAGACCAGTTGGATCAATTTCAAATGGCTCAACTGGATCAATTTCAAATGGCTCAACTTCAGTAGCGTAATCTCCTGAGTTCAGTTGAGCGAATTCAGCAATCTGCATTGCTAACGCATCGGGTGCGACTGGATCTGTTTCGATCGAATCGATTGTGCTAGGATTTGCAATTACATCTCTCGTATCACCTTCATGAGCATCAAAATCATTCGGATTAGTATTTTCCGAATGGAGTGAAGCGAATGGTTCAGAGGATGTTGCAGATATGTCTTCGATCGGCTGATTGAAGAAATCAAATTGATCAAATAAAACTTCATCGGCAATTGCAAAAGAGCGCGATCCCGCTTCAGGTGACAAGCTGGCAGAAGCACTGGAGGCAATTTCAGCTTGGTTAAGCGCGATCGAGTCATTTTCTGTCAAGCACTCTAGCGTATTAGTTGCATCAGACAGATTCTCCGCTCCTGCCGGATTATCCAATGCTAGAGATAAATCTTCTAAAAAGGCATCAAGTGTATTAGCCCAATCCTCATCAGGCTCGATCGGGGTGATTGTTTCCCCTGGCTCGATCGGGCTGATGATTTCATGGCTAGCTTCGTGACTGGCTTCATGCCCAATTTCACTCCCAAAGCTGGCCGAAAACGCAGACAGGGAATCCTCAGCCTCTATCTCTGATACTGAGTTTGATACTGAGTCTGATACTGAGTCTGTCGCGAGCAGCGTCAACAGAGGTTCCTCAAAGGTCAAAGTCGGAGGAGTTTGAGGGGTTTCCAACCACAAATCCTGCATCCAATCCGAAAGGGTGGCTGTGTCTGAGGTTTCTCCATGCGGAGCAGAATTGGCGATCCCCTCAGAATCTATTTTTTTTTTTCGGAATCAGCCTCATCTGCATCAAATAACTGTGACCAGTCTGCTAATTTCGCGGTGCCATCGGTTGGGCTGATCCCTGGCTGGCGAGTCAACAGATCACTCAGATTGGTTTCTACCGTAGGTAGGGCAGGTGGAACAGGAGGCTGACCGGGCTTAGCCGTCGTATCTGGCAATTCAGCAAATAATCCCTCCAATTCCTCGATCGTCACTTCTGTAGTTGCAGTGGGTGACGTGGGCATAGGTTGTGGTGGGATCGGGGCAGATGGAACGGAAGCGAAGGGAGGCTGATCTTGAGCCTGATCTTGAGCCTGATCTTGAGGAGGAGATGGCTCAGAAGCAAAATCAGCCGTAAACCGATCAAGCGATTCGATCGCAGACAGTTCAAATGAGCTTGAAGCCAGACTAGGAGAGGACGTGAATCCTAAATCAAGCGCCTCACTTGCAGCTTCTTCTACGGGTAGAGGGGTTTGATCCAAATTGACAGCATCTAGGGTGGCATTACCCAGGCTGGATCCATCTGTCCAGTCCGGAGGGAGCAGATCGGTCAAGTTTGGCATCCTATCTAAAGGCTCAGCCGCAGGGAAATCCGGTAGTGGTTGGGCAATTTCAGATGCATCAGACCTGCCGAAATCGGCAAATAATCCCTCGCTCTCCTCCCTAGTTGCGGTTGAATTACGATTGGAGTCGCTGCTTAGATTTGGGTCACTGCTTAGATTTGGGTCACTGCTCAGAAAGGTATCAAACGATCGGCTCACAGACTGAGTTGCAATCTCTGATGCTGGTGCTGGAGCTTGGCTGGCTGGATCCTCTAAACCACCAAACCAAGTCTGCTCTAAAGTGAGGGCATCTAAACGGCTCCAGTCTTCGTTGGCTGAGATCGAATTTGATTCGGGCAGGTTAGCTTCCGGTTCAGACAACCCTTGGTAAAAGGCATCTGTATAGAGGCTGTCTAGTGAGGCAATCAGATCCGGTGCATCTGCTCCCTCTATGGCTTGATTCCCAGATGCAGAAATGGTTGGATCGGGCTCCAACGGACTATTCTGCATTTCAGCACTCAATTGGTTGATTAAATCCAAGGCCGAGTCGAAATCATCGTTTTCTGAGTGATCGTTTTCTGAGTGATCGTTCACTGAGGCATGATCTGCTGAGGCATGGCTTGCTGACGGATGTTTAGCCTGATCTGCCAGTAAATCCACTTGAATCATGCGTCCGCTTGAGGTGGGGGCAATCGATCGAGCGGAAGGCTCAGGAGCGGTGGAAATGTTAGAGGCGTTAGGAAACAAATCTCCTGAAAAGAGATCACTGCTGCTTGACTCACCCGTCAAATCTAGCTGGCTCAACTCTCGGCTCAAATCTTCCAAGGTGCCCGTTAGATTCAATTCACTCTCAGGAGAATCACCAGGTTGTCGCTCTGATGGAATTCTGTCTGCTGCTGCCCCGGCATCTGCCCCAAGATGGGTCGCCAGATCGGCAATGTCGAGCACCTCTTCGGAAAGATTGAAGGGCACGGCAGGCATAAAACTAGATGATTCAGGGGTTGCACTAGGAGGCTGGCTCAGAAAATCTGCAACCGTAAATGAAGGGGTATCGGCTGATGTTGCATCCAGTAAGGGAGCATCCGATCGATCCGGCTGTTCAGAAGCTTGCCTAGAAGGCTGTTCAGAAACCTGTCCAGAAGCTTGCCCAGAAGCCTGTTCAGCGGTTTGCGAAGGAGACGGTTGAAGCGAAGATTGTTGTAACAGGGTGGAGGCTTCTCGCCCAACTTGCTGGGCAAATCGATTGACGAGATAGGCAAAAACCGCTTCCCCTTGTTGACCTAAGCTATGCATCCGGTTCAATCCCTGTTCCAGCGAATCCTGGTAAGACTGCACATTCCGGCTGAGGGATTCAAAAATCATTTGCAGAGTAGTGTCGAGCTTCAGCATCAACTGATCCGACTGAGACTGCATTTTCTGGAGCTGGGCCAATCGTTCGGCTGGACTCAGTGCCATCAAACCTTGGGGATCGGTACGATCGATCGCTGGCAGCGCCGGAGTGGTTTGGGCAGCAATCATCTGGGTCATTTGAGCGGAGAGATTTGCCTGCATCTGAGCCATGGCAGATTGCAGAAATTCCATCAACATTTGCTGATTTTGCCCTGACATCCCCCCATACTGCTGTTTTTGAGACTCTAATCGTCGCAGATCTTGGCTAATCATTTCACGCTGAAGCTGGAGCGCATCCACCTCGGCCCGCAAAGGTTGCAGCATGTTAACTCGCCAGTAGTTCATTTCCTGCAACACCGCTTGTAACACCTGTTGAGCCGATTCTGCAGATGGATGCTCAGCCGATGAAGCAACTGGAGGGCTTGACGCTGGAGAACTTAGCGAGGGAAACGATCGATCGTCTGCGAGTTGCTGTTGAAGCGAAAGCAAATATTGACGAGTTTGCTCCAGCATTTGCCGTTGTTGGGCTGCATCGTTAGACATCACCCACGGCAGGCGAGGAGAAGTTTTGCTTAAAACCTCATCAATTCCATTCAGGAGTGCTTGAATTTGCGCTTGTTGAGAAGTCACGTCTAAATCCTTGCTAGTCTGACTCGGTTGGAACGTTTCGGAAAACAGCTAATGCCTCAATCGATCATGCCTCAACGAAGCTCTGCCCCACCTGTTGCGGCATTTCACCCCGGCATTTTGTGGCTAGACCGTGGCTAGACCGTGGCTAGACAACCGCCTCTAGATATTTACGTCTCTAGAGATTTGGTACTGAATGCTCTTCGGCCTAGATACTTCTGTCTAGATACTAAGGTTAACCGCTCTAATCCGAGAAGGAACAGGATCGCAACAAGACTTGTCTCAAACATGCGATCGTTCGATCTGAGAGAATCAAAGCAAATTCCCCGGCATTATTATGACCAGCTTTTGCGATTTGTGACACATTTTGATTTGCTTGATCGATCAGCTTTTTAGTTTTGCCTCTTTTTCGCCGTGAAATCGCTAGCGGGTCTGTTCTTTCGGTTGCGTACCCCGATCGCTGCTCCTCCTCCTCTCGGCCACTCCGCCATCCCTATCCTAGCTACACGGCTGTAGCCATACAGTAAGATCAGCAGAAAGATCAGCAGAATCAGTAAATTGGAGCAGGCTTAAAAAGATGAGCAAATCAGTAAAATCGACCCATTGGGTTTTGAGAGGCAGATAGCGATGAAATCCGTGATTCCAGTCCAACTTCCTCAGCAGTCATACGAGGTTGTGATTGCGCCCGATAGTCTTGCTCAGGTCGGGCAGTGGCTCCAACCGTTAAAGCTGGGCAAGAAAGTACTGGTAGTATCCAACCCGATGATTTTCCGACGCTATGGTGAATCAGTCCTCACTTCTCTCACGGCTGCCGGGTTTCAGGTGTCCTCTTGCTTGCTTCCGCCTGGAGAACGCTACAAAACGCTGTCTTCCATTCAAAAAATCTATGATGTCGCTTTGACCGAGCGGTTGGAGCGCTCCTCGACGATCTTAGCGCTGGGGGGTGGCGTAGTGGGCGATATGGCAGGCTTTGCGGCGGCAACTTGGTTACGAGGGATCCGATTTGTACAGGTGCCGACTTCGTTGTTAGCCATGGTTGATGCCTCGATCGGTGGCAAAACGGGGGTTAATCATCCGCAGGGAAAAAACTTGATCGGAGCCTTTCATCAACCCCGTTTGGTCTTGATCGATCCACAGGTACTCACCACCTTGCCTGCCAGAGAGTTTCGGGCGGGTATGGCCGAGGTGATTAAATATGGAGTCATCCGAGATGCTGTGCTCTTCGATGCTTTAGAAGCAGCCAAACGCCTTGATCAACAGCGTTATGTGCCGATAGAATTGCTGCAAGAAATTTTGACCCGCTCCTGCCAAGCGAAAGCTGATGTGGTGAGTCAGGACGAAAAGGAAGCGGGGCTGAGGGCAATTTTGAACTACGGTCATACGATCGGCCATGCGGTAGAGAGTTTAACCGGCTATCGACGGGTCAACCATGGAGAAGCCGTGGCGATCGGAATGGTTGCAGCGGGGCAAATTGCGGTCGCCCTGCAAATGTGGGATCAAACCTCGGCCGATCGACAAACTCAGTTAATTCAAAAAGCCGGTCTGCCCATTCAGATTCCGAGTGGTCTTGATAGTGAAGCGATGATCGTTGCCCTCCAGTCTGATAAGAAAGTGTTAGACGGGCGAGTGCGATTCATTCTGCCGACTCAAATTGGACAGGTTGAAATTACCGATCAGGTAGATGCCGCGCTACTTCGGGCTGTGCTGCCATCGATGATGGACACCTGAGAATAGCGGCTCAATTTTGTTTTGCTCCGGCTTCTTGACCCAGACTGCTTGCCCCCAGCTTTTTGATCCAGACTGCTTGATCCGACTGAGCAGTATGGCAGCCGTTCGTTTTCGTTATAGTGCTGAGAGCGCTCCTAGTGCGCTAACGCTCCAATGTCACCCAATGTCACCCCATCTCCCCTGACGGATGCACCTTGCCGAATTGGTTCGACGCTACTTGCTCTATGGTCTCAGTGGGCCAGTGATCGTCCTGAATTTATGGGTATTAGGACAGGTATTCAAGTATTTTGAAGGGTTGATCACTTTCACGATCCTCAGCGCGATTTTGGCCCTGATTCTGGATTATTTGGTGCGGTTGTTAGAACGATTTCGGCTCACCCGCACCCAAGCTGTACTGGTTGTGCTGTTTCTCTTTCTCTTCTTGATGGTGATTTTGGGCTTCACCCTGATTCCGATCGTGCTGGGGCAGGCGACCCAACTGGTACAAGGTTTACCTGGATTGCTGGAGGCGGGCGATCGAAATTTTACGGGGCTGCGTCGATTTATTAACCAATACGATTTGCCTTTGGATATCGATCAGATTACCCGCCAGATCAGTAGCCAAATTCAAGCGATCGTCGCTAATCTGCCAGAGTTGGCGATCAATACGGTTGGGCAAATTTTCGCTTCGATTCTACTGGTGGTGCTTGCGTTCTACATGCTGCTTTATGGCGAGCGCTGTTGGAAAGGGGTGATTAACTTGTTGCCACCTAAATTGGGGAATGCCCTCAGTACCTCCTTAAAACAGCAATTTCATCAGTTTTTTCTCAGCCAGTTACTGCTGGCGCTGGTGATGGTGCTGTTTCTCATTCCTACCTTTTTAATCTTGCAAATCAAATTTACCCTGCTGCTAGTTTTGATTATTGGGCTTTTGCAGGTGATTCCTCTGTTTGGGGCCACGATCGGCATTGGATTAGTGACATTATTGGTTTTGGGACTCCAAGGATATTTACCAGCAATCCAGGTTGTGGTTGCGAGCGTCTTCTTTCAACAGATCACGGACAACATCATCGCACCACGGCTGCGGGGAGATTTTACCGGGCTCAACCCAATCTGGATTATTATTGCGTTGCTGATTGGTGGGCGGGTTGCTGGTTTTATTGGGGTGGTGCTGGCGATGCCCGTGGCAGCAACGATCAAAAGCACGATTGAAACGATGCGGTTCTCAGAAGAATTACGAAAAATCAAGACAAGTTAATGGCTTGCTCATTTTCTGCAAAGAATTGCGAAGTTACCCCAGAGAATGGTAAAGTCCATTACACAAAAATAAGTGAATTACACCATCCACCTGCCCAGTCAGCAGAGTCAAGAAAAGGTTGGAACGATCGGGCGGCTGTGGATCCATGCCATTGAGTTGTGTTGTTTTAGTTGTGCTGCTTTAGTTGTGTCGCTCTCCGGAATTTTGCTGCGATATGCAAATGCTCTCTCAGACTTCTTACCCATCGACCCTCTCCCATTTGCCCCGCCCCAGTTCGTCGGCAGATTCTGTCTCGGTTGAGGCGGCACTTCGCATTGTGGCCCTAGGGGACAGCCTGATCTACGGCTTTGGCGATCCAGAAGGCGGTGGCTGGGTAGAGCGGCTGCGGCGGCGATGGATGACCCCCGAAAGTCCGGCCCATGCGCTCTATAGTTTAGGGGTGCGGGGCGATCGAGTGCGGCAGGTCGCTCGCCGATTAGAAGGAGAATTTCGCTATCGAGGGGAGTTGCGGCATCGGGTACCTGATGTGATTATCCTCTCGGTCGGACTAAACGATTCTCCGCGACTGGGTCGATCCAACGGCAAAAACTTCACTGATTTTCACGAGTTTGAAGTTGATGTCGCCAATTTGCTCGATCAAGCTCAGCAACTCTGTGCCGTCCTGTTTGTGGGGATGACTCCAGTGAATGAACAGCGTATGCCGTTCTCAAATTGTCTTTACTACAATCATGCAGATCAGATACGTTACAAAAACTCCACCCGGCAAGCCTGTCAAGCTCGCCAAATTCCCTATCTAGATATTTTTGAGTTGTGGCAGCAGCGGGGAACAGACTGGTGGCAACCTCGGCTCACCCAAGATGGCTTACATCCCAATAGTGCAGGTTACGCTGCGCTGCTAGAAGATTTCCTCAACTGGGATGCGGTACGTCCCTGGATGTAAGGCTTATAGGTTTGAGCTAATAGGTTTGAGCTAATAGGTTTGAGGCTCAGATGCGAGACGCTAGACTCAGAATAGACTCAGAAACGACACCCCAAGCTGTCTCGCGTTGCCACCCCTGTTATTGAATTGATCCCAGTTGCCCGCTGACAGAGCTTGGCCAATTCGTAGCGATCGAGAATCGCATCTGTGAAGTCGGCCCCATCAATGGTGACTTGCTCAAAACTCGTTCGGGCTAGAGTCGCTCCTTCTAAAATGGCATCGGTTAGATCGGCTCCGACCCAAAATACTCGATCGACCAGAGCCCCACTCAGGTTCGCGCCTCGCAGGTTGGCATCCAGAAGTACCCCTTTGGTTAGCATGGCATTGCTCAGATCAGCTCCAGACAGATCAATGCCCCGCATTTCCGCAGCGACAAAGGTTTTGCCTCGCAGATTAGCATGGGAAAAGTCCTGCCCATTCAGGTTGGCATTATTGTAGTTGACAGTGTCGCCCGATTCCTCGGCCCCAAACAAGCCAGGTTCAGCGATCGCCGGTTGAGCAGCCAAGAGCATCCACAAGCCGGCCAAGAGCAAGGCAATCAAAAGCCGCCACCCATGCTGCCGCCATCCGGAGCCCAACCCCAGCCCATCTCCTCCCAGCCATCGCTCGAAGAATGCCATAGGCTTCAGAATGGCTCGATCGCCCAATTGAGCCAGACTGATCCCAGGGTGGTCGGGGCTAATGCGCTTAATAGCTGCTCTGAAGCCGAGGTTTTTCAGTCCAGTCATTGCCTACCCGAATTGTTAAATCTGATTGAATATCACCCGTGGAAGCCGGGATCACCTCTCCTAACCCTAACACTGATTCCAGCATCCGAGCGCTCTCCAAATCGCCGCGTTGGGCAATAATCTTAGTTTGAGAGTCAGGTTCGGGCCAGTCTTCAATCACATAAACATCCGGAAAGCCTTGCGCTTGTAAATAGGCAGCGACCTGACTGCCCAGTTGGGGATTATCCGAAGCATTCTGAACGGCGATCCGAAGTTCAGCCCGATCGTGGGATTGGGTCACGGTTGCTACTGAACTGACATCAAAATATTCCTGCATGACGGCATCTTTGGCCACTGCATCAAAAATCCAGTAGCTGGCCACAGACTCATCGGGGGTGCTGAACCGCCCCGGTAGCATCACCATCCGGAAGTTCTCCTTTTCGAGCCCCAGTCCCATATTAGCTAGGGCCAGCATTTCCTCTAGAGTGAGGTTGGTATCGATGTATCGACGAAACAGCTCGATCGCCTGAGGTAAGCGAGTCACCATCGCTGGACTGCTGATCTTTTCCCGCAAAGCCCGAATCACCTGTTGCTGACGCTGCACTCGCCCAATATCTCCGTTGGCATCATTCCGGAATCGGGCAAACTGCTCCGCTTGGGAACCATTCAGCACTTGCTGTCCTGGGTAGAGGTCGATTTCCAACTTTTGGGTATTATCCACATACTCCATCCGTTCGGGGACATAGACTTCGATGCCGCCCACCAGATCCACCAGTTCTCGAAAGGCACCCGTACTCACCCGCACATAGCGATCGATGGTCACCCCATTTAAGGTACGACTCACCACCTGAGCCGACAAGGTTGGCCCACCTAAGGCATTGGCATAGTTAATTTTCTCAATCCCTTGCTCCGGAATCTCTACCTGAGTATCACGCGGAATGGACAAAACGTTCACTGTATTATTCGGCGGATCGATCCGTACCAGGAGCATCGTATCGCTACGACCCGCGAAAACATCATCGGAAACTTTGCCATCGGGTAGATCTAGCGGCAAATCTAGACCCATTACCAGGATATTGACCGGGCGGGTAATGTTATAGCGAAAGCCATGTTGCCAGAGATCGCCCAAGGAAAAAGGCTCCCGACTGCCTTCAGGCGCTAAAGCGGGGGGCAAAGGAGTGGCTAGCATCAACACGGTGCCGATCGTTGCTGAAACCATTGCACTGACTCCTAACACGAAACTTCGGAACAGCCAGTTTCGACCTGAGGTGGAGGGATGTTCTGAAACCTCTGCCTCTGTCAACTCCGCAGATGGCTTGTCTAAGCCGCCTTGCGGTAATTCTACGATTTGTGGCTTCCCAGTTTTTTGTTCCGGTGGATTCACGCAATTTCTCCTAACTGCTAACCAAGCGACCGTACCAGTACAACGTCGATCCATCGATCGATTGAGCCCCGATCGATGATTTAGTTGTCATAATGTTGAGTTTCATTAAATCGTCCCGAAGATTATAACCCGAACTCTGGAGCGATGCCCTCCCACGCCTGGGGTGATCTGCGCCCAGATCAACCTGCGATTCTTCCTGATTTTAGGGAAGAATTGGCTGATTTACGGCTGATTTGTATTGTTAAAGATGTGATAAAGTCCTGTGACACAGCACACTGGCATCATTCGGGAGATTGCTAGGATGGGGCGGAACGATAGCAGAATTTTTGGACTGTCATGATCCCCGTAATTTTAGCTGGTGGTAAAGGGGAGCGCTTTTGGCCTCTCAGTCGCAAACATCGCCCCAAGCAGTTTCTCAGCTTAGATGGCAGTGGTCGGAGTCTATTACAAGCAACTGCTGATCGACTCTTGAGCTTGTCCGATGGCTGGCAAGGGCTATGGGTGATCACGGCCGCCCACTTGGAGTCTGGTGTGAAAGCACAATTGCCGGAACTGCCATCGGAAAATTTGTTAGTGGAAATAGAAGGTCGAGATACTGCTCCTGCGGTGGCTTGGGCAACATTAGAAATTGCCAAGCGATATGGTGAAGATGCTGTGATTGGGTTCTTCCCAGCCGATCACTGGATTCAGGAACAAGATATTTTCGAACAAACCCTCCAAGCAGCGGCTGATCTGGCGGTAAGCCAATCGGCCATTGCGACTCTGGGGATTACTCCCAACTATGCCTCGACGGGCTATGGCTACATTGAGCAGGGGGAGCCGATCGGTGAATTTCAGGGAGTTGCCGGTTATAAAGTGAGCCGGTTTACTGAGAAACCCGATCAAGCAACCGCCGAGCAGTTTCTATCTACGGGGCGATTTAGCTGGAACGGTGGCATGTTCATCTTCCCGGCTGGGGTGATGCTGCAAGAGCTAAAAACCCACGCTCCTGAAATTTTACAACCGCTGGCAACGCAAGGATCCGCCGTCTATCCGAATTTACCCAAGTTGAGTATTGACTACGCCCTGATGGAGAAAACCGATCGCGCCTATGTGCTACCCGTGCGGTTCGGCTGGGATGATCTGGGTGACTGGAACGCGATCGATCGCTTACTCAAAGATGAGCGTCCTAATGTGGAGTTGGCAGCCCATGTTGGTTTAGATACTCAAGGGGCATTGCTCTATTCCTCGGATCCAGAAGAGTTAGTGGTGACGATCGGACTAGAAGACACTGTAATTGTCCGGGATGGCAAGGTGACCCTGGTGGTTCACAAAGATCGCACCCAAGACATCAAAAAAGTGCTGAAACAGCTTCAAGACCATCCAGAATGGGCAAAATTGCTGTAGCTGTTTTGAGGTTAGATGGCACTGCTTTATGGCAATGTGGCCGATGAAATCACCGTGGCCGATGAAATCACCACTCCGTTTTGTGCTGATGGTGCTGATTATTTTTGGCACCCTCTGCCGGTTCGTTCAGCTCGACCACAAACTCTACTGGTATGATGAAACCTTCACATCTCTGCGGGCAGCAGGCTATACCGAAGCAGAGATTGTTGTCCATTTTGCCGATACTGCGGTTGTTTCGGCGGCTGAGCTGCAACAATATCAGCATCCCATTGCCGATCGAACCTTAGCAGATACACTCCATAGTTTAGCTATAGAAGATACACAGCATCCGCCGCTTTACTATATCCTTGCCCATGTTTGGAGTCGCTGGGTTGGCAGTTCCGTTGCGGCTTTGCGGTTCCTGCCCGCTTTACTGAGTCTGTTCAGTTTGCCAGCTATGTATTGGTTAGGACAGGAATTGTGGCTGCGGTTGGGAGCAAGTCAAACCTCGTTGCTTGTATGGATTGGAGTAGCGCTAATCGCGATTTCACCTTTCCAACTCAGCTATGGACAAGAATCCCGGCAGTATAGTCTCTGGGCCACCTTAACCCTTGTGATGACTGCGGCCCTCCTACGGGCTTTACGGCTGCCCAATTGGCGGAATTGGCTCCTCTATGCCATTACGGTGGCGACTGGTCTTTATACATTTTTATTTACAGGGTTGATCTGCCTGGCTCACGGCATTTATGTCTTCAGTGAGTCCATCTGGAATCCGGATGGCTTTGATCCACCCCACCGTCGATCGCTCCTCGGCTGCTTAGGGGCAACCCTCTTGGCCGGTCTGTTGTTTTTGCCTTGGGCAATCACCTTGTGGCAGAACCTGGAACAGGCCCAAACGGTGACCGACTGGACTAATTATGTTCGACCCAGCTATGAGTTAATCCGATCGTGGTTACAAAGCATGGCGCGTGGTTTCTACGATCGGAAAGTCTTTTGGCTCGACCGGGGGATCCAAATTGCCATCATTGCGATCGTGCTATATGCCTTTTACTGGCTACGTCGAACTGCGGTGCCTGCGGTATGGCGCTTAGTGTTCAGCTTAACGCTGGTGCCATTTCTACCGTTGATGCTAGCGGATATTACGGTCGGAGGAATGCGATCGATGGTGCCGCGCTACTTCATCCCCTCTTTGCTAGGAATGCAGCTTGCAGTCACCTATTTGTTTGGGACAAAACTCGCCGCCCCCCAAGCTCGACCTGGTCTTTGGCGTGGGCTGTTTTGCTTTCTCTGTAGCGCGAGCTTAGTGGCCAATTTAACCAATCTTCAGGATACGACTTGGTGGCAAAAAGATCATAATCAAGCGGTGCCAGAAATTGCTGAATGGGTGCGCCAAACGCCCCAGAGTATTCTGATCAGCGATGCCGAAACGGGTGATCTGCTCTCCCTAGCCCAGGCTTTAGACCCGGATGCTCAGATCCTGATTCGCCCCCGTTGTTACACCTGCACAACCCATTTGCCGGATGTTTTCGATGCACAAATCCTGAGCTTGGTTCCCCCTCAAACCACTCTATATTTATTTCATCCGCGGAGCACAGCGCAATGGCGAGCATCGCTCATCCATCCCCAGTATGATTTTGAGGTCATTTCACTGCAAACAGAAGAAGCAATTAATAAACTTTTCTGGAGAATTGTAAAAAAATAATCTTTCAGATGAATTTACATTCTTTTTTTAGTCAAACTGTGATCTCACGGTTTAAAAATTCACATTGAATTTATTCTATTCTTTTAAAAGAATTACGATTTTACTTAACAGAAAAAGCTAAGAAAAATGGAAGGTTTCAAATTAGAAACGATCGCTCAAGCTCAATCAAATCCAGCTTTCTAGCCCAATCAAACAGACTTTTGTTGAAAACAGGCGAGCTATAGTTGCTGGTAGTACGCTATGGCTCCTATGGAACAGTTGCAGAACTACATTTTGATTTTTGATCAAGGCTCGGATGATCTCCCGCTGATTGAATCTCTGTTGGGGCATTTACGCTGCCCCTTAGTGATTGCAAGTTCACTAGAGCAAGCGATCGCTCGAGCCAGTCAAGCCCCTCCCTATTTGCTGATTCTGGCAGGACAGCATGAGTGGTCGAGATCGATCGTGCATCAATTTCGCAGCCTGGCCGACACTTGTGGCATCACCATTGTGGCGCTAACGGATGTCCATGCCCCTAGTTGGCCGCGACAAGAAGATAATCCTGGTGTCGATGGATTTTTAGTCAAACCGTTGAACGGCGATATTTTGAGTTCCCTGGTGCAGTCTGCTTGGGTACGTCAGAATTATTGTTCCAGTCATTAATCGGCAGATGCGGTTGCATGGCCTGAGACAAGGCGGGCGATCGATTGAGATGATATACTCACTGATAGGTAGGGAATATATCGGTGAAATATTTTGGATGAGCGATCGGCTCATCTCTCCTTTATTTCCAGAGTTAAATCTAATGGCCGATCAGGTATTGGCAGCAGTCCAGTAACCGACAGATTTTTACAGGATTTTTCTCAGCATTTTGGAGCGGTTGGCAGCCGCGACGGGTGTGGAACTCGGTAAGTTGATCCTGGAACAGGTGCTTAATCTGGGAAAGTCAGCCTATTTCTAGAAGGCACGAATTGCCTCCTTTAATACCACTTCTCTAAGCGTTGGACGTAATGATTGGGGAGTCCCTAAATCAACCGAACAGTTTAAGATTTCTTCCAGATATTCTTTTAGCTCAATAAAGGTGAACAAGCCTACGGGTTTTTCAAACTCTACAAGTAAATCAACATCACTTTCGGCATGGGCTTCATCCCGCGCCACAGAACCAAACAATAGAAGTGTGCTAACCGCAAATCTTTTAAGCTGCTCTTGATGATTGACTAACGTTTGTATGACGATTTGGCGACTCAGCATCCAAGCCAACCTCCTATTTTTTGAGTAGAAGACAAACTGAAACCCCCTGCTGAATGCTGATTGGCTGACAAAACTTTTCCCCTCATCCCTAAATCCCTTCTCCCACTAGGGGCGAAGGGACTTGCAATCAAATCCTGGTTCGACAGCCCCTCGCCCGCTCTGGGAGAGGGGTTGGGGTGAGGGTAGTTTGAGTTTTGTCAGTCAATCAGCTACTGAATGTCAAAGACATTTTCATCCTTGGAGCCATCGGGTGTGACTTCTTTCTTTTTCGTATTACTGTGCAAATCCATCTCGTAAATTTGATCAAACGTTTGCTCTAAACTGCGACGCATACCGCGAAATGGGGAATTATCCAGATAGCCATGATTCGTAATAAACGCCAGAATGCCTTGCTTGGTTTGATCAATCCGCCACTGTCCAAAGCGAATAAATTTCACATAGTCATCGAGTAGCATTTTGGGATTCTGTTCTTTCATTTCATCTTTGGGATAATACGCATCCCGAACTAGCATTGTCACCCATTTGCTTTTATTGGCAGAGTTCAACTGGCTCCGGCGTATAGTAAACCCCTCGTCTCTCCCGCATCTGGGGCAGTGCCCGTAAATCTCGCGCTGCTGTTCATCCGCCATTAAGAACTGCTTGATGTCACCATCGGTCAATCCATCTAGTTCAGCGTAGAAACCAACGGCGATCGGGCAGGTGTCTTCTGCTTCGTCTTCATCAGCACCAGGTCGCAAAAACCAGAATCGGGAGCCTTCAGGGTCACGCTGCTTTAAGGGGTACTCCAGAATTTGCCGTAGTGCTTCAACTCGGCTTTCTTGGGTTCCAGAGATAACAGCTTGTAAATTCACAGCAGACATAGAGAACTGACCCAGGCAAAGAGCTTCTTATCAAGATAGCTTATGGCTCAATTGGGCTCCGGTATCAGCAATAGATGACAATGTTCAGTAAGGTTTCCGTCACTAGAAGGATGGATAAAACAAACAAGACAAATCCCTGAGGAGTCGCCAGCAGATTTCAGGTTGTTGCCCCGACCCAAAACTGAGCCGCATCTCCAAGAGCCGCATCTCCAAGAAATATTCCTTCAAGTATTGCTTGCCATGAAACAAGTCACGATCGTCGGCTGTGGCGTTGTAGGTGCCATGATCGCCTACGAGCTGAGTCATCTGCCTGAATTGAAAATTACCGTGCTCGATCGCCAACCCCCGGCCCAAGATTCCACTGGAGCGGCATTAGGGGTATTGATGGGGATCATTAGCCAAAAAACAAAGGGGAAAGCCTGGAATCTACGCCAAGCGAGCATTCAGCGCTATGCAACCCTGATTCCCGAATTGGCAGCCGCGATCGGTCGATCTCTACCCTGGAATACGCAGGGTATTTTGAAACTGTGTTTTGATTCGGCAGAATTACCCCGCTGGCATCAACTGGCAACCTTAAGACAACAGCAAGGCTGGACGCTGGAAGTCTGGTCGATCGATCAGGTGGCTCAACGCTGTCCCCAAGTTCGGTGTGACGGGGGATCGGCTCACAGGCTGGTCGGAGCCATCTACTCACCTCAAGATTATCAGATTGATCCGACAGCGCTCACCCTGGCCCTCGTGCAGGCTGCCCAGGCTCGTGGGGTCACCTTTCGGTTTGATGCGCCGGTCGAGCGATTACTGCCTGCGGTCTCTGCCGAAGCTGCCCATGCCCACTCACAAGCTTGTCAGCAGCTTCAAACTGCTACAGAAGTTTTGGCTAGCGACTGGGTGGTGATCGCGGCCGGACTGGGCTCCACCCCCCTGACCCAATCTGCCAGCCCCCCTGTGGCTCTGCAACCTGTGCTGGGGCAAGCACTCAAAATCCACTGTCCAGCCCTGGATCAGTCCTCCTTTCAGCCTGTCATAACTGGAAATGACATTCACCTCGTCCCGATCGGCCATAGCGAATATTGGATTGGCGCGACGGTTGAGTTTCCTCCTGATCCGGCCGGTATTGCCCCCAACCATTTCCTTCAACCTGAGGCTGCCAGACTAGAATCCCTTTGGCAAGGTGCGATCGAGATTTGGCCCGCCTTGATCAAGGCCACCGTCCTCAAAAGCTGGTCTGGATTACGGCCCCGTCCTGTCAACCGGCCTGCGCCCATCATTGAGTTTCTACCCGGCTACACCAATGTCTGCGTCGCCACTGGGCATTACCGGAACGGAGTCCTGTTGGCACCTGCTACCGCTCAGTTAGTACGATCGATGCTCCAGACCGCTTGGGGTGGATGAGCCACCCAGTCCGAAAGATTGCCGGGATCCGGTAAATCTTGGCCACGCTGCCGCTCATCCCCTTGCCTTCCTTTCCCCGTTCTCAGGGATCAGAGAAGCTAGTGAGAGAGACTAGAACTAGAACTAGAACGGGAGGTCGGTGGATTATCGGCTTCTAGATAACGCTCAAAGTAGTCTACTCGCGCATCAAAACCGAAACCTTGCAAACGACCAGCCACTTCCCGCGCACTGGCATAGTTGGGATAGCCACCAGCATTGATGAAGGTACCGGGCAACGCCCCATCGATCACCGCATCGGGGACAATTTGCTGCACGGCTGACAGACGACTGGCATCCGCATGAGGCACGATCACCACATAGGGTCCGATCACCGCAGGGGGCAAGACAGACGAAGGGGGTTCGATTCCAGGGACTAGAATGTTATTCCCAACGGGGGTAAAACTGGGGCTACTGGAGCTACTGGGGACACTGGCGATCGGCACAGCATTAACCGGGAATGGCACACTGCTACCAAACAAGGCAGTCCAAGTCTCTGGGCCAACGATGCCATCGACTAACAAACCACACTTTCGTTGAAACCGCATAACAGCCCGTTCCGTTTGCCGACCAAAGACCCCGTCAGCCGAAATACCCAGTGCCGCCTGCACATCAGACACGGCTGGCCCCACAGCTCCCCGTCGCATGTAGGCATAGGCATCGGAAGTCAACCCGACCACGCCAGCCACGATCGCCAGTCCTAAAAATCCTTGGAGGGCAGACCTTGACAATTTTCGAGTCAGCGCCTTAAATTGCTTCAGCTTAGATAACCCTGCCTTGTTCGCAAAAGCAGAGTGATTGGATAGCGATTTCATGGTTTCCTCGCTCAACTTTGTGATTGTTTGAACAAACTCAGGAATGGTGGGTGACGGCTCGATCCGACAATCGGGCCTGGGCACTCTAAGCCGCAGTAGGGCGATCCAACTTCTGAGATAGGCTTCAACCGTCCTGGCAGACGATCGAAGATCTGTCTCAGAAACGCCTACTTGCTCTTCCGAGACTGGGCTTTACGGGTTAAAGGAATTGAGATAGCAGGTCTCTCATCAGACGATCGCCCGGGCGGATCGGTTTCCCACTCGGCGCATTCTGATTTGATCCCTACAGATTTGATCCCTTTAAAATTTCCTGAATTATCTTTAGCTAATATTTATTCTTACCTGAAAATTCCCATCACGCTAGATGGTACAACCCTTTCAGGCGATCACTGCAATTCCTTGATCTCTAAATCTGATGTATCGGTGGGGAGATTTTTGGCTCAGGACGCTATAATTAGCGTTATTTAAATTTTCTGAAAAGAGATTAATTTTTAGTCTCAGCCTTTGTTCAGGCCAAATCCGCCTGTATATAGCGTATTTTGTGGCGGATTTTCAGGTCATCCACTGCCCTAGCCGGGCCTGCCCCTAATTTTAATTCATCAGAGAAAAAGTGAGCGGTCTGGGGGAGGTTATTTTGGCGAAGTTATTTTAGGGAGAGAGTAAAGTCCCTGATCATGCCGCTCTCCCCCTCGCTCGCTTTACTCCTCTACCGCGATCCCCAGCACTGCAACCAGAAAGCCAAATCGATCAGCAACTTCCTCAATCACTTTGGTCGTGGGTTTGCCAGCACCATGCCCCGCTTGCGTTTCGATCCGAATCAGGACGGGGGCTTCACCTCGATGGGCTGCCTGTAGGGCGGCGGCAAACTTAAAGCTGTGGGCAGGCACCACACGATCGTCATGGTCGGCCGTTGTGATCAAGGTGGCCGGGTAGGCTGTGCCCGGACGCAGATTGTGCAGGGGCGAATAGGCATAGAGGATCGGGAAGTCTTCTGGATGCTCGGCAGAACCATACTCCGAACACCAAGCCCAGCCGATCGTAAACTGATGAAACCGCAGCATATCCATGACACCCACTGCCGGTAGAGCTGCCGCAAACAGATCGGGGCGTTGGGTCATACAGGCTCCTACCAGCAACCCGCCATTACTGCCACCGGAAATAGCTAACTTCTGGGATGAGGTATACCCTTGGGCAATCAGCCATTCGGCGGCAGCAATAAAGTCATCAAACACATTTTGCTTGTTTTGCTTCATGCCAGCCTGATGCCAGGCTTCGCCATATTCGCCCCCACCGCGCAGATTCGGTACAGCATAAATCCCGCCCAGATCCATCCAGACAATATTGCTGGGGGAAAACGACGGGGTAAGCGACACATTAAAACCACCATAACCATAGAGGATCGTGGGATTTTGACCCTGCAGTTGCAGCCCCTTTTTGTAGCTCATAAACATGGGGATGCGGGTGCCGTCTTTACTGGGGTAGAACACCTGTTGAGTTTCGTATTGGGCAGGGTCAAAGGCTACCTGCGGTTGTCGAAAGAGCGTACTCTCACCCGTAATCATGTTGTAGCGGTAGAGCGTTGTGGGAGTAGTAAAGCTAGTGAAGCTATAGAAAGTTTCGGTGTCTTCTCGCTTGCCACCAAACCCACCGGCCGATCCCACCTCAGGGAGTAGCACTTCTCGCACGAAATGACCCTCTAGATCAAAAATTTTGATTTGGGTGTGGGCATCTTGCAGATAGGAAGCCACAAACTGCTGGTTTAGCAGCCCTACCCCTTCTAGCGTTTCCTTTGCTTCAGGGATCAGTTCCCGCCAGTTCGATCGATCGGGATGGCACACATCAATCGCTATCACCCGACCGCGAGGGGCATCAAGATCGGTTTGTAGCCAGAATAGAGTGCCCGCGTTATCGATCAGGCTATAGTGGGCTTCAAACTCTGAAATGAGCTCCACAACGGGGCTACCTGGTTGGGTCAAATCCTGATAAAACAGCAAATTTTTCGGATCGGTGCCCTGCCAAACCGAGATGATCAAATATCGGCCATCTTCGGTGACATAGCCTCCAAAGCCCCATTCTTTCTGATCGGGACGTTCGTAGATGAGCACATCCTCTGACTGGGGTGTCCCCAATTGGTGAAAGTAGAGCTTCTGAAAATAGTTGACCTCTTCCAGTTGGGCCGTGGTGTTGGGCTCGTCGTAGCGAGAATAGAAAAAGCCCGATCGATCCAGCTTCCAACTCGCACCAGAAAATTTGATCCATTTCAGATGGTCTGGGAGGTCTTCGCCGGATTCCACATCCCGCACTTTCCACTCTTGCCAGTCCGATCCGGCCGTTGACAGTCCATAGGCCATCAGTTGGCCGTCTTCACTGATCGCCAACCCAGAAAGTGCCACCGTACCGTCGGGAGAGAGCTGGTTGGGATCGAGCAACACACGCGGTTCCGCTTCCAGGTGCGGCAAGGTATAAAGCACACTTTGATTTTGCAGCCCATCGTTTTTAAAGTAAAAATAGCGATCGGCTTTTTTGAAGGGGGTGCTAAATTTTTCGTAGTTCCAGAGCTGGGTGAGCCGCTGCTTCAGGTGATCGCGAATGGCAATCTGATTCAGAAAGCCAAAGGTTACCTGGTTTTGCGCTTGGATCCAGGCTTGAGTCTTTTCAGAGTGGGGATCCTCTAACCAGCGATAGGGGTCAGGAACCCTCACCCCATGATAGAGATCGGTCTGATCACTCTGAAAGCTGGAGGGATAGGGCAGGGAAGGAGCTGGCTGAGACATGGATCCATGGATCTGAACAACACCTTCCACTTTATCGAGGTCGCCCCCTGTTTGCTTAAAGAGAGTATTAATAATTATCGATGCTCAAAGGGTTTGAGCTAGATTTAAGAATATTGGTTCTGTTTGGCTGCAAATTCGGTTACGGCGTTAATGCCGTCTTGATTTCATCTCGTTGGTTGGATTCTGGGTTCGTTTCATCATTGGCTTGTTTGATCGCTGTTTCGGTTTGCCTTTAAAAAACTCACCAAAAAACTCACCTTGCGTTGCGCCTGTGCATTCCCCAAAACTTCAAAAAGTTGACTTAAATCACGATTATCCCTGCCCCTGCCGTCGTCGGGGGCGCTTGGTACCGATTACCCTAACCGAGGCATTTGGTTGTAATCGCTGCCAGCAAATTTTTGTGTTGCAGGAGAATGGCTATGTGATCGAGCAGTTGTCTACCACCTATCCCTATAAGCGAGCTTGGCGCTGGACAGGGCATCAGTGGAATGTGGCCCATTCTTCGCTAGCCAGAGGATATTTTCCCCTGACACTGGCGATCATTTTTGGGCTACTATTCCTGCTGCTGTTGACGACCCTCAATTCTCCTCTCAGTGCCAGTGTGACGTTTCGAGTGATTGCAGCATTGGTGCTGTCTATGATGCTAGTCTTGATGCTATTGCTGGCTTGTAGACGTTAAAGCAAGACATTGGTTCCCCTTGAACGCACCTTCTGATCTCACCCGAATTGCCTATCACGCTCAACAGTCCTCCCTGACGTTATCCACGCTGCGGGGTACAGATCGCAGTCGAGCTTTGCAGCTCATGGCAGACTCCCTGCACGATCGGCAGAATGAAATTTTGGAGGCAAACACTCTAGATTTGGAAGAAAGCCGGGAGATGGCGATCCCCGAACTGGTGCTGGAGTGGTTGAAGTTGACTCCAGAACGGCTGCAAACGGCTGGGCAGATTCTAGAACGGTTGGCTGAACTCTCTGATCCGATCCAGCAGGTGCTGAATACTCCGTCCTATCGAGTTGATCAGTGCCAAACTTACTGTCAGTTGATGCCGTTAGGGGTGATTGCCCTGGTTTATGAAGCGCTGCCTGAACTGGGAGCGATCGCCGCAGGCATGTGTTTACGGGCAGGAAACAGCCTGATTCTACGGGGCGGCACCGAGGCCAGTCATTCTAACCGCATCATTACCGAAACCCTGCAAATGGCGATCGAAGATGCTGGTCTCCCCACAGGCTGTCTGCAACTGCTGCCGACCGATCAAGGCGATCTGACCCGCGAGCTGGTCACCTTGGATCGCTACGTTAATTTGGTGATTCCCTACGGGCGATCGAGTTTAGTTCAACAAGTAGTTCGGCAGGCTACAGCCCCGGTTTTGCGCACTGCGATCGGCAATTGCTACCTCTACTGGTCGCCTTCTGGCAGTTTAGACATTGCCCGCTGGATGATTTTGGATAGCCATCAGAGCGAACCCGATCCAATTAATGCGATCGAAAAAGTGCTGATCCACCGTCACCACAATTTCACCGCTTTAACGATGCTCTGGCACGGTCTGAAGGAGAAAGGCTTCCAGTTGCGAGGGGATCCGGAGTTGGTGGCCGAATTTCCGGAGTTATTTACGGTGGCGGAGGCGGCCGAGTGGAACCAAGCCTACCTGAACGACTCTATTGCCTTCAAAGTCGTCGATGGCTTAGAAACTGCGATCGACTGGATCAATAGCCACAGTAGCGGCCATGCCGATTGTTTGGCCACCGAGTCTTACCAGGAAAGTCGGCTATTTGCCACCCGCATCAATAGTGCCATGACCTACATCAATGCCTCGCCCCGGTTCTACCGCAATTCTAAACGGGGTAGCCCGATCGCGCTGGGGATGTCGAATCAAAAAGGGTATCGACGGGGTTTGATTAGCCTGGAAACCCTGACGACGGTGAAGCATATTGTGCAGGGCAATGGGAGCCTTTGAATCTCCCATGTTTGTACCGCTTATCAATCAAAGTTCTGACCCACTAAAGTTCTGACCCACTAAAGTTCTGACCCACTAAAGTTCTGACCCATCAAAACTCTGTTAGATGGCTCCG
>JALOOM010000040.1 GCA_025454395.1 Elainella sp. Prado103
CCACCGAACTGCTGGGAGTCACCCTGTGGCATCAGCCGATCGTCCTATTTCGCGATGCCGCCAACCAAGTGCAAGCCCTAGAAGATCGCTGTCCCCATCGGCAGGTCAAGCTCAGCCACGGCAAGCGAGTCGGCGATCGATTAGAATGCGCCTACCACGGCTGGCAATTCGATGCAGCCGGACATTGCGTCGAAGTTCCGTATCTAACAGATCAGCAAAAACGACCCACCTGCCAACTTCGGCAATACCCCATCCGAGAGCAGAACGGCTTCATTTGGGTCTTTCCCGGCAACCCCGATCACGCCCAGCAGATTGAACCCCTGCCCCTACCCGAATGGGATCACCTCAACTACATCGGCTCCGTCGCCGTGATCGAATGCCGCGCCCACTACTCCTTCCTGATGGAAAACCTGATGGACATGTACCACGGGCACCTGCACGACAACTACCAAGCCTGGGCCAACCCCGTCCTGCAAGACCTTCAACAAACCGCCGATCGCGTCGATGCCCACTACCAAGCCCAGAGCTACTACCGCATCGATCGGATCTGGTCGATCGCCCAACTCTTCTTCCCCTCCCTGCGACAACTCCACCCCGAACCGCTCGATGTCAGCTACGTTTATCCCCACTGGACAGCAGCCCTCGGCAACGACTTCAAACTGTACTGCCTAGTTTGCCCGATCACCGAAACCACCACCAAAGCCTACCTGATCCACTTCACCTCCCTCAACGCCTTCCCCAAACTACACAAACTACCGATCGCCTTCCGCCGCTTCCTGAAAAACCGACTATTCGGCACCGCCCGCCCCATCCTAGAAGGACTAATCCAACAAGATGTCCTAATGATGGAAGACGAACAGCAAGCCTACCTCCACCACCCCGATCGCCGCAACTACGAACTCAACCGCACGATCGCCAGCGTCCAACGCCTCATCCGCACCCAAGCAGAACCCCAGCCAGCCCCAAAAACCGACACCCCCAATCTCAACACCCCCTAATCTCAACACCCCTAATCTCAACACCCCATGTGAACCCCACGACGCGAAGCGAAACCCCGCCACCCACAAACCAGCCCATTTGGAGGGGGTGTCGGGGGACGCAACCGTCCCCTGACGGGGGTTTGGGGGCAAAGCCCCCACCTCAAAAACATCCCAACCGCCAAGATGAAAAAAGTGATACTCCCCGTCCCAGCCAGATTCGCTATAATAAATAGACACAGTAAGGGGCTGTAACGGTTTCGACGTTCTGGCGAACACTACTTTGTGATTCAGGTCGAGAGTGAGTCTCCTCTCGAAAATCAAAGGCTCAAAACAAGTACATGCGAACAACATCGTACCTTTTGCTCGTAAGGCAGTAGCTATTGCCTAAACACCTCTTATAGGTTCGAGCGTCTATGGTTTGACTCCGTTAAGGATCATAGACCAAACCCCAACGGATGCTCTAGCCGATTGTCTCTGGTCGATCGCTAGCTAAGACTTCACCAGAGCATCCCACCGTCTGGGATAATGGACGGTTCCCGCTTCGAGGATCAGAGAAGCTAAACCTGTGAATGAGCGGAGTACTAATAACTAGGGCGGACACGGGTTCGACTCCCGTCAGCTCCATTAGAGTCTAGATGCAATCTCTCCTAGGCACTCTTAATCTCCGTCCAGAGGGTGTCATAAAGCGTTTGCGCTTCTCCAACTGGCGTGATTCCTTCCCCTTTCGCAATCATAGCCGCAGTTGGATAAAGCGTTTTTTTAGCTTGAATTTCGGTGGGTAGCTTGCCAAAAGCAGCCTGATTTGGAGTGCCCAACTTCAGTTGAGTCGCTGCAAAAGCAGAATTATCGGGATCCAGAATAAAATTCATCCAAGCATAGGCTGCTGCCACATTCGGAGCTTTCGCAGGAACAGCCATCGTATCCGTCCAGATGGAAGTGCCAGATTGAGGAATCACATACACCAACTGAGGGTTGTCTAACGGCAGCAAGTTCCCCAACGTAGAATAGGTCATACAAATCGATAAATCCCCCGCGATCAACTGATCTTCCCAGCCATAGGTTTGAAAGCCTGAAAGTGCCGGTTTCAGGGTCAATAATTGCTGAGCCGCTGCTTCAATCTGCGTTGGATCGGTGGCATTGTAGGAATAACCCAGAGACTTCAGAACCATCCCCAGCGTTTCTCGCACATCGTCCAGCAGCGTCATTTTGCCTGCCAGCTCTGGCTGGTTTTCCCAGAGGAAATCCCAATCTTCCGGAGTGGTCTTCAGCACTTCTGTATTGTAAATCAGCCCGGTTGTCCCCCAATTAAATGGAAGACTATGGGCTGAATTAGGGTCATAGGGAGGATTTTGCCAGCGATCCATCAGATTGTCGAGCCCAACCAGCTTGCTGCGATCGAGCTTCAGCAGCAATTGAGCATCGATCATCTGCCGCACCATATAATCAGAGGGATAAATGATGCTATACTGGTTGCCCCCACCGGCTTGCAGTTTAGCCAGCATTGTTTCGTTTGAGTCATAGACATCCGAAACAACCTGAATGCCCGTTTTTTCAGTGAATCGCTGATACAGATCGGTATTAGAGTAATCTGCCCAAGTGTAAATATGGAGGACTGAGTCGTCCAGGATATTTGCAGATTGAGACGGCTGCTCAGCCGGTGCCTCACCTAAATTGCGAGCACAATTGGAGAGAGCGACGGTGGAGACTGCCGCGGCCGAAAATTGTAGAAAGCGTCGTCGAGATGTCCGAGCTGATCGCCCTCTAGCACCGAAAACCATATCTGGCATAGCTTCATCCTGCTGGAACCATAAGACAATGTTCTCCAGCCTACCCAAAGAAACCTGTTGATTGTTGAAAAACAGGCTACGATTTCACAACGATCGCCGAATAATCAAGTTACGTTTTTTGAGGCTAGCAGAGATTGAACCCGTCATGGGTTTAATCTCCTGGGAAATATGAAGGCTCTGTAAGGACGAAGAGAGTAGCTACGTCAACTGGCGGAAGCGCTTTTACTGAGTCAGCCCCAACTTATTTGGCGCGAAAAGTAGGTTAAGCAGCCTATCCATCGGCAAGGGGAAGCGATTTGTACGGACAACTGAATGGCTGAAAGCCAAGCTAAGTCTATATTTTAGCAATTGCTTCCCTCTACGTATGCGAACACCCGTTCGGTCGCCGATCCATCTTACCCATTTCTGAAGTACGGCCGATCAGGGGTCAGCAATTTTACTGATACAACAAGTTTAATTAAGGTTTTCGCAAAGTTACCGATCAAACCTGTGGATTCTACAAAATCTAGAGATAGGATGATCGTGAGGCAAGTTGTTCAAGTCCCTGTAACAAGCTAGAGTGAGTTTTCAGTGTCTTAGTAATTCTTTGACTCGGCTACGTGTTCTCCCGGTTACGTACTCCTTAGGTGTGGTGATAACCTCAGTACTATGGTCGGTTTGGGTAGCTCTCCTAGTGATCAGTGTTCCCAAATTTCGTGCCGGTGAACTCCGTGTTTTCCTCAACTTGAAGTTCCCTGACTTCGTATGGTTTGGTTCCCTTGATTCCCTGTTCTAGCTGAAATCTCTGTCTTTGCTGGAGGTATTTTGGCTAGAGGCGTTTCGGCTACGAGTGTTTCGGCTAAAAGTGTGTTCTGTTTCGGATCGTTAAAAGACATGTTTCATAACATGTTCCCTGTTGGCAAGTGTTCCGGTTCCCTGTTTTTGAATGGCAGCCTCTAGCAATAGAGGATTTGGCTGTAGCTGCGGTCAACAATGTGTGTTCTCAACCATGTGTTCTCAACCGTGTGTTTCGATTCGATCTGTTCCTATAGAGTTTGAAGCTAGTCAGCGTTGATGGATTATCAATGTTCCCTGTCCAGTTCCCTGCCCACCAAATTGCTGGATGACCCATTCCCAAGTCATCACCTTTTCCCTTAAGTCGTCACCCTTTAACGCTGATAGTTCTAGTGTTCCCATTTCCAGTTCTTGATTAGTGTTCCTCTTCAGGAGAATCCCTTTTCCTTGAGCAAAGGCTGAAATCTCAGCATATTTACTGAATGGCTCGGTTTTGATTCGATTTGGCTACTGGGTCGGTTACTGATTCGGGTTGTTGATTCGGGTTGTTGATTCGGCTTGGCTCCCTGTTTAGACTCGGTCAATTTAGACTCGGTTCGGCTTTTCTCGGCTAGTATCACCTGCATTAAGAGTGATAGTTAACCCGAAAATCTACTAGAGAAACAGTTCATTGGCAGCCTCATGTATTCCCATTGATGAGGTTGCTAAATGGACTGTTTTTCCCATGGATATTTTTGCGCGGCTGTCTTTTGCATAGATAAATCCTAAGCTCAACCCTAAGGAGAGGGAGTGATGGGGATCACAGGTATACGGAGGATTTCGATCACAATTCATCTCCGTAATATCTCTACACTACGCCGCAGCCATCATTCCATAAACCATCGTTCCATAAATCATTATTCTGCCAGCCGCAGTTCTGCCAGCCGCAGTTCTGCCAGCTACAGTTCTGCCAGCTACAGTTCCAAACGACAGTTTTGCCAGCCAGATGGCGAGCAAAGACTGCTGTGAAACCAGCCAACAACCCCCCGCTCACCAAGGGAATTAGCCGATCCTATGATGGAGCGATCGGACTAACCAGCCTGGTGACGGGGGATTCCAGCGAGATATTAGCGTACTGATGCTATACCGTTGCCTCTTCGCGCACTAGCTTCTCCCAACCCAAATCCTTCAAGGCATGGTTGCGGCGCAGGGGACGAGTCACCAATTCCAAAATGTCGCGAGCATTGGTAAATCCGTGAATTTGCGCAAAGGTAAATTCAACTGACCACTTCGTATTGATGCCACGAGCTTCCAATGGGTTGGCGTGGGCCATGCCAGTAATGACCAGATCGGGGTGGAGAGCCTGGATGCGCTGAAGCTGATTATAGTTATCGGGCTTTTCTACAATCGTGGGTAGGGGAACCCCCATATCCTGACAGGTCTTCTGCAACAATGCCAGCTCTGCTCCTTGATAGCGCTTATCCATATAAGGAATCCCAATTTCGGGTACCGTCATACCACACCGGATCAGAAAGCGTGCTAGTGAGATCTCCAGCAGGTTGTCTCCCATAAAAAAGACTGACTTGCCACGAATCAACTGCGTATAGTCTTCCATGCCTTGCCAGATTTGGGCTTCCCGCTCTGCCAATCCTTGCGGCTCGATCCCAAATACAGAACAGATTTTCTCAATCCAGGCGCGGGTGCCATCCGGGCCGATCGGGAAAGGCGCACCAATCAGCTTACACTTACGGCGGCGCATCAGTGTTGTAGCGGTACGCGACAGGAAAGGGTTCACCCCAACGACATAAGTACCTTCCTGCAAAACTGGCAATTCGGTAAATCGCTTTGCTGGCAGCCAACCGTCAATTTTAATCCCTTGCTTCTTCAGCTCTAGGGTCAGATTGGTGACCACGGGATCGGGCAAAGAGCCAAACAGCACCAAGGGGGGATGATCCACATATTCGGAGGCTTCTTGCTGCACCTCCTCCTTTTTACGGCCAAACGTCAGTAATTTCTGGATGGCATTGCGATCGGCCTTGGCTTCTTCGGTCTCAGGTGCTTGGCTGGGACAACGGTTGGCCATCGCTGCCAGTACCGTATCTTCGCCTTGGGTGAAAGCATAATCGAGCCCATTCGCCCGCGCTACTACGATCGGAATCCCCAGTTCAGCTTCCAACTTCGGAGCCAGTCCTTCCAGATCCATTTTGATGATCTCAGTCGTACAGGTACCGATCCAGACAATGACGGATGGATTTCGATCGCGTTTGATCTGGCTACAAAGCCGCTTCAGCTCCTCATAGTCATTCAACTGGGCCGAAATGTCGCCCTCTTCTAGCTCCGCCATCGCGTAGCGTGGTTCAGCAAAAATCATCACGCCCATGGCATTTTGAAGAAAATAGCCACAGGTTTTGGTACCAATCACCAAGAAGAAACTGTCTTCAATTTTTTGATAGAGCCATGCTACGCAGCTAATCGGGCAAAAAGTGTGATAATTTCCAGTTTCGCAGTCAAAGTTGAGTTGAGGTTGGGTATCGGCAGTCATAGGAATCGGTGCTCTCCCAGTCAAAAGTCAAAAGCCAAAAGTCAAAATAATGTGAAATCGAATCAAATTTAGTCAGGCATAGAATCCCGGAAGTTGAGGAAATCCCAGCAATCCAAAATGTGCAATTCGGAAAGCACGAAAGCAAGTGCGAATTGGAAAAACATATGCAATCAAGTAAGTAAGGGTGAATATAAACTGTGGGCTCCCAACTGCCCTTAAATTTTGAATTGAGCAGTTCAAACCTGAGCAGAACTCCTAACGCTTTTTGCGAGTGGATCGATCGCGACGGCGGGGTACCCGCTCTCGGCTAGGTAGTTCATGGGCATTGAGTTCGGCGGTATCAATCGGCAATCTAGAGGATTTAACGTTAGAGAAATGGGTTTGAGCAGAATTGGCTGGAGAAGGATTAGTTTGAGTTGGCTGGGTCGAAGCTGCCAATGATGGCGTGGGTGCTGATGGTGACGAATCGGAGGGGAGATCGGGCGATGGATGACTCCACGGGTCAGGCGCTTGATCAGGCGGTAGGGCGGTAGAGGGATGCGATCGGGATTTGGGTTTAGATTTGGGTTTAGATTTGGGTTCAACTTGAGATACCGATGATGCAACAGGGATCGGAGCCGCAGAAGCCTGATTGGGAGGCACCTGATCCGGTTGTTGATCCCGCCCATTTGCATCGATATCCGGATCCTCTAACCTAAAAGGATTGGTTGGATGGGATTCCCGGCTCGGCAGCAGTTTAGTAGTATCCGGTTGGATTTGTGGCGGAGTTGCGCTGTCTAAAACTTTTTCTAAGTCTTTCAGTTCGTCTTCCGGGTTGAAGTTGAGCCCTAGCGCCATTACAATCCGATCTGGATTACTGTTGAGATCAACCACCAGCGGTAACAGTTGAATCAACTGAGGCTCCAGGGTAGATAGCGTACCCAGAATGAAGCTAGCAGAAGGGCGGCTCTGCCCTTGACAATCGACCCAGACACCCAGCTTAACAATCCAATGGCGATTTTTGCGGTAGTAGCTCAGCCATTCTGACTTGAGCGCGCGACGGAGATGTTCAATATTCATGGAAGTTGTCAATATAGAGCGTTGCAATCAAGGTGACTAGGAGTTACATTTTTGCATTCTCTATTGCACTACCATCCATCAATTTCGAATCAGTTTATCCCCAACAATTACAGTATTGGTCATCGCACCTTCACATCATCCTGGTTCTTAAGCCACAGCCCCGTCGATCGCCCCCCGTCATTTACCTCCAGTCAATGGCCCCTAGCCGATCGCGCCTGAAAGACCACTTAAACCATCATCAAATCCAGTTCAGCTTCTGCCGTTGGTTGAGATTTGGTGGGATTGAGATAGAAATCAGACAGCAGGCTAAACAGCTCGCGATCGGGCGCATCATTGGGCACCACTCCTTCCGGACGTGCCAGAATTTGATCGGCAATATTGAGGTAATAATCACAAACGTAGTTCAGGGAAGGATCCTTCTCCGCCATTTCAAATAGCGTTTTGCCCTTAACCCGCGATACTCGAATATCTTCGATTAACGGCAGAATTTCTAACACTGGCATGGGGACAGATTCGACATATTTATCGATGAGATCGCGCTTGGCAGTGCGGTTGCCAATCAATCCAGCCAATCGGAGCGGGTGTGTTCTCGCCTTTTCTCGCACCGAAGCTGCAATTCGATTTGCTGCAAACAGCGCATCAAAGCCATTATCAGTCACGATCATGCAATAGTCTGCATAGTTGAGCGGAGCTGCAAACCCACCACAGACTACATCTCCCAGCACATCAAACAAAATTACATCATATTCATCAAAGGCATTCAACTCTTTGAGCAGCTTCACGGTTTCGCCCACCACATAGCCACCACAACCGGCACCGGCCGGTGGGCCACCTGCTTCCACGCAATCTACACCCCCGTAGCCCTTGTGGATCACATCTTCTGCCCAAACATCTTCGTAGTGATACTTTTTCTCTTGCAGGGTATCGATGATGGTGGGGATCAAATATCCAGTGAGCGTAAACGTGCTGTCATGCTTAGGATCGCAGCCAATTTGCAGCACCCGTTTACCGCGTTTTGCCAGTGCTACCGAGATGTTACAGCTCGTGGTCGATTTGCCGATCCCGCCCTTTCCGTAAACTGCTAATTTCACTGCTAATCTCCTCCAGCGTCGGATGGATTGAATGTCTCACCTGCTTATTCAGGATTTGAGGCAAAAATTTTGAAAGGGGTCGAGTGCTTCAATTCATGCATTGGTGCAATTCATGGAGTTACGACCCATTGCCTTAGCTTCAAGCCTTGCTTGGTAACTGAATGCATTATTGACAAAATTTCGGACGCTGAAAAGGGCAAGGAAAAATGAAAAGTCAAGAAAATGCGAGCTAATAAGTGATTTAAAAAGAAATCAAGAGCTAGATTGCTTAGAATCAAACTCAGACCTCTAAAAAATTAAATATTCGGTTTTATGTTTCTTAATTCTATAAATCAGAACAAAAGACAACTGAGAAAAACGAACCCCTGAATTCGGATCGCAGTTTGAGGCATTTCTGCGATCGAGCAGCAAAGAGATTTCGCTCCAGGTCACGGTTTGCAACTCAGTAGCAGCTCAGAAAATCCTGATTTCCCAGCCCGATCGGATCCATCAATGGACTACCCAGAAGCTTGGGCTGTAACTCTGTCGCGGCTCTGTTCGAAGATTGTCAATAATAGTAAATTTTTCAAGATCGTCTGATGACCCAGTCTAATAACACAGTCTGATGCAGCAGGATGGAATGACAGTCGGGCGAGGGTTCTACCCACCCTACAGAGAGGACAATTGCAGTAGACATCCGAAAAACAACTAAGTTAAAGTGGTAGTGAGTTTGTTTTAGGGCACCCTATTTGCCAACTCTGGCTTCAAGCTTCACAGCAGAGGAAGATGACCAGCAGATTCCACCTTGAGTAAGTTATCCTCGTTAGACAACCTGTACTACTCAGCCGGTATAGGCACTGCCCATGCTTAAAATTCCTGCTTAGAATTGAAATATAGGTAAAAACTGTGACCCCATTTGAAATCAGGACGGCAGCCATGCACGCGGAAGCTGCTATCAGAAAACCGATTCGCTCCCTGGAAGATGCGCTCGATCATTGTCAAAGATTAGGAATGCGTCTCAGTAAACAGCGACGGTTTATTCTGGAACTGCTATGGCAAGAGCAGGAACATCTCTCTGCCCGCGAAATCTACGATCGCCTCAATCAGCAGGGCAAAGAGATCGGTCATACTTCGGTGTATCAGAACCTGGAAGCCCTGTCGGCCCAAGGTGTAATTGAATGTGTCGATCGGGCCGATGGTCGATTATATGGCAACATTAGCGATCCCCATAGCCATGTCAACTGCTTGGATACCAATCAGATTATGGATGTGCATATTGATTTGCCTGCGGAACTTTTGCAACAAATAGAGCAGCAAACCGGCGTGAAAATCACCAGCTATTCGATCAATTTCTACGGCTATCGATCAACCGCAGCCACCCCTGAATCAGCAGTTTAATTCAGCTTGAGAACCAGCTTGAGTGACGCAATCGCTAGACTGATTAAGGATAAGGCTCCTGTTTTCGTTTGGGGCAGATTCTAGATTGGGCCGATCTAGCTGGGGCAGAGTCCAGCAAAACTATAGATTGAGTGAATTTAAGCGGGGATCGCGGTCATTGAGGCGGCTCCCGTTGCTTTGGCTGGGGTGCAATCAGTCATCTATCCAACGGGGTCACCTATCCAGCAGGGTCACCTATCCAGCAGGTAGAAGGCTGGGGATCAAACAACCGGAAATTGTGAATTTCGGGAACCGGGAATTTAATGATGCGGATTTGAAATTTGCGAGTAAGCTTGACTATCCAGACCGTCAGGAATTGAAACCGTGAGGAATTGATGTCCTGAAGATGTGTATAGGCGGAGTTTATGGTTAGAGGACAAGCAAACCAACCCAGTCGCTTTCATACTCCTAGCAATCTACCTTATTCCCATCCCACCAGCCATGGCATTGCCCAACCCGAATCGTTGACCTCTCCTGGTTTGCCCCCTCATCAGCCGATCGCTCGATCGACCCCTGTTGATGTACCGCCTCAAGGACATCCCCTCAGCCAATTTCCGGAGGGGAGTATCAAGCTTGAGCCTATCAACCCCACCGTTGTAAATCCTACTGCCGTTGTAAATCCTACTGCCGTAAAAGCCGAGCCCGTAAAAGCCGAGCCCGCCGAATCTGAGTCTGTAAAAGCCGAGCCCGCCGAATCTGAGTTCAATCCACCTGATCCGCCCATCGATCCCATCAGTCTCGGCGAACCAGCCAGTCTGGAGATGCCAGTCGGTCAGTTCCAGCCCGCCCATTCCACCAGTCGATCAATTCCGATCCACCAGCTTGGGGCTCAACTCCGTCAATTTCAGCAACTGACTCAAAAAGAGCGGCAGGTGATCGCCCAACTGCTGCTGAAATTACCGATCGATCTCAAGATTCCCCCCACTCGATCCTGGCGCTGGTCGGTGATCTGTTTGGGCATTTTGGGGCTTTTCGGTGGGATTGGGCTTTCTGCCTACATTTGGCTGGCAGGTTTACCTCCACTGCCCAATTGTGAAGCCACGACTCCCCTATCTCCCGATGCTCACAGGCTCTACTGTGCGCAAGAAACAGCTCGATCGGGCAAGCTCGAAGATTTGCAGCAAGGGATCGCATTAGTCAAAAACTGGTCTCCAGACCATCCCCTCTATCGCGATGCCCAAGCTTCACTGACCAAATGGTCACGGTTAGTTTTATTGATTGCCCGTGACAAGATGCAGCACAACGACTTCAAGGGGGCAGCAGCGGCGATCAGTCAAATTCCGGCTGCCAGTTCGGTGTATGCCGAAGCCCAGCAAACCCTCAACACCTGGCAGGCAGAATGGCAAAAGGGTGAAGATCTCTACACCAAAGCTATGGAAGCGATCCAACAGCAAAACTGGGGTATTGCCTTTGGCTATGTCAGTCAGTTGGGAGGGATCGAGCATGATTATTGGCGACTACACCAGGCCGATCGGCTGGCAAATCAAATTTTGGTGCAGAAAGAATCTCAGGAAGCCCTTAAACAGGCTAAAAAGCTGGCGAAACGGCTGGCTCCTGAACAGATGGGAGCAGCGATCGAACAGTTGCAGGCTGTGGCTCCTGAAACTCATGCTTGGGCAGAAGCACAGTTGCTCCTCACCCAATGGAGTCAGTTTCTCTCTCAAACGGCGATGCGCTATTGGCAGGACGGTCATTTAGCGATGGCGCAGGAACTGGCCCAGCAAATTCCGCTCAATCCGGCTTTACCCGTTGAAGCGCAAGATCTGGTCAGGTTTAGTCATGCCCAACAGTTAGTGGAAGAGAGCCAAATTGAGGCAAAAGCTTCCTGGAAGCAAGTTTGGCAACTCCTGGAAGCCACAACCGCACTCAAACAGATTCAACCTGACAGTCCACTGTACAGCGATGCTCAAGCTAAACTGCAAAACTGGCAAGCCCAGCTTCAAGATTTACAACAGCTTCAGTTTGCAAACTGGGCAGCCGATCTAGGGCACAAACCCACCTTGCAATATGCGATCGACCAAGCAGAGCAGATTACTTCTGATCGCCCCAGATATGGTCAGGCGCAAAACTTGATTACCCTCTGGCAAAGCCGCGTAGAGCGGATTGAAGATCTCCCCTTTTTAGTACGCGCCCAAGGGTTTGCTGCCACTGAAACCATTGAGAACCTGCAGTTGGCGATCGAACAAGCCTCCGTGGTACCGTCGCATCGCGGCTTATGGACAGAGGTGCAGGCCCAAGTGACCGTTTGGCAAGCCCAGATCGAGAAAATCGAAGACCAGCCGATCCTGGCACGGGCTCAAGCCTTAGCCAAAGCCAACAAACTGCCAGAAGCCATTGCTGTTGCGGCTGAAATTCGTCCAGAACGCAGCTTATTTGGCGAGGCTCAAATGGCTATTGCGGCGTGGAATGAGAAGATCCAGGCGGCCTTAGTGGCAGAAGATCAAGCCCTGATCGATCGGGCTCGTCAACATGCTGCCCAGAGCCGTCTCACCGAGGCAATTGCCGCAGCCGCTGAGATTACGCCGGGTCGCCCCCTCTACCTGGAAGCCCAAGCTGCGATCGGAGATTGGCTCCGAGAACGGGATGGTTCTCTCAAATCGGAGTCTCCAGAATCAGCCGATGAGAGTTTCGAGATCCCGTCAGGTAGCTTACTAGAACCCCTATTCGAGAGCCCAATCGATTCAGACGCTTCAGCCGAGGGGGGAGGAGACAGTTTAGGAAGCGAACCCAGCAGCGATCTCCCAGGCGAAACTTTGGAGTAAAACTATCCTCAAATGCAGTTGGCTTTCCATCCGGATTGCTCAATTGCATTCAGTTGGGTGCAATCTTTGAGTGCAATCTTTGAGTGCAATCTTTGGGTGCAATCTAAGGCAGCGTCAAATCAACAGCATCAACAGCCAAAAGTCTTAAATAAAAATAAAGAATTCAGGAGAAGGATATGGTTTGAAAATCAGCCACTTTGCTCAAGCAAATTGAGTGAAACTGCTCAACTTTTCTCTACAGATATCTCTCATTTCTACTCAACCCAATGATATGAGTTCCGTATTTTATAAATCAGGTCAGAATACCTACGGTGAAGAGGGAATGGGATTCGCGCATGATTTCGATCGCAGAATTCAACCTCAACTCAACCCCATTAGCTCTTGCTAAAGCAATTGGAGTGGCAGTCATGGTGGAGGGAGAAAATGCTTCAGCGAGTTAAATTCATTGAAATATCGGTGTTTTACTGTTATTTAATAAAGTATTACTTCGATTTTTTAACTTTGAGCTTTGGCTCGTTAGTTGACTTATTAGTTGGCTCATTTTAGTTGGCTCATTCAATTGTTTGCCCCTGCCTCACACTCAGTTCTCTGTCAATTGGCTCACTCAAACTCGATCGAGAATCACTTCTGAGATCGAAATGCGGGTTAGGTTTCCTCTGATCCAGGCAATTGATCCAGGCAATTTACTCAGGCAATCAGGTTATTCCTGTCTAATTGCTTGTTCCTCCCTCAACTTGGCGCTAAAATTCCTGCGGATAAACTGTCGAAGGTGGTTGACTGTGGAATAGAACCTCGCTCAGACCCACTGAGCTGCTCCATTCTTTGCCAATCTGACCTTGTGTTCGAAGCCCGTTGGTTGCGCCGTTGATAACCTCCTTCAACCCTTTTCTGGTGTGCTGAGATAGGCATAGGCATCATGGTGAAATCGTCTTTTAAAGATCGTTTTGAGAAAAGTTTTCGTTTTAAACAGCACTTCCAGCAGAAGTCCCAATCTAAACAGCCCCAATCTAAACAGCCCCAATCTAAGCCCCAATCCGACCCGTCTCCATCTAAGCAGCACTTCCATTTATGGATGTGGACTCGTTTGAGTGATCGCCTGGAACATCAGCCCTCAGAAGGATCGCAGGGCGAAATACGGTTTGGCGAAATGCGGATTGAAGGCATTAATGACTCGAATGCATCCCCCACAGGGACTTCAGAGGCTCCACTCAAACGATCGCCCCATCGCTTTCACCCTCCTAAACTCCCTCAGCCCCAACTGCCAGAAGCTTTAAAGCCTTGGCGCTGGTCATTAGTTTGGTTAGCCGCCTTAGGAATATTAGGAGGGATGGGGACAGCAGCCCTCATCTGGCTCATTTCCTTGCCTCCCCAGGTTGATTGCCGCAATCCAGCCCGATTGTCGCTGGATATGGAAAAGCTATATTGCGCTCAAGAAGCTGCTCAGAATGGGGAGTTACCCAAGCTCGTGGATGGCATCAAACTCCTGAGCCAGTGGACTGCCGATCACCCGCTACAGCGAGAAGCACAGCGTTTAATCAACGATTGGTCTGACCAAATTTTTACAATTGCGATCCGGGAGGTCGAGAAAGGCAACCTGAAAGCGGCCGAGTCGGCGATCGGGCAGATCCCCAATTCAGCCGAAATTTATACCGATGCCCAAAAAGCGATCGTCCGCTGGCGAAAATATAGCCAAGATGCCTCAGATCTCTATGCTACCGCCGAGAAAGCGCTGAAGCAGCGAGATTGGGCCACTGTATCTCAACAGATTGTCCGGCTCGCCGAATTTGAGCGCGACTACTGGGAATTGCAGAAAGGCGCGGATGCTCTCGTCAAACAGATGGGAGTCGAAAAACAAGCCTGGCAAACCTTGATTCGGGCCCAAAAAATGGCGGCTGGTAGTTTAACGGAATTGGGAGAAGCCATTCCCCTGGCTCAGCAAGTGCCGCCCGACACCTACGCGGCTGAAACCGCCAAAGCTGACCTGAAGCGCTGGAGTGAAAAACTGCTGACGGCAGGGGTGCAGCAATGGCAGAAGGGCGATCGAGA
Organism: Elainella sp. Prado103; assembly: GCA_025454395.1. GTDB lineage: Bacteria > Cyanobacteriota > Cyanobacteriia > Elainellales > Elainellaceae > Elainella. The sequence goes on from JALOOM010000040.1 coordinate 14,437, forward strand.
CGGCACCCTGAAAACATTACAACTCCCCTCCCGGTTGAAAAATACGCCAGAAGTGGCTGACCTCTATCGGTTTAGCCAGGCCTATCAGCTTGCCGCATCCGCCATTGCAGAACAGTGGGAACCGTCTGTTGGAGAATTACTCACCCTGCATGAAGCGATCGCTGCCCTAAAGCAGGTGCCCTCCAATAGCCCCTTTCATACCCAAGCTCAATCGCTAACCCAACAGTGGCAATCCGAGCTGGAGGATCTGGTGCAGTTGAAATATGCCAGCATGGCGGCCAAATGGGGGCAGCATTCTACCCTGGAACTGGCCATCGGGCAGGCCAAGCTCATTGAGGCAAAACGACCACGGCGCTTGCAAGCCCAATCTATGATTGCCCACTGGCAACAGGAAACCGAACGTCTTGAAGATCAACCGATCCTGAACCGCGCCAAACGTCTGGCTGAGACGGGTACGATCGCCTCACTCCAATCAGCAATTGCTGAAGCCAGTGAAGTGAAGCTTGGACGGGCTCTACGCCAATCAGCCCAAACCCTGATTGCGACTTGGCGCTCCCAGATTCAAACCCTGGAGGATCGGCCCATGTTGGCCCGCGCAGAAGTACTAGCCGAACAAGGCGAGTTGAATGCTGCCATTGTGGCCGCCAGCGAAATTCAACCTGGACGATCGCTTTACTCGCAAGCCCAAGCGGCAATTAGTGAGTGGCGTGAGCAATTAGTAGTAGATGCTCAGATTGCCCAAGATCAGCCGATTCTCGATCGAGCGAATGCCTTAGCTGATAGCGGTAATTTGGCAGGTGCTATCCGCGTTGCCTCCGAAATTGGCAGTGGTCGGGCCCTTTCTCAGCAGGCCCAAACGGCGATTAACCGCTGGGAGCAACAGCTTTATCCACCTGCTCCCACCCCGCCTGATGTGGATGATGCCCGCGATAACTGGATCCCTGCTGATCAGAACTATTTTGATCAGCCAGAAGATTCAGCCATCGATCGATCGACCGATCCACCTGAAAGCGGAGCTAACTCCTTCCCCAGTCCTAGCCCTAACGGCTTTCCGACTCCTGGCAGTTCCCCTAATCCTCTGCCAGAGTTGCAACTGGTACCCCCATCTTCCTATCAACCGCTGCCTCAATCCTCGGAACAGCCCTTGCCTGCTGCTTCACCCAACTTCCCTGCACCGAGTGCGCCATCGGCTGCCCCAACTGAAGAGCCAATGCCGCCCAGCGAGCCCCTGCCTCCGGCTTCTCTGGATCCCCTTCCCCCTAGCTCTTTGAATCAATAGGCATGAAAATTAAAATGTTCTGCCTGCCCCCGCTGCCGCCCTGGGGTTCATAGTCCCCATGTTTTCTGTACAGCGAGATTCATAATCTACGCTGGTTTTTTCGCAGTAGTATGAGGAATCAAGCCCGTCTGCTGCGTTCATTCACCCCACCATGAGCCTCTCTCCATCCTCGATCCCTGCCTTACGACTGTTGCTGGTCGATGAAGATGTTGTGTTTCGTTTAGGATTCCGGCTGTGGTTGAATCAATATCCTGATCTCAGCCTGGTTGCTGAAGCGGAAGATGGCGAAACAGCGCTGCAAATCCTCAGTCACCAGTTTGCCCGCTCGATCGATCCGCCACTTGCATCCTTGCCCGAATCCTTGCCCGAACCACCGACCCGATTGCCTGTAAACGTAGTGGTGCTCGACTTGGGGTTAGGCAAAGCCAATCCGGAGCAAATTCAAGGCTTAACGCTCTGTAGCCAAATTCGATCGCGCTATCCGCAGATGCCGATCTTGTCCTTGAGCCCTGCTGCGGAACCGATCGTTTTAATTGCGGCAAAACGGGCCGGATCCAGCGGGATTTGTGCGAAAACAGCCGATCCAGCAGTGATGATGGCCGCGATTCAGCGAGTGGCTCGTGGCGGATCCTTTGGGTTTGAACCGTTAGCCCCGACCTCACCTAGCTCTAATGCAGAGTTCAGACCGGAGATCCGGCGCACCGATCAAGCTACCGTGGCTCGACCCTTATCTCAGTTGCGGCGCAACCTCAGACGATCGGGGATTGCTCAAATCGAATCTGCCCTGTTTGAGGTCACAGCAGACTTACAAAGCCGTGATTTGTCGCTCCTTGAGCGGGCTGTGCTAGCGGGCCGACATCGAGAATTGCGGGCGGCGCGTTGGTTTGTGAGCTACCTGTTAGCGACCCCCAGTCTGGATACGGCGAGTTCTGATCGGCCAATGGCCAGAACTGCTCGATCCAGTAGCACGGCTTCAACTAGATTAGACGCATCCAGCCCAGGGCAATCACTTGTCCAACAGCCGCTCTCCAGATCCCTTCAATCTTCTCGCAATGCAACCGGACAGAGAAGCTGGGCAGATTCTTCAGTCAGCGCTGAGCCTGTCCGATCGCGTTCAACCCCGTCTAATGCCGACCCCAACCTCGACCCCAACCTCGACCCCAACCTCGACCCCAATTTCGAACCTGTGGGAGCGATCGTTCCTGTTCCCTCCGAAATTATTGTGGATGTTCAGAATGCTCAATCTCTGACTTTCGATACTGTACTGGAGAAAATGCAGTCTGGGCTGGTCAATCAGACAGAAATCACATTGGAAGTCGATATTCTACGGGAAGATAAGCGGCGCGAGTTGTTCTACCTGGTGTTACAAAAATTGGAAGCCATGCTTAGTGAGCTGCGCTATTCCCAAGTCACCGCAGAGCAATTACCGGCGAAACGATCGATGATTTTGCTAGATTTGTGGCAGGCAGTCCTGATCGACTTTTTTGGCAAATATTACACCGTACCCCAGGGTGAGACTGAAGTAGCCGTGGTAGAAATGCTCCTGAACGATGCAGCGATCGTTCAGCAAGACATCCTAGACAAAATTCCTGGCATCACAGAATTGTTGCGTCATTTTCTGTTTCAGTTACCGCTCATTGTCGATAGCAACCCCTATCCACCCGGTAATCCTGCGGCCTTGGAACGGGCTGAGTTCCTATTAGCCAACCTGATCATTCAAGTTGCAAATGCCGTCATGCAGCCGCTCTTGAACCGATTTGCCAAAGTGGAGGCGATCAAACAAAACTTCTTTAGTCGGCAACTGCTATCCAATCGGGAAATTGAGCGATTTCGCAATAATCTATCCTGGCGCTATCGAGTCGATCGGGTGTTTCGGGAACCCCAGCGCATTTTTGAAAGCGAATATCAACTATTGATTTTGACCGGACGTGGCATTCAACAAACTTCGATTTACGCTCCTCGCACCGATGAGCTAGAGCAACTGACTGGCATTCCCTATATTGTCACTCTGGCTCTGGAAACCCGTGACGCGATTGCACCTCGTCTGCGATCAGCAGTCTCGCTAGCAGGCAATACGCTGGTTTATGTGCTGACTGAAGTGATCGGTCGGGGCATTGGCTTGATTGGGCGAGGGGTGCTGAAAGGATTAGGCAATGTCTGGCAAGATCCGGGTAAAACTCGCTATGGTCGCGATCGACAGCAGCGATGATTCACCCCTTGGCATCACCCACCAATGGATTGCTTGGTGGAAATTGCTTGGTGGAATAGCAACCCATGCGACACAATGACTATGGGACACAATGACTGAGGGGGGGCTGATGGTGCTCCAACCGGGTTGGAATATCTTGTGAATAGACAGTTGGCAAAGTTAGTCAAGTTAGCAAAGTTAGCAAAGTTAAAAAGGGGAATGAACTTGCAGTTTCCATTTTGGCGATCACCGTCCACTCTGACCGAAAGTGGGGTTGCTGGGTCGCGATCGATGCATAATTTCCTGCGTCGCCTTTTGCCGGATCGACCGGGACAATCGCCAGCCGTCTGGCTGCTCAGTATTGCGATCGTGGGGTTGATTTGGCTGAGTAGCAGTCTGCCGGCCTTCGCCATGCTGACTGACGATCGATTTGATGGTAATATTTTTCCACTCTACGCAGGCAATGGCTCAGTTGTACCACCGAAGGTTACGTTAAGCGAAGCTCTGCAGCGACAACGCCCTATCATTCTCGTGTTTTATGTCGATGACAGCCGAGACTGTAAGGAATATGCTTCAGTCATCTCACGACTGGATGGAGCCTACGGCTGGGCCGCCGATATCATTGCCTTAAGTGCTGACATGCTGCCGGTGCAAGATCGCTATGAACCCACCGAGCCAGGTTACTACTATAAAGGCTACGTGCCCCAAACCGTGATATTTAATGCCGCTGGTCAGGTGGTGCTGGATGCCAAGGGTGCTGTGCCCTATGAGCAGGTGGATGATGTGCTGCGAGAAGTATTTGATTTACTGCCCCGATCGGAATCAGTGGAGTTAAAGCGGCGGATGGTGAACGAATTGTCTACAGAAATTGTGGAACAAAAAGTGGAACAAGAAGTTAAAAATTAATACACTCCAGACAAAATAGCGCTGGTTTCGCTAATTTAGGGATGTCAGAGTCTTTTATCTGGCATCTTTTTCGTTCTGAATGATTGTAGATTAGATTGCTCGCCACTACTCACTGAAACGATCGTCTAGAATTGCCCCCGTCGTTTCAATAACGCTCATTTTTGTAAATATTCTATCAACCAGCAGAATTTCTGCATTACACCTCACACTTAACCTGATTATTACACCTCACACTTAACCCGATCCATCTGTCTAGTTCATCTATCCAGCATTATCCCCTGGGTGCCGTTGGATATGAGTGAATGCCGTTGGGTATGACTGAATGCCGATGGATATGACTGAATGCCGATGGATCGCTCGAATCAAGTATTTCAATTCTGACCTGATTTTAAGGAGCATCTTTATATGTCTGTTAGCTTTAATGCCGCTACAACATTCACGATTGGACATGCGCCCAGTTCGATCGTAGTCACCGATCTAAATAAAGATAGTATTCTCGATATTCTCGTTGGCGGTAATGCCAGTAGCATATTTGGGTTCCCGCTCCCCGAAGGTTCACTTTCGGTCTTGTTAGGCAACGGCTCTGGGCAATTTGGCAGCCCTATTTTGTCTTCTAGTCCCCAGTTTGGTCGAGCTAGCTCGATCGCCGTTGGTGATTTTGATGGGGATGGTAACTCCGATTTGATTAGCCTCGGTAATATATTCGGGGTTTCCGCCAGTAACTTCTTTTTAGCCCTGGGTGATGGCAAAGGTGGTTTTACACCGAGTAAAAATCTAATTTTGGGTGGTACTCCTCAGTCGGTTGCGGTAGGAGACATCGATAAAGACGGAGCGCTAGATGCCGTTGTGGCAGAAGGTGATAGCAGCGTTTCCATCTTGTTGGGGAATGGCAAAGGGGACTTCAAATCGAATAGTGGCATTGCAGTAGATGGCAATGTCAGCGATGTCGTCTTACGAGATGTGAATGGCGATCAGGGGCTTGATCTGGCGATTTTATCGACCATTGGATCGGGGAGCGATCGAACCAGTCAATTTCAGATCCTGCAGGGCGATAGTCAAGGCAGCTTCACACCCCAAGATCCGGTTGATCTAGGGACAGGCAATTATGGTGCTTCTGATCTGACCCTGGCAGATTTAAATGGGGATGGGCGACTGGATGCTATAGCATTAGTCGGGAATCAAATGACGGTCTTGCTATCTAGCCCCAGCCAAGAATTTCAGCCCGTTTTTGCCACCCAACTGCTTGCTAACAATATTAGTACCGGCGATTTTAATGGCGATGGCCGGATCGATATCGTGGCATCATTGCAGTCTGGCAGTAATGGCACCGCTATCCTGCTAGGGAACGGTAAAGGTTATTTTAGTCGTCCAGCGACTTTTCTGCCCCAATCCAACTTTGGCAGCTCAATTGTGACTGGCGATTTCAATCGAGATAGCAAGCTAGACTGGGCCAGCATCAATCCTGGCTTTAGGGAAGTTGCGGTTTCGCTCAACTCCACCACGGTGAAAGATTCGATCGCTCAGGGAGTCCAAAATGGGGTGGGATATATCGATGCCTCTAGCGAAGAAAGCGGCAAAGTGACGATCGATCTAACCAAAGGAACCTTCGTCCTGGAGGGCACCACTCGCATCACCCGCTCGATCCGGAATGTCGATGAGGCGATCGGCACCATTTTTGATGATTCGATGACTGGCAACAAGCGCAACAATCTGCTCAATGGCTTTGCTGGACGTGATGAACTGCTGGGTGAAGATGGCGATGATCGCCTGGTGGGTGGCGCGAGCAACGACCAGCTAGAAGGTGGAGACGGGAAGGATCGCTTTATCTTTACGACCACGCCAAACTATCCCGAAGGCTTAAACCAACCATTCCGGAAAGCCTTGCTGGGAGTCGATCGGATCCTGGATTTTGAACGGGGCAAAGATCAGATTGTGCTGGATCAAGGCTCCTTTACTGAAGTGGACAAGAAAGTGAAGTTTGATAGTGTGGATTCGATCAAAGAAGCACGTACCAGTTCAGGCATCATCACCTATATCCGGGACAGCGGCAAACTCTTCTACAACCCCAACGGTTCGCGATCGGGCTTTGGAGAAGGGGGGCTATTTGCTGTGTTAGAGGGAGATGTGAATTTAGGTCGGAAAGATTTCAGTGTATTCCTTTAATATGCAATCAAAATATTAAGATGCAAGCGATTGACTACTCCTGAGTTGCTAGCATCAATGTGCATTGAATACAGGTTATGGGATGGGCAGTAGTCGGAACGGCTAACACCTCGATGCTACCGCCCATTTTTTCCAACAACATTTGGTTAACAATTAAAGACATTCCAGGGGAAGGAAGCGATCCTAACTCTGTGAGAGCAGCTAGCTCAGGAGCAGAAGGCATCTGAGTCATTTCTTCTTCAGCCGCCTGGAGCATACCCCGATCGCGTAAGGTAGACAGCAAATCGATCGGTTCTTGCCAGAATTCGGCAGGACGCTCATCTTCAATCCGAATCTGCACCTGCTGCTGGGCGGCATCCACTTGAGGAATCACCCGAATCACCCCTTCTCGCATCAAACTCATGGGGGTATCGACCAAGCTGACTAGCACTTGCTGTAACCAGCGCGGATCTGCGATCACCTGGATGTCTGGTGCGGGATATTCAATCTGTAAATGTTGGTTCCGGTTTTGGGCTTGCAGCATCAGTAAGCTTTCTAGCTCCATGAAAATATCTTCCAGGCAAAGCGGTTGGATCTTGAGTTGTTCGGTGCCATACACAGCCTTGGAGACATTGATCAACCGATCGAGCAAGCCCAACAGTTTTTGAGCTGCTGCATAAGCCTGTGAGATAAACTCACGTTCTTCGGCGGGGTCTTCACAGAGATCGGCTAAGATCAACTGCTGTAAACTCATAATGCTATTCAAGGGCGATCGGAGTTCATGAGCGGTTCGAGCCAAGAAGCCCGCTTTAAATCGCTCGGAAGTTTGTGCCATCCGATAAGCGAGTTGAGTATGTTCTAGCTGCTCTTGCAGGTTTTGCAGGTTTTGCTGTGACTTGACCACCTGATTTTCAGACTCCGCTGTTCGAGAAGTATCTACCATATTTGGATCTACATTTGGATCTACCAGAATTGGAATCTACAGTTGGGATCGATCGGAACTGGATTGACCAGAATTGGGTCTGCCAGAATTAGACCAGACCTGGGATCGACCAGAACTGGGATCGATCAGAATCGGGATCGCTTGGATTATAGAATCGCCCCAATTGACCGATTGAGAAACGAACCAGAGGAAGCCATCGTGTTTCGTCTAGAGTACACTGCATTGGCTGGCTAGTCCTCAGGGTCTGCATAGTTGGCATCGTTTAGTCCTTTAATTTTTGATATCTTCATATTCTCAATACTGGAAACATGTCAGAAGAACTTAATGTTGGCAGAATTCACGGTCAGATATTCTCTTAAATGGGTACTGGCTGGGCTTGACACCGGCTGATCATTCGACAACCTGTATTGCCTGGGTTCCCTTTTGCTGCGCTGTGTGATGCTTTATGACTCAACCTCTTGCTCGCTCCTACGATTTCATTTGTTTTGGTGATGAGGTTCCTGGTATTTTGGCGATCGTGACTGCTGCCAGAGAATATCGTCGTCGTACCAATTCCTTTCCCCGCAGCTTGGTGATGTTCAAAGCTAACTCCCAAGATGGCGTGGGGGGGCATTTAGTCCGAGGCAGGCTGGCCTATTTGGATCGTAGTAGTGTGCCCCTTAACATTCGCCAGCGCTACCAACTTGGAGATTTTGGCGATCCACCAACCATTTATCAGGAGTTTCTGACTCGGGTTGGGGTCGGTAAAGTCTCCCTTGACCCGGATCGAGCCAACACTGTCCTACGGCAGATGCTGAGCGAGGCTGGAGTCGATATTCTCAGTCGGATCGATGTGGATTCGCTCATATTAGATGGCAGACGGATCCAAGGCATTCGGCTCAAACGAGGTGAAATCTATCTAGGCAAGCAATTTATCGACTGCACAGTCAATGCAGAACTTGCCCAGATGGCAGGGGTGGAAAAACTGCCTGGGTTCGCCCGCCTCGGATTGCCTGATTCCGAACTCTCCGTCACGCTCATCTTTGAAACCCAAGGACTGAGTAGCCAAACCTTGCGATCCCTGGAGGATGCCTATCTAAAGCGATTCACCAACCCCAATGATGCCGAAGCGCAAAGCTGGTTGGATGTTGCATCAGGGCAAAATCCCGACTTTAAACAGCAACTGGTTCGCGATCTCTACTATCCAGATGGGCGACTGAAGCGGATGGATATCGGGAGCGACTATATCGATATTTATGGAGAAGCCTTACCGATCGCCTATCATGCTTTTCGCGGCACCCCAATGGATTTAGCCGCCAGTGGCAGCATTTTAGACAATGCCAATGTGGCAATTTTGCCAGGTAGCCATCGCTTATCTTGGAATGGTTTACTCTTTTTCGTCACGGCTGCTGAGGCGGAAGCTCTCGCTCGGAATGGTGCCAAACCCACTGCCAGAATGCTGGAGGAAATGAGTTTTATCGATCGCTGGTATCGCAGCCTGGGAGCCACCAGTGTTAAGGCCGCTTCAGAATTGTATATTCGTCATGCAGGTAACATTGGCGGGGCATTAGAACCCTTACCCGGTGCCCAGATGATGGCAGGTGGATTGTCAGTTCATGAAGGCTTGGGTAGTTTTGGCTATGCCTTTGATGCCAGAGGTGGAATTGATGGACTACAAGATCGGGCGATCACAGTAGGAGCCCCTGACCCCAATTTCAAAAAGCCCCTATTCAACATTGGTATGCGTCATGCCCTGCTCCGTGATTTTCCCAATCTAGCGGTCTTGGGCCCGGCATCGGGCTTTGATGGCAACAGTAGTACGGCGGGTCGGATTGTGGAATATAACGTCGGGGTTGGTCAGGCGATCGGGATTGCTGCCTGCTTAGCTGTCTTGACCAATCGGGAGATGAACCGCTTCAGTAATACTGAGATTCGTAATGTTCTAGCTGCAACCGGACGCTTACCCAAGCTATATGGAGTGTACGATCCGGAGGAAACCGCTAGAGTCGCTCTATTTGAAAAGCTGATGGGTGTGCCCATTTACACGGTTTAATCTCAGCTCGTGAAACTCAGACAAAATCCTACCTAGAAGTTGGGATCATGCTCGCTATCCCAGCACACTTCGTTTTGCCATTGTCGCCCCGATCGCTCGCACTCTGCTCGATCGTTGATCCAGGGAATGCCAGTCGGATGAATCTCTGCCGACACCGAAGCTTGTAGCCAGGGCTGAAATCCCCACAGCCAGCCTAAAGTGACGATCGAGCCCAAGAGGGCACAGAAGAAACTGATCTGAAACAAGTTTGCGTGATGGTACGGGGATTTCATGCTTGCAGCTCACTCCCAAAGGGATGATAATCACAGGGATTTTACGGTTAACACTTCATCATCCTGCCCAATTTTCGCTAGATTGTCCAGTGCTTTAAGAAATCATCATGTTATAAATGATACCCGATCGATCCTGGCAGACGAATCACACCATTCCGGCTGCCGTAACCCGCACCGATCATGTCACGAACCATATTTAACGACTTGTAACGTTGATGTGAATAGAAGCTTAAATTCTTAGATTTAAGCCCAGAGATAATTTCCAATGATAAGGAAGTGAGCTGATTGACTGACAGAACTTAAACCGTCCTCACTCCAACCCCTCTCCCGGCGAAGGGCTTTCGAACCAGATTTTGATTTGAAGTCTCTGCGCTTCTGGTGAGATGCTTGTTTTTCACCTGAGCGAGCAGGATTCCATCCTCACTTGTCGAGCCATGTCAGCCTCGGCGCTATACTTTCACCCTCGTCTGGATTAGCTCCCCGCCTTGCAGCACTTTCTCAATTCGCAGCATCACTGAAAGGAGATTACGAATGACCTATATTGCCCCATCGGCTCAGAAGACGAGTGCCGGTGTTTCGTTGATCGCTCCCTTATCTGGGCGGCTAGTGCCGATCGATCGGGTGCCTGATCCAGTGTTTGCTGAAAAAATGGTGGGAGATGGCATCTCGATCGATCCCACCAGTCAAGTGTTACTTGCACCCTGCGATGGTGAAGTGGTGCAGTTACATCCCTCTTGCCATGCCATTACGGTGAAAACGGCGGAAGGACTGGAAGTTTTGATGCACATTGGCTTAGAAACAGTGGCACTGAGGGGAGAAGGCTTCAAACCGCATGTCAAGATGGGCGATCGAGTTAAGGTGGGCGATCCTCTGATTGAATTTGACCCGGACTATGTAGCCTTGAATGCCAAAAGCCTACTCACCCAGATTGTGATCAGCAATAGCGATCAGGTCGCGAAATTTACCCCTCACACTGGGTTGGTGGCTGTTGGGCAAGATGTGATTCTCGATTTGGATCTGGCTGGATCCAGCCAAACTATCTCTACCCAAACAGGAGTCACCGTTACCTCTGACCCCATTATTATTCCCAATCCCACTGGACTTCATGCCCGCCCAGCCGCCGTACTCGTCAACCTGGCCAAAAAATACAAATCCAACCTGAAGCTGAAACGAGGCGATAAAGCTGTGAGTGCTCGCAGTGTGGTGGGTTTGATGGGATTAGAAGTTGCTCATGGCGATACGGTGCAGTTGATTGCCGATGGGACTGATGCCGTTGCAGCAATTGCCGAACTGAGTGAAGCCCTGCGCACGGGGTTGGGAGAAGAAGGCGCGAAACCCGTCAGTTCTACCGCCAGTGTGGCTGCTCTCACGGCTGCTCCCCCTCCGCCTCGACCGCGATCGACCGATCCCAACTTGATTTTAGGAGTGGCGGCTTCGCCTGGATTAGCGGTGGGTTATAGCTATGCCCTGCGGCGGCAGGAGATTGAAGTAGCCGAAGCGGGCAGCAACCCCAATCAAGAGCGCCGTCAGTTTGAGCAGGCGATCGATCAAGCCAAATCGGAAATTGAAGCCTTGCGAGCTAAGGTGCATGGACAGGCCGATGCGGGCAAGGCGGCCATTTTTGCAGCCCATCTGGAATTGCTAGAAGATCCAGAAATTACTGACATGGCTACCAACCTGATCGATAAGGGCAAGAGTGCGGCCTTTGCCTGGAAGCAGGCTTATACCAACCAGGCTAATACCCTGGCCAACCTGAAGAATGAATTGCTAGCAGCTCGGGCAAATGACTTGCGAGATGTGGGTGGGCGGGTATTACGCATTCTCACCGGCACCTCAGTCGAAGCGGTGTCTTATCCCGATCGGTGCATTTTGTTGGCAGAAGATTTGACTCCTTCCGATACGGCCACCATGCAACAAGGTAAGGTACTAGGGTTCTGTACGGTCGGCGGTGGGGCAACTTCTCATGTTTCCATCCTGGCTCGATCGATGGATATTCCCGCCATTGCTGGAGCCGAAGCGCGCATTATGGATCTGCCCGATGGCACGCCCGTGATTTTGGATGGCAGTAAAGGCAAACTGCGGTTGCATCCCTCACCGGAGGAAATGGATCGGGTTCAAACAGCCCAAGTGCGTCTGAAAGCCAAGCGAGAAGCCGATCTGGCGACCGCCGATCAACCGGCTATAACGCGAGACGGGTACCGAATTGAGGTAGTGGCCAATATTGGCAATCAGAAAGATGCTGAGCGATCGGTACAACTCGGTGGCGAAGGGGTTGGGTTATTGCGATCGGAGTTTGTTTTTATGGAGCGAGACAGTGCTCCTAGTGAAGATGAGCAAACTGAGATCTACAGCCGGATTGCTCGGGCATTAGGCGATCGGCCGCTGATCATTCGTACCCTGGATGTCGGTGGAGACAAACCCCTACCCTATTTGCCGATTCCCCATGAAGAAAACCCCTTCTTAGGCGAACGTGGGATTCGGATTGGCTTCGATCGCCCCGATATCCTGCGAACTCAGCTCCGAGCCATTCTACGCGCTTCTACTCAGGGGCACGTTAAGGTGATGTTTCCCATGATTGCCACCCTGGAAGATTGGCGGATGGCCAAAGCCATGTTGGAGGAGGAACGACAAGCCCTTGGGGTTGCTTCGATCCCATCTGGGATTATGGTAGAAGTGCCTTCAGCCGCAGTGCTGGCCGATCAATTTGCCCAAGAGGCTGATTTCTTCTCGGTGGGCACGAATGACTTGACCCAATATACATTGGCGATGGATCGCGGTCATCCTAAATTGGCTCCCCATGTGGATGGCTTAAATCCGGCAGTCCTCTCCCTGATCGGCATGGCCGCTCAGGCCGCCAATGCCCATGGTAAATTCTGTGGGATTTGCGGTGGCATCGGCAGTGATCCCCAGGCGGTGCCCATTCTGATCGGTCTGGGGGTAAAAGAACTGAGTGTGAGTGTTCCCACCATTCCTAGCATTAAAGCCCAGATTCGCAATTTGAGCCTAGCCGATTGTCAGCAGTTGGCCGAACAAGCCCTGAAACTACGATCGGGTGCTGAAGTCCGAGAACTCTCTCCTTTGGAAGACTAAGGCGGAGAAAACGTTCCTTATTCACTCACGTTCCTTATTCATTCACGTTCCTTATGTTCAAAAAAGCATTCGCTCTATTGCAGCAAATGGGTAAGGCACTGATGCTACCCGTCTCGGTGCTGCCGGTTGCCGGGTTGCTGCTGGGTATTGGCTCTGCCAAGTTCAGTAAACCCGAAGCCTTTGGTTGGCTGCCAGAATGGTTGGCCACCATCATGAGACAATCGGGAGATGCCATTTTTGCTAATTTGCCAGTGATCTTTGCGATCGCCGTTACCATTGCTTTCACGGGCAATGATGGGGCCTCGGCCTTGGCAGCGATCGTGGGTTTTGCGGTATTTGTGGCGGCTTTAGGAGCTGCGGCCCAAACTTTCTTTGGCTATATCACTCCCCAGGCTATTTTAGCCAAGGGGCTCGATCCTAACACGGTGGGTTTGCTCAGCCCGCAAGAACTGGCTGCTAAAGGGCTTCCTGAAACCGTGAATGTTCTAAAACCGGTGTTAGGCATCAATACCCTTGATACAGGGGTGTTTGGCGGCTTGCTGGTGGGCTGTCTGGCCGCTTATCTATTCAACAAATATTTCCGCATCCAGCTCCCCCAATATTTGGGCTTTTTCGCAGGCAAGCGGTTTGTGCCGATCATTACGGGTTTGAGTGCGATCGGGCTGGGTATTGTCATGAGTGTGGTTTGGCCACCGATTGGTCATGCCATTCAAACGGCTGCTAACGCGGCTGCCAAGGGTACGAATACGGCGATCACGGCTGCCATTTACGGGGTTGTCGAACGATCGTTGATTCCCTTTGGTCTACACCATATTTGGAACGTGCCGTTCTTTTTCGAGATTGGTCAATTTACCGATCCGGTGACCAATCAGGTAGTACGAGGTGACATTAACCGATTCTTTGCGGGAGACAAAACCGCCGGGATTTTGGGTGGAGCCTATTGGTTTAAAATGTTCGGTCTGCCAGGGGCAGCGATCGCCATGTGGCGAGTAGCCTATCCTAAAAACCGAGGCCGCGTCAGTGGTTTAATGTTCTCTGCTGCTTTCACTTCCTTTCTAACAGGTATTACGGAACCGTTAGAGTTTTCCTTCATGTTTGTTGCTCCCCAACTTTATGCCATTCATGCCTTGCTCGCTGGATTTTGTCAGTGGTTATTCCAAACCATGGGTGGCAAGATGGGCTTTACCTTCTCACAAGGGGGAATCGACTTTCTGTTATTCAACAGCCTTGGAACCAAAGCCTGGTTGGTTCCGGCATTCGGGCCGCTTTTCTTTGCCCTGTATTTCGTGATTTTCTACTTTGGCATTAAACAACTGAATCTGAAAACACCCGGTCGGGAAGACGATACGGCGGATGAAGCAGGCATTGGACTGAGCAGCGACGGCAACGAAATGGCTCGCGAATTGGTGCGGGCTTTTGGGGGACGTGGCAATATTCAAACCCTGGATGCTTGCATTACTCGGTTACGAATCAGTGTCCATGATATGAAGAAGGTGAATAAAGCTCGCCTGAAAGCTTTGGGTGCTTCTGGGGTGCTAGAAGTGGGCAACAATGCGCAAGCGATCTTTGGGCCCCGATCGGAAAACCTCAAAACTGACATGATGGAATACCTGAAGGTTGCTGGAGCTGAGGCCGATGAAGCCTATGAACCCAATGCCTCTGAAATCGCAGCGGCTGCCAGTTCAGATGGTTCAACGGTAGGAACCGCAGTCAATGTTGCTGGCAATGGAGGCAACAAAGCTGATGGGGCGATCGATCAGGCACCTGAAGTTCCTATCAATGTAGAAGGTGTCGTCATGGCACTTGGAGGACGCAGGAACATTCGCCAGATTGACAGTGTTGCGCTCACCCGACTACGGATCGAAGTAGCAGATAGCAATATCGTCGATGAAGCCGCCCTGGTAGATGCAGGCGTGCAAGGCATTCTCCGCATTCCCGGTGGTAAACTGCACCTGATCGTTGGCTTAGGTGCGGATCAATATGCGACTGAAATCAAAAACTTAGCCAGAGCCTGAACATGGGCTGACATCGAAACTGGCATCGAAATATGTAGAACATCATCACCTAGGATCGACTAAGGCTGTGATCTCGTTGATCTTGTTTCAATAGAGTCAGATTTAGCCTAATTCAACCAAATCTAATCTATTTCCCCTAACTTCCCTTGGTATCTTGCTCAGTCGAGCGATCGGGCGGTTGGGGGATTTTTTTGGACGACATCACCATTATCAGTAGCTGACTTTTCATCTGACTTTTCATCTGACTTTTCATCTGACTTTTTCTGACTTTTTCAGGCTGGCAAACTCAAAGGCTGAGCGTAGTCTAGTAATCGTAGCGGATAGGACAGCGGTGCAGCCAAGCTTAACCAATCTCTAGTTGCCTCTCATCCTCAAATCATTTCTCAAACAACTACACAGGAGAATTAATCATGGTGAAGCGTTTCAAGACTCTATTCAACAATCTAGAAATCGAAAAAGAATTCGGTAACAATCGCGTTAATCAATGGGAAGGGAGTTCACTCAGTGATGTATTTTTTGCCAAAGGCGGAAGCGATGTTTGCAATGGTGGCAAAGGGGCGGATGGCATTGATGGTGGAAGTGGAGATGATACGATCGAAGGGGGGTCGGGTGATGATGAATTGTATGGCGGTGCAGGTGATGATGATATTTCAGGCGGTGCAGGCAAGGATAAGCTGTATGGAGATGCGGGGGATGATACGTTAGATGGCGGCTCAGGTGCAGATCTGATCTCCGGAGGTGAAGGGGACGATACGGCTAACGGTGGATCCGGTAAAGATCAAGTGTATGGAGACGCTGGAGATGATAATATCAGTGGCGATTCCGGGAATGACTTTCTGGATGGTGGCGATGGCAACGATTTTGTTTCGGGGAACACGGGTGATGATCGGATGATTGGTGGCTTAGGCGATGATACGCTTGATTGGGATGATGGTGATGGTAATGATGTCATGAGCGGCGGTGAAGGACGCGATACCATTGAAGTAGATGGATCGGTGTCTGCGGGTGATAATTTTGTCTTAAACAAGGCAGTGGATGGCCGCGCCTTCTTTGAAAGAGTCGGCTTAAATGGTCAACCTGTTGGTCGATTCAACTTGTTAGTGGATACGGCTGAGGTGTTTGACATCAGTGGCGATGGTGGCAATGACACCTTAATGATCGGTGACTTGTTAGGCACTGGAGTAGAGTCTATTCAGTTTGATGGAGGTGAAGGCAATGATGTTTTAGATGGGCGTAACACTACCACCCATATCACAGCGATCGGGGGAAATGGTGATGATATCTTAACTGGAGGCACAGGGACAATTACCCTGATTAATCCTGCTACTAATTTGCCCATCACCTTAGGTGATACCTTGACAGGTGGTGGTGGTAAGGACAAATTCCAATTTCTGGTCGATCCCTTTGCCGGAAAACCTCAAACGGCTAATCTCAACCAGCCCGATGTGATCACAGACTATGAACTCGGTGGAATCGATCAACTTGTATTTGGCAAACAACAATTTGGTATTAGTCAGTTAAACTTCCAGAAAGGGGAGGTAACCCAACTGCAAGATGGCAATCTGCTCGTCTTGGAAGGTAAATTTAGAAATGCAGGGGAAGCCGCTCAGGCGATCGCAGCTAATAATACAATTACCGCTGAAAAAGGTCTCTTCGTTTATTACAACGAGACGCTCGGCTTCAGTCGCGTTGTCCATTCGACTAATCTAGCAAATGGGGGTGCATTTAGTGTACAAGCCAACTTAACTAATCTGACCAGTGCCTCTTTCCAATCGCAATTTGTTGAGGCTGACTTTGCGCTCGCTTAATCGCGGCAAACAGGGCAACAAGTAGGGTAATAAACAGGGTAATAAACAGGGAAACAAATAGGGCAATAAATAAAGTAACGAACAGGGCAACAAACAGTAGAACAAGTGCATTCATCAGGTCAGAAATCACTTAAGGTCTTGTCGAATCTGGAGTTATCCTATCGGCAAGACCTTTCTAATGAAACAAGCATGAATTCAAATTACTGCTGCAAACTGCTCATCAACTGGCACTCGGCTGCTGACTATCTTGGTTTGGAGGCATCAAATGATCACGAGTTACGTTAGAAGCCTGCTCGTTAGACTGGGTTGAGGAACGGATTGTATTGATGGATAAGGCTCCTAGATCGATCGAGGCTAATTCTCGATATTCTGGACTAATCTGTTCAATCACCAATCGTTCGCGTCGGATTGGCACCTGAATTATCTGAGTTTCAACAACCTTTCGCACAATCACTTCGCCCATCTTATGACGTTGTTTCCGGACAATTAGGCGTTCTTCTAGCAACGGGATAATATGTTCTGATGCTGTTCCAGATGATATGTCTGAAGAAGCCACTGGAGGCAATATGTCCGCAGGTTTTGAGGGTTCTATAGGCTGCAATGTTTCCAGTGGAGCCGACGACACTTTGGGTTGTTCCGGCGAAATCCGTTCTCTCGAAACCATCCTGTGCGGGGCTTCCAAGCTCCCAGAAGCTTCAAGTGGTAGAGAAACTTCAACCGGATTCATCACTATGCTTGGAGACAAACTGGACGCATTCCCTAAATCCGATCGCACTGGTAAATTTTTTCCTTCCTCCTCTAGCCAGACTTGTCGTTTTTCCGGCAGAATCTGAAAATGGGATAAGGGTAATAAATTGCCTTGGGCAGAAGATGGATCGGAGAGGACTAAAATGTAGAGCTGGTTGAATTCATCGACCAAAACATCCACAACTTGTCCAATTGAGACCTGTGAACCGATCAAAACACTAAAGTGATGAATTCTAATATCGCCTAAAGTATGTTGATAACGTGGATCAGTAGCGGAAATCTGAGTTAATTGCATTGTCAACTTGTGGGGTCGTTCGTTTCTCAATTCACCTGCGTCTAAACTGGTTCAGTGCTAATCTAAATTCTTGCAATTCTGGAAAGACTGGATGCCAGACCTGAGATCCAGTCCTGACATCCAGAACCCTCCTATCTCATCTCATTCGATGCTATGGGTATGGTAAGTGCTGCTCTGATCAATCGATCGAAATGAGTCAGCGATCCTTGATCAGAACATCCTAAGATTTTGCTAGATACACCGGCATGTCAGATATGCTACATATATCAGGTATGCTAGCTATATCAGGCACGCTTTCGAAGCGTGAATCTACTCGCGAGTCAGGGGGTTACCATCCCGATCCACGTCTAGACGCTCTTTACGGATCGTTTCCTGGGCCTCTACCGTATCTTGTTCAACTTCTTTGCGTACTCTCACTTCCTCACGCACAAAGGCCTCTTTACGAATATCAGGAGTTTCCTCATATACATCCATCCGAACCACTTCGCCTTCCTGGAAAGCATCGGTGCCTACCACGGGAGCCGTCGATCGATCGGTGGGCTCAACCCGCTCAATCACAACCCGCTCGCGCTCAACGGGCACAGAAACCCGCTGAGTTTCAGTTTCAACATGCTTACTGACCGCGACTTCACCTGTTTTTTGACGGGTCTTACCTGCAATCAGACGCTCTTCATACAGGCGCAGATTTTGGTGATCCTGCTCTTTCATCCCATACAGATTGGGATCATAGTCATAGCGGTAGTTATCCCGATTGTAGCTACGTTGCGTTGTCTGATCGGTTAACCCAGGTGTTGTATCAAGGGAGGTTTGGCTTTCTAGAGCAGGAGATGCATTGAGTCCCGCAGTTGTAGCAGCCGAACTGGTCGCAGTCGAGCCGGTCGCAGTCGAGCCGGTCGCAGCAGAACCATACGCAGCAGAACCATACGCAGAAGGCCGGTAGACATTCCGTACACGCTCCTCATAATCATAATCGATGATAGAGTTAGGATCGTATTCGGGTAGATTCTCAACCTGTTCACGACTCAATCCGGTTGCATAAACTCGACGATCGTTATAGTCAATCCGAGCTTGACCGATCGGCAACAATACTTTTTTGCCAAAGATCCAGGCCCCTGTGTTGATCACTAAATAGCGAAACCGGCCTTCTTCGTCAACCAGCAAGTCATCAACCGAGCCTACCTTATCCTGGTTTGAACCTGCATAAAGGCTATAGGACAAGATATCATGATCCCCAAATTGGTCGCGATAATCTGGATAGACATCCTTAATCTTATAAAGAGCCATTGTTTTTCCTCGTTACACGTTACAACCACTTACTCTTCAAACTCTAAATAACCTACCTGATCAAATCCTCTGTCCAGTGGACTAATTGCCGGTTTTCTTTGGATAGATTCACCGATCGAGGCTGAGCCAGTCTTGAGCTAGTTTTGAGCTAGTTTTGAGCTAGTTGTTTAACCTTGAGTTAAATTCATGCGGGTTTCTGCCAATTCACATCAGCTCACACCCATTCACAAGACCATAGCGAAATTGTTAACAAGAATGAAGATTGTTGTTTGAATCTCTCTTTAGGCAGGTGTAGTAAACCGATCTCCTCTCTATTGTTTGACTATTACATTCAATTTGTTATTGACTTTGCAAGCCTGTAGGAGCAAGCACATCATGACCTATACAAATGAGCCGATGAATCCGGCTAATCGTGTCGTTGAACGGGTTACCCCGGTTGCAGTGGATTATCACGATCGTGTTCGCTGGGGCCCAATTATTTCAGGCTTAGTCACCGCAATTAGCACCCAGTTGGTTTTGAGCGGAATTGGTGCGGCAATTGGATTAACAACGATTGCGAATTCGGATGCTCCCCGATCGAATGCGGGTGATGTGGGTTCAGCGGTTGGCATTTGGGCCATCATCAGCCTGTTAATTGCCCTGTTCTTAGGTGGATGGATTACTGCTCGTGCCTGTGGGCCAATGAATCGCAGCACAGCTTTACTGAACGGTGCAATTCTGTGGGGAACAACCCTTGCTTTGAGTGCTTGGTTAGTTTCTAGCGGTGTTTCTGGTGCCTTTGGGATCGTTGCATCGAATGCCGGTGAGATCATCAATCAGACAGGGGGGACACCTTTACCGGCCGATGCTAGTAACCTAACTGCTCAAGAGACTCGTGATGTGGCTGGTAATGCTGCTACGGTAGGATGGTCGTTTGCACTGGGTTCTCTGTTAGGATTAGTAGCGTCCTTGATTGGTGCATCCGTTGGAGCGCGGCAACCTCGTACCGTAACAACAACTTATCCTGTTAATGAGCCTGGACAAAGGGTGTAACTGTCTCATTATTCTTGTCTCATGATTGAAGGGTTCGAGCAATTATTCGGTTCCTCGGTGGGCTTTAAGTCATTGAAATATTTCCACAGCAATTCCCGAAATGGCTCGAATCTTGTTCCTTATCTCTTCTCCTATCTATCATTTTGTAGCCACCAAGGTTGTAGTCCCTGAGGAGAGGATTCGATAGACTGTAAATTCTGGTGAGATCTCCCTTCGCTAATATTCTGATTGCTAAGGGAGATTTTAAGTGGGATCGATCGCAGTGATGGTGCAAAGTGAGTTCATTTTCGACCTGCTAATTTCGACCTGCTAATTTCGATCGACTGATCCTTCCAAGTTCCGCCAAAATGCCGATCGCAGATCAATTGTCCTCACCTTTGGTGGTGGAGAGGAATTGATTTTTGATCGGCTATTTTGATCTGCTATTTTAAGCAACCCGCTCACTCAACTTTCCTACCGTTGGCTATTGCGGATGGGGGTGCCACAGGGATAAGTGGCGATCGGCTGGAGCTTGGTTGCAGGTTGGCAGTTTGCGGCTTGGCGGTCTATGGGTTGTCTGTTTTGGATAGCTGGTTCCAGTTGATGCAGCTTCGCAGACAAATAATCATGACGCAGTTGATCTACCATGGCTTGCCGCCGATCGTAGAGCCGTTTGAGCGGGCGAGGAGCGCATTGATTCAGCACATAGGCCGTCATAATCGGTAGGGCAATCGTACTATCGGTATAGCAAACGATGGTGTTAGGTAACTCTTCCGGATCGACCTTACCCCAACTGACTGCTTCGGATGGAGTTGCACCGGAGAGTCCACCTGTGTCTGGACGAGCATCGGTGATTTGGATAAAGTAGTCATGTCCGCGCTCCTCTAGCCCTAGCACTTCATGAAGTTGGGGTTGGGTTTGTAATAGGAAATTTTTAGGACTCCCGCCCCCTAAAATCAATGCTGCGCTTTTGCCTGCCAGATCAGGGTTGCCAGTTTCTCTGGCCGCATAGGCGATCGCTGCCGTTTCATTCACATCCAGAGAAGGATCGATCACTAACTGGTAACCTTCTAAGGATAAAGCTGCCACATTCATACCGATCGAACTATCGCCAGGAGACGAAGTATAGATGGGTACACCACATTCATAAGCAGTGGAAAGTAGACATGAATGCTGAAGCCCTAACTGTTGCTCAACTTCATGGATGCATTGCCCCAATAGATAGTGAAACTCAGCAGTACCCATTCGTTTCTGGAAAGGTGCTGCTTTGAGTAATTCTCGGATAAATGCATCTGTTTCTAGTAAAACATCATATCCGAAAACAATATCATAAATGCGGATGCGACCTTCCTGACGAAGTTTAGCGTCATCAACAAAGGGATGGCTGGCGTAGAGATCTAACCCCAGTCCATAGTGCAGATCGTGATATAGATTTGCTCCAGTGCTAATGATCCAGTCAATAAATCCCTGGCGAATGAGCGGCGAGAGAGCAGAAACCCCAAAACCGGCTGGGGTCATTGCACCTGAAAGACTTAACCCAACAGTCACGCCCTCTTGCATTACTTCACGACTCAATAGATGGCAAATCTCGCGCAGACGAGCTGAATTATAAGCAGTAAAGTAGCCATCAATTAGATCGATCACACTAATATTATTTGTGATCGGTACAGGGGCGATTTTATGGCTCAGTGGCTTGGTCATGATGAGGCTCCTATGGATTGGATGAGACGAATATGATGTTGGAATTGCAAACACTAGAACTACAAACAGTGGAACTAGGGAGATCTGAAGAGCGCTGAAATTACAAAAACTGGAATGGGATATGGGGCTGGGGTGTAGCTTGCTTCTGCGCAGCAGTGGGCAGTTTGAGCTTTGTCAGTCAATCAACTGGCAACCTGGGATTAGCAAACTTGGCTAACCAGACTGATTCGTAAGATTGGCTGGTGATTTCATTTCTATTTCTCCCAGCAGGATGCCACCTGCTATCCAGTTCGCTGGCCAATCGGCTGAGCAAATGACTCAATCCTTCATAGCCAATCGCTTTTCATAGCTCAATTTTTCATAGCTCAATATGGCTGAGCTGAGCCGCCTTGTAGGGTAGCTACTGGGTTATACCAATTCTTTGTGAAGCTGAGCAGGACAAGGGGTTGAAGCTCCTTGTCTAGCAAGAATTTACTCTGCGCAAGCTCATATCAAATTGGTATTAGCGACTGAGTTAGCTGCTCTAACCCAGCCAATATCGAGCTGGCGATCGTGGATAGTGCCGTCAGCTAAATCCTGCTGTTCAGTAAACTGATCGATCAAACTTGCCGGAATTTCGGTTGAACTAGAATCTGTCAATCTAACTAGATGGATCTAAATCTAACCAGATATCTGTTTGACCAATTGACCTCCAGCAATAATGCCACAGGCAATTCTTGCTCAAACCTACTAAAGCAAGCCCACTCAGATCGATCAGCTCATACTGGGCCCTTCACACCGATCGGCCCAAGAGAGTGCGGGATCTGCAAAGCGCTTACGCTGTAGTTTCATGTCCAGATACCACATGGATAACCAAGGGTGTCCAGCCAATGAAAAATCTTTCAACGCTTTCACCTTAAAATAACGCGATAACAGTCTCAGTCTAACACCTACATCGGTGCGATCGTCCGAATATTTGCGGAAACCCTAAGTTTTCTGGGACTGACTAAAAAACATGAACGGATCTCCGTCAAAGTTCTAGGGAGTATTACGATCAATATAGTGCGATTTGGAGGAGTTATGCGTTCTTCGTGGTCTGAGCCATATCTATGGGTGCATTTAGCTGGGATCGCAGCAGTGCCTCTCTGCCTAGAGATCTGCGTGATCGGGCTAGCTGCCAGTGAAGCAAAGCTACCAACCCTGCTCGTCTGGCCGATCGTGGCAACCATTGGGTTGATCCCGATCGTCTGGATGCAGTGGCAGCGACCTTTCTGCATTTTTAGCCTCACGCCCCTTGTGCTTAAACCTGCCCAGCTCAGCGAAACTCAGCGTCGTCTACTGCGCCGGTTTAAAGCTCCGATCGGACGAGGGATCACGATCGCGATGGCCATTGTGGCGATTAGTCTACTGATTTGGATACAACGGTGGGTTCCCTTAGCAGCCCAATTGGCCAGGGCGGTTCCGGCTGGAGCTTTCGGTGGTCTAGGACTTGCTGCGATCGGCTTTTTCCTCACGCATCTGTTTCTGCAAGTGCCTGCGAGTGTGCTGGCAGTATTGCTAACCCCCGAAGCACAAATTCAACAAGCAGAACCCTATCCCGTGAATGCGATCAGTCGCAATTTCTCCCTAATGGGTTTGCCGGTCAAACAAATCTTACCGCCGATCACTGCCCAAGCTTCAGTTCCCAGTGCAAGCCCCAGTGCAGGTCCCAGTGCAAGTCCCAGTGCAAGTAGTGCCCCGACATCAGCACAATCTACTGCTGCCACTTCTGCGACCACTTCTGCGACCACTTCTGCGACCACTTCTCTTGCTCCGACACCTGAAGTGCCTCCTGAAGTGCCTTCTGAAGTGCCTCCTCGATCGCCCCAGTCTACCCCGCCTGCAACAACCGTCTTGGAAGCCGAAATTTTGGAACCTGATGAGATGGAATTAGCGGGAGACGCACTTGTGCTACAAGCTGAACTGGAGCCAGAAGATTTAGCGCCAGAAGATTTAGAGTCAGGAGATTTAGCGCCAGAAGATTTGGAGTCAGAAGCTTTAGCGCCAGAAGCTAAAAATTTAACGGTTGCAGCCGCTCCAGAATCTGAACTAGAGCGACAATCCGAACTAGAGCGACAATCCGAACCAGAACGACAATCCGAACCAGACCCCCCCTCATCGCTTAGTCTACCTAATCCATTTGTGTTAGATACAGACGATCTATTAGAGCCGATCGAACCTATATCGGCACCTGATGTATCAAATCCTGCCATATCAGACCCAACAGTCACAGAATCACCGGCATCTGACTGGCTGACATCTGAATCACCTGAATCACCAGCATCTGAATCAATAACATCTGAAGCGTCAGTATCAAAACCCACCGGATCTCATGTCAGCACAACCGTAGTCACGATCATTCCTGCTGGTTATCCATCAGCTTTGCCAAATCTGCTGGAGCAGTCCCCTGTTTCAGATTCTACGATCGATTTCCCAATCGCTTCTACCATCAACTCCTCGATCGGTCTAGCTAATGAACTCGTCGCTATTCCGCCTCAAGTTAGTACCACTGTTGTCATAATCATTCCTTAAATCATTTTTGCTACTGTTGTTGGAATTTCTACTGCAATGGCATTACCACTGTACCGTCGGCCCAGTTGGATATCTGGAGGTATTTCCCAATACAATCGTCAATCCTCGATCGATCAATTCAAATAGTCTCATCTCAGTGTCATCGCCACGATTAGTCCAACTGAGAATAATCAGATCATGCACAGGCAGGTAAACCACGGTTGCCGAGAAGCCGATCGTCGTATCTGTCTGCCCCCAAACCTCACCCCAGCGAGTCATGGTGTTGACAATGCCTAATCCATAGCCACCACGTCGGGTTTCTACAATGGTTAACATCTTTTCGCGCACAGGCTGAGGTAACAGTTTCTCTTCAAAAAACAACGATCGCATCAAACGTAGCAGATCAGGCGCATTAGAAACGATCGCCCTACTCCTCAATCCTAAGCCTGTATGAATCAACGGCTGATTCACATCTTCCAGTTGACCATCAGCATTCAAATCCTGATAGCCCTGAACAGGGGGGGGGGAGCGATTCAGTTCCACAAATGTATCCGCGAGATTGAGCGGCTTGGCGATGTTAGACTGAACAAGCTCCGCCAATGATTGTCCACTGGCTTGTTCAATAATCAACTCCAACAATAAATAATTCAGCGGTGAAGCAGTATAGCGCCCCCGTGACTGAGCCGTTTCAGGGGATTCCATGTAGGTGAAAATCTCTTCAATTTGCCATTCGTGGGTTGGATCATTCAACACTGCTTGTCGAAATGCCGCTCGATCGAGATCTGGAATCGCGCTCGTGTGATTCAAGAGTTGCCGAATGGTAATCTGGTCACTATCAGGCAATGGCTCAGTGATTTCTGGAGGCAGCCATTGCGTGATTGGATCCCGTAAACTGAGCAGATCCTCCATTTCGAGCTGTAAGCAAATCACTCCGATCAGAATTTCACCTAAGCCACCCAGCCGAAAGCGATCGGTCGGCAGTAAATCCGTTTTTGCCGTGAGATTGGACTGACCAGTCGCACCCATCCACTGGTGTTGGGAAGAGCTAATGGCCAAGACTGCCCCTGGAAGCTCATAGGCATCTACGTAGTCTTCTAATGTCATTTGCAGCTTACTCTCAGTTTCCAGAGGAAAGAGAGCATTGGCAGCTTCAGGCTCAGACTGCCCTTGCCACTGTTGTAGTCGGTTGGCAATCCCACGCTGCAATAGGGTTGGGTCTCCGTTCCGGCACCCATGACTGAAGATGACGAATATTATTGCCAGCATCGTCACCGGGATTGTTGCCGGACTCACCCATCCGATCCCATCTCGTCTCAGCTCTCGTCTCAGCCTTCGATTGCTCATGTACCTGATCCCACCTGTGAACCTGGACAATAAATCGGTAGCGTAAACCAGAAAGTTGCTCCTTCGCCGGGTGCGCTGAACACCCCAATTTCTCCACCATGAGCTGCGATAATTTGTTTACAAAGGTAAAGCCCTAACCCTAAGCCTGGCATGTAGCGAGCCCGAAATCCTCTGGCATAAAGCTCAAATAAACGCTGGCATTGTTCGGGTTCAATGCCGATCCCATTATCTTGTACCAGGCAAAACAACATGGGCTCTTTCATTTTTTGCTTCGTTGTGGGGATAGCCCTCAGTCTATAGCTGTTCCATTCAGCGGCTCTCCAGCCTATGTTGCTGTTTGAGCCTATTCCCAAAACTGTAGCATCTAGTGTTAACTCAATTTCATGAGGATTATGCTTCAAAGCGTTCTCGATCAGGTTGCTGAAAACGCGCCAGAGTTGGTCGGCATCAGCATTGATGATCGGTAGGTGATCGCTAATTCGATGTTGGAGCTGAATTTGTTTTTCACTGAAGCGATCCTGTAAATCAAATAGCACAGAATCCACTACAGGTTTTAAGTGTAGGGGTTCACAGTGTAAAACAATGCCTTGAATTTCAGTAGCATGGGATTCAATCAATGAGTTGATTAGGGTGAGCTGTCGATCGCTGCCCTGTAAGAGGCGTTCAACAATCGATCGTTTGACTGCGATTTCGTCAGCGTTGATCTGGTTCAAATCAATGGGTTTCTTGAGCAGACTTTTGAGCACGATTGAAGTACCCAGCACAGGCGTGCGCAGATCATGAGAGATGGAATGGAGAAAAACTTGTAGCTGGCGACGAGCTTCAAACTCCGATCGTTTAAGTCGCTCATATAAATAAACCGCTAGATTGCTGACGGAGCAAACCCAGCCAATTTCGATTAATGTGCCCACCGAATAAAGATTAAATGTATTTGTGGTTCCCAGTGTGGTTAATCCAATCAACGGGTAAATAATGCCGTAATAGCCGAGTGGTAATGCTTGAGAAATCAGGTGGAGCCGCCAATGGACTGGAATGAGAACAGCGATCGCTAAGAATAACCGAGTATCAGGTAAAACAGGAATATGAAAGAAAGTTGAGATAATCTGTTCAATGAATTGATTGAGTGAACAGGCAAAGATTAAGAATAAAACTTCAGGATGCTGGCTTCCCCAGCGGGTTCTGCGGACAATTAAACAAACGATCAGTGATAATAGAATGGATGTATTGATCAACAGAGTGGCATCACGGTAGCGATCGGCGATCGAAGCATCGCCCAAAAATTTCAGCAGATCCGATCTCAACCGCTCTAAATTAAACAATACTGAGTAGGTGGTGTAAATAGCGTTGAGTGACACCCAAAACAACGCTAGCCATAACCCTAAATGGAGCCGTTTTTGTAAGAATTGTTGCCGCCAAATCAAATAATCAGTGGAATCTGGATGGGATTTGCCGCGACTCAGCCAATCTCGGATTTGGCGATCTAACCAGTGGCGAGCCGATTGGACTGCTGAGGGCAGCGAGCTGGATTGACATGATCGGATCCCTGATCTGACAGACCATCGCATAGGTGTTGGAAATAAGAATTAGGAAACCGAGGTTGTTTCTTCCGGCATATCAGGTAGGGAAAGCAGTGACGGTACATTTTTGGCTGCCCGAAATCGATCGACGGTGCCTTTGATAAAACTGGCGATCGGCACAGCAATGAACAGTCCGAGTGCCCCCTTGAGCTTGAAGCCGATAAACACTGAAATGAGCATCCAGACGGGGTTGAGCCCGATCAATTCGCCGACAATGCGGGGCCCCAACACATTCTCACTAATTTGGTTCACAATCACAGCCACTAGCAACACCTTGGCTCCTAACCAGACATCTTGCAGGGATACCAGTAGACTGACGGTGACAATCCCCACGGTGCCTCCTAGTGGCACTAGACTGGCCAGCCCGATCGTGAAACCAAACAGCAGCGATAGGGGTACGCCTAAAATAAATAGCGCGATCGTTTGCAGGGTCGCCAGCACGGTGGCTAAGGTGGCTTGCCCAGCGATATAACGCTCGAAATTGTCTGGCAGGTACTCGCGCACTTGAGTATTCCATTCGGTGGGGAGCCAGCCCAACACGCCACTCCAGAGCGACTGCCCGCGAAACACCAGAAACACAGCAAACACGACCGTCAGAAAAATGTTGACGATGCTACCGATCGTATTAAACAACACATTCACTAACTGTCGGGTTAGGGAGCGCAAACTGCTGGTGAAGCGATCGATCGATTGGGTGATGGCTCCACTAATATCGATCGGTAACTGCTGGGTGGCGGCCCAACTTTCCAGATCATTCAGTTGACGACGGCCCGACTCAATCCATTCGGGTAATTTGGTGAGTAGCTCATTTGCCTGTTGCAAAATCAGTGGGCCCAGCACCAGCACCAGCAAACCGAGGAGCAAGACAAAAATGAGGAACACCAAACCCACTGCCACGATCCGTTTGGCTCCCAATTGCTCCAGAAATCGGATCGGGTAATCCAACAGAAAAGCAATCAGCGTGGCGGCGATCAAGATACTGACCAGCGGTTCAAGCTGATCGATTAACTTGAGTAGGAGCCAACCGTTGAGAAACAGCAGGGGAAAGGCAAAACCCAAGCTAAACCAGCGCGGCAGCTTATTCAAAAACTCGAACATAACACCTGATGATGGCGGCACAGCAGTATGTCCTTAAGGATGCCACATCTGTCCTATTCTGGCAGCTAGCCGATCAGGGGAATGGCATCATAAATTGGGCGGGCTAGCGAGTTGGCAATGAGAGCAAGAGGGCTTAGTCTACCTGATCGATCGCTTCTTCTGCCTTGCGCACGCCCTCAGCGTTGCTTTGCTGACGGTAAAGTTCACGCGCTTGCTCATAGGACTGTCTGGCTTCTCGATCCCGTTCCCGTCCTTGCAGTGCCACCCCCAACAAAAAGTGGGCTTCCGGATCTTCTGGATTCAGGTCGATCATCTTCCGGTAAGAGACGATCGCCCGCAGATAGTCTTGTTGATCGAGATAGAGCTGCCCTAATTCAGTATGGGCTTCCCGCAGGTTCGGTTGCACTGCTACTGCCTTTTCATATTGCAGGCGAGCTTGCTCGTAGTTGCCTTGGGCTTTGTAGACATCACCAATTTGCAGATGAATCACGCCATTGCGGGGTTCCAGTTCAGCAGCCCGCTTGAGGGCATTCATGCCGCCCACCATGTCACCCAGATTGAGCCGAGCGATCCCCAGATTTAACTGTACGGTGCTGCTGCGGGGAGCAAGTTGCTCGGCACGTTCGAGAGCCCGTAATGCTTCCGGATAGCGTGCTTCTTGCAAATAGGCTGCCCCGATCGACTCATACAACTGCCCATTGTTGGGATTGGTGGTTAAGACTTGTTGGTAAGCCGTAATGGCACCCTCATAGTCGCCTAAACGGGACAGCACCACACCTAAGCCTAGATAGGCTTCCACGTCATTACGCCGCAGTTGGGTGGTTCGCCGGTAGGCTTCTGCGGCTCCCCGATAGTCTCCCAAACTGGCTTTGCTGAAGCCAAGGGCATAATAGAAATCTGGGTTGTTAGATTCTAAACGAATAGCCTGTTGGTAGGCTTCAACGGCGGCATCAAAGTTGTTTTGCCGAGTTTCCAGAAAACCGATCGCGGAATAAATGCGAGCGTTGCTCGGATCCAACTGGGCCGCTTCCTGATAAAGCGAAATGGCTTCTGTGACTCTGCCTGCCTGCACCAAATCCCGTCCTTGATCCAGCAACTCATTCAGCCGGTCTTCCATCGCAGGCGAGAGTTCTTGATTAGTCTGCTGCGCGATAGCCTGCTGAGTGATGATCTGAGGTGCAATCTGGGGGAGGGACTGAGCATGAGGGGGGTGGATCGGCTGGGCCTGGACTATCCGGGGCATTGTTCCCCCCAGCCCTAACACGATGCCAAGGGTCAGTAAGACTTGGTGTCCTCGAACAGGCAGGCTGTCAAATCGGTAACTTGCCAATTTGTAACCCCCAATCCGGTGCAGGAGTGATAATCTCATTGAATGTTGAGTGCGTGTGAGAACAATAGATGATTCTAGCAACAACTGATGCCGTTCAAGGGGTGATCGTGGAAGCCTATCTCGGTGTCGTAACCGCAGAAGTTGTGTATGGTTCCAATGCGTTACGCGATTTTTTTGCGGGCATTCGTGACATTATTGGCGGACGCACAGGCAGCTACGAGCGGGTATTTGAACGCGGACATCGGGATGCCCTTACCGAACTTCAGCAACGAGCCAATGCGTTGGGAGCCAATGCGGTTTTGGGAATTAAAATTGACACTGGTTCGATCAATATTGGCGAAACGGGAGCCCTATTGCTGATTACCGCTTCTGGGACGGCGGTGCGCTTACGCAATGGTTAGCCCTTGAGAATCTATCTTTAGCAAGACTGAGTTTTGGCAAAGCTTCGGCAAGATGAAGCCAGTAACCCTTACTCCAGAGATGCCCCTAGTGACGAGCTGGGGGTTTTCTTGTCTCTCCTGGTGGCTGATTAGAGATGAGGCTGCAAAGCCATAATGGATCGGTATTGAGCTTCTAGCACAGCACGGGTGGGAGAATGGGCAGCCGCCTGCCACTGGCTACGATCGAGAAAAGCCTGCCGCAGTTGGGGCACAGAAATTGTCGTCACTTCTCCACCGGATACGATCTGGCGACCATTGACCCAAACGCTGTCTACAGGCTGCACAGGATGTCCTAAGATTAACAACCCGATTGGATCGGTACCAGGCAGCAGGGAAAGGTTGGTTAAATCATAGAGAACGAGATCGGCTTTTTTACCGATCGTGAGCGATCCCAGTTGTTCTGCCAGGTTTAGCCCAGTTGCCCCCCCCAACGCAGCCATTTCAACCGCTGTGCGCGGAGAAATCCACTGGCGATAGTCAAAATCGGTAATATTGTGCAGGATCGAACCGATCTTGATCGCTTCTAGCAGATCCTGACCGTCGTTGCTGGCCGATCCATCACAGCCAAATGACACATTCACACCAGCCGCTCGGTATTTCAGGAGCGGGGCAATGCCACTGCCTAATCGCAGATTGCTCAACGGGTTATGAACCACGGTTGAGTGGGTGTCTGCCAAAATTTGGATATCGGCATCACTGAGCCATACACAATGGGCTAAAGAGGTACGAGAGTCTAAATAACCCAGTTGCTGTAAGTGGGCCACTGCCGAACAACCGTACTTTTCCTGGGCCAATAACTGCTGGGCTTTGGTTTCTAACAGATGAGCATGACGGCAGAGATCATACCGTTCACTGAGGCCAATGCAGCCTTCAAACAGAGCATCTGAACAGAGCTGGATTCCAGTCGGAGCCACTAATAAGTTAATCTGTGCTGCTGGATTGTGAAACTGCTCGATCGCGTCTTGTACCCAGTCTAAGACGGCTGCCGTGCTGGGGAGCGCAGTCGATTCGGCATCAGGGGTGCCCCCGTTGGCAGGGAGTCCGGACGAAGGTAATCCTGATCCAAAGGGTTCATCTTGAATTAGAGGAGCCACGAAGGCGCGAATGCCCACTTCTCGATAGGCCCGCACCGCAGCGGCGATCGTGTCCGCTTCTTTGCCAGGAATTAAAACGATATGATCAACAACACTGGTACCCCCACTGAGTAAGGTTTCAACGGCTGTACCCAAAGCGCTCAAGTAAATTTGTTCGGGATCGAGGGGTGCAGAGTCATACAGTTCAGCCAGCCAGAGTTCTAGGGGTAAAGGCGGAATCAGACCTCGTTGCCACATTTCGGATGAATGGGTGTGAGCGTTGATAAAACCGGGTAGCAGCAGTTTATTCTGTCCATCTATCACAGTGCCTATGGGCTCAAGTTGGGGTGCAATGGCAGTGATTCGATCGCCGATAATTTGCACATCAACCGTGTCGTAGCCTTGCCCTACCGGAATTAACGCTTTTTGAATTAAATAGCTCACAACCGATCCTTCAACCAGATAGATGTATATTTTAAGTCTCAATTGAAACAATTCAGTCTCGATCGGCGAATTGGTAATAACCCTGATTGACTGACAAAACTCAAACTACCCTCACCCCAACCCCTCTCCCAGAGCGGGCGAGGGGCTTTCGAACCAGGATTTGATTGCAAGTCCCTAGGGTAATAACCTATGATAATCATTACCTATGACAATCATTGAAATAATAGTCAGAAAAATAACTCTTATCTAGATAAAACTCAATCCTTCTTTTCACCGGAGATTCCCGATCGGATTCTGTTACCCTTCTGCGAATGCCATCACTGTAGTTTGATGCTGTAGTTTGATGCTGTAGTTTGATGTCGCATTCAAATCAGTATTAAAAGACCATCACAAGGTTACTGATTTGACCTGCTGGATGACATCGTCTAATCGCAAGGTGCTGTCTGCAATACTCCGTAAAGCTTCTTGTTCAACGTTTGAGTGGGGGCTTTGCTGCAACAGGGCTAGCGCTGCTAGCAATTCGGTGAGTACTTCCTCTAGGTCTTGCTGGATGGACTGTATCAGATCTAACTGACGACTGCTAAACACCTGGGCATCTTCTAGTTGTCGCTGTAACTCGGCCTGTTTATCCATTAAATTTTGATGATGAATAGATAAATCATTGATTTGTGTTTGGGTAGATTGGGGAACTGGCTCTTGGCACAGCAGTTCATTCGCAAAACTGGTAGGGAGAGTAATGGGTTGAGGTGGATCTTCAGATGGCGATGGGAGCAATGGCTGTTGGCTGATCTCCTGTTGGAGTTGGGCATTCTGTCGCTCTAGAGTCTGACGCAAGCGGCTGAGTTGGAGATGGGTTTCGATGCGAGCCAGCACCTCCACCGCTTGAAAGGGTTTAGTGATGTAGTCAACGCCTCCTGCCTCGAAGGCCATCACTTTATCGAGTTCCTCGTTCATGGCGCTGAGGAAAATCACTGGAATTTGGGCAGTGTGCTGGATCGACTTGAGGCGATCACAAACCTTATAGCCATCTAGACCGGGCATTCGAATATCGAGCAAAATTAAGTCGGGGGGTTCGAGCTGAGCGGCTTCTAATCCCAATTCGCCACTCAGCACCCGGCGTACCATATAGCCTGCTTTGGTCAGCAGATCAGACAGAAATCGTAGATTGTCGGGTGTGTCATCTACAATCAAAATATCGCCTGTTTTATTCAGCACTTCGCCTTATTTCGTTAAACTTGGTCGCTCCTATAAGCTTGAGTGACCTGAATCAATTGGTCAAGCTGAAAATTTTGAATCATTTGCTCGATCGATTCCTTTAATGCAGTTTCAGTGGGCGGAATTGCTTCGAGCAGTTGCAGAATCTGGGGTTCATTTGCACTACGAGCAGCCCGATTCAACTGAGCAATCCATAAGGGCGGCATAACCGCGAGGGCTTGGGAAAGCCATGGTGCGGCTTTGGTTGAACGCAACGGTTTCTGGGGTAGAGTCCGGCTGATTTTTGGGTCATAGCGGTATTGCACACCCAGATGCTGGGCCATTTTTTCAAACACCATTGCTTCTGTGCAGGGTTTGGCCACAAAGTCATTGCAGCCTGCGGCTAAACTGCGCCGATGCTCTTCTTCAAAAGCTGTAGCTGTGATCGCAATAATTTTGGTGGAAAGAGCCTGGGTTGAGCGAACAGCAAGGGCTTGCTGGGCTTCATGTTGACGAATTTGCTGAACTGCTTCCAAGCCACTCACCACGGGCATTCTCATATCCATCCAGATCAGGTGGGGTTGAAACTGTCGCCATTGCTCAACGGCCTCTGCACCGTTTTGGGCCGATTGAACATGAAACCCAACCATTTGTAGCCATTGCACCATCAAGTAGCGATTAGTGTGGGTGTCATCCACGACCAAAACGCGATAGGTCGGTTGACCGGGCATTAACCCGATCGCCTGCCGGACTGTTGCCTTACAGGGATCTTGCCGATTGAGCAGCCGAATCGGTAATTTGAGCTGAAATTGAGTTCCTTTGCCCAGTTGGCTTTGTACGGTGAGATCGCCTCCCATCAATTGAACGAAGCGCCGACTAATGGCTAATCCTAGACCTGTACCTTGCTGCGATTGCCGAACGACTTCAGATTGGACGAAAACATCAAAGACCCGATCGAGATCTTCGCTAGGAATGCCAATTCCAGTATCTTGCACTTTGATATAGAGATAGGCTGGCATAGGATCAAGCCCGACTTCGGATTCTGCCACAGCATGATCACTGGGTGCTGGAGTTTCATCTTCCTCTGGGTAGCCTTGAGCAATATGCATTTCGACTGTCAGTAGGACTTGACCCTGATCGGTAAATTTAATGGCGTTATCTAGTAAATTTGTGATAATTTGTCGTAACTTACACTCATCTGCGTAGATGTATTGAGGTAAATTGTCTGCTCGATTGCAGATAAACTCTATATCTTTAACTTGTGAATCAACTCGGAATGTTTCTTCCAGCGTTGACAATAACATAAAAAGATCGAAAATAGATTCTTCTAGAACCACATGACCAGCCTCGATCTTAGAGATTGATAAAACATCATTGATTAATTGCAGAAGATATTTGCCATTTCGATTGATAATATCCAACTGGGTTTGCTGGCTGGGGGTTGTGCTGGCATCATGGGCCATGAGTTGGCTATAGCCCAGGATGGCACTGAGTGGTGTTCTTAACTCATGGCTCATATTGGCCAAAAATGTACTTTTAGCTCGGTTTGCGGCTTCAGCAGTTTCTTTGGCCTGTTGCAGTTCCAGTTCAACACATTTGCGACTTGTAATGTCTCGAACCATAATCAAAACGCTGTCCTCTCCATAGGGCAACATGCGAACTTCCTCATACTGCAATCGATCGTTCGCCTGTACCTGCTGCTCGTAAGTTTGCATCACGCCGGTGGCTAACGTTTTTTGGATCATCTTGAGCTTTTGGTTGGCGATCTCAGGGGGCAGCAGTGCGCTTACTGATTGACCGATCAAGTTGATCTGCTCCGGCAACAAATCGAGTTTTGTATTGGGATGAATCAGGTCTAAGTAAACCCCTTCTGCGCTCACAACGCTCATCAGATCCGGAATAGTGGAGAGGATGGCCCGGTTGCGCTCTTCGCTGCGGCGTAACGCTGCCTCAATTTGCTGATGCTCACTGATATCTTGAATCTGGGAAATGTAATACAGTGGTCTGTCGTTGGGATCGCGGAGGAGAGAGAGATTCATGAGTCCCCAAACGATCCGGCCCTGCCGATGTAATAATCGCTGCTCCGTTTGACCCGTGTGATTGCCCGCAAATTGATCGGTGGATTGCTTGCCCCAGGGCACAAATGGATCGTCTGGATGAATCACTGCTGACAGAGATCGTTCTAACAATTCGGCTGCACTGTAACCCAGCATTTGGCATAAAGCCCGATTGACTCGGAGGAACCGCCCGTGCAAGGACAAAATCGCCATGCCAATGCCTGCATCATCAAACGATCGCCGAAATCGTTCGTCACTTTGCTGTCGGGCGGCGGTTTGCTCAGCCACCTGTATGCTCAGTTGCCGGTGATAGTCGCTTAAAATCCGTTCTGCTTCTCGCCGTTGTGTAATATCTCGAAACACATTCACTGAGGCAATCACCTGACCCTGTTGATCGAGTAATGGGGTCGCACAGACCTCTAACGCAATGATCTGTTGACCTTGGCGCAGTTCTAGATCGGTGGCATTCACTTCTTGTCCCTGCAGCGCTAAGATGGCCGGGAGTTCCTCGAAGGGATAGAGTTGGTCACTGCCACTGCGATAGATGGGGCTAGCGACTAGACAGTGCTGCAACGGCAATTCACCGGCAAAATCTTTAATTTGCAATAATTGCTTGCCGGTTGAGTTGATGTACGCGATCTCGCCCCCCTGTCCATGCATGGAAACTCCCACCGGAATCGCTTCTAAAATTTGCTTCGTGCGATTTTCGCTTTCTGTGAGAGCCTGATTTAAAGACTGCATCCCACAAAATGCTCGTTGTAGTTTCAGGGCCATCTGTTGAAACGACTGAGCAAACTCCCCCAATTCATCTCGACGCTGGCTATCTACGAGTTGCTGCAAGTCTTCGGGTGGGAGATCTCCGTTGGCCAACCGTTTGGCTGCTAGCCGCAATTGACCGATCGGTCGGGTAATCCAGCGGGCCGTGATCATGCCCAGTCCACCGGAAACCAGGACAGCCAAACTGGATAGCAGCAGCATGGTGTTGCGATTACGCTGGAGTTCTAGCGTGAAGTCTGACTGGGGTAAAACTGTGACTAACTGCCAATTCAGATTGGTGTCATTGGAGAGCGGTGAGACTCGCACAAAGTAACGTTCCTGATCGACAACCTGCATGAACTGGTGGGGCTGTCCGGCTGGCAGCGCAATTACCGAACGGGCCACCGCTTGAGTCAGGGGATCACTACTATAAGTGGCGGCGAGGCGACGCTGCTGGGAATCGGTCGATCGAGCAAAGTTGGGTTCAATTTGGCTCCGGATCGGCATCTCGCCGGTGGAGGTGGCAATCAGCAAGCCAGCAGAATCGATAATGAATCCCTGTCCAGTCTGGCCAAATTGCAAATCTTGTAAAAACTGCCCGATGCCGGTCAGCAACAAACTGGTACTGACGACTCCCTGTAGTTTTTGGTTCTCATCATAGAAAGGAGTAAAATGGGCCAGCATCAATCGAGGCTGATCTGCGCCACGGGCAAAGGAAATTTCTAATTGCCAATTTGGCTGCTGGGAGGTTCGCGTGCTCAGATAGCCAGACTGGTTCAGCAGTTCTTGGCGGAAATTGAGATTGGATCGAATTAAGGTAGACTGCGGGTGTTGTGCGGCTGCATTCAGTGAATAACGGTAGATTTGCCCTCCCCTGGCCGCAGTCTGAATCCGCAGAAAACCTTCCAGCTCATTGACTCGATCGATCGATAAAAACTCTTGCTGCTCAGTGATGATGGTAATGCTCCCCACATCTGGGAAAATCTGGCTCTGTTGCACCAGTTGCCGCTCCAGGGTT
This sequence comes from Elainella sp. Prado103, assembly GCA_025454395.1. Classification (GTDB taxonomy): domain Bacteria; phylum Cyanobacteriota; class Cyanobacteriia; order Elainellales; family Elainellaceae; genus Elainella. The sequence continues at coordinate 51,010 of JALOOM010000040.1, forward strand.
TTGAAATCTTGCCAGTTCAGCAGTCCCTGTTGAAATGCGGCTGCATTCAATTGGTTGATTTCACGCGGCGTATGAAGATAATGCTGGAGGTTCTGATCGATGCGATCACTCAGCTCTGCCATTAAGTTATGGGCCAGATCTTCGATCGCTTTTTGCCCGCTGCGATAGGACAGATAACTGACGAATGCAACTGTACCAACTGTCTGCAACACAAAAGGAACTGCCAGAATAAACCAGAGGGGCAGCTTTTTGGGATATTGCCCGAGCCATTTCAGGGAAGGAAACCACTTCATTGCTGAATTTTTGTGTAGCCTAACATGCCTTTCGATCGCCTTTATTCAATTTCTAGCGCTGATTTGCAGCAATGGCGAGCTCAAGCCTGTCTTGAGGCCCAAGCTGCCGATATTCCTACTGCCGAGATCGACTGGCTTTTGCAGATGGCTGGCATCGATCGGTTGGCGTTGAAACTGGGTCTGCCTGATCCCACCATCGCCAGTGCTCAGCCCTTATCAGAACTCGATCGGCAATGGCAGCAACGTTTGAACCAGCGCATTCCCGTCCAATATCTGGTTGGCCTTGCCCCTTGGCGGCAGTTTACGCTCACGGTGTCTCCCGCCGTCCTGATTCCCCGCCCGGAAACGGAGTTGGTGATTGATCTGGTGATGGCTGCTGTCCCAGACCGCCATCGGCCGCAACAATGGGCCGACTTAGGAACAGGGAGTGGGGCGATCGCGATCGGGCTGGCCGATGGGCTGCCGCACGCTATCATTCATGCGGTCGATCGTAGCTCCGCAGCTCTACAGATTGCGCGTCAAAATGCTCAGCACTATGGTTTGACCGATCGCATCCAGTTTTATCGCGGGTCTTGGTTTGAGCCTTTAGCAAACTTGCGCGGGCAATTGGATGGAGTAGTATCGAACCCGCCCTACATCCCCACCACTGACTTGGCAACTCTGCAACCGGAAGTGGCCCAACATGAGCCGCATTTGGCGCTTGATGGCGGGTGGGATGGGCTAGAAGGCATTCGGCAGCTCGTGACTTTAGCCCCAGAGTATTTGAAACCTGGCGGCATTTGGTTAATTGAAATGATGGCGGGGCAAGCCGCAGCGGTGACTGAGCTGCTGGAATTACAAGGAGGCTATCGGGATATTCAAATTTACCCTGATCTGGCTGGGATCGATCGATTTGCCTTCGCGTATTGTAAAGAATAGAGCTGATCCCACTTTTGGAGGGCAGTCCTTGACCTAGTCAGATTCGGATTCATTTATGCCGCAACTATCATGGGTTGATTTTGTCGCTGCTGTGCAGATGGGGGAGTTGGTTAGTTTTCCGACCGATACCGTACCCGCCCTGGCTTGTCGTCCCGATCGGGCTGAGCGAATCTATGCGGCCAAACAACGGAGCGAAACCAAACCGCTAATTTTAATGGGTGGTGAAGTGATAGATCTATGGGCTTATGTGCAAGGGAGTGCAGCCGAGTTAGCCGTTTGGCAGCAGGTGGCAGATCGCTACTTTCCGGGCGCTTTAACCCTGGTTTTGCCTGCTAGTGCCCAACTCCCCACGGCCATGAATCCGGCCGATCCTACGACGATCGGCATCCGTGTGCCTAATCATCCGATCGCTCGCCAGATCCTGCGTTGCACCCAGCCTCTGGCCACCACCAGTGTGAATCGATCGGGGCAACCGGCGCTCACCGATTGGGACAAAATTACGGCTGAATTTCCAGAAGTTTATACCTTGAGTCCAGAAGCTTTCGCTGAACTCCAGCAAGATTTCTCGATCGATCCGCTCAACCTTGCTTTTGGCTCCGGACAGCCCTCGACTGTAGCGAAATGGCAGGGCTCCGGTTGGGAAATTTTACGACAGGGGGAGATTGTGCTGGAACTGTAGTCTTGAGGTTCAGGTTGCCAGGTTTTGCTTTAGTCTCAAACTGAGGCGATCCTACAAAACCAGTGAGCGATCGAATTGACCCCGTCTCCATGGAAGGGCATTAATCCGATCGCTCATGAGTTGAGGCCAGATTCAAGCAAACCTAGCGCTTCAGAGCTTGAAGAACTAGATCTTGTGACCCAGCCAGATTCGTGCTAGGTTCCGATCCCTATGGCATGGGGTGGAATAGCAGATCTGGAAAGAAACGATTGAATTCGATCAAAATTCCGGCTGTGACGAATAAAAGCGCCATCAACAGCACGGGAGCTGTAGAAAGGTACTTGAGCAGATATTGCATAGCGCACTCCAAAATCAAAGAATCAGGACGGGGTTGAACCTAGCGGGGAGAAACAGGAATTTCACTGTCTTTTGCGGTGAGTTCACCCGACGTGAATTCTTTCAAAGCCGCCAACGGCCAAGCAAAACCAGACAGCATGAACTTGAGTGCACGGGGGACATCAATGATGATCTCTTTCATTTCAGGATCTTTTTCACCCCGGACGGAGATCAGGTAAGCCCGACCAACCCAGCCGATCCAACCTGCAATATACAGGAAGAGCACACTGGGGATGAGAAATTCACCTGCATGGCTGAGACGACCATCCACAATCAGGTGAGGCAGTCCTTCTGGGCCGCACAAAACACCAGATTGAGCATAATTTTCGAACCGCTCCTTAGCTTGGGGAGTCTTCGCATTTGCTGCACGCTGCAAGAAGGCTTTTGATTCACCACAGGGGGTCAAACCTGCCACATCAGCCGAAGCTGAGGGGGTAACTGTGACCCACAGGAAGAGAACAAGCACTAGAGCAAACAATTTTCGCATGGAATTGTTTCCCTTTATTTACAAAAATCAAAGTATTTCGTACGAAACGTTAAGTAACTTGCACAAAAAGATTTGGGCTGTGAGAGCAATCATACCCCCAAGGTCTGCCTACTCCAGTTAAGCTCTTAAAAGAAGTTTACGTATTGGCAGAAAAATGCCAGATGGAGCGATGAAAGGGTGGCTATGATGTGTCTGGGATCACATCTGGATCCCCATCTGGATCCTCATCTGGGTTTCAGAGGTTCAAAGGCTGAAATTAAACTGATTTGATTTGATTTGATTTGATTTGATTTGATTTGAACTGATCTGGATTGACTCCTCCGCTTGCGGGTGACCCCTGCTTGCGGGTGACCCCTGTTTGCGGGTGACCGCTGCTGATTTCTTTGACCTAACGATTTTTGAACGGTTCTTGTATGTCTACTGTGCTGGCGATCGAAACAAGCTGTGATGAAACCGCTGTGGCGATTGTGCGAGATTCTGGGCAACGATCGCTCGATCGGCGACAGATTCTGAGCAATGTTGTTTCATCGCAAATTCAGATCCATCAAGCTTATGGCGGCGTGGTGCCTGAGGTGGCCTCGCGCCATCATGTGGAAATGATCAATTGGGCGATCCAGCAAGCTTTACAGCAAGCGGGGATCGGTTGGGAGGCGATCGATGGCGTGGCAGCAACCTGTGCACCGGGGCTGGTGGGAGCTTTGCTCGTGGGCTTAACGGCAGCTAAAACCTTAGCTATGTTGCATCAAAAGCCTCTTCTGGGCATTCATCATCTGGAAGGACATATCTATGCTTCCTATCTCAGTGAGCCCCAGCTTGAGCCTCCTTTTCTTTGCCTGTTGGTGTCGGGAGGGCATACGAGTTTGATTCATGTGAAGGATTGTGGGGTTTATGAACCGTTGGGGCAAACCCGCGATGATGCAGCGGGCGAGGCATTCGATAAGGTGGCCCGGCTGCTGAAGCTCGATTATCCGGGTGGCCCAGTGATCGATCGCTTGGCTCAACAGGGCAATCCAGATGCATTTGTACTGCCCGAGGGAAAAGTTTCGCTGCCTCAAGGCGGGTTTCATCCCTATGACTCTAGCTTCAGTGGACTGAAGACGGCGATGCTGCGTTTAGTGCAGTCTCTACCGGCTGATGAGCTGCCTGTGGCTGATCTGGCGGCAAGTTTTCAGGCAGCCGTAGCAAAAGCCCTGACAAAACGGACGATCGCTTGTGCTTTAGACTATGGACTCAGTACGATTGCTGTGGGCGGAGGTGTGGCAGCTAATAGTGGACTGCGATCCCATTTGGAACAGGCAGCGACTGCCCAAGGTCTGCGTGTGTTATTTCCACCCCTCAAATTCTGTACGGATAACGCGGCTATGATCGCCTGTGCTGCGGCTGACCACTTGAATCGGGGGCATCGATCGCCCTTCACGGTGGGGGTACAGTCTCGGTTGCCGTTGACGGCGGTGATGCAGCTTTATCAGCCCGCAGTGGCCAGTAGTCCAATTTCTGAGAATTCCTCAGCGACTCTGATTGCATCTGGGAACTTGAGTTGATATGGTGATGGGACAACCGATTGATGATTATTATCATATTTACCATTTGAATCAGTCTATAGTTCGAATCAGTCTATAGCTCGAACCAGTCTGATAGTTAGTCTGATAGCTCGAACCAGTCTGATAGGTCGAACCCGTCTGATAGGTCGAACCAGTCTGATAGGTCGAACCAGTCTGATAGTTAGTCTGATAGGTCGAACCAGTCTGATAGGTCGAACCAGTCTGATAGGTCGAACCAGTCTGATAGGTCGAACTAGTCTGATAGGTCGAACCAGTCTGATAGCTCGAACCAGTCTGATAGCTCGAACCAGTGTATAACTTGAGCGAGTTCATAGCTTGAGCAAGTCTATAGCTTGAACCAGTCCATCCTTCAATTGCCCTCCGCTGGCTGTTGCTGATCCACTTAAGCCTGATTTTTAAGTCTGATTTTTAAGCCTGATTATGTTGATTCACCTGGATAGGTCTCAGAACGAATCACAATAACCCGCAATAGCATTTGGAAATAGGAACTCGGAGCGCTTTAAAACCAGGTTGGGTTCACGGTTTGCTTTTCACCCTTTGGGGTCAATTGCCCTTATTCTGCTCTCCGCTGTTCTATGGTCGTGGATGATATCGGCTGGCTCGACCAATTTTCTGCGATCCATCGCAATGGGATCGGCGAAAAAGCCTTCTACTTGAGATTGCTGCAACAACTGGGCTACCCAGTGATACCAGGGTTTGTTTTAACTGCACCGGTTTTGGATCGGTTTTTGGCGCAGGTAGACTGGCAAGCCCAACTGTTGACCGATCTACCCCAGGCTTTTCTCTATGTCGATGCCAACAATACCCAACAGCTCCAGTCTGTTTCACGGCAGATTAGCCAAGCAATTTTGGCATCGCCTGTGCCAGAAGACTTGCTGACAACTATGGTGGACTACAGTCGGGGTTGGGACTGTGTGATTCTGCGGCCGTCCTTCACGGTATTGCCGATCGATCCCAGTGTTACTCCCAGTTTGACGAACCAGACCACGGGGCTATTGTCGGCTCAGATTTGTCTAGCTCAACGATCGGCTTTGTCTCAGGGCTTAAAGCAGGTGTGGGCTGAGTTGTTTCGGGCTAAGAGTCTGTTTTATTGGCAACGGTTAGGGATTCATCTGCAACAGGTGCGGCTCGCTGTTTTGGTGCAGCCTCTCCTCATGCCGATCGCGGCTGGAGATCTGCAAATTAGTGCTGATCGGCTGCAAATCCGTGCGGTGCAAGGTTTGGGGCAGGCACTGCAACTGGGGCATTGGGATAGCTATCGGCTGAATTTTGCGACTCGTGCCGTTGATTTTCCGGCTTATCCGGCTGGGGAGTCGAAAATTGAGCAGGTTTTAGGGCAACAAACCTATTGTTACCAACTGGCGCTTCCCCCTTCCCATCGACTCGCCTCTCCCTTGTCGTTGCCGGAACTTTTAACCCTAGCTCCTTGTTCTGCAACAGGCTCTCAACCGGGTGCTCAATCGGGCTCCCAACCGACTTCTCAAGCTATTCTGTCCAGTGAATATCAACATCAACTGATTCACCTGGCCCAACAAATTCAGACAGCCCTGAAAATGCCACTTCGATTGGAATGGGTATTGGTTGAACCTCAGTCCGATCGGGTGATGGCTCACTCCGGGGCAGTCTCCAGAGCAGTATTTTATCTGACGCAAGTTATCCCGTTGCCAGTAGCTATTGCGCCCATGACCTCCGCTCGATCGCTCTCTCCGACAGGTGAAGCCAGAGGCGCGGAAGATGGGCAAACAGAGGCTCGCTCAAGTGAGCTGAGTGCTGAGGCTTCGACAACATCCCGACCACCGGCTGCAATAGGCTCCGAACCGAGTGTTGCCCCTTCTGCACCTCAGGTTGAGCCCACAGACCTGGCGCTTCATGGCATTGCAGCCGCTCCGGGACGAGTGATTGCTCCCGCTTGGGTGCGGCTGCCGCCGTTTGATCCAGCCATTATTCCGCCTCAAGTCATTCTGGTCACTTCTCATCTGCTGCCTGCTCAAGTGTTGCAGCTACGACAGGTAGCAGGTATTGTGACGGAACAGGGAGGGCTCACCAGTCATGCAGCGATCCTGGCTCGTGAATTAGGTATCCCAGCCGTGGTGGGGTTTCATGCAGCAACCCAGCAATTCAAAACGGGCGAATGGATCGGGTTAGATGGTGATTGTGGCACCCTGTATCATCATCCCGAACAACTACCCGAAGATTGGCTGATGATCATATCCTCTGATCTGGCTGATCACGAGGCTGGTGATTTGGCTGGTGATTTGGCTGATGATTTGGCTGATGATGAGACCGCTCATGAGCTTGATCATGTGCCTAAGCATGTAGTTCATGATGCTACTGATCTAACTGATCTAACTGATCTAGACGCTACTGATCTAACTGATGACGCTCAGCGCGATCGGGCATCGATCCCCTCCTTATCGGCTCCGATCAGCCCGCGATCGATGCAGCTCATGTTGACCTTAAGCCAAGCTGAGCGGTTATCCCAATTGGTCGATCTCCCGATCAGTGGGGTAGGGCTGTTGCGATCCGAACTCCTTCTGCTGGATCTTTTTCAACAAAAACATCCGCGAGACTGGCTGGCAGAAACGCCATGGGAACAAGCGATCGAGCAAATCACCGCCCGCATTCAACCCATTTTGGCCGCATTTGCACCTCGAGTAGTTTTCTACCGATCGCTTGATTTGCGCATGGGCGAATTTCCGCTGGCCACTGCTACACCCACTCAAATCACCACTACTTCTAGCCCGGCCCATCCTGCTTTAGGGTGGCGTGGCACCTTAAATGACCTGGTCTATCCCGATCTGTTCCAGCTCCAGCTTGCGGCACTGCGTCATCTCCAAGCTGACTATCCCCAATTGCGTTTAGTGTTGCCGTTTGTGCGGACAGTGGAGGAGTTCCTGTTTTGCCGAGATCAAGTTGAACAGGCTGGATTGACTCAACAGCCGCAGTTTCAACTTTGGATCATGGCAGAAGTTCCTTCGGTGTTGCTGTTGCTACCGGACTATGTAGCCGCTGGAGTACAGGGTATTGCGATTGGAATGAACGATTTAACCCAACTGCTTTTGGGGATTGATCGGGATCAACCTCAGATCGCTGCTGCTTTCGATCGATTTCATCCCGTTGTCCTGCGAGCGATCCAACAGTTAAATCAAATGGCCCACACCTTAGGAATTGGCTGCTCACTTTGTGGCACCGGCTTTAGTAATTATCCACAAGTGTTGCAACAACTCGCTCATTGGGGATTACCCATGCTATCGATCGAACCTCAAGAGGCTAGGGCCGTGTCGCAGGGGTTGAGCCAGCTAGCGATCGATTCGGTTGGGGAATCAATTGGGGAAGAGGAAATTGAATGACTGAGGCAGCCTGAAGGGTTCAAGCAGCCTGAAGGATTCAAGCATAACTGCCTCAAGGGGAGCGGCCGATGCGTAAGGCTGGGATGTAGTTGCCTGGATCTTGAGCGACCCAGCCGAGTTGGGAGTTCGATCGCACTTCAAAATGCAGGTAGGGGTTGTTCCCGGCATCAGAACCCGTTCCAATCGTACCGAGAACCGCGCCTGAAGCAACTTGCTGTCCCGATTTGACGGCGATCGAGTCGAGCAATCCATAGCGGGTCTGTAAACCCTCGGCATGGTTGATCACGACAAGATTGCCATAGCCCGGTTGCATCCCGGCAAAGGCGACTGTTCCAGCGCCAACAGCGAGCACAGAGGTTTCTGACTCAACGGCCAGATTGACTCCGCTATGAAATTCCACCGCATTGGTGCGGGGATTCACTTGCCACCCAAAGGCTTGTACGATCGATACTTCATCCGGCAGAGGGTAGCGATCGATCGGAGTTTGGCGACGATCCGGGGTGACAGCGGCAACAGGAGACCAATTGACACCGGGCACGAAAACTACGCTGGGGGCTTCCTGGCAGCCATTCGCCTCAAACAGCACATCCGCTCGTACGTTATACTGCTGAGCAATATCTCGCCAACTGCTACCAGCCGGAACGGTAATCCGAATGCCGTTATAGGGCGGAATCAAAATTTCGCTGCCAACTGGAGCAGAGCCTTGCCGTAATGCAGGGTTCATGCCCATCAGGGTGGTCGGTAACAGATTATACTGTTCCGATAGGCTGATCAGGGTGTCTTCACGGGTAATGCGGTGGCGGATCAGGCGTGATAGCGCGGGAGTGGGACAGGCAGAGGGAGAGGCTTGGGCCACGGGTTGGGCCACGGGTTGGGCCACTACGGGTAAGCCGATCGATATTGAACTGCTGACCAGGATGCATCCTAGACCGCTCAGACTCCGAATCTCAAGTAAACTGCCCCAGGATCGCTGATCCAGAAGTTTGTGATGGAGAAATTGCCAATTGAAGGGGTTCCAACTCATGCCTGATCTTGCCAATAGGTCTACCAATGCTTTCGCCAATACGCTTGCCAGTACTTTTGCCAATATTTTGATTGATTGGGTCTATCAATTTGGATTTTTGGATTTTTGGATTTTTGGATCTCTCGATCGGGTCGCTGCTTCGGGTCAAGATGAGATTTCACCTCACTTACGACATTTGACAGACCTACGACATTTGACAGACCTACGACATTTGACTGAAGTTTGCCGGATCGAGCCTGCTCTTCTGCAATTGTACCGACCTTATTTTGGCGATAGCTTTTAAAATGAACGCTGAATGCTGGCTGAATGCTGAACGTCAGGATCCGTTGATGCTCATGCTGCTCATGTGATACTCATGCTGCTCCCGTTGGTATCGGACTGGTCAGGTCAATTTTTGGCACAACTTCTGGTTTAAGCGATAGGCTCAGAGTATACGCTCACGTCACAGGAACTTATGGGGTTTTCAACAAAACAGATGGTGATTTACGCAACGCTGATGACGATCGGCGGTGGCGTAGGGTGGGCCAGTCATCAATATTTTGCTGCTGGAAATTTCCAGACTAACTCGCTGAATGGGAATTCACCCGAATCGGCTGCCGTGGTTTATCAAGCACCTCAACCGACCGAGGTTGTCCAAAGCAACCGACCAACCAGCCAAAATTTTATTGCCGCCGCAGTGCAAAAAGTCGGGCCAGCGGTTGTGCGGATTGATGCCTCGCGCAAGGTGTCTCGCCAATTTGATCAAAATAATCCCATCTTAAAGCGCTTCTTTGGCGAAGATGAAACCAACCCCTTTGAGGATCGAGTGGAGCAGGGCACCGGCTCTGGTTTTATTGTTAGCTCAGATGGGCATGTGATTACCAATGCTCATGTGGTGGAAAAGGCCGATGCAGTGACAGTGACCCTCAAGGATGGCCGATCGCTAGAAGGGAAGGTGGTTGGAATCGATCCTGTGACGGATGTAGCCGCCATTAAAATTGACAGCACAGGTTTGCCTACGGTGGTGTTAGGGAGCTCGAAAGATTTGGTGCCTGGGCAATGGGCAATCGCGATTGGCAATCCGTTAGGGTTAGATAGCACGGTTACTGCTGGGATCATCAGCGCCATCGATCGTTCTAGTTCGCAGGTGGGGATTCCCGATCGACGAGTGCAGTTTATCCAAACGGATGCCGCGATCAATCCTGGTAACTCAGGTGGCCCCTTACTCAACGATCAAGGAGAGGTGATTGGGATCAACACAGCGATCCGGGCGGATGCTCAGGGGCTGGGGTTTGCTATTCCGATCGAGACGGGCTGGAAGATTGCTCAACAGTTGTTTGACAAAGGTCGGGCTGAACATCCCTATTTAGGCATCCAAATGGTGGATCTGACTCCGGACTTGCGGGAGCGGATCAATAATGATCCCGATACCGGGCTTAAGATCAATGTCGATCGAGGTGTTTTGATCATTCAGGTGATCTCAGATGCCCCTGCTGCCTCGGCCGGTTTGAAACCCGGTGATGTCATTCTGAAAATTAATGGCACTGAGGTGGCAACCGCTACGGCTGTGCAACAGCAGATTGAAGCAATCCGAGTCGGCGAACCCCTTTCCTTAGAGTTTCGCCGCCAAGATGAGATTCAAACAGTCCAGCTTAGACCGATCGCCTTTCCAGCCGAATAGGACTCAGCCGATTAGATTTGAGGTCTGTTTAAATTTGAGGTCTGTGTCAGTGCCCCTAGTGCCCCTGGGTCGTTAGGCTTCTTTATCGCCTTCTGTCCAGTCTGACCCAAAAGTCATCGAACCTTGAATGGTGGCTTCCAACTCCATTCGTTGCTCCATCCGGCTTAGGAAGTAACCTGTCATCATGGCTGAAGCCAGTAGCCCTGCCAGATTTTCCCGATCGGTCGTGATCTGGACGTTGAATGCTTCGGATGGCAGCACACCTACCAAACCTTGAACGTTCTGCGAAATAATCTGCTTAATCTCTGGGCTAACCGATTTGGCAACCCGTGCCAAAACTTCCGGAGATTGATGTTGCAGGTACTTCAGCAATTGATTGGCCTGACCCTCTTCAGTGTCTCCACCGAAGAAATCAAAATTGTCAGGATTAAACACCATAGTTACCCTAAGAGACGAATGGTTTGCACGAGTCACTTTCATCTATTGTGACATTGATTACGGGTGAGTGTGCCCCGTGAAGATCGGGGGGTTTTCTGAACTCATCCCGTGAGAGCCTTAGTTGAGGGGGTCTAACTCTTCGGAAAACACGGGCTGTGGCGCTTTATCCAAAACTTGCGGCAAGGTATCAACCTGAAAATATTGGTGAAACTTTTCTGTCACTTGCAGCCAGTAAGAGCGTCCATCTGACTGTCTCCTTTTCTTAATAAAACCCAAACTGACTAACTCTTGCACATGCTGATAGGCTCCTGAGCCTCGCAATTCTACAAGCTGTGTTTGGCTAATCGAGCCTTTGAGGGCAATGGCAGCCAGGGTGCGCAAAGCACCTACCCCCAGGTCAACCGGAATCAGTCGTTGAATTAAATCATGAAATGATTCTCGCAGTTGTAAACAGTAGCCGTTTGGAGTTTCCACAATTTCCAGGGCAGTCTCTCGGTGGGCGTAATCTGCCATCAGCTCTAACAACCCTGCCTGAATCTCCGATCGTTCACAGCCTGCATACTCAGCGATTTTAGCAATGGTAAGAGGCTGGGCCTTGAGATAGAGAATTGCCTCAATTTTGCTAGACAGACTGGACATTGGTGAAATCGTTGAAAGGGTTGAGAGGATGGATGAAGTCATGCAGGCAGCCGAGCTCAAGCGCGATTGGATTAGGAAGCCATGAAATGACAGTAGAGTATAGCCGACTTTTCCAAAGATTCAGTGAATCTTGAGCCGCAACTCCGCCAATTTTCATTTTGATCGATCAAAATGCTGACTATTCTCAGATTTCTCTCCATGAATGCGAATCATGCCAGCGCGATGGTAAACGGGATGGCGAACCGATCGACTGCTCAATCCCGATCGCCTGAACATCAGCCAATCTCCTATGGTTGAGTTCAGTCAATTTATTGACAAATGACGTTCCACTTCTCTGAAATCTCGCTATAATGTCGTTCAATAAATCTGAAATTAGTTCATAAAACTTAAACATATCGTTACCTTTATTTATAAAGGAGTGCCCCCAATGCCGCCAGAAACAACCCATCAAGCTCGCTTAATCAATTTTTTGCAAGAAGAACTCGCTGTCCCAACGGCGGCCATTTCGCTGGCCCTGCGGCAGTCTGGAGCTGAATTCAACGCGCTACCGATCATCCTGTGGCAATATGGGCTGATTACAATCCAGCAATTAAACCAGGTGTTTGATTGGATGGAGTCTGCTTAGGGATGGGCTCGTTCTGTCTGAGCAGCCCCTGAGCAATCTTCGCTGAGAAAATAACTGAGAACTATTTATTTTCTGTAATAAAACGATGGCAAGGTCAGGTATCCCTTCGGGGTTTGGGCGGCATTCCGTACTTTGGCTTTGTCAGAATTCTGAGAAATCGGTAAACAATTAAAAAGTAACCTTTTTAAACTGAGTGAGCCTTGCCACTCAAACTTCATCTTGACTGGTAGCGATCGACCCTCATGCTGACCGGGTTACTGAGAGGGATAAGCAAGGGATATTTCGATCGCCCAAGATTCGTTGCTTTAACGCTGCGTTTCGGATATTTGCTGCTGAATTTTGCAACGATTCACTAACGATCAACTCATAATCAACTGTTGAATCTTTAGGGAACGGTTCCAAATGTTTGCATAGTTTGAACCGATCGTTATGCCAATGCAGCCCAGCATCTCAACAACATTTACGGTAAAGTGCTATGGCGATTAAAAACGAACCTCAGCCTCCCCGTTCTCGGCAAATTGGCAACATTTTGCTGCTGGTTTCGGGTGTTTTTCTCCTGATTAATTTGTTTTTGCCCGGTTTGTTTGGTGCGCGCATTCCACGGGTGCCCTACAGCTTATTTATTCACCAAGTGCAAGATCAAGAGGTCGCACGAGTTTCTGTGGGGCAAAATGAAATTCGCTACCAGCTCAAGCCTACTGAAGGTGAGTCTGATGCACTCGGTCAAGTGCTAGCCACAACCCCGATTTTTGATCTCGAGTTGCCGAAACTTTTGGAAGCCAACGGGATTGAATTTGCGGCAGCTCCCCCCCCTAAAAATGGCTGGTTTACCAGCCTATTGGGCTGGGTGATTCCACCGTTAATTTTTGTGGCGATCTGGCAATTTTTCCTCAATCGCGGTGGCGGTCCTCAAGGTGCTTTGTCGATCGGTCGGAGTAAAGCCAAAGTTTATGTGGAAAATGAAGCCGATCGCGTCACGTTTGCGGATGTGGCTGGGGTGGAAGAAGCCAAGACTGAACTGGTGGAAATTGTAGACTTTTTGAAGACTCCCCAGCGGTTTACTCAAATTGGAGCCCGCATTCCACGAGGAGTCTTGCTGGTGGGGCCGCCTGGAACAGGTAAAACTCTGCTAGCTAAAGCGGTGGCTGGTGAAGCAGGCGTACCATTCTTCAGCATTTCCGGCTCTGAATTTGTCGAACTCTTTGTGGGTGTTGGCTCTTCACGGGTGCGCGATCTGTTTGAGCAAGCCAAAAAGCAGGCTCCCTGTATTATCTTCATTGACGAGCTAGATGCGATCGGTAAATCGCGGGCAACGGGTGGTTTTTATGGCGGCAATGATGAGCGGGAACAAACGCTGAACCAGTTGCTGACCGAGATGGATGGTTTTGGTGCCGGTGATCAGACAGTGATTGTTCTGGCAGCCACCAATCGCCCTGAAACCCTTGACCCCGCCTTGCTACGACCGGGTCGGTTTGATCGGCAAGTGCTGGTCGATCGTCCCGACTTAAACGGACGTTTGGCAATTCTAGAGGTTCATGCCAAGGGTGTAAAGCTGGGTAGCGATGTCGATCTGAAAGCCATTGCCACCCGTACTCCTGGTTTTGCTGGAGCCGATCTGGCGAATTTAGTCAATGAGGCTGCTTTACTGGCGGCTCGCAATAATCGCCCGACCGTAGCCCAGGTAGATTTCAGCGAGGCGATCGAGCGAGTCGTGGCTGGGTTAGAGAAAAAGAGCCGCGTTCTCAACGACAAAGAAAAGAAAATTGTTGCTTACCACGAAGTAGGTCATGCGTTGGTAGGAGCCTTGATGCCTGGTAGCGGCAAGGTGGAGAAAATTTCGATCGTGCCTCGTGGCATGGCTGCTCTTGGTTATACCCTGCAACTCCCCACGGAAGATCGGTTCTTGATGAGTGAATCAGAACTGCAAGGTCAAATTGCCACTTTATTGGGGGGACGATCGGCCGAAGAAATTGTGTTTGGTAGCATTACGACCGGAGCGGCGAACGATTTGCAGCGTGCCACCGATCTGGCTGAGCGCATGGTTACCACCTATGGCATGAGTAAGGTGCTAGGCCCACTCGCCTATCAACAAGGGCAACAAAATAATTTCTTAGGTGGAGATATGGGCAATCCTCGCCGCTTGGTCAGCCCCCAAACGGCTGAAGCGATCGATCAGGAAGTGAAAGGGATCGTCGAAGCCGCTCACCAGCAAGCGCTCGATATCCTCACCAGCAACCGTGAACTCCTGGAAACCATTTCTCTGCAACTGCTGGAAACCGAAGTGATTGAAGGAGAAACCTTACATCAGTTGCTCGCGCAAGTTCAACCTTTAGAAACCGCAGCCGTAGCCCTGTAAAGTCGTTCTCGTTGCTTGATGATCGCGATCGTTGCTGAATATCGGTTGTGATTTGATATCGAAATTAATATCGAATCGTGGCAGTCTGTTCTTCTGCAAAACAGGCTGCTTTTTTCGGCTCTGCTTAGGTGCTTAGGTCTTGTGCTGGCGCGGGTTTTGCCCTCTGGTCACATTTGCAACTGCTGCTACCAGGGCTTTAGGCTCAACGGGTTTGGATACATGCATCTCAAACCCAGCATGGATCGCTTTTTGCCGATCCTCGTCTCTTGCGTAGGCTGACAGGGCAATAGCCGGTAAATGTTGATTTAAATGTTGATTCTGCTGCAACTCTCGATCGCGAACTTTCTGAATTAACTGATATCCATCTTCGATCGGCATACCGATATCGCTGATCAAAACATGGGGATGGGTTTGCTCCAAATGGCGTAAGGCTTCACGCGCGGAGGCAACTGCGGTCACATTGGCCCCAAACTGTTGCAAAATCGAGGTCAAGAAATCTCTTGTGTCATAGTGATCTTCCACCAACAAAATCTGAAGATGTTTGAGATCCGTGCTGGGACTAGGGACTGTGGGGCTTAAGTCAGACGGGGCACGGGAGCGGCTAACATCGATCGACTCTGGTGGCGGTTCGATCGCGGCAGAGAGTGGCCGGGGCGGTGGCAACGCAGAATAACTCGAACTACTTGTGCATAGATTTGCCAAGAGGGCATCGGTTAACAAGGGAAGATTGACTGTAAAAGTAGCACCTTGGTCTTGTCCCTGACTATCAGCATGAATGGTGCCGCAGTGTTGCTCAACCAAGTGATGGACGATCGCCAACCCTAACCCTAGCCCGCCATAGGGTCTGGTGGTGGTGCTATCGGCCTGCCGAAAGCGATCAAACACATGGGGTAAAAATTCAGCATTGATGCCGATCCCAGTATCAACCACTTGCAATTGGGCATAGGCAGCCACATTGGCTAGTTGCTCTATGCAGGGGTGACAAGCCGAATATTCTAAGCTCGATCGACTGGATTGGGTTGGGTATGAGGATTGATATAGGCTGTCGTGCTCCTGCTTGGAAATCGGATGCAGCTTAATGGTAATTTGCCCTTGCTCAGGGGTAAATTTGATCGCATTGGATAAGAGGTTCCAGATCACTTGGCGCAACCGTTCTGCATCACCATAAACCTTAACAGGGGAGGGAGCAAACAAGGTATTGATCTGGATCGATTTATCCTCGGCAGTTAAGCGCACCGTCTCAATGACAGCCTCAATCAGCGGAATTAGACTGAGGGGTTGCATCACTAGCCGTAATTTGCCGCGAATAATTTGTGATACATCCAAAATATCTTCAATCAACTGGGCTTGCGATCGGGCATTGCGTTCGATCGTCTGCAAAGCGCGAATGGTCGTTGCTTCATCTAGCTTGCGATTTAAGAGTAACTGAGACCAACCCAAAATAGAGTTGAGTGGGGTACGTAGTTCATGCGACACGATCGCCAGAAACTCATCCTTCATCCGATTAGCCGTTTCGGCTTGTTGTCGAGCTGCCTGCTCTCGGATAATCTGATCACGGGCTTCATTGGCTTGTTTCTGATCAGTGACATCTTCGATCGTTCCGACATGCCCCAACAGATCGCCACTGTCTGATAGCATCGGAGCGGTGCGGACATGCACCCACCGTAAATCGGCATTCACTTGAATGCGAAACTCTTCTGAATAGGCCTTACCATGCTGGATCGCGATCGACCAGTCTTGCAGCACCCGTTCCCGATCATCACTGTGGATATTTTGCGTCCAATCGGTCTTCCAATTTTCCTGAATCGTAAACCCACAAATAGCCTGACAGTTCGGATTAGCGTAAGTATAGTTGCCATCCGTATCCATTAAAAAGATACCGATCGGCGAACAGCGGCTCAGTAAGCGAAACCGCTCTTCACTCTGCTGTAACTCACCATTCATGACAGCCAATTGGGCAGCCTGCCGTTCTACTTCAAGATTTTTCTTGAACAAATCGACAAAGACAGCCACTTTAGAGGTCAAAATAGCGGGGTTGATCGGCTTAAATAAATAATCTACGGCTCCCAGCGAATACCCTTTCACCATCAAGTCATCGCTAGTATTAAATGCCGTGACAAAAATGATGGGCGTATTGCGTAACCTTGGTCGCTGTCGAATCAAGGCCGCTGTTTCAAACCCGTCCATGTCAGGCATATGGACATCGAGCAAAATGACTGCGAAATCCTGACTGAGCAAGCATCGAAGTGCCTCTTGTCCAGACTGTGCTTTGACTAGATTTTGTCCTAGACCCGCTAATATCGCTTCCAAAGCGATCAAATTTTCTGGGTGATCGTCTACCAAAAGCACATTTACGATCGGCTCAGGCTGCATAGAGGAGGGAGCAAATACAGGACTGCCATCCAAGCTATTATCCTGCCAAAAGAGAGGGATCCGCCCTCTATCGTAAGGTAGAAGCCAAAAGGCGAGAACTGTGAAGGTCAGGAATGGCGGTTTGGAGGTGTTTGATCAGGGTCGCAGATGATAATGCACCCTGAAGATGCTGCCAAGGTAAAACCTGGTGGAGATCCCAATCGGCGTGAACGTAAAAGTCTAAATCTGGCATGGTGCCCTTCAGTTCTTTGAAGGCTCGTCGATAGCTGCCCAGACTGTCTCCATAATGACGAGTTAATTCTAACAAATAGGATAGTCGCCGATCGCCGCGTGAGATTAATGCCTGGATCACCGACCAGTTGTAACTTTCTGGACGAAAATCGATTCCCTGGCTGCGCAACTGTTTCTGCAACAGCTTCAGCCGCTTCTCCGCATCGGGATTTACGCCTAGCCACTGAAACGGAGTGTGGGCCTTAGGCACAAATGTGCTACATCCCAGGGTGAGCCGGAGTCCGGGGGCTGCTTGCTTCAGGGATTTCAGTAAGGTGACCGTTTGGTCTAAATCATCCGGTTCCTCTGTAGGTAAGCCCACCATGCCATAGAGCTTTAACGCGCTGAGCCCCCCTGCTTTTGCCTGCATGGCGGCCTCAACAATTTCCCCATTGGTCAGCTTTTTGTTGATCACTTGTCGGAGTCGATCGCTGCCACTTTCCACTGCGATCGTGATCGAACGGCTGTCATGTTTCACCAGGGTACGAGCCAACTTTTCCGTCACGGTATTGGTACGCACGGAGGCTAAACTGAGTCGAACATCATCATATTGGGGCTGGTTGAGCCGATCGATCAAGGTTTCAAATTCAGGATGTTGGGTAACAGAAGCACCCAAGAGTCCGAGGCGATGGGTAACCTGCAAACCCCGATCGATGGCCGGCATCAGGGAACCTTCTAAGCTGGCGGTACGGAAGGGCAGGGTCAGGTAGCTTGCCAGGCAAAAACGGCACATCTCCGGACAACTACGCACCACTTCCACCATATAAATGTTTTCCCAAGCGGCTCGCTCAGTCACCACGGTCGAAGCTAACAAAGTGTTGCCACGATAGGTCTGCTTTTGCACCAATGCTGGGACTTGAGAGTCAACCGGATCAATCGATCGAATCTCACTGGTCGCATCAACATAACTGACCTGATACAGGCTGGGGACATAGATACCCGGTACTTGGGCTAAGTGCCGCAACTGGGTCGCTCGATCGGCTGATCGCACGGTCTGAAAGGCATCAATAAAAGCATCCACCAACTCTTCGCCATCGCCCAACAGCACCAAGTCAAAGAAGTCAGCAAAAGGTTCTGGATTCGCCGTCAAAACTGGCCCACCGCCAAAAATGAGAGGATGGGCATGGGTTCGATCGGTGCTGCGTAATGGAATTTGTAGGAACTCTAGCAGACTGAGGATATTGACATAATCGAGTTCCCACGAGAACGAGAAGCCGACTAATTCGGGACGAGATGGCAAAGGCTCATGTAGATCGGTAAATAGGCGGCTCACTTGCAGATCAGGACGCGATACCAATGTGGCCCAAATCACCTGATAGCCCAGACTGGTGATCCCCACACTGTATTCATTCGGAAATGCAAAGATCGTATGAACTGCGTCAGACTCCGATCGAGCAGGGGTAAAGAGTAAACGTTCGGCAGTAAAAGCAGAGGTCAAGACAGCCACCCGATCACACTACAAAATTCATCCTGCTTCAGCCTAACATTAGGAACTGATTTAAAGCCTGAGCGCGTTCCTACATCGATGTGACCGGGGAGCCTGCCCGCTCGAGAGTAACTCAGGGGTTGGATGAGCCGCTAAATCAACCGGTAATTTCTGGGGGATTTTCCTCCGGTTGCGCGATTCTGCTGAGGCTAATTTTTTCATCGTGTTGAGAAAATCGCTCGAATTTCAGAGCAATTACTGTGGGGAAAGCCAGGTGACTTCGGCAAAATTTAATAGGAAAGTTCAATCTGCCAATCTTGCTTTTCCTTGGCACCTCGTTGCATCTACCCAATTTGTGTTAACTCGGTTTGTCCATTTTTATTAGTTTCATGGATTGACGTTGTTCCCAATTAAATTCTTATTGACTGTGTTCAGTGATTCACTTGGGATGTGTCTGAACTCTCAAGAACTCTGCTGCTTGCGAAGAAATGGATGGCAGAGTTCGATACTTCAGGTGCTGCTAAGAAGTCTGGTACAGTGGGTGAAGCCCTCATTTGAGCCAGTTTTGAGAACACTATCTGCATCAGCATTTGCAGGCATTTGAATGGTTCACAACTTGTTGACTGGATGAATCAGATGATTAGTGTTGATTGATCCTGATCTAACCTGATTAGTCTTGATTAACAAATCATGTAAACCTTCTCCCCCGCTATCTGGGAATGCATCTAAATTGCGGTTGCAGCGCTGGCATGTTGGTATTGCTGAGCAGCGGCAGACATCCCGTGCAGCCATCTTGAGTTCAATCAATTAGTCCAACCGACAAGTCCAATCAATTAGTTCAATAGGCAAGTTCAACAAACGGTTAAAAGTCAAAAAGGGTGATTATGGTTAAGCCATTCGAAGATAAGTATGGAACTTTTGTGCCATCCGTTGAGCGGGGGCAAATTAGCTCACCCACCCACGCTTCAGCACCGGGTATCGAGTCTTCTCAGCTTCACGCCGATTACACGCTGGAAAAAGGAATCGAGCTTTACCAAATTCGCAAATTTCCAGAAGCAGTTAAAACGTTGCAAACTGCACTAGAGCTGTATCGCAGTAGCCAGAATTTACTGGGTGAGGGCCGATCCTTAGGAGCACTAGGACTAGCTTATTATGCTTTACGCAACTATGGTGAGGCGATCGCTTGCTCCCATCAAAGTTTAGCGATTGCACGGCAAGTGCTGGATCGGCTAACTGAGCGGCAAACCCTGGCTAACCTGGGCAACTCCTATCGCCACTTAGAAGACTACGGACGCTCGGTGGAATACAACCAGCAGAGCCTAGCAGTGGCGCGGGAAATTCACGACTATCGGGGTGAGATGGCTGCCCTGAATAACCTGGGGATGACTTACAAAGCCATGGGGGATGGGCTCCATGCTATCCATTGTTATCAACGGGCGCTGATCGTAGCCCGAAATTTGCAAGACTATACAACCGAAGGTCAGGTGCTCCGCAATCTGGGCAACGCCTATCATGCGATCGGCAACTATCCTCAGACGATCGCCTGTTACGAACAATTACTGGGAATTGTGCGGCAGTTACCAGGTCGCGAAACAGAAATGCAAGCCCTCAAAAACTTGGCCAGTGCTTGCTACACCGTGGGAGATGTCCGTAAAGCGATCGCTTACCAAGAACAACGATTAACCTTGGCGCGCCAGCTTCAGGATCGGCACAGCGAGGAACAAATCTTGGAAAACCTGGCCGTTGCCTATGAGGGCTTAGGGAATACATCCCAGTCTATTCGCTATTATGAGCAGCGCTTAGCCGTGGTTCGGCAATTGGCTGATCGGCAGTTGGAGCAAGAAACCCTGGTGAGCTTGCAGGCGGCTTATCGGGCGATCGGAGACGATGCTAAAGCCACCCAGTACCAATAAGTTCGGTACCAATAAGTTCAGTACCAATAAGTTCAGTACCAATAAATTCGGTACCAATAAGTTTGGGGCATCAGGCAGGGGCATCAGGCAGGGGTTAGCCGAGGGATTTCACAAACAAGGCTAGCCGATCCATGCCTCGACGAATACTTTCTAAGTCTGTAGCATAGGAGAAACGCACACACCGATCAGCACCAAAAGCAATCCCTGGTACGGCAGCTACTTGCTGGGTATCGAGCAGCTTGTCACAAAAGTCGATCGAACCCATGCCGAGTTGGGAGATATCGGGAAATACGTAAAAGGCACCCTCTGGCTGAGGACAAACTAATCCAGGAATGGCATTGATGGCTTCGAGGATCACCTGTCTGCGTTCGGCAAAGGCAGTCAGCATCTCTTGTACACAATCCTGTGGTTGTTCATAGGCAGCAATGGCTCCATATTGAGCAAAGGTGCAAACATTGGAGGTGCTGTGTCCCTGAATCGTGGTGGTGGCTTTGATCAGATCAAGCGGGCCGGCCAAAAAGCCAACTCGCCAGCCTGTCATGGCATAAGATTTAGCAAAACCACTGCTGATGATGGTGCGATCGTAAGCCTCTGGGCTAGCAGCCCCAATACTGAGGTGCTCTGCGCCGCCATACCGTAGCTTTTCGTAGATTTCATCCGAAACTACCCAGAGGTCAAGTTCAACAATTACGGTGGCCAGAGCTCGAATTTCCGCCGGTGTGTAGACCATGCCGGTCGGATTTGAAGGAGAGTTCAAGACAAATAACTTAGTGCGAGGTGTCACCGCCTGCCGTAGTTGCTCCGGTGAGATTTTATAGCCGCTTTCTAAGGTGGTGGGTACAATCACCGGAGTTCCGCCTGCCAGCTTTACCATTTCTGGGTAGCTCACCCAATAAGGGGCTGGGATAATCACTTCATCGCCCGGTTCAATTGCTGCCAACATGAGATTGAATAGCGAATGTTTTCCGCCATTCGTCACCAGAATATTCTCTGCGCCATAACACAAGCCATTATCCTGTTGCAATTTCTGAGCGATCACTTCTCGCAATCGAGGTTCTCCTGCGGCTGCTCCATAGCGAGTTTTGCCTTGCTCTAGGGCGGTCTCTGCGGCGACTCGGATATGGGTTGGTGTATCAAAATCGGGTTCGCCGACGCTGAAACTGATCACGTCAATGCCTTCGCGCTTCATGGCCTTCGCCTTGGTATCGATCGCCAAAGTCATGGAAGGGGTCACCTGTTGCACACGCGCTGCCAGTTTCATGCTGCTCACCAAGAACTCAGTAGGATCCAGTTTTTTCAACTACGTTACCGCATTGCTGCAAGTCCTGAAGCAGATTGTTAGATAATTCTCACAAATGGGGCTCCAGTCCGATTGGCATCAGGTGAGCGCACGTCGATCGAAATGCTGGATTGGCAGCTCGATCACAAACTCCGTGCCCTGTCCAACTGTAGACACACAACTTAATCGCCCATGATGTTTCTCAGTCACAATCTGGTAGCTGATTGATAGCCCGAGTCCTGTCCCTTTCCCAGGGGGCTTGGTGGTGAAAAAGGGATTGAAGATTTGATCAATCACCTGTTCTGAGACCCCAATACCATTGTCCCGGATGTGAATTTGGACAGATTGTTCTCCAGTTTGCGTGGTAATCCAAATAGTGGGTTGAAAATGAGCCGGAGTTGGATCCTCTGAGTCTCCTGAGGAAGGCGGCTGAAGCGTGAACGAGTCCTGAACTATAGCAGACTCCTGAAGCCCCTGATCCCACTCCTGCGGTTGAGCGGTCAAATCCATCTGACGAGACTGTTCTTCCACTGCATCGATCGCATTACTCAGCAGATTCATAAAAACTTGATTCATCTGCCCTGCATAACATTCGACCCAGGGAATGGGGGTATAGGTTTTCAAAACTTGAATCGGGTGGCGACGATTGCCCTTGAGCCGATTCTGGAGAATCATCAGGGTACTGTCAATTCCTTCATGCAGATCAACTGGCTTCAGGTCAGACTCATCTAAGCGTGAGAAGCTCCGTAAAGATAAAATAATTTGCCGAATTCGCTCAGAACCGACCTCCATGGATCGAAATAAACGGGGTAAATCGTCCTGGAGAAAGTCGAGATCGATCGCCCGAATTTGGTTCTGAATTGCGACGGGTGGCTCTGGATAATGGTGTTGGTAGAGAGCAATCAGATCGAGGAGGGCTTGGGTATGCTCATAGGCATGGCAGAGGTTACCGTGGATAAATCCAACCGGATTGTTAATTTCATGGGCAACCCCAGCGACCAATTGCCCTAAGCTCGACATCTTTTCAGCATGTACCAACTGGGTTTGGGCCTGCTTCAGTTCGTTGAAGGCCTGCCGGAGTTGTTGGGCTTGTTGGCGCAACTGAGCCTCCGATTGCCGCAAGGCTTCCTCCTCTTGAGCCCGCTCGGTAATGTCTTCCCACATGCCTAAGATGCCGATTACCTGACCATTGGGATCACGTAACGGAATCTTGCTGGTGGCGACCCAACCTTGCTGCTCATTCACCTCAGAAGGGGGTTCGATCACATAGAGCTGGGGCTGATTACACGCTATAACCTGCCGATCGAACTCTAGAAAAGATTCGACCTCTTGGGCAGTCCAGAGCAAATCATAGTCATTCTTACCGACAATTGCTTCTGGAGATTCCACACCGGCGACTTCTGCAAACCGTTGGTTACAGCCTTGATAAATGGAGTTGCAGTCTTTCCAGAAAATACTCTGGGGCATACTATCCAGCACATGCTGCAACTGATGATTACGGGCCTGGAGCGATCGAATCATTTCCTGACAGGCTGCCAATTCAACCCGCAGGGCATCAGGATCAATTGCCGGAGCAGGGTCGAGCACCGGAGCAGGATTAATTGCCGGATCAGGATCAATTACCAGATCAAGATCAATCGCCGAATCAGGATCGATCGATTCCAAATTTTCGTGACTCAATTGGCTGATTTGCCGCCGGTTCTCTGGCTGTGTCGGGTCTTTTGCTGTCATGATCTATTTCAACTCATGTCTCCACTGCATCACCGGAACGTTCGTCGAGGCAATCAAATTTCCCTGTGAGATCACATACTGAATTGTGGCACGGCAACGAATTGCTTCATAGCGATCGGTCGCATTCAGGACGATCAAATTGGCTGGTTTACCGACAGCAATCCCATAGTGATCAGATAAATTCAATGTTTTGGCTCCATTCCAGGTCACCATGTCATAGCAAGCATTAATCTCGTTGATGCCCGTCATCTGTGCAACATGCACTAACATAAAGACAACATCTAACATATTGCCCGTTCCCAGAGAATACCAACAATCTTGAACGCAATCATGGCCAAGACTAACATTTAGCCCCTGCTGCCAAAGTTCTTTCACTCGCGTGAGCCCCCGCCGTTTCGGGTAGGTATCGGTACGGCCTTGCAGCGTAATGTTGATCAGCGGATTCGCCACGAAGTTGATCTGGGCTCGTCGGAGAAATCCTAGTAGCTTGTTGGCATAGGCATTATTGTAGGAACCAAAGGCAGTGGTGTGGCTGGCAGTGACTCGCGATCCCATCTCGGAACGAATTGCACAGGCTGCAACCACCTCTAAAAATCGGGAGTGATCATCATCAATTTCGTCACAATGAATATCAATTAAGCGATCGTACTGTTGCGCCCACTCAAAAATTTGATGCACCGACTGCACCCCATCTTCCCGCGTGAGTTCGTAATGGGGAATGCCGCCAATCACATCTACTCCAAGCTGGATCGCCTCTTCCATTAATGCCCGATTCTGGGTGCTCCCATAGATGCCATCTTGCGGAAAGGCCACAACTTGGAGCGTCATCCAGTCTTTGACCTGTTCACGCACTTCTAGTAATGCTTGCAATGCTACTAAATTTTTCTCACTCACATCCGCATGGCTACGCACATACAAAACTCCCTGCATGGCTTGCTGTTTGAGTGTTTCGATCGCCCGCATTTTGACATCAGCAAGGGACAAGTTCTGCTTGCGCTCTCGCCAAATTTCGATCCCTTCAAAGAGGGTTCCACTCTGATTCCAGCGGGGTTCTCCGGCCGTTAATGCCGAATCAAGATGGATATGGGACTCCACAAAGGGGGGGCTGATAAGCTGGTCATTGAGGGCTAGCTCCAATGCTCCGCTGGCTTCGATCCGAGGGGCAATCACTGCAATTTTGCCTGCCTCAATTGCTATATCGACGGTTTCGATCGTTCCCCCCGGTTGCAATAACCGACCCTGACGGAGCACCATCCCATAAGAAGCAGAAGTCATAAGGATTGAAAGAGGTGAGAAATTGGGTTTGCCTGAATGATCGTTATACCACTCTAGTTTGGAGGATTGCTAGCCGCCGTGCCGATCATTCGCGCCTGATCTGCGCCTGAGATGATATCCAAAATTAGGGTTTTTATCAGAACCGATCTCTATGCTGATCTCTATCAGAACCGATCTCTATGCTGACCTTTATCAGAACTGACCTCTATCAGAACTGACCTCTATCAGAACTGACCTCTATCCTGACTTCTATCAGAACCCATCTCCCTCTCTATATCAATATCTGCATTAAAAAGTCGTATTAATTCCGTCCCGTATCGTATAAAAATAGTATTAAATACTGCCTCACGAGTTTTTTATCTTTCTCCTCTCCGGAATGGCACCATCAGCGCTTTAGGATAACCGGATCGTCTTGACATGACTGTCAAAGCGATAATGCTCAGAACATAAGGCAACATCAAGAACACCTGATAAGGAATTGCCGCTCCAATTTCCTGTTGAAGGCGTAGTTGTAAGGCATCAAATCCGGCGAAGAGCAGCGCCCCCAATAACGCTTTGAAGGGCTGCCAAGAGGCAAAGACAACCAATGCAATACAAATCCAGCCGCGCCCATTGATTAAATTGATAAAAAACGAATCAAAGGCTGACAAAGTTAAAAATGCCCCAGCGATCCCCATCAGTCCGCTACCCACCATTACGGCTCCCGATCGCACTGCGTAGACTGAAATTCCTTGGGCTTCTGCGGCTTGAGGATTTTCTCCTACCATCCGGACGGCTAAACCGATCGGGGTACGATAGAGCCAGTAAGCCACCAACAAGACGATAGCGAAGGCCAGATAGGTCAGTGCTGTTTGACGAAAGATTGAGCCGATCAGGGGTAAATCGGATAGCAGCGGTAGGGGCAGGGGTTGAAAGGGCTGAATTTTTGGAGGGGTGGTGGCATTGGGGAGCAGCACCCGATAGAAAAAGTAAGCCAAATTGGCTGAGAGTAGCGTAATGCCAATGCCAGTCACATGCTGAGAGAGCCCAAGATAGACGGTGAGCACACTGTGGAGCCCGCCGAACAGACAGCCAACTGCCGCGGCTAGTAAGACCCCCATCCAGAGGTTGGCTCCCTGATATACTGCGGCCCAACCCACCAGAGCCCCGATCGTCATAATGCCTTCGATCCCTAAATTCAGAACTCCAGCGCGTTCACAAAGCAATTCACCGATCGTGCCAAAGATGAGGGGAGTGGCGATCCGCACGGTGGCGATCCAAAATTCGACCCCCAGCAACAGGTTCAGAACCTCCATGATTATCTCCAGCGCCAACGATATTGGGTGAATAAAATGCTGATCAACATGCACAGCAAGGACATAGAGACGATCACATCGGCTAGATAGGTCGGCAAATTAGCGGCTCGGCTCATGGCATCAGCTCCCACGTAGATGGCAGCGACAAAGACTGCGGCAAATACCACCCCGATCGGATGCAGTTGGGCTAGCATGGCCACAATAATGCCGGTGTAGCCGAATCCAGGTGACAGATCCAAACTGAGATAGCCTTTCAAGCCTGCAACTTCACTCACCCCGCCCATTCCCGCCAGCCCCCCACTCAGCAGGGCGGTTAGCCAGATTACGCCATTGACTGGAATGCCTGCAAACCGAGATGCCTGCAAATTGAGCCCGATCGCTCGCATCCGATAGCCCAAGATCAATTGTCGATTTAATACCCATACCCCGATCGCACACAGGATCGCGATTGGTAAACCCCAATGCATTCGTCCCAACAATTTGGGTAGCGTGGCGGCTTCGATTATCGGCAAAGCCTGGGGCCAACCCAAAGCGGAGGGATCTTTGAGGGATCCTTCGACCAGGTAGCTGACCAGCAGCAAGACAATAAAGTTGAGTAACAGAGTGGTGACGACCTCATCGACCTGAATCCGGATTTTTAACCAGGCCGATAGGAGGAGTAGCAAACCTCCAGCCATGCCCCCAGCCAGTAGAACGATCGGGATGAGCAGCCAGCCTGGGAGTGGCAGCCAACCTGTACCGACTAAAGTAGCAGCAATAGCTCCTAGATAAAACTGACCTTCTGCACCGATGTTCCACAGTTTGGTCTGAAATGCTACCGCAACTGCCAACCCGGTATACATGAGGGGAGTAGCGCGTGATAGGGTTTCTGACAAAGCAAAACGAGAGCCGATCGCTCCCTGCATCATCATTCCATAGGATTGCAGTACGGGTGTCTCACCCCAAGCAATCAGGGGGATACAGAGCACTAGGGCGAATGTGATGGCGCTGAAGGGAGCTAAAAGCGCAAGCCAGACGGGAACTTGCTGCCGACGTTCAAGCATCATGCCAGGATCTCAGTTGTAGAATCTCTAGAATCTTAATCGTTGCGGGCGATCGGAACCAATAGCCGCCACGATCCAGACTCAGGCAAGTTGATCAATAGGGTGGTTTGCAGGTGGTTTGCGGCACAATTTCCTCTAGCCGGTGCAAGACTGCTTGAGAAAGCTTTTAAGACTTTTAAGATAATAACGGTAAAATTCGGCTCGTAAGTATAGTTAACCTTGACTTTTAATGCTCTGAATTGCTTGACTGGCTTCGTCCTACGTCCTAACACCTAGCGCACATTAGCCACAATCCATTAAGATCAGGATTCCGCTTGGACATCGGCTTCTGATCACGTCTATGCTGTGCTGTATGGAGGGTCGCTCTAATGTCCTCTCAGATCCAGGTAGTGCGTTCTTTCCTACGAGCTAGACTGTCTCGTCGTATTGTGCTCTGGGTATTTTTCAGCATTTTGCTGATCGAGCTGATTATTCTGCTGCCTTCAATTTACCGTCGTCGCCAAGAGCTGCTCAACAATCTCACTCAACTGACGATCGCTCGCATTGAAGGGGGATTAGCCGTTACTTCGCCTGCCGATTCGGCTGCCAACCCTGCAACTCTGTTGACCCAATTGCAACAGTTAACGGCTAATTCATCTGTCCGAGGTGGGGTGCTCTACAATTCATCCGGTCAACTGATCGGGCGCTTTGGAGAAGTGCCGGCCTTATCGCTTCAGCAAGCCCAAGCATCAGAGCAACCGATCTATCACTGGCAGACCCGACGCTACGACCAGTTGCTGGCGATCCAACCTTTAACGGATCGCTACAATCTTATCGTTCGCCAAGATGTTAGCGGTGTTCAGCAAGAGCTGATTGCTTTCATTGGGCGGATCGCCTTACTAATCACAATTATTTCTATCTTCGTGACCTTGACTGCTCTAATTGGTCTTGAGCGTATTCTAATCACGCCTATCCTTTTCCTGCGGAATGATCTGCTCAAGCTGGGTCAAGCCGTGCAGCAGGATCAACCTACCGCTGTTTTTGATTCTCTACCATTTTGTGGCAATGATGAACGTGGCAACGATGAACTCGGTGAAGTAATTGCAGCATTTCACAAAATGTATGAGCAGGTGATAGCCGCGATTACTGAACGCAAGCAAGCTGAAGTGGCTCTTCGTCAATCCGAAGAGAAATTTTCTAAATCTTTTCGTGCTAGCCCTTCTGCGATCTTGATCAGCACTTTAAAAACAGGGCGGCTGATTGAAGTTAACAATAGTTTCCTCCAACTTTATGGAGGTACTTTAGAAGAAGTCATCGGCAAAACTTCAATGGAGTTAAACCTTTGGACAGCCCCTGAATACCGACAAGGGATGATCCAGCATATTCAAGAGACAGGAGCAATCCATAACCTGGAATATGTATTTCATAATAAAGCTGGTGAGCCTCGCTCAATTCTCTTTTCGGCTGAACAGATCGATTTAAACGGCGAAGCTTGTTTGGTTGCCGTTGCTAATGACATTACCGATCGAAAGGAGGCAGAGAAAGCGCTGGAGCGTCTAGCTGAGATTGGTGAACTGACTGCCATGATTGTTCATGAAGTCCGCAACCCTTTAACCACGGTGATGATGGGGCTGCGATCGTTCCAGAGCCTTGAACTCTCAGAGCGATCTCAATTACGTCTGAGCTTGGCCATTGAAGAGGCAGAGCGGCTTCAGAAACTGCTGAACGAGATTTTACAGTATACTCGGTGTCAAAAGTTAGATGCCACTGAGCTAGAAATTAATCATTTTATTCAAGATCTATTTGCAGTGATCGCGGCAATGCCGGTTGCACAGGGTCGATCGATTGAATTTCAGCCTATTCAACCGATCTATCTTTTAGGTGATCGAGATAAATTAAAACAGGTTTTCATCAATCTGCTGAGTAATGCTTGTGAAGCTACATCTGAAGGTGATCAGATAGGGTGTCGAATTGAGTTCTGCGCTCATCACCAGACGGTTTGCATTCACATTTACAATGCTGGTCAACCGATCCCACCCGACATATTGGCCCAGTTAACAAAACCCTTCTTTACAACCAAATCTACTGGCAATGGGCTGGGGTTAGCGATCGTCAAACGTATCGTAGAAGCCCATAAGGGTGAACTTAAAATCTGCTCTTCTGATCAGTTGGGAGGAACTCAAGTGAGTGTAATATTACCGTTTGTCAGTCGTAAAACCGCTTGATAGCAGGTTGCAGTCCACTCAAGACAGGGCCCAATCGTAGAATCATCATCAGGGTGGGTTGATCCGATCAATCAAGCATCATTGCAAAATGATCTGATTGACTGACAAATCTTTTCCCCTCATCCCTAAATCCCTTCTCCCACTAGGGGCGAAGGGACTTGCAATCAAATCCTGGTTCGAAAGCCCCTCG
>JALOOM010000041.1 GCA_025454395.1 Elainella sp. Prado103
AATATATTAATTGGAAAAGTAGCGATCCATCAGCGATTGTAGTCGATCTACATCACCAAGACACAATCTTAACGGGGTCTCCGTTAGTCCCCATTAGAAGAAATTATTACGTCGAATATTAGGTCAGAATTATCCCCACCTCCATACCCCGTATCATATCCCATACTATATCCCTACCATATCAGATACCATGTCGAATACTACCCCTCCCCCTAGCCTCACTCACCTCGATCACCAAGGGCAAGCCCAGATGGTGGATGTATCTGAAAAAGCGATCACTGCCCGATCGGCCATCGCAGTGGGTCAAGTGCGCATGTCATTACAAACACTAGAGGCGATCGAATCGGGCAATGCTCCCAAAGGTGATGTGATCGGCACGGCACGGATCGCGGGCATCATGGCGGCAAAGCAAACTGCTCTCTTGATCCCGCTTTGTCACCCGCTTCCCCTCCGCAAAGTGGAAGTGCAGATTACGCCTGATCCCGCTTTACCGGGCTATCAGATCCAGGCAGAAGTGAAAATCAAAGCTGAAACCGGAGTTGAAATGGAAGCCCTCACCGCCGTCTCTGTCGCAGCTCTGACGCTATACGACATGGCGAAGGCCTTAGAGAAATCGATGGTGATCGAGAATATTCATCTGGTTTCAAAAATAGGCGGCAAGTCGGGTGAATATCGAAAAGATGCGTGACGATTCACAAAAAACGATCGCTCCCTGAGTCAGAGAACGATCGGGCAATTCGGTATACCTCAATAATCTGGCGGTAATCTGGCGATGATCTAGCGGTGATTTCGCTATTGCTGCCCAAACTACAGGGTGACTAATTCAGCCGGTAGACGTTTAAAGGCAAGGCGTTCGTTTTCCACATCGACAAAGATCGTGTCACCGTTATGAAACTCGCTGCGCAGGATCGCTTTCGCAATTTGGGTTTCAAGCTCCCGCTGGATCGCCCGCTTGAGGGGACGAGCACCGTAAACTGGATCGTAGCCCACTTCCGCTAGGAAATCGAGTGCGGCATCGGCAAGGCGAAGCGCCATTTTGCGATCGGCCAACCGGGTAGCTAAGCGGTTGACTTGCAACTGCACAATCTGGCGTAGTTCAGCCTTCTGCAAGCCGTGGAAGATAATCACTTCGTCGATCCGATTGAGAAACTCTGGCCGGAAGTTGGAGCGCATCGCTTCCATAACTCGATTGCGCATCTCATCATAACGCTGATCGTCGCCTGCAATATCCAGGATATATTGCGATCCAATATTACTGGTCATAATAATCACGGTATTTTTGAAATCCACCGTGCGACCTTGAGAATCAGTCACTCGACCGTCATCCAGGATTTGCAGCATAATGTTGAAGACATCGGGATGGGCTTTCTCGATTTCGTCAAACAGAATTACCGCATAGGGCCGTCGCCGAATGGCTTCGGTTAACTGTCCGCCTTCTTCATAGCCAACATAGCCCGGCGGGGCCCCAATCAGCCGCGAAACGGCGTGCTTCTCCATATATTCCGACATATCGATCCGCACCATCGCTTCTTCAGTGTCAAACAGATAGGCAGCCAGGGCTTTGGCTAGCTCGGTTTTACCCACTCCCGTCGGGCCAAGGAAGATAAAGCTGGCGATCGGGCGATTGGGATCGGCCAGACCGGCTCTGGATCGTTGGATCGCGTCAGCAACGGCAGTGACGGCTTCATCCTGACCGATCACCCGGCGGTGTAGTTCGTCTTCCAGGTGCAACAGCTTCTGCATTTCCGATTCCACCAGCTTGCTGACCGGAATGCCCGTCCACTTCGAGATGATTTCGGCGATGTCGGACTCGGTGACCTCTTCCCGCAGCAATGACTTACCGCTGGTTTGGGTTTGGGTCAGTTTGGCCTCGGCTTCTTGAACTTGGCGCTGCAAGTCGGTAAGGGTGCCATATTTCAGTTCTGCCGCCTTATTCAGGTCGTAATCGCGCTCGGCCTGCTGGATTTCCAGGTTAACCCGATCGATCGCCTCCTTCAGCTTCTGGACTTCGCCGATCACATCTTTCTCCGCCTGCCACTGAGCATTGAGGCTGCTCTGAATTTCCTTCAGATCCGCCAGCTCTTTTTCCAGGCGCTCCAGCCGTTCCCGCGAACCAATGTCACTTTCCTTTTGCAGAGAAAGCCGCTCCATTTCTAGCTGCAAGATCTTGCGATCGACCTCATCTAGCTCTTCTGGCTTGGAGGTAATTTCCATCTTCAGTTTGGCGGCTGCTTCATCCACCAGATCGATCGCCTTATCGGGCAGAAATCGATCGCTGATGTAACGGTTTGAGAGGGTAGCCGCCGCCACCAGGGAGCTATCAGAAATATTCACCCCATGGTGAACTTCATAGCGTTCTTTCAGCCCCCGCAAGATCGAGATCGTATCCTCCACCGTTGGCTGATCGACATAGACTTGCTGGAAGCGACGTTCCAGTGCAGCATCCTTCTCGATATATTTACGGTATTCATCTAGTGTCGTTGCCCCAATACAGCGAAGTTCACCCCGCGCCAGCATCGGCTTCAGCAGGTTGCCCGCATCCATTGCACCTTGAGTTGCGCCTGCCCCCACCACGGTATGGATTTCATCAATGAACAGGATAATCTGCCCTTTTGAGTCGGTGACTTCCTTCAACACCGCTTTCAGCCGCTCTTCAAATTCG
The DNA here is from genome assembly GCA_025454395.1 of Elainella sp. Prado103. GTDB lineage: Bacteria > Cyanobacteriota > Cyanobacteriia > Elainellales > Elainellaceae > Elainella. Next base: position 2,663 of record JALOOM010000041.1, read on the forward strand.
CCGCGATACTTGGCTCCGGCGATCAAGGCTCCCATATCCAGGGCGATCAGCTTGCGATCCTGCAACGACTGCGGCACATCGCCGCTGAGAATGCGTTGGGCCAAGCCTTCTGCGATCGCCGTTTTACCCACCCCCGGTTCGCCAATCAAGACCGGGTTGTTTTTGGTGCGACGAGACAAAATTTGGATCGTGCGCCGGATTTCGTCATCCCGGCCGATCACCGGATCGAGCTTGCCTTGTCGCGCCGATTCCGTTAGATCGCGCCCGTATTTTTCCAGCGCTTCATACTTATTTTCAGGATTTTGATCCGTAACCTTCTGATTGCCTCTAACTTGTTCCACAGCAGTTTTCAGTTGTTTTTCGGTGAGTTTGAATTCTTGAAACAGGGCTTTGCCAAAGCGATCGTCTCTAGGATAGCCCAGCAGCAAATGCTCTACAGAAATAAAATCGTCTCCCAGTTCCTGCCTTGCTGCCTCGGCCCGATCCAGCAGCGTATCGAGGGAGCGCCCCAGGTAAACCGAACTGCCTGCCCCTGAAACTTTAGGCTGGCGCTGGATCGCCGCCTCGGTATACTCCCGGACGCGCTGCACCGGGGTGCCCAGCTTGTTAAAAATGCTGACCGCCAGCCCCTCGGGTTGCTCCAACAGCGCCAACATCAGGTGTTCGGGCTCAATTTGCTGATGCTGCGCCTGTTTGGCAATATCCGGGGTACGGGCGATCGCTTCCCAGGCTTTTTCGGTAAATTGGTTAGGGTTTGTTGGCTGCATAAGCTCCACCTCGTCGGGGATCGTCAGTTAAAAACGGTTAAAAATAGAAATTTCCAGCTAAATCTAAATTGACTGGGTCTGACCGAATGCATCCATTCTATGAACAGCAGGGCAATTTCCTAGATCGGTGTTCCCCCCTAACCTGATACGCTTCCCCGAATCGACGGACAATCTGTGGCATGGGTTCACGATTGGAAACATCAGTTTGTCGCCCCCAATCCCCCCGACTCTCAATCCGATCCGTCATCATAGAAAAGGCATAGAAAAGGCGCGAACTTTGCAAAGGGACGATCATGGGAGACTTCAACATTCAGGCTCCGTTTGAACCAAAGGGCGATCAGCCAAAGGCGATTCAGCAGCTCACCCAGTTGGTGAAAAAAGGCGAACGATTCCAGACCCTACTGGGCGCGACGGGTACCGGCAAAACCCATTCGATCGCCCGCGTCATCCAGAATGTGGGCAAGCCGACCCTGGTGCTGGCCCATAACAAAACCTTGGCGGCGCAGTTGTGCAATGAGCTGCGGGAGTTTTTTCCCGACAACGCGGTGGAATACTTCATCAGCTATTACGATTATTACCAGCCAGAAGCCTATATCCCGGTAACAGATACCTACATCGCCAAAACCGCCTCGATTAACGATGAAATCGACATGCTGCGTCACTCGGCCACCCGATCGCTATTTGAACGGCAGGATGTGATCGTGGTGGCTTCAATTAGCTGCATTTACGGCTTGGGGATTCCGTCGGAATATCTCAAAGCTTCGATCCCATTTAAGGTAGGCATGGAGGTCGATCAGCGGCAAATCCTCCGCGATCTGGCGGCGGTACAGTACGAACGCAACGATCTGGATATGGGGCGGGGTAAGTTTCGGGTTAAGGGGGATGTGCTGGAAATCGGCCCGGCCTATGAGGATCGGCTGATTCGGATCGAGTTTTTTGGCGATGAAATTGACGCGATCCGTTACATCGATCCCATTACGGGTGAAACGCTGCAAAGTATGGATGCTCTGAATGTCTACCCAGCCCGCCACTTTGTCACGCCGGATGAGCGGTTGGAGGAAGCCTGCAACGACATCGAGCAGGAGTTGAAACTGCGGCTGGTGGAATTAGAGGGCGAGAATAAACTGCTGGAGGCGCAACGGTTGGAACAGCGCACCCGCTATGACCTGGAAATGTTGCGGGAAGTCGGCTACTGCAATGGGGTGGAAAACTATGCCCGTCATTTAGCCGGTCGGCAAGCTGGCTCGCCGCCAGAATGTTTAGTAGACTATTTTCCCAAGGATTGGCTGCTGGTAATCGATGAATCTCACGTTACGATCCCACAACTGCGCGGCATGTATAACGGTGATCGCTCTCGCAAGATGACCTTGATCGATCATGGCTTCCGGCTGCCCAGCGCGGCAGATAACCGACCGCTCAAGTCCGAAGAGTTTTGGGAAAAGGTGCAGCAGTGCATTTTTGTCTCGGCGACCCCAGGCGAATGGGAATTGGGACAGTCGGGCGGCAAGTTTGAGGTGGAGAATCAGGAAAAAGGCGAAAAGCGGCTCTACATTCCGGGAACGGGGCGCGTCGTAGAGCAGGTGATCCGTCCAACGGGTGTGCTCGATCCAGAGATTTTTGTCCGCCCCACGGAGGGTCAAATTGATGATCTACTACATGAAATTCAGGAACGAGTCAAGCTAAATGAACGAACATTAGTGACAACGTTGACCAAGCGTATGGCAGAAGATTTAACTGAATATCTTCAGGAACGTGCCATCCGAGTCCGCTATCTGCATTCTGAGATTAATTCGATCGAGCGGATCGAGATCCTGCAAGATCTGCGGCAGGGAGACTTTGATGTGCTGATCGGGGTGAACCTGCTGCGGGAAGGCTTAGACCTGCCAGAGGTGTCGCTGGTGGCGATCCTGGATGCTGACAAAGAAGGCTTCCTGCGGGCAGAGCGTTCCTTGATCCAGACGATCGGGCGGGCAGCGCGTCACATTCGAGGTCAGGCGCTCCTCTATGCGGACAACATGACCGACAGCATGGCGCGGGCGATCAGCGAAACGGAGCGTCGTCGCAAAATCCAGATGGCATACAACGAGAAGCATGGGATTACGCCACAGCCGATTATTAAGCGATCGAACAATGCCATCCTTCAGTTTCTGGAGGTGTCGCGCCGCCTGACGGCTCAAGAGCTGGATCAGGCGTTTGAACAGGCGGATGATCTACCGCTGGATACAATCCCGGATTTGATCGTGAAGCTGGAGGCGGAAATGAAGGAAGCCGCGAAGAAGCTGGAGTTTGAGGAAGCTGCCAAGTTGCGCGATCGGATCAAGCATTTACGCGATCGAATGTTGGGGAAACATTAATTCTGGGTTTAATTTATCTTCTGCAAGTCTTTCTGAAGATATGCATAACCTCGTAAAAAGAGACAGCTATGGTATATTCAGCTATGTTAACAGGATTGATCATACTATCGTTAAGATGTAAGATAAGTCGCAGTTAGTTTAGGGGATCGTAGAGAAATTGAGCATGAGGTTTGCTATAGTGAAGGGAATCTCGAATTTCTGCCTATTATCCATCCTGATCTGGTGCTAACGGCAATGACAGCGCTGACCTTGCCCCTAACAGTTGATTTCAGGCATGTCCATCTCACGGACGAGCAGTTTTACCAGCTCTGTATCAGTAATCCTGATCTGAATATTGAACGTAGTGCTGTAGGAGCTTTGATTTTTATGTCACCCGTGGGTGGTGATAGCGGTAACCGGGAAGCAGACTACATTATCGATCTAGGGAACTGGAACCGGAAAACCAAACTGGGAAAAGTCTTTAGCTCCTCTACAATGTTCAACTTGCCCAACGGTGGCAATCGATCGCCTGATGCAGCCTGGATCGAGCTATCTCGCTGGCAAGCCCTCACCCCAGAGCAACGGCAAAAATTTCCACCGATCGCCCCAGATTTTGTGATTGAACTGCGCTCTCGCACCGATCACCTAGCCACCCTGCAAGAAAAAATGCAGGAATATCTGGATAGCGGCGTTCAGCTCGCCTGGCTGTTCAACCCCCAGGATCAGCAGGTAGAGATCTATCGGCAGGGGCAAGTTAAAGAGATGCGTGCATTGCCGACGCAGCTTTCTGGCGAAGCCGTGCTACCAGGTTTTGAATTGCAGGTTGAGCAATTTACAGACTGATAGGTTGATTAGAGTCCATTGCTGTTGAAGCTCTCCGCCTTGGAGCTAACACAATGGCGATCGGGATAGCAAGCAGCAACAGTTCTGCAATCTCTAAACTTTCATGTCAACTCCTGCCCAATGGCTTGCATTTGACTCGCTTCCCAACCCAGCAGAACCGTTTTGCGATCCAAGCCCCATCGGAAACCGCCCAACTCACCCGATCCTCGAATCACCCGATGACAGGGAATTAAGTACCCAATCGGATTACGACCTAAAGCATTGCCAATGGCTCTTGCCGCAGTCGGACGACCCATCGCTTCCGCCAGACCCTGGTAGGTTGTGATCCCGCCAAACGGAACGTTCAACAGCGCCCGCCAAACTTGAATTTGAAAATTGGTTCCTTTGACCACCAGAATCAAAGGTTTGTTGGTAGCGGCAACAGGTGTGAAGATACGATCGCAGATTGCTTGAGTTGCTTGCTGATCCGGGATAATGTCAGCATTTGACCATTCCAGGCGAAGGAGATCCGCAGCATTTTGACTGGTTGTATCCAGGAAGTGAAGATTGCAGATCCCACGGCAAGTCGTTGCAATCAAGCATTGACCAAAAGGGGTTGGATGGATTCCATACCCAATTTGCAGTCCTCTTCCCCCCGCCTTAAACTCACCCGGCGACATAGCTTCCAACTTCACAAACAGATCGTGTAAACGCCCCGGACTCGATAAACCAGTATCTACAGTCAGATCTAACAGGTTCGCAGTCTCAGCGATTTTTGATTTTGCATATTCTACGGTTAGATATTGCAAGAACCGTTTGGGGCTGATGCCGGCCCATCGGGTGAAGAGGCGCTGAAAGTGATATTCACTCAGATGCACAGACTGCGCGATCGTCGCAAGGTCAGGCTGACTCAAATGATTTTGACGCATAAACGTGATCGCTTTGGCAATCCGCTCATAAGTTTCACTGTCATAAATGCTATTTTCTACCAAGAGATTCATATCACCTACTGGCTTCATCATCCGTCCATCTGTAATCCTCAATTTATCGATCGCAGAAGTTCAATGCCACCCGTTTCTTGCTGTCTATTTTGCTGTCTATGTCGCTGTCTATGTTGCAAGACTCACCCTGCCAAACTCCTGCAAGTTAAGCTGGATCCCATCGTAGAGGCTCAGATCGAGCAATTCTACTAGAATCCAATCAGCTTCGATCGCTGTTGGCTTTGCCGATCCGTCAACATCTGAGCGTAAGGGGTCTGGTGCAGGTGGGCTTGTCGGGCTGATCCAAACAACTGCATTTTTTCCATCACAATTGCCTGCATTGCCTCCACCACCGTTTCCATACAGGGAACTAGATCGGACTGATCTGCCACGCAATCTTCCAAGCGTAGCGTTTTCATATAAGCCTGTCGCACCTCAGTGTTGACATTAAATTTACAAACACCCAATTCGATCGATTTACTGATCAGGGTTGCAGGTAAACCAGAGGCCCCATGCAGCACCAGTAACACATCTTCCCCTACTCGTTGACGAATTTTGATCAGGCGATCGAAATCAAGCCGAGGTTCAGTTTTATATTCGCCGTGAACGTTACCGATTGTCACTGCTAAAGCATCAACTTTAGTGATCCGAACAAATTCACCAGCCTGGATGGGATCGGTCATTTTCGCTTCTTTCTCTGCAACTGATAAACCATCCTCTGTGCCACTAATTCGCCCAATTTCTGCCTCCACCACCGCCCCATAGCGATGAGCTAATTCGGTCATTTGGCGGGTAAATTGCATGTTGCCGTCGTAGGGTAAATGGGAGCCATCTGCCATAACCGAATTCATGCCCGCATCTAACGCAAACTGGATCGCTGCGGCAGATGTACTGTGATCCAAATGCACTGACATCGGTACTTTAGCCGCATTCGCCGCTTCTAAACAGAGAGAAACCAGGGGCGATCCACCATATTTCAGTGAACTGGGATGAATTTGTAGTATCGCTGGACTTTGATAGGCTTCTGCGGCTTGTACAACGGCTCGTACTCCCTCCAAGTTATAGATATTGAAGGCTCCGATGGCATAAATATTGCGGCGGGCAGTTTCCAGCAGTTCGCGAGTGGAGGTGAGCATAATTTTGGAGGCGTAGATGACTGAACCAGGTGAGAATCAGGTGAATCGATCGGTGAGACTATGAGATGGGACTATGAGATTGGATCGAGCTGCCTCTCCTAGTTTCGCTCAAATCAGCCACATTTGTCTCAAGTCGGGAAAAGGGAGTCGGCCAATCCAGTCAAACGGGGGAAAGTCGTAGGCTAGAATGGGTGAACGCATCCCCAGCATAGTCCAATCTCTACCCATGCAGACCTCGCTTTTAGACCTCTTGCAGCAGCATCAACCCTGGGACGATCGGGAAGCTCAGCACCAAGCCAATATCCTCACCTTACTGACGACTGCTCCAACCCCATTTCATCGTCAGCATTATCAACCGGGACATATTACTGGGAGTGCTTGGGTCGTCAGTGCAGATACGCAACAAGTGGCATTGATCTATCACCGGAAGTTCGATCGCTGGTTGCAACCGGGTGGTCATGCTGAACCAGGCGAAATAGATGGCAGAACCACCGCGATCCGTGAAGTTCAAGAAGAGTCCGGTTTAACCTTACGACCGAGTCAAGCGACTTTGTTTGACCTGGATGTTCATCTAATTCCAGAAATGGATTGTTGGAGATCTCAGCGGCAAGCCTAGAGCATCCATCTTATTATAGCGATTTGGCAATCCTGACCATGGTGACGGAAGCAGGAGGAGGACAAACTTAGGTCTTAGCGATAGTATTGAGGATGAACAGTTAACTTGTTACATGTCCTCTCGATTTCCATGAGTAGTTTACAAGACATTGAAAGTGCTATCAGTAAGCTATCCGCAGATGAGCTTGCTGCTTTCCGAGCCTGGTTCGCAGAGTTTGATGCTGAGGTATGGGATCGGCAGTTTGAGGAAGATGTTGCCGCAGGTCGGCTTAATAAGTTGGCAGAGCGAGCACTGCAACATTTACGAGAAGGGCGTTGCACTGATCTGTGAGATATCGCGCAACTCCTGATTTCTGGTATCACTATCGACAGTTACCAGATGACATTCAAGACCTCGCCGATCGATGTTATGAGTTGCTCAAGCAGGATTCTCGATATCCATCGCTGCACTTCAAAAAGGTAGGGCAATTTTGGTCAGTACGAATAGGCGTTCATTACCGTGCTTTAGCAGTAGAGGAAAACAACGATATTGCGTGGTTTTGGATTGGAACACATGCGGAATATGATCAGTTGTTGCGAGGTGGATAGCACCAGCTAGCATAGTCCCTCAGGTAGACAGCGTCAATAGAGAATTAAAGAGAGTGTGATATTCGGTTGAATCCAGTCACAGGTACATTCCCTGCCCCTTGAGGCATTAGTGCGATCAAAAAAGGTTGGGAGGCTCGATACCCCGCTGCTTACGGTGGGGCGATTTGTTAATCGATCGGATCAATCATCGGCTTAATGGCAGTGGAATCGGGAAAGCTCACTGTGCAAGTAGTACCGACACCAACCTGGCTATGGATCTGAATCTTGCCTTGATGGAGTTCCACACATTTTTTGACCACGACCAATCCTAAGCCTGTTCCTGGAATAGTGCGAATATTTTTGCCCCGATGAAATGGCTCAAATAGCCGCTTGTGGTCTGCTGGCAAAATGCCAATTCCTTGGTCTTGTACCCTGATCTGAACGCGATCGACCTGAAAGGATAACGTGAGGGTCACCTGTCCGCCATTGGGAGAATACTTGACCGCATTGGAGAGCAAATTCGACAAAATTGATCGCATTAATTTCTCATCCAGATCGATCGGACGAGGAATGCCCTGGCAAGTGAACGAGAGTAGATGCTGGGAACCGGCACTCAACTGCATTTCCTCAATAAAATGATGGCAGTATTGTTCCAGATTCAAGGGTTTGGGATGAAAAGCCAGGTTTCCTGTTTCAGCGCGATTGATGGTTAAAATATCATCCAGTAACTGCACCATATGTTTAACAGAATCCTGAATGCGGTAGAGATTACGCAGGCGTTTTTCGGTATTGTCCCACTCGTTTGGGGAGTTTTCTAAAACTTGCGCCGCCGCTAAGGCCGTACTTAGAGGGGTGCGAAACTCATGGGATGCCATCGAGAAGAAGCGGGTTTTAAGGGCGCTCAGTTCTTTTTCTCGTTCTAGAGCAAGGCGAATTTCATCGCTCCGTTTACGGGCAGTCGTATCGCGTTGAACGGCGATCCAGTGGGTATACCATCCCTGAGCATTAGCAACCGGCACCAGACTCAATTCATTCCAAAACTCAGAGCCATCTTTACGATAGTTGATTACTTCAACGGTTACAGGCTCCCAACTGGCTAAAGCCGATCGAATTTTTTGGAGCTCAGCTCGATCGGTTTTAGCACCTTGTAAAATGCGGGGGGTTTTGCCCAAAACTTCCTCCGGTTGATAACCCGTAATGCGGGTGAAAGCTTCGTTGACATAAAGGATCCGTGGGCCAGGTGAGTCAATGGGTTCGGCTTCTGTAATAATCACTGCATCGTTCGTATTCACGACTACAGATTGCAGTAAGCGGAGTTGTTCAGCCCGTTGCTTTTGCTCAGTAATATCTGTGATCACGGCAACAATGCCACGAATTTGATTGTTTGTATCCAGTAAGGGAGCGGCTGAGAAAATAATATCGATCGCTGTACCATCTTTTCTATGACGACGTAACTCGATCCGAGTATGGGTTTCGCCTTGCAGCACACTACTTTGCAGCGTTGTTTGATCTGCCAACTGATCATCTAATCGAATGGGGCTAGGGCGATTGATCACTTCTGATTCAGCCCAACCAAACATACGCTCAGCAGCAGGATTCCAGATTTGAATTTTGCCTTCTAGATCCAACATCAAGATGGCTCTGGGCGAAGCAGTGACCAATGCTTGTAAGGTTTCGTTGCTGTGTCGTAGAGCGATCTCAGTGCGCTGCCGTTCGGCAATTTCCGCTCGCAAAGAAGCATTGACAGTCGCCAATTCGGTGGTTCGCTGTTGCACCCGTTGTTCGAGCTGGGTATTCAGTTGCTGAAGTTGGTTATACAGCTCAGATTGTTGAATTGCGATCGCCACTTGAGTAGACAATTGCTTCATCAATTCCACTTCCCAGGTTTCCCACTGACGCGGGCGACTGCATTGATGGGCGATCAAGAGCCCCCAAAGGTACGGCCGACAATGGGGATGGCAGGAATACTCACAGGAATACTCGGCTGTCTGGGCTCCCTTTGCTTGGATAATCGGTACAACTAATTTAGCCCGCACTCCAAACTGGGTGACAAATTCTGCCAGACAAGCTTCCACATCGGACTGCTCAAGATCAGTAATTGTGCGCGTTTTCCCCCCAGAATAGGCTTGATGATATGGGCGAGGAAAAACTTCGGCTGGAAAGGTTTGCCCTAAAATACTGGGATAAGGAGGTAAGACGGTTTCATGGATCGCCGAACCAGTACCATCATCCCATAGGCGATAGATTAAAACGCGATCGGCTTTCAAAAAACGCTGCACCTCCTCAACCGTGGTAGACATGACTTCGTCTAAGTTGAGTGATTGGCGAATTTGCTGAGCAATCTGAGTTACCAATCGTTCCCGATCGGTCTGTTGTCTCAATAACATTTCAGCTTGCCGCCGCCGGGATATTTCCTGGTTGAAATATCCGTACATTGCTGCCAATAATAAACTACAGAAAGCCACCCCGATCGAAATAGCATCAGGGAGGCTGGTTAGGGAGGGGGGCATAGCGCATCGATCGCGGGATTACGTTAGATGGATTGCGTTCGGTGAACCAATGGGTGGAATTCAATCTTAAAACCTAGAATGGCTATTTTGCAGCTCATCCTATTAGTTTGCCAATGCTACCGCGAACATACCAATCATCACGATCGAGAGTGGTAATAAAACGGCTGCTACCATTGGCCAATTGGCTCGATCGATAAAGGTTTTGAGGTCAAATTTCTCACCTTGAGTAAACAACCCATCCGCATGAGAAGGAGTCAGCCAACTACGAGATAGACCAGGTTTCGGCAATTTGTTGCGGTAATCACTACCATAACGAGCAGTATGGGCAAAGGTTACTTCTCCCTGGATCCGTTTGGGCAAAATGCGACGGCGTTGATAGGGAACAGTGTGAGCGCCAAAATTTTGTTGGTATTCTTCACTGTTCAACAAAGCATCCACAAATCCCCGTAAGCCTTCAGTGGCTAACACAATTGACCAGGATAACCGTTCTCGATCGCTGTAGCTGTTGCGTCCCAGAATTCTTTGAACACAAATTTCTACAAAACGATAGTTGTTATTGCAATCATAAACCAGTCGTCGGAAAGAATCCGCTAAAACCAATCCACGAATGAAATCTTTAACGGTGATTTGTCCGGCTCGGAGCTGAGATTCTAACAGCGGTTGACGGTGACTCAAAAGCATTTGTTGCTCGTTAAAGATCTGGCGATAGGCGGCTTTAATCAGCAGATCCATTTCTGTATTTGAAAGCAGCCCATCCGTATTATAAATGCGAGGTTGTTCATCACCAGGCACTTCAAACCCTTTCACGCGCTGATTTTGGGATCGGGGTGCATATTCTAACAGAGGCAGGGACATTCAAGTTCTCCAAAAAATGTATTGAGGTTATGAATGGAGGAGCGATACGCTTGAGGATCGCTTTAGCTTCTGAGCCAGTTGACTGGGAGCAGAAGCAGGGGAATGCTCAAAAGGAATAATGATCACAGATTGCTGAGAGCAGATTCAATGATTAATATCAACCGGCTTTATGGTGTGATTTGCCACCGTAAACAACTCTGAAATTTAAGCATCTCATATCAAAAGTAAAGAAACTTGTTAGAAAACGGTAAAGAAAGCGGAAAGAAATCAAAAAGTAATAAATCTTGACAATTTATTGAATTTATTTAGACAGTGTTTTAGACAGTATTAATGTGATCTATGGCAGATGAGATTGCTTAACGCTCGGCAAGACTGATTCGGAACCGATCTAGAACTTGCTTGGAATCGGTCTGATACCAATTTGATATGAGCTTGCATAGAATCAATTCTTGCTAGGCAAGGGGCTTAAGTTCCGGGTTCTACTTCGCTTCACAAAGAATCGGACTGAGACGCGATCAAGAATAAAATTGCGGCACAGAGTCCTGTAGAATTGGAACAACTCTGAATAGTAATTTTTCTATTCCGAATAGTTGTTTTTCTATATAGTTGCTTTTTCCTTCCCCTCCAGCGATGAGGATTCTCCTAGTTGAAGATGATATTCGTCTTGCAGAAACATTGGCAGAAGCGTTAACCGATCAGCGGTATGTGGTCGATGTTGCGATCGATGGAGAAACCGGCTGGCATCAAGCCCAATCGCTGGATTATGACTTACTGGTGTTGGATGTCATGCTCCCTGAGTTAGATGGCATTAGTTTATGTCATCGATTGCGATCCCATGGATACAATTTGCCAATTCTGATGCTCACCGCTTGTGACACACTGGACGACGAAATCAATGGGCTCGATCGGGGAGCCGATGACTATGTGGTTAAACCCGTTGATTTACAAAAATTATTTGCCCGAATTCGGGCTTTGCTGCGTCGCGGAACCGCCAGTGCTGCTCCCATTCTGAGATGGGGCGATCTCCATCTAAACCCCAGCACTTGCGAAGTCGGCTACGGACAGACTCCGATCCATCTGACTCCTAAAGAGTATGCTCTCCTCGAATTGCTCCTCCGGAATGGTCGTCGTGTCTTAAGCCGCAGTGTGATGATCGAGCATGTTTGGTCATTAGAATCTCCTCCTGAGGAACATACAGTCAAGGTTCACATTCGTGGATTACGTCAGAAACTTAAAGCGGCTGGCGCTTCTGACGATCTGATCGAGACCGTTCACAGTATGGGTTACCGGATGAATCAGCTCAGTTAGCAGCTTTGCCTCTGTCTAGATTGCCTGATGACCGGACTGCCTGTAGGGCTCTGTAGGGCTCTGTAGGGCTGGATTGCTTGCCTGATCCTGATGGCGAGAGCAGCGATCGAGGTCTGTTGAGCGCAGGCTAGTCCAATGGAAACCTCTCCAATGGAAACCTCTCCAATGGAAACCTTTAATGAAAAGGTTTGGTAAAGATCCCGTCTGAATGCCTCGATCGATGAATTCCTTTGCTTAGGATCGACAACAGCCGTTGCCCCCTATCTTGTGTGTTCAGTTTATGTGGCAAACAATTTGGCAAAAAACTTGGCAAAAAACTTGGCAAAAAATTTGGCAAAAAATTTGGCAAAAAACTTGGCGGAAGACATTGGTTGTCTGCTTGACCGGCTGCTGCTGGCTCTGTTGGAATCAGCCTAGCCTGGCCGCAACTTTATCCAACGAGGCAAAGGTGTTCCATGTTCTCAATCGCTTAGGGTTTGGAGCCAGCCCCAGCAGTTTAGAGCAAGTTCGATCGATCGGGGTTGAGGCTTATATTCAAGCCCAACTTCATCCCAGTTCCATTCCCGAATCTGCGATCTTGATCGATCGACTGCAACAATTCGAGACCCTGCAACTGAGCCCAACCGAGCTATTGCAGCAATATCGGGTCTTGCCGACTGAGGTAGTTGAATCGAATGCCAACTTCAAGGGGTTAACGCCTCTGGATCAAGCCACGCAAGCCAAATTGCTACGAGCGATTAGCAGTCCGCGCCAGCTTGAAGAAGTGATGGTGGACTTTTGGTATAACCACTTCAATGTTGCCTCTGACAAAGGATTAGCGCGCTATTGGGTGGGTGTTTACGAGCGGGATGCCATTCGCCCCTATGTCTTTGGCAAATTTCGGGATCTACTGGGAGCCACAGCCAAACATCCGGCCATGCTATTCTACCTGGATAATTGGGTAAATGGAATTTCCCCTAGGGCAGCTCGACGGGGAGAATTAGATGAGGTAAACGAAAATTATGCTCGCGAAGTCATGGAATTACATACTATGGGAGTGGGGAGTGGATACACTGAGCAGGATGTAATTACTCTGGCTCGGATCTTTACGGGCTGGGGCTTTTGCCAACCGCGACAATTTGAAGATCCTAACTTTTGCTTTAATCCCAAACGTCATGATCCCAGCAATAAGATTTTCTTGGGAACCTCTATTCCAGGCGGAGGGATGGAAGAAGGAGAACGAGCACTCGATATTCTAGCCCGTCATCCTGCCACTGCCCGCTATATTAGCGATCGTCTCGCCCAATATTTTGTCGCCGATCGCCCGCCGGAATCTTTAGTAAACCGGATGGCACAAACCTTCCAAGACACGAATGGAGAAATCCGCGCCGTTTTAAACACCCTGTTTGATAGCCCCGAATTTTGGGATCCCCAAGTCGTTGGACACAAATTCAAATCTCCTTATCAATTTATGGTTGCAGCCGTGCGATCCAGCGGCATGGATGTGAAAAATGCGCGACCGATCGGCAGCATTCTACAACAGTTGGGTATGCGGCTGTATGGCTGTCCGTCCCCCGATGGTTACAAAAATACGCAGGATGTTTGGTTGAGTCCCTACGCGATCACTCGCCGCTTAGATTGGGTTGCCGTCTTGGCAACAGGTCGCTTACCCTTGACTGTGGATCCGCCGCCTCTCGGTGAACGAGCCACCCGCATTGAACGAACTCCGCTGGCTTACCAGCCCTTACTGGATCTATTAGGCAGTACGCTCTCGACAGAAACACAACAATTGATTGAAGCATCTCCCCCCCGACTCCGAGCAGCGGCTGTGCTGGGAAGCCCTGAGTTGATGTATCGCTGATCGGATCCAACAAGGAGGAATCATCAATCATGAAGCGTCGTCATTTCTTGCATCTTGCCCTCACTGCTACCACTTCGGCTTGTGCAGCCCAATGGGTGAATGCTCGCCCAACCGGATCATCTCGTCAAAACCCAGCCAATTCTAGCTCCCAACGTTTGATTGTGATTATGTTGCGGGGTGCAGTTGATGGTTTAAATGTGGTGGTGCCCTACCAAGAAGCCGCATACTACCAACTGCGAGAAACAATCGCAATCCCCAAACCAGGTCAACCCGATGGTGCGATCGACCTTGATGGCTTTTTCGGTCTACATCCTGCGCTGGCTCCATTACAACCTTTATGGCAACAGCAGAGCTTAGCATTTGTGCATGCTTGTGGCTCTCCTTTCTTCACCCGATCGCACTTTGATGCCCAAACCTATCTCGAAAATGGGACACCAGGAGACAAATCTACTCCAGCGGGTTGGATGAATCGCCTGCTGGCGGTATTACCCAATTCCAGTCCGGTAGCCGCAATCAGTGTTGAGCCCACCCTCCCGCGCATTCTACAAGGCTCCATTCCGGTGATCAATTTGCCTGCGAATGGCACTCTCTTACAGCCGTTACCGTTGGATACCCCGGCCTATCGTGATCTGTTCAATCAACTTTACCAGGATGCTCCCCAACTCCATCCCATTTACCAGGAGGGGCGGGAGGCACGCCAAATTTTGCGTCGGCTCATCAGTGCAGCCGATCCAGAAAACCCTATCCTGACTGCAAATGAGATCGGTCGCCCCACCTTTGCCAACAATGCACGTCAGTTAGCGGCTCTCATGGTGCAAGAACCCCAAATTCAACTGGCCTTTATGTCGATCGATGGTGGCTGGGATACCCATGTTGCTCAAGGTGGCAGCACGGGCGCGTTAGCCAATCAATTGCGCCAGTTGGCAGAAGGGCTAAAGGTGTTGGTGGATGGGTTAGGTTCAATCTATGCCGAAACCACGATCGTTGTATTTTCAGAATTTGGTCGCACTGTGCAGGAAAATCTCAATCGGGGTACCGATCACGGCTATGGCAATGTCCTGTGGCTGCTGGGGGGAAAAATTCGGGGCGGTCAGGTTTATGGCGATTGGCGAGGGTTGGCAACCAATGAGCTGCATCAAGGGCGTTTTCTCCCCATCACAACTGACTTTCGGGATCCCCTCAGCACTCTCCTGCAAACTCACCTGCACCTCGATCGATCGCGCTTGAGCCAGGTTTTTCCTGACTTTACACCGCAGAGTCAGTTAGACTTTTTGAGTTGATTGACTGACCAATCTTTTCCCCTCATCCCTAAATCCCTTCTCCCACTAGGGGCAAAGGGACTTGCAATCCAATCCTGGTTCGAAAGCCCCTCGCCCGCTCTGGGAAAGGGGTTGGGGTGTCGCTTGCTTCTGCGTAGCAGTGGGTAGTTTGAGTTTTGTCAGTCAATCAGCTTTTTGAGTTGAAGCCCTCATGAGCTGGAGCCCTAATTAGAGGGAGCTTTCTGCCTCAGTTGGAGTTGTTCCACCTGAAGTTGATGCTGAGCATTCAGGAGAACCCGAAAGGCGATCAGAACAATGCTCATCGTTGACAGCGCTGTTCCAGCGGCGATCGTAAAAAGAATCACAATCTGATAACGCACCGCATCGGTTGGGAGGGCTCCTGCCAAAATCTGCCCTGTCATCATTCCTGGTAAACTGACAATCCCCATCACCATCATTTGATTGATCGTTGGGGTCATGCCCGTGCGGATTGCCACCTGGATGAGCCCTTGAGTAGCTTCCCAGCGAGTCGCTCCTAATGCCAACAGAGATTCAACCTGTTCTCTGCGGTTAATCAAATCATCGGTGAATCGCTCCAATGCCAGTGAAGTGCCTGTGAGGGCATTTCCCAATACCATTCCTAACATTGGAATTACATATTGGGGATTATACCAGGGATGAACCTGAATAATTCCTTCTACCGTCAAACCAGTAGCAAAAATAGATGAAATTAGAATAGATAGAAAACAACTCCCATATATATTGACGAAACGGCGATTAACTCGATCGGTAGCCGCCTGTCCAGCAATCAAACTCATCAACAGGGCGACCAGTAAAACTAATCCAGGTTGTTGTAAAGTGAATACCCATTTAAGAACATAACCAACTAACAAAAGCTGAGCAGTCATTCGGAATGCAGCGATCCCAAGCTGTTTGGCTAATCCCAATTGCAACACGAAGGATAACCCGATATTGATCAAGATCAGGGCAGATGCTAGAGCCAACTGCCAATAGGTGATGGGGATATAGCTGGTTGTCATCGGAGCCACCAGAAGACGAAACTACCAGAGAAATCACTCTATAATCTCATGTCTATGATTTGATCTCATGTTGATGATTTCAAGTTGATGATTTCAAGTTGATGATCTGGCGTTTCTCAAGCTTCTGGTTTAACCGTCGATTCATCGGGCGAAAGGGCAAATTGCCGATCGCTGATTCGCTGCACTTGGTCTGGGTTATGGCTTGTCCAAATGTAGGCTCGCTGCGGGTCTTCAGTGTGCCAACACCGCACTAAGGCTTCAAACTGCTCGACGGCTTCTCGATCTAATGCGGCAGTCGGTTCATCCAGCAAAAACACCTGCGGATTCAATTGGAGAGCCCGCAGAAACCCCACAATTTGAGCTTCACCGCCAGATAAACTCAGACTGGGCCGATCGAGGAACTGCGTTGGACGATTCAACAATGCCAAATATTGGGCAATCCGATCGCGATCGAAGGTTTTGGGGTGATGCACGGCAAATTGGTAGACCGATCGCAGGTTATCCTCCACTGTGCCTTCAAATAGGGCTGGGCGTTGCTGCACATAGGTGACTTGGGCGCGGTAATGGGGCATTAACCAATCAGATAACGGCTGATCTCTAAAGCAGATCTTGCCAGTTTGAGCTGGATCTAACCCCGCTAAGGATCGCAACAGCAAACTTTTGCCTGCCCCTGAGGAGCCAATCAGAGCCAGTCGCTCTCCGGGCTGAAGCTCGAAACTAATATTTCGCCAAATCCAGCGATTTTGAATCTGTCGTCCCAGGGCTTCAACTTTCAGCAAGCTGCCATTCGCGATCGTCATAGGGGTGATGGTATCGAGTCAGGGGGTGATTCCCCATTCTGATCAAATTTGGGTTGAATTGCCATGATTGATTCTGTTCTGGAAACATGCGACAACATGAGGTAATCCCACGCGAATCCGGAGTCGGTGAACATGTCTTCCATTCATCAACCGGTATGGGCTTTACCGATCGAAGGGATTTACGAATCGCTGGTAACCCATCCTGCAGGCTTATCAGATGACGAAGCAGCACAACGGCTTCAGCAATTTGGGGCGAATGAACTGCCCGAACCGATCCATCGACCCCTCTGGCTCCGGTTTACCGATCAACTAAGTCATTTCATGGCGCTATTGCTGTGGGTGGCAGGCACTTTAGCGTTCATTTCCGGAACTCCCCAGTTAGGGTGGGCGATCTGGGCTGTCATCTGGATCAATGCAATCTTCAGTTTTTGGCAAGAGTTTCAGGCGGAACAAGCGTTAGCTGCCTTAAAGCACGTCTTGCCGATGCAGGTTAAAGTCTATCGCAATGGGGAACTTAAACCAATTCCAGCCCGCGAACTGGTGCGAGGGGATGTCATCCAACTGGAGGAAGGGGATCGCGTTTCTGCCGATGCGCGTCTGATCGCTGCTGAGAGCCTGTATCTAGATGTGTCTGTGCTGACAGGGGAATCCCTACCTGTTGCCCGCAATGCTCATGCCGTCAGTATCCGGGAGGCGGCTTCAATTCGAGGCGGGAAGGCCATCCCAGCCGGAGAACACCCTTTACAAGAATCCGTCAACCTGGCTGAAATTGCCAATTTGGTGCTGGCGGGGTCTACGATTTCGGCGGGGCGAGGCGTTGCAGTGGTCTACGCAACTGGGGCTCAAACCGAATTTGGTCATGTCGCGCACTTGACCACCGTCGTGAAACGAGAACCCAGTACGCTAGAAGTGCAAGTGGCCCATATTGTCCGGGTAATTACGGCGATCGCTCTCAGTATGGGGGTCATCGTGTTTTTGCTAACTTCTTTGCTGGTGGGCATGGAGGTCAAAGAGAGTTTTATTTTTGCGATCGGCATTATTGTGGCGTTAGTGCCAGAAGGGTTACTACCAACCGTCACGCTATCCTTGGCGATCGGAGTGCGGCGAATGGTGCGGCAGAATGCTCTGGTGCGTCGCCTTTCAGCCGTTGAAACTCTAAGTGCTACCACGGTGATTTGTACGGATAAAACCGGCACACTAACCAAAAATGAAATGACCGTCCGTTTCCTCTGGATTCCCTGGCAACCCGCCCCACCATCCCTTCCTGATTCTGGGGAACTGCCCCCCCGATCGCTAATCCCGAATGGGCACCTACCTAAGCTTCAGCCAACTATAACTCCTACGCTGATTGAGGTCACTGGGGCAGGCTATGATCCTACCGCAGGCGAAGTCAAGATTCCCCTTACCTTTGCAGCCGCTTGGAAAATCAATTTACTGTTGACGGGAGCCGCCCTATGTTCCAATGCTCGCCTGATTCACCTGACGACCCCCAGCCGTTGGCAAGAGATTGGCGATCCCACTGAGGCGGCACTGTTGGTTGCGGCAGCCAAGGCCGGATTGAATTTAGCCACTTTGCAGCAACAGCAACCCCGCCTGCGTGAAGTTCCGTTTGATTCCCGTCGCCGCATGATGACGGTGGTGTTGGATTGGCGATCGTCCTCGCTCTGGAATCATGATTATGAACAGCCCAATTTAGCCTTCACGAAAGGGGCTCCGTTAGAAGTTTTGCGGCATTGCACCACCATCTTACGAAATGGTACGATCGCCCCCCTACTCCAGCTTGACTGGGAGGAAATTGTGGGGGCCAACGATGGCTTAGCCCAACGAGGATTCCGGGTGTTAGGCGTAGCAGCCCGGCGGGGAGGCAGTGAAATGCTTCAGCTTCGCTCCCAGGATTTAGAACAAAATTTAACGTTTCTCGGCTTACTGGCCTTGTTTGATCCTCCCCGTCCAGAAGTACAGGCGGCCATCGCCCAATGTCACCAGGCCGGCATTAAGGTCACCATGGTGACCGGAGATTATGGCCTGACCGCAGAAGCGATCGCCCGGCAAATTGGCTTAGTGGCTCATTCGGTACGGGTGGTGACGGGCGAAGGCATGGGGCATTTATCAGATGCGCAACTGCGACAAATTGTGAAATATCGATCGGGATTGGTTTTTGCCCGCATGTCTCCTGAGCACAAACTGCGCTTGGTACAGGCCTACAAAGATATTGGTGATGTTGTGGCAGTGACGGGAGATGGGGTCAATGATGCCCCTGCCTTAAGAGCCGCCCATATTGGGGTGGCCATGGGTCTGAATGGGACTGATGTGGCCCGAGAGGCGGCGGATATTGTCCTCACAGATGACAACTTTGCGACCATTGTTGCTGCGATCGAGCAGGGGAGAACGGTATACCAAAATATTCGTAAATTTATTACCTATATCCTTGCTTCAAATGTAGCAGAACTGGTTCCATTTCTATTCATGGTGTTGCTCAAGATCCCGCCCGCTCTGGTCATTATGCAAATTCTGGCGATCGATTTAGGCACCGATCTGCTCCCTGCTTTGGCCTTAGGAGCGGAGCAGGCAGAAGCTGGAACAATGCAACAACCGCCCCGTGCCAAATCCAAATCCTTGCTCGATCGCGCTTTGTTGATGCGAGCCTACTGTTTTTTAGGATTATTAGAAGCAGTTTTGGGCATGGCTGCGTTCTTTCTGGTTTGGTGGAGTCATGGTTATAACCTGACCGAGCTGCAAGCAACCACTCCGATCATCCTATCTCACTCGGCAGATGCCGCGACTCTGGCAATCTATATCCAAGCCACGACGATGACCCTAGCCACGATCGTCGCCTGTCAAGATGGCAACGTATTTGCTTGCCGATCCGAACGAACCTCTATTTTACAACTGGGATTTTTTTCGAATCCTTTGATTTGGGTGGGCATCGCAATGGAATGGGTCTTAGTCTTGCTGATTACTCACCATCTCTTCCTGCGCAACATTTTTTCGACTGCTCCGCTGGCTCCATGGCAATGGTTGGTACTGCTCATCTGTCCTCCCATGATCTTGGGGGCAGATGAGTTGCGCAAAATCTGGGTGAATCATCATCCAACCCAGCAATAATCCATAGAGTCGAGATTGGCGTAATCGGGATGACTGGATTCGAACCAGCGGCCCCTTCGTCCCGAACGAAGTGCGCTACCAAGCTGCGCTACATCCCGCGATCATGTCCTGGCTTACTCCGTCCCTCCGACTTCATCATTTGAACGGTTCAGCCAATGGTTTACCTGAATCGCCTACTGACATCTCAGCTAAACCGTGATTCATCATAACAAGTTTATGGCAAACCTGCAAAGGCAATCTTGCTGAAAGGGTGATCCCGCAAATCCGGGAACGGTTGGGTCGATCGCCTCTGCTGATCCCTTGCTGTGATGGGTTCTGATTCCTTATTGTTTCTGATTCATCGCCGAAACCCCACTCAACAGCATCACTAGACCACCGATCAAAATTACTGCCGCCAGTCCACCGGCGAGCCAATCCATCCAAACAGGAGTTTCCATCAAGTTTTGCCTCAAGTCGAGTGCTCTGATCTTATCGTACTGACCGAGTCCCGGACTGACCGAGCCCCGGACTGACCGAGCCCCAGACTGCTCGTTGCCTGCAATCCTTTTCCCGACGGTCTATCCCTAGGGCTAACCAAACCCCTGACCCCGTGAAGTTTGCTTCCAGACGATCAATTCACCCCGTTGTCCGCCTGCGGCAAACTGTTGGGCTTTGGGGTGCCAGGCTAACTGGGAAAACCCGCCCGGTGCACCTTGCAACATTTGCCCGATCCGGTTGAGCTTCTGCCACAGCACCACCCAACCATCTGCCCCAGCAGTCGCTAGTAGCGAAGTACCGGGTTGAAACTGCATCGCCTCCACCGTATCGTCATGCTGACCTAACACCTTGCCTTCCCAACCGATCGTCTCATCGGGATGCCTCTCCCAGACGACAATGCTTTGGGAGCTGGAAGTCGCCAGCAGGGGGGCTCCCTGTTTTAAGGCCGTATCTGACCAGGACACCTGACGAATCTTGCCAGAGAAGCCTTGCATCACCCAAGGTAGACCTGGATTTTCCCACTCAATCACCGAAATGGTGCGATCGATATTACCGGACGCAATGTATTTGCCATCCGGAGACCAGGCGATTAACTGACTGGCAGAAGGAATCTCGACCCAGGTTGGATCAGCATCCCAATCGGCGATCGACCAGACTTTAATGCCCTGATACCCGGAAACAGCCAACCGATCACCCGCCGGATCCCAGGTGATATCCAGCACCGTGGAATTTTCAAAATGGAGGGTTGCTACCACCTGATTGGTATCGGCATCCCAGACCTGCACATACCGTCCCAGACTGAAGGCCAATAGATTCTGAGCCGGGTGCCAGACGAGGCGATCGACCCAGGCCGGTGCATTCTCAAGGGTGGCAATCAGTTCTGGTTGAGCTTGCAACCGCCAGATTTTCACCTCGCCACTCTGCCCTCCGGCTGCCACAAATTGCCCTGTGTGGGCAAGCGCCAGAGCATCGATCGACGCATCCGTTGGAGCCTGTAGCTCGATCGGGTGGACTTGGGAACCTTCAGCCGCAAAAACGGTGATTTCCCCAGCGGCGGAGGCCGCAAGCAGGCTATGGTTTGGGAAAGGTGAATCAGCCGGGAGCCAAACGATCGCGGTCACATAGTCAGAGAGTTGCTGCTGCCATAAAGCCGTAAAGGTTTCCGATGCTTTCACGCGAGGCACGCTCGAAACTCCTCCTTGAGTTGGTCTTCATTTAAATTCCGCCCAATAAAGACCAGTTCGTTGCGGCGCGTTTCATCAGCCTTCCAGGGACGATCGGGGCGGCCATCAAACAGCATGTGAACCCCTTGGAACACGAAGCGCTGCTCTTCCCCCGCCATGTGTAAAATGCCTTTCATCCGAAAAATATCCGGCCCTTGAGTTTGCAAAAGCTGACTCATCCACTGGTTGAGCTTTGCCCCATCGACTGCCCCCGGCTCAACGATCGCCACTGATTTAACCGTTTCATCATGCTCATGTTCGTGATGATGGCCATGCTGGCTATCTTCTAGAAAATGGGGATCCAGCTCTAACGCCCGATTTAGATCAAAAGCGCTCACCCCTAGCAGAGCAGCCATTTCCACTTGGGCATCACGGGTGCGATAAATCTTCGCCAACACATTCATGCTGCGGATCCGTTGTTCCAACTCGTCCAGTTGAGCTGCTTCGACCAGATCAGTTTTATTCAGCAAGATCACATCAGCAAAGGCGATCTGCTCCTGCGCCTCATCCGAATCCCAGTGCTGCCAAATATGTTTGGAATCCACAACGGTGACTACCGCATCCAGAGCGGTTTTGGACTGCATGTCATCATCCATAAAAAAAGTTTGGATCACGGGGGCTGGATCGGCCAATCCCGTTGTTTCGATCACCAAATGGTCAAACTTATCGCGTCGCCGCATCAGTTTGCCGATAATACGAATCAGATCGCCACGCACAGTGCAACAGATGCAGCCGTTATTCATCTCAAAGATTTCTTCATCGGTATCCACCACCAATTGGTTGTCAATGCCGATTTCGCCAAACTCATTGACGATTACTGCTACTTTCTTGCCATGCTCGTGGGTCAAAATCCGGTTTAACAGAGTGGTTTTTCCTGCACCCAAGTAGCCAGTTAGGACTGTTACCGGAACCACATCTTGGTCGGACATCCGATCGTTCAGCTCTGTCGTCACCATCGGCCACGCACCTCCCGCATAAAAATGATTCTCATTCTAATCCCCAGAATACCGCGCTTCCGCATCTTTGCATCCTAGGGAAACACGCTCAGCCTCAAGCTCAATAGTAGCGAAATTCCCCCAGCCAGACTCATTACTCTGGCCCAAGTCTCAACCACCTCAAGTCTCAACCAGCTCAAGTCTCAACCACTCAGCAGTGCTTCCACAAACTCATAGCTTGAGAAGGGGCGTAAATCTTCGATTCCTTCGCCGGCCCCAATAAATCGGATCGGGAGCCCCAACTGTTGCACCACGGCCAGGGCGATCCCCCCCTTGGCCGTGCCATCGAGCTTGGTTAGCACAACCCCACTCAGTTTGGCAGCTTGGGAGAAGACTTCCGCCTGTCGTAACCCGTTCTGCCCCAAGGTTGAATCCAGCACCAATAACGACTCAATTTGGGCATCGGGCGCTTTCTTGTCGATAATGCGCCGAATTTTACTCAGTTCTTCCATCAGGTTCTTTTTGTTCTGTAAGCGACCAGCCGTATCCACCAACAACAGCTCAGTCTGGCGCGATTGGGCGGCGGCGATCGCATCAAACACGACAGCGGCTGGATCGGTATTTTGCCCCGGATTGGCAATCACTTCGACGGCACTTCGCTCTCCCCAAACTTTGACTTGCTGCACCGCAGCGGCTCGGAAAGTGTCAGCGGCTGCAATTAAACAGCGATAGCCTGATTTCTGAGCAATATGGGCCAGCTTGCCGATCGTCGTGGTTTTTCCTGCCCCATTCACGCCGGTAATCAACCAAATATTCAGCTTGTCTTTTTCCGGGACAAACGACAGGCTATGGGAATCCTCCAAGGGACGATCTAGCATTTCCCGCAGCAGGCTCTTGAGGTAGGCGATCGCTTCCTGAGGCGGTAGCGCTTCCTGTTTCAGCTTGTTTTGTAATGAGTCAATAATGTAATCCGTCGCTTCGATCCCGACATCGGCTTGCAGCAGGAGAGATTCGATCTCCATCACCGCATCCTGGTTGAGCGGCCCCTGTCCCACGATCGATCGCAACTGATTGACCAGACTGCGCCGAGTTTTGTCGAGGCCTTGTCGCAACCGTTTCAGCCAGGTAATCTCCTCCAGGGAAACCTGATCGGGGCGACGACCTTGAGCCGCCAACACTTCAGCCGACCACAAGAAAGCTTCATCCAAAACAAAATCCGGAATGGCTTCGATCAGCTCGGCCTCTGAAACCGTAGCAGTCGCCTGACGGGTCTGAGCCGCTTCAGCCGCCAAAACTGCCTGTCGTTCTGCTTCAGCTTCCTGCTCGGCTTCCAGTTTTAACCGTTCCAAGCGCTCTAACCGTTCCGCTTCGGCTTGGGCCCAAAAAGGTAAGGCGGCAGGTGGGGAGGTGGGTATAGCTTCGATCGCAGCCGGTTCGAGGGCAGGCGCTTCAGGGGCGATCGGTTCTGGTTCAGGTTCTGCGGTCGCCACTGGCGGCATTTCTGCTGATTCTGTCGGCGGCTCGACTGGAGTTTCCAGCCTAGCTTCGGGCGGAGTTTCTATTGGGGACTCTGGGGATTTAACTGTCGATGCGGTCGCTGGTTCGATCGCCGGTTCGATCGCCTCAGAGATCTCAGTTTCCGGTTCAGCAAATTCAGTTTGGAGGGGTTCGGACTGGAGGGGTTCGGGCTGGAGGGGTTCAGCCTGTGCCGCTGCGGGTCGATCGGTCTCCCCATCCTCTGGCTCAACCCCATCTTCTTCGACCTGCCGTTTCCGGATGTTGGCATAGGCCGCCTTTGCCCAAGTTAAGTAGTCTTGGTTGACCGCTGGAGTCGTTGCAGTCGATGGGCTGGCAGGTTCCTCTGCAAGGGGTTGTTCCGTCGCAGGAGGCTGATCGGTTTCGCTGGCGGCATCCCCTTCTGGCGGATCAGTCTTCGGCTTATCGTTATATTGACGGTTAAACCAATTGAAAGAACCCATAGCGCCTGCCGTCCTGATTTGACTCTGCTAATTTCACGGTCTAATGATTTCACTCTAGGAAAAAATGGGTCGCTTCGGCTAGTGATCTCGTCTCACCTGTGATCAAAACCTTGCCGAAACCCTCAAGTCGAGGGGGCTTCCAAGCCAGATTTTTCTCTATTGAACTGCTCACTGACTCGGCGCAGCACTCCATTTAAAAAGCGATGGCCATCTTCGCCACTGTAGCGTTTAGCCAACTCAACCGCCTCGTTGATCGCCACCTGATGGGGCACCCCTAAAAAACAAATTTCTGTCACCGCCAACCGTAAAATATCTTGATCGATCCGAGCTAGCCGATGCATCTGCCAATCCACCATCGATCGATTGATCAGGGCATCGACTTCATCACGATGCGCTTGGGTTTGGGTCAGCAGCTCCATCACATAGGAACGCACCTCTTTTTGATTGGCGAGCTGGATAAATTCCGGCAGTTCTAAGGCAGCACCGACTCGGTTAATCGCCGTTTGGGTGAGTTCGATCGCCTCGGTCACCATCGTTCTAGAGGTGTTAATGCTGCCTGCTCTGGTTTCACTGGACAGTAAGCGCTCACTACTGCGGTTGAGTTCAGCCGCAGCCGTTTCCAGCGTGTCTTGGACTTCCACCGTCAGGGTTCGGATCGCAGCCAGCAGGACATCCTGAAGCGTTTGAGCCTGAAGTTGCTCTGGTTTATTGGGGAGTTGAGCGATACTGAGCAGGGCTAATTCACGGGAAATTCGACGGGCTTGCATGGGGATTCAGTTGACCAGGTTCTATGCCTGAGCCATTGTAACAAGGTTTGATTCGGGGTGGAGTAGCCGTCTAACCCAGGGGGATGGACTGAGCTGCCTGGGGCTAATTGGGATTGCTTGAGGGGGCAGACGGAGACTTTCTCCGGGGCTGTACCGTCATACGTCCTAACCGATGCACTCCGGCTGCCGCGATCGTTTCGTACTGATCGGGTTGGATACCTGCTTCTCGGAGTTTCACCGGGCGACCCAGAATCAGCAGCGATCGAACTGGGGAGCGAGGCCGCGAGAGGCGACGAGTCAGCTTCTGCATTTGTTCTGGCACATCCCCAGGAGCAGCAATATATAGAATCGGACGATGGGTATAAAACACTAAACTAGGTTTACGGTAGCCAATCATCACGATCGGCTCATTAGGTTGATGGACTTGCTCGATCGTCGCTGCCAACTGGCGCAGCGGTAACTGCCTTTGGGTATCAAGGATTGTCATAGCGGGCAGGAGCGTCATCAGCAAAAAGCCAACAAAGCCCAGCAGCCGCACGCTCCAAATCCATTGCCCTTGTCGTCGCAGCAGCAACACCAGCTCGCATCCTGCCACCAAGAGCCACAGGGCTGCCCCCCAGTGGATAATGCCAGATTGTTGAATCACTTCGGCTAATTGAGGCATCTCTGGTTCGTTACCCAACCAGCGAGGGCTGAGCCAGAGCGCCCCTGCAAGCAGCACCGCTAAGCCGATACTGGCGGCATGACTCCATCTCACCGCTCCCGACTGGACAGGATATCGGAGTTGATCGCTCCAAAATAGCCCCACCAAAATCCCGGCGGCTGGCAACAACGGAATCGTGTAGCTGGGCAGTTTAGTCGCGGCGATCGTAAAAAATCCGAAAATGACCGCAAACCAGATCAGGGCAAACAATCCCAGATGGGTCGATCGGGCTTGATTGCGCCAACGCTGGGGTTGCCAGAACCGCAATCGGCTGATCGCGATCGGTAAATAGGCTGTCCAGGGAAAAAATGAAATCGGCACGATCGCAAAATAAAACCAGATCGGAGCCCAATGGTTGTTGACCACTCGGGTAAATCGTTCCACATTGTGGTAACCGAAAAACGACTCGATGTAGGCTTCTCCATTGGCGATAATCACCAGAATATGCCAGGGTAAGATGATTGCCAAAAATAGCAGGATTCCAGAGAGCCAGGGCATTTCCTGCAACAAACTGCGCCAATTGCCCAGATATAGCCCAAATGCCGCAATAATTAGCCCTGGCAGCACAATTCCCACTGGCCCTTTAGCCAGGACTGCCAAGCCGCATAATCCCCAAAATGCCAGATACCAGAGCTTTTGCCTATTTTGACGGGTTACAGAAGGCTCTAAATCGCCTGCCGCATATCCCCAGAAGAAAGCCAATAATGCGCCTCCCAAGCAACCACTCAGCAGCATGTCAGAGACCCCAATCCGCCCCCAAGCGATCGTTTGCAGGTTCAGGACGATCAGGGCACTGCCGATCCAAGCCGATAACCGCAACTGAGCCGGAGTAGCGGCATCGATCGGTCGCGTCACACCAAACTGCCGCAGGGTTAAAAAGCCAGCGATCGTCAAGCCTGTAGCTGCTAAGGCTGAGGGAAATCGCACTGCCCACTCGTTCACGCCCATCACCTGATAAGCGATCACCATGATCCAATACACGAGGGGCGGCTTATCAAACCGGGTGGCTTCATTAAAGTAGGGAGTTACCCAGTCGCCGCGCACCAACATCTGGCGAGCTGCTTCAGCGAAGAGGGGTTCAGTTTCGTCTACCAAGCCCGTACTGCCTAAATGCAGCCAGAGGCTAATCCCCGTTAATGTGGTCAACCAGAGCACTGCCCCCACCCACAGCCATGGCACTCGCTTGTTCAGATACCGATTCAGGTGAGCAGATAGCCGATCGAAATTTGAGTTCATGCCGCCTTTTGTCATCAGTCAACTCGTCATTTTGTCATCAGCCAACCCTGGGAATCCTGACAGGATGAACCCTTAGTCTTATCACTGTATGGCAAAACGGCAAAGGCAAAAC
Organism: Elainella sp. Prado103; assembly: GCA_025454395.1. Classification (GTDB taxonomy): domain Bacteria; phylum Cyanobacteriota; class Cyanobacteriia; order Elainellales; family Elainellaceae; genus Elainella. The sequence goes on from JALOOM010000041.1 coordinate 30,032, forward strand.
GGCAAAGGCAGAACCGTGGAGGATATCGCCTGAAAGCAGCCTGAAAGCAACCTAAAAGTAGCCTGAAAGCTGAAGCAGGAAAATCGAACTTAAAAAATCGAACTAAAGTAGAACTAAGGTTGCAAAATTAACCACCATTCCTTCTGTTCAGCCCTCCAATTGGGAAGCAAAGTTTGACCCACAACATAAGGGCCCCAATAGCGTCGCGAGCCATCTTGGGCGAAAGCCACTAAAACATCTCCTGCCTGTAGGCTCAGGGTGCGATCGGGCAAAGAGAGAATTAATCCTTTGGTTTTACCTTCTTCTGGAGCAAAATCCCAATGCACAGGCTGGCGGTAGGTCGTTGTCACTTCATCCTGAACTTGAGGCAGCAATGCGAGTCGAATGGGAAAAGGGGTTTGATTGCTCACCCGCAGACCACCCTGCAAGTTTCCAAGCTCTGAATTAGCGATCGGGCTGGGCACCACTGCGGCTGGAGGAATCGGACTGGCAGTTGGAGTTTCAGCGATCGGTTCGGGCTGGCTAGGAGGCGGAATTTCAGGGGCAGGCGGTACTTCTGGCTCAGCGGGTAATGGTAACACTGGCTCAGGAGCATTACTCGCGATCTGAATCTGAATCCGCGAGAGCAACAGCGCCACCAAACTTAACCCCAGTATGGCAATGATGGCGGGATAAATTTTTAGCTTCAGATCGTTTGTCAAATCACCCTGTATCCCTATCAGCCTTTTCTCTACTGTAGACAGTGATTGGGGTGTTTGGGGTAGCATTCTAGAGGAGATTTATTTAAGATTTTGGGATCGCTGGGGATCGGGTGATTGTTATGCAGAATACACGCCTCAGTCGTTTGGTAGATCGATCGCTCAGTCGGTTTGGCACTTTTTTGCGGAACCCTTGGCGGCGGCTCTCTGTGCTGATTATCAGCCTATTAGTGGGTAATTTTTTTGCGACTCTCACCTCCACGGTGGCGGGTCAAAATGCCGATCTAGATGTCGTTGTTTCCATGGTGTTGGTGCTGATTGCTGAAGTGATCAGTTGGGTGGTGTATCGTAGCGATCGACGACGGCTCGATCCGTTCGTGCAGCGAGTATTATTGCTAGAAATGCTGAACGGGTTCAAACTGGGAACGATGTACGGATTATTCGTAGAAGCGTTCAAGTTAGGCAGTTAAGGCGTGGATAACCAGTCTCGAAGCTTAGAAATGCTGCGGCAGTGGCTGGAGATGGGTCGCTTAGATGGCTCCGCTCGGCAGCAGTTGGCGGCGGAAATTAGGTTCGGTCTACAGGTTTGCCCCAAGGATCTCCCAAAGGAGCCTCCTAGTGATTGCTCCAACGATCGCCTGGAGCAGAGACTCACCCAATTTCGGCAGCTCTACTCACGGCTTCAACCTTGCTGTCAACAGCAATTCGGTTGGCAAGATTGCCCGATCGATCTGCTCTGGTATCTGTGGATCCCGTTAGCTGAACAACTGATTCAGTGGCGTTCTGCATTCGATCGACCTTTGATCCAGGGCATTTTAGGGATGCAGGGCATCGGCAAAACCACCCTGACCCAAATCTTGACCGAAATTTTGCGCCACTGGGGCTACCAAGTCTGTCATTTTTCGATCGATGATCTCTACCTTGCCTATCGCGAGCGGCAACAGTTACAACAGGTCGATCCTCGCTTTCGCTGGCGTGGGCCACCGGGCACCCATGATGTGCAGTTAGGGTTACAACTTCTCCAACAGTTCCGGCAGTCTCATTTCCCTGTCGCCTTACCCCAGTTTGACAAGGCACTGCATCAAGGAGCGGGCGATCGGATTGCACCCGTGATGACTACTGCGGCTGATATTGTCTTATTTGAAGGCTGGTTCGTTGGAGTCCGCCCGATTGCGATGGCAACAACTCAGCTTCCTCCACTGATTGCCACGGCTGCTGATCGCGACTTTGCACTTGAAATCAACCGACGATTGCACGACTACTTACCCCTGTGGGATCAACTGGATCGGCTGATTGCCCTCATTCCTACCGATTATCATCTCAGTCAACAATGGCGGCTAGAAGCAGAGCAGCGGCTCGTCAATACGCATCAGTCGGGTATGAGTGCCACTGAGGTGCGATCGTTTGTGGAGTATTTCTGGAAAGCCCTTCATCCAGAGCTATTTCTCCCGCCGCTATTGCAGGCAGAGGATCGCGTCGATTGGGTAATTCAGATTAATGCGGATCATCGCCTAGAGAAGATTACGGTCAGGCCATCCAGAACTCCAGGCTGATTTAAGGCTGAGCCTGGGTTAATTGCTGCATCAACTGAGCTGCTCGATCGCGAATGATCTGCCAATCACCCGACCGGATTGCCTGCTGGGGAAATAGTTGCCCAGATAAACCAACGGCCACCGCTCCAGCTTGAATAAACTGGCTGGCATTTTCGAGCGTGACTCCGCCGGTCGGAATCAGAGGAATTTGACCCAGCGGGCCCTGTAAGTGGCGAATATAAGCAGCCCCTCCCACTGCATCGATCGGAAAAACCTTGACACAAGTTGCACCCGCCTGCCACGCTGTCACAATTTCGGTAGGAGAAAGAGCCCCTGGAATCACGGGCACCCGTTGCCGCACCGCCCCCTCAATCATGGCTCGATCCAAATGGGGAGAAAACAGAAACTCCGCTCCCGCATCGATCGCGGCTTGAAACTCTGGCAAGGTTAATAGGGTTCCTGCTCCGATCGAACAGTGGGGCAAGGCTTGGTGCAAATGGTGGATTAGCTTGGCGGGATCGGGGCTATTCCAGGTCACCTCAATCAAACGCATCCCACCTGCGGCCACCGCTTGAGCCATTTTGACCCCCACCTCAATCTGGGATGCCCGAATCACGGCAATTCCTTTTTGTTGCTGAAGTAAAGTTAGCCAAGAACCTGGTGTCATTATCCTTCTCGATCGCAAACACAGGTCTTGATCTTGCCACTCAAGACGGCATTCGACATCAATTCGACATCAATTTGCCATCAATTTGCCATCGATCGTTGCATCAAATCTCGGTCTAGTTTTGGTCTAATTTTGGTCTAATTTTGGTTGAATTTCTCGGTTAAAACTTATGGCTCCATTCCTTATCCCAGCAGTTGTCATCCTTCCACTCTCGCCCTGTCTGTTCACAGGATTGCTGATCTTGCAACCAGGGGATCGCGGTGGGATGGATTTCTGCCTGCTGGCTTTGAGCACTGAGCGCCATTATCCCAAGTACCGAGGGCACGGTCACTGCGGCCAGAAATCCAAATGCGACCAGCAAGCCGATCAGAGCCGTATAAACGTAATGGGGATTCTCCGCTCGCAGTCGTTCGATCGAGCGGCGCTCTCGCCCTGCAAAGATCACAAAGTAAAAGCCACGCTTGGGGAAAGGAATGGTTAAGCGGATGTCGATCGCATGTCTAGAGGACGAGTTGCGCATGACACGCTGCAATTCAACCAGTTGACTATCCGTAAAGGTCGCTGCGATTTCAGGTGACATCCGCCGCAGGACTTGATCAAAGGGGGAGTGATTATGCTTGGTATGGTGGGCCATGGGGATCACAGTGACAGATCATTTTCTAAAACCAGACGCGATGCCCTAGAGTGTGTCACAGTTCTGTATGACCAATTCAATCAATTAGACCAATTCGATCAACCAGATCAATTAATAGAAGGTCTTACCAAGACGACTTTGACACTACATCTTGACATTGATGTCTCTCAACTGGAGAGAGCAGACCGCCCCGTGATTTCATTTAAACCGCCAAATGACTGATCTTACTCCGATAAACCACTGAACTTTTCAACCAGTTTTCCAAAATTCTTTAGATTATCGAGCCTGATTTTCTTCCACTGGGCAAAATGCTCACTCAGCCAAACCTTAATCTGGCAATATGGCTGCTCAGGTTCAGCTTACCCACTTGATTAGGGTTACGATCAGCTATTCCATCGTCAAACTAACGAGCATACCATAGATATTCTTGCAAATATATTTATAGAACATATTTGTTGATAAAGTTGGTCATTCCATTAGATGTCGTTTCAATGAAGATGATGAGATGACGAATTGGATCAGAACGACAACGAGAGGGCGAGTGAGAATAAATCTGCGGGATTTCGGAAGTAACAGAGGAGACAAGTCATAGAAGCCCTCATCCACTAGGGTAGACAATTTGAACGGCTATTCACTCGAAACACTTTGCAATAATTTTTCGGTTCTCTCGTTCAGCTCGATCGATTCGATCAGTAGAACTACTTAATCCGAACTGGTTTTTACTGAGATTCTTTAAAAAAGCGCAAGATCTAGAGCAATTCTTGGTTTCATAGATCTAACTGCTCAATGTGCATCCGAGAAGGGGCTACAGTTCCGCTAGCTCTCCGATCCAATCCTACTCCGTCCAATCCTACTCTGTTGAAGAAGTGCAGGATCAAGCTGAGAATCAGGTGATGCAAAAGCCGATCACTGAAGCGATCGAGTAATTAATCCAGCCGAATTTGATCCATTGGCAAGGTTGGTTTGCGACGCAACTGACCATCAACTCACTATCAACTGGCGATTAACCCAACTGGCGATTAACCCAACTGGCGATTAACCCAACTGACCATCAACTCACTATCAACCGATTGAGGAAAGTGCCATGAATAAAGGTGAATTAATCGATAAAGTATCGGAAAAAGCTAACATGACGAAAAAACAAGCCGATATGCTGCTGACTGCGGCGATCGATGCCATCATGGAGGCCGTCTCTGAAGGCGATAAAGTCACTTTGGTGGGTTTTGGCTCCTTTGAACCCCGGGATCGCAAAGAGCGAGAGGGGCGCAATCCTAAAACCGGAGAGGTGATGCAGATTCCGGCCACGACAGTCCCTGCTTTTTCGGCGGGCAAGCTGTTTAAGGAAATGGTTTCCCAGTAAATGGTTTCCCAATCAATGGTTTCCCAGTAAATGGTTTCCCAGTAAATGGTTTCCCAATCAATGGTTTCTCGATCAGCCGTCTCAAGTAGAACACTGGTAGACACGCTCAATAGGAAACCCAATAGGAGACCCAGTAGAACACTCAGTCGGGTAACTCAGTCGGTATCCTAGTGAAGTAAACTGCTCGCCTTTGGATGCTGCTTTGAAACCGTCGTCCCTCTCTAGTGCTCCCGCCCGTCCATCCCATGGCGGAAATTTGGCTTGGGCCGCCGCATTGGCAGGCTGTTCTCCAACTGAAATTTTGGATTTTTCGGCCAGTATCAATCCTTTAGGAGCACCTGCCAGTGTTTGGCAAACTTTACAGGCGAGTTTGGCCGATCTAAGACATTATCCTGATCCCAGCTATCTGACGCTTCGGCAGGCGTTAAGTCAATATCACGACTTGCCGATCGAATGGATTTTGCCAGGGAATGGTTCAGCCGAACTCTTAACCTGGGTCAGCCGAGAATTAGCCGCCCTTCCCCAGGTTTTCTTACCAACCCCTGCCTTTGGTGACTATTTTCGAGCCCTCAAGGCTTTTAATGCAACGATTGTGCCGCAATTGCTTCCCGATCTAGGCAAACCGATCCTCCCCCCTTTGGCTGCACCTGGATGCCAAAACTCGGCTAAGCCGCAGGCAGGCTGTTTGATTAACAATCCGCATAATCCTACGGGGTGTTTATTTCCGATCGACACCCTGCGACCGTTGCTCGATCGGTTTGCCCTCGTGGTAGTCGATGAAGCCTTTATGGATTTCTTGTCACCCACCGATCAACAAAGTTTAGTGACAGCAGTAGTAGATTACCCCAATCTGGTGATTTTGCGTTCTCTCACTAAGTTTTACAGCCTACCCGGACTGCGCTTGGGCTATGCCATCGCCCATCCCGATCGGCTTCAGCGTTGGCAAAGTTGGCGGGATCCCTGGTCGGTCAACAGCCTTGCTGCCGCGGCTGCCATTGCTTGTATTCAAGATCATCGGTTTCAGCAAATCACCTGGAACTGGTTGCCACCTGCCCGATCGCAGTTATTCGATGGGATCGCAGGTTTTGAGCCCTTACAACCCTATGCAGGTCAGGCAAATTTTTTGTTAGTCCGATGTCAAACTGCGGTTTCCCAACTTCAACAGGATCTCCTCATGCGACACCGGGTGTTGATTCGCGATTGCCTCAGCTTTCCAGAACTGGGGGAAACCTATTTTCGCGTGGCCGTGCGCACCGAAACGGAGAATCAGCGCTTGTTAGACGGCTTAGCAGATGTATTCTGAATGAGACCCATGGGCGATCGTTTTTTACTGTTTTATAAACCCTACGATGTGCTGTCCCAATTTAGTGAAGCAGTCTTACCGGATGGACGGCAGCACCGAACCTTGAAAGCGTTTATTCCCATCCCCGATGTTTATCCGGTCGGTCGGCTCGATCGAGACAGTGAAGGATTAATGCTTTTAACCAACAATGGTTATTTGCAACATCGCCTCACCGATCCACGGTTCGAGCATCCCCGCACCTACTGGGTTCAGGTTGAACGGGTTCCCACGCCAGAATCCCTACAGCAACTCCGCCAAGGGGTGGTGATTCAAAACTATCGCACTCGTCCGGCTCAGGTAAAACTTCTGGAATCAGCACCCGATTTGCCGCCCCGCGATCCACCGATCCGGTTTCGTAAGTCTGTCCCTACCGCCTGGTTGGAGATGACCCTGACAGAAGGCAAAAATCGCCAAGTGCGTCGGATGACGGCCGCGGTTGGGTTTCCGACGCTACGATTGATCCGAGTGGCGATCGGTCAATTGAGCTTAGCAGGATTATCACCAGGCGACTGGCGCGACCTTTCGGCTACCGAAGTCTCCTGGCTCGATCGCAACCAATAAGCAAATTCTGGTGCTGTAAAGGCAGCTTGGCTGGTGGGATGATCAGGTAACAATAGATTAGCCTGTTTGACCTGGGGCAGAAACTGCACTGCAAACAATTCCTGACAGCCGGTTGGAAATTCCAGCCGGCCAATTTGCTGCCCTGTCTGCAAATCCACAATTGCGATCCCACAAATTAACCGATCGGATTGCGCCAAAATCGGTAAATCGGTGCCAGGGGTTACTCCAAACTGAGGGGTACGATCTCGAAACTGGGACAGGCCGATCACCGCATAGTTGCCGACCAGCCCCAATCCGCGTCCAAACCCTGGTAGCCGACAGACCACTTGATGTTCCCAGGTTTGCGGATCAAGACACCATAGCTCACCAGTTCCCGAATTCAATAACCACAGCTTATTTTGATGCCAGCGGGGTGAATGCGGCATAGATAAGCCTTGTTTGATAATTTGATCCGTTTCCACGTCAATGAGAACTCCGCCGGTGGATTTGCCCGATCGCCAACCATTCGGTTGATTGGTGGCACCAAGCGCAGTCACATATTTGGGTTGATGGTCTACCATCGCCAACCCATTCAGATGGCACCGATCATCCGGAGCAATTTCCGAGATAAAAGCCGGATACCAGCGGGGTATAAAACTAAAATCCAGACTGAGATGAGCCAGACAACTAAATCGAGTGTTGACCACCCATAAGCCATCCTGGCCAAACCCCAGCTCATGCGTGTAGAGATCACCTGTCCAGTAGGTGGATCGGGGCAAATATAGCGAGTCATATTGGTTGAGCGCCACATCAGGCTGATGGGAAGCCAAGG
>JALOOM010000042.1 GCA_025454395.1 Elainella sp. Prado103
AATGTCATCCCAGATGTGGTTTGGATCAGCCATGAGCGCTTGGCGGCTGGTGTAGATGAAGAAGGGCATTTTACGATCGCCCCTGAGCTGATTGTCGAGGTGCTCTCGCCGGGAACCCAAAACGAACGGCGCGATCGAGAAACCAAGCTCAAACTCTACGCCGAACGGGGCGTGCAGGAATATTGGATCCTCGATTGGCGGGTGCAGCAGTTGGAGGTTTATCGTCGCCAAGATGCCCTATTGCGGCTAGTAGCAACGCTGTTTGCAGCCGATCCGCTGACTTCGCCGCTGCTGCCGGAGTTTAGCTGTAGTGTAGCTGAGTTTTTTCGTTAGAGGTCGTTGCGAGAAGAGCTTAAAAAAGGATTAGATAGACTCAATGATGAGCAACTCCAAAAGATTGTTGGGCTGTTCCGGGTACAGGTATTCGCAATAGTTTGAGATTGTTGGTGAGGATTAGAGATCTGACTGTTAAGGGGAAACTTTGAGATTAGTGGCGGCTTACGATCGAAAAAACGTACTTTGGGTTCGTTCTGCTATTTCTAAGCGTTGCATACGATTCGAGACGTACTTTAGGTTCGTCTTAAATCGCATGACTTCTGCAAAATATGAGGAAGCTAAGCAACTTTTTGGGGAGAGAGTTCAGGTGCTTCGCAGAGAAAGAGGAATCACCCAAGAGCAGTTTGCAGAGCGCCTTAATAAGTCTGTTGAGCATATTAGCTACATAGAGCGTGGTGAACGCGCTCCATCTTTTGAAACAATTCTGGATATTGCCCAGGCTCTTGATGTATCAGTATCGTACTTGATGAACGTTACTCATCAAGCAGAAGTCAGCACTAACTTTCTCACTGAGTTGCAAACTCCAGTAGTTCCCCCGTCCCTTGTTGAGCCTGTTGAAGAGCCAATTAACACAACTAAAGAGAGGCGGTCAGATTTAGAACGTCTGCAAACAGCACTTGAAGCGATACGGGAATTGCAGAGTCTTGCAAATGAGTATGGTATTAATGATGTTTTTCAGGACAATGGTGGTAAAGTTCTTCAAGTCTTAATTCTACTTGGTCTACGGATATCTCCTGGGCGTGAAGGGAATGATGCAATTGATGCGGAAGAAAATGAGTATGAGTTAAAAACAATTAATAAACTTCTGAGTAGAAGTGTGACCACACATCATCACCTTAATTTGGACATTCTTGCAAAGTATCGAGCAGTGAAAGCCTGGTATATTGCTGTTTATGAGGGCATAGTCTTGAAAGCTATCTACAAGGTCGATCCTGCATCACTAGAGCCTAAATTTAGCTATTGGGAATCTAGAATACTTGGAGGAATAGAATCTATCAATAACCCTAAAATTCCTTTAAAGTTGATTGAAAAAGAAGGCGATTTGGTATATCCCAAAGTAGATGAGGGAACATAATAAAGTCTATCGATTGGGCTTATGACTTATAACTTCATAACTAATTGTTTTGAGGTACTCAGATAGACTGCTTCCTGTTGACGGAGAAGATTCTCATAAAGAGCAAGAGCATCGTCTGGGTTTTGGGTTTTGCCTAAAAAACGAAAGGCTGAAGCAGCAAGATAGGCTGATTCTTCTTCAAAAGCAATCCATTTTCTTTCTAGTTCTTCAGCCACAAATCCCGTAGTGTTTGAGCCTGCAAATATATCAAGAACTTTATCTCCAGGCTCAGTCAAAAATTTAATGAAGAACATTGGTAGCTTCTGAGGAAACCTTGCAGGATGAGGAGCTATGGATGCAGATTTACATATTTGGATATAGCTGGAATTACTTTCAGTATTTGGAATTTCTAATAAATTGGAAGGAATAGCACCGCCATTGTCAGTGGCAAAGTTTTTACCAATATCATGCCCTGAAGGTCTTTCCTTTGGAGTATAGTATTTTTGAGGATTGGCTTGCAATTTCTTCATGCGATCGGAGTAAGGGACTAAAACATTACTTACATTGGCTTTAGGATGATCAGTTTTCGATAACCACCAAACTGTGTTTACTGCATCCTTAGCTCGGATCTTGCGTTTGTTAACCCACTCAATTGGTGAAGGTAGCTTTGCTGGATTGAACCAGAAAAATTCTTCAGCAAGCCTAAACTCTAACTCATCACAAAGTTTGATGAGAATACGGTAGTTATAGAGCGATCGAACTGGGCGTTTACTTTGATAGGCTCCACCTAAATCAAGCACAAAACTCCCAGTAGGCGAGAGAACTCTATAAACTTTCTTGCAAAACTCAAAAAGCCAATCAACGTAATCCTCCTGCTCTACATTACCGTATGTCTTTTTGCGCTGAAGAGCAAAGGGTGGAGAGGTCAATACCAGATCAATTGAATCATCTTCAAGTTGATCGAGAAGCGCAAGGGAATCACCAACATACGCCGCACCACAGTCTGTGGTGTAGAGAGGATTTGGAAGAGCCATTTCAAACGCACTTAGAGTTCGTTCTATACTATAGTGCTAAAATGTCGAAACCGCGCATGTAATCCCAGAAACTTACAATCGTTTGCATCTGAGACATATTGCCAGCAGCCCATTGCCACCCATATTCAGCGGGCACCTGTTCTAGATGATTTGAACCTAACTTTAAACACAACCGGAAGGAGCAAGTATGATCAAAGCAAGTCTCATTCTTCTCCCGCACTCCCTATGACACCCGCCACCGATCGCGTCTACTGGACGACGGAAGACCTCAAGCTGCTGCCGGCTCCCGCACTCCCTATGACACCCGCCACCGATCGCGTCTACTGGACGACGGAAGACCTCAAGCTGCTGCCGGAGTTTAGCTGTAGTGTGGCTGAGTTTTTTCGTTAACCAGGTGCTTAATTGCCATGAACGAGCTTTCAGCAGACCAGATTGCCCGCTATCGGGCCGGTGCCCGCCAACAAGAACAGCAACACCAGCAGCAACAACGGGAGCGACAGCAGCGGGGACTCGAAGTGGCTCGACAGGCTGCCCAATTGCTGAAGCAGGAGTTTGGCGCTCAACGGGTGCGTCTGTTTGGATCGCTGTTGGATGTCGGTCGCGTTCGGCAGGAATCGGACGTTGATCTGGCGGTGGATGGGCTGGACGATCGACGCTATTTGGAAGCGGTGGCTCAATTGCTCGATCTGTCCGATTTTTCGATCGATTTGGTGCAGGTTGAATATGCTGCGCCTAGAATTCGTCAGATTATCGATCAGCAGGGAGTCGATCTATGAGCCGCTATGAGGTTTTATCAGTTTGATTTTTCGCGATTATCTTATAACTTCCGATCGAATTTCACAGCTTTTCTAAATCGAGTTCTTGGGTTTTGCCATCGTGGTACTCAGCTATTGCTGAAGCTGCAAGTTGAGCCAGCAGATCGGGCGATCGAGCAAATGCAGCATCCCAACGGCGATCGTCTTCGAGTTCTTCTAAAATCATCGCGGCGATCACATCTTGTTCACTTTCAGGTAAGCTTCTGAGTTTGGCGATCGCATGTTCAAGTAGACTGGTCACTGCTGCTAGGCTTGATCAAAATGACGTTGGTTGTATTACCGCTGCTTTTAAGGTTGATCGGGGATCGTCTCTCACCAAAGGATTATACCCATCTCTCTCCCATCCGTTGGTTCGATCCAGCTAAATTCCGGCAACTTATCCCATATCCATCCGTTTCTTGGATTTTATGTAGAAACGAGTGCTGTTAAAAAACTTTAGAAATGCTCAGGACTGGCTTGTGTTACAGTCTACAAGTCTTTGCGCGAGAGAAGAGAGGTCAAAAATTCGCCCACCAAAACCCCACCAAACTAAAATCCCCAACGGATATTCTCCGGCTAGAGATTTTTCAAGATTGAAGTGGAAGTCAATATGGTTCAACCATTCTCCATCCTTACGCCATCCGACACGATCGCCAAACTTTTCCCAATCTTTATTGTAAAACATAGGGCTATTGCACTCTTGCCAGATGCGTTTCTGAACGCTGAATCCCCACTTGCCATCTGGGTAATCTGGCGTTTTACTGTAGTTCACCCAAAGGCGATCGATCGTCCTTAAATCTTCACAAGGAAAGTTCTCTAGATCGGCGCGATTGAACCATTCCCCTTCTTTTTTACCAACAGTGGTAATCATGAGTCGATAGGTTTCTTGATCCGCCTCCAGCCAACTTGCACTTGTCAAATAATTCAACAGCTTTCCATATTTTGCATGGATGGTTTCTCGGATAACATAAAGTTGCCTATTTTCCGCAATTTTTGCTCTTTTATAATCACTAGCATCTGGCAATTCATAGATAAACAACGCATCATTTACCTGCAAACTAGGTTGAGTTGGCAGCCAAGCACAAAACCAGTTGCGATCTGCTAAAGAAAGACCCGTAACAGGTAGATCTAACTGTTCTGGCGAAATCATCTGAGGCTGGGCGGTTGAGTGAAATTGTCCAGCATTTTGTGCTTCTAGGAACCGTTGATATTCTCCCCAGGTGATCGGAGTAGCGGTAATTTCAGTCCGCTCGTCTAACCGAATCATCTGCTGAAACCGCTGTTCTAAGGTAATTTTTGCCGCAGTCGTTCCAGTCAACTGCACCGTTGCCAACAACTCATCTAGCTGTTCACGTAATTTCGGCTGCTTAATCCGGCTTTTTTCCTCTTTAACGATTTGGTACAACAGCACTAAAGATTGCTGTCGTTTTTCGCCATCTGGCATAGCTGCCACTGCCTGCACGAACCAATCTGCCCCTTCTAGCGCAGCATAAAAGCTAACGATCTCGCGCCAATCCTCTATCGACTTCCAATCTTCGCGCTGTAACCGTTCTTCTAGGAGTGACTGCAAGCCTTGCTCTTTCTGGTCTTGAATTTCTACAGCCGTCAAATACTCTTGAAAGGTTTTATGGGCAAATTGGTAGAGATCGCTGTCGCCACCAGTGAGCAGACCTGCCACCTGTTCAATCTCTCTCAAAAATTGCTGTGGAGTGCATTCAGTTTCACTACACTGTTCAGCCAATCTTGCCTTGATCCACTCAGCACCTTGTTTAGGGGTAAACTGTGTTTCTCCTCGTTGCACTAAATTCAAAGCGAGGGCTTGCAAAACGACTTGATTCTGCGCTGCTTCTTTCAGTTTTAAACGCGTGTCGCGACGGTTAGGGCGATCTTCTAGCAGCAAGCCAAACATCTTGCGATAGAGGTTCACCCGCCGCTCTGGGAGGGCATCAAACGCATTGTGGGTAGAAGCGATGATTGTCAGCAGAAGCGGATTGACGGCAAGCTGGGTGTTGATCGCCAAATTACCTACAATTTGCCGATAGAGATCGGCTACTGCCCGCTGTGCTTCCGCTTCACTTTGAGCTTTAGCCTGCTCTTCAGAAAGCTGCGGCGAGGGCTGTTGTTGATGCTCCCTCAGCAAAATCTCCCACTTTTGCCGCCACAACACCACCCGATACCATTTTTCTAAAAATTCCCGCTTTTGATCGTTCGTAAAATCCAAAATGCCTAGCTGTCGTACTCCACCCCCCTGAAAGAGCGACGCATCATACCCGTGAGGGCGAGAAGTCAGGATGAAAAAGCTGTCATATTCCTGCATCTGCCGCTTTGCCCAACGGCTCAAGGTTTCCCGTCGCTGTTCTGGCACTTCATCCAACCCATCCAGCATGATGAGACATTTGCCATCTTTGAGTTGCTGCTTCATCCAAGGCTCAGTCACTTGCAACTCGCTGCAATTCGGCAAACCTTTGATCATCTGCACGATCAATGACTCCAGCTTCGGCTGAGTCTCACTCTCAACTAAACTGTGGATATCTCGAAAGCGCAACAACACAGGCAGCAGTTTCGCCGCACCTTGTTCCTCGTAAGTTGGACAACTATAGCTGAGGGCCAAATAGCGAGTTAGCGTCGTCTTGCCGTAGCCCGGATCAGCAACGATCGCCAGGCGCTGCGATGATGTGGTTTTCTCTTGACCCGTTTGAGGAAGAAAGTGCCAGATCGTCGTATCGACTCTTGCTTGTCCGTAAACATTACCGCGATCGGTATCTAAACGCAGGGGGATAAATACATCTGCTAAGGCTAGCGGCGGAAGATTGCCCCGAAATCCTTCCACTTCCAGAGCATGACAATAGGCTTGTAAAGCTTGCAGGTATTTGCGCTCAAATCCAGACAAGCTAGTTAACCATTTTTGGGCAGTATCTTCAGTGCCTGATGCCGTCGTTTCACCTAAATACCCTGCCCCTTGCTTCAACTTCTTCGAGATTGGTTCAGCAACCGCAAAGACAATCGGCGCAACGCCACCCCCAATCACACCGCCTAATGCTAGTTTGGGGAGATCACTGCTGTTCAACAATGTAGCAAAGGTGCCAATGCTTCCACCTGCTACAGCCTGAATGATGATACCGGCTAGTTTGTCATTCCAGGGAGACTTATCATCTTTTTCGTCAGGTAGGGGGGATGATTGAGCCATAGGGGGATGGCAAAAAATAGACTATTGCCTCTTTTTTAACCCAAAAATCAGAATTCGTGATAGATCGTCGTCAATCCTCGCCGCTGTAAAGCATCCAGAAGATTGTGAGATTCAACCAATCGGCTCCCCCAAAATCGTCCAGCGCCCGATCCACACGCTACATGATCAGGGCTACGCTGAAGCTAACCTGCAAACCCGTCGCCGCCCAAGGCTTAGGCGAACCCAGCGAAGTCGTCAGCATCCTGTAGCACGATCTAATGGCACGATCTAGTGGCGCGATCTGACGTTGGCTCAATCGCTACAATGAAACTAAACTGCAACTAAACTGCTACATCACTCGATCGCCTCGCAACATTTTGCCCTGTTTGAAACATGGCAGTCAGTTGGGCTGGCTGATCGACCCAGAAGAGCGGATCGGTTTGGAGTTTCATCCTGCACAGTTGCCGACCGAATTCAGTGCAGCAGAGGTTTTACCCGTTTTGCCTGGATTAGAACTCACGCTAACGGTGGCAGATGTGTTTGGCTGATTGTAAGGACGATCACTCCAATTAGCCCCAGATTAGGATCGTAGAGCCGCTCATCTTCAATCACCCGAACGCCGCCGAAACTCCAGAAAATCCAAATACTCTGTGATCTGCGATAGCTCAGCCTCTGGCCAGGTCACCAGTCGATCGACCAAGCTTTGTCGCAGATCGAAAGCTAGAGCAGAAGGCTGCGGGGGTAAGCATCGCCAAGTTTGACCGATCGTTTCAATATCTTGCCGCTGTTTCTGAGCTAAATTCAGATTACCCATCTGCTCCGATCGTCTGGCTTGCCGTCTTTTCACCTCGATCCAACGTTCACGAGCCAGTTCACAAATCTCCAGTGAGAATCCTGTGCGAAACCGTTCATAAAACCGTAGGGCTGGTACCAATTCTCCGATTCGATCGAAAACTACACCTGCTTCCTGTAAATGGATTGAATCAGCAACCCATTCTTCTAACCGAGTAGTTTCATCTACAAATCGGCAAAGCAGCCGCCGAGCTTCTAAAAATTTTTCACGTCGCATTCGTTCCAGCGTTCGTTGGGGTCGCTCATTTCCCGATCGAGAAACATCTATATTCTCTTGCTCTTGTTTTCCAATTGGTTCTGACTGCCGTTCTACGATTTGTTCTACTTCCTGTTGAATGGTAGCGGGTGTCAATCTAGTATCGGCCGCCATTCGCTGCAACATGCGCAACTGCAACTGGGCATCAAAAGCCGGATCTTGTGCCGCCACACGATCCATCAATTGCTGTACAACCGTCACCCACTGCCCCAACTGCATCTCCAGTTCTAGCAGCGCGATCATCTGACCCTGCTGAGATAAGGCTTGCCGTAACCCTGCCAAAACCGGCTGCCACGCCTCATTAATTTGATAGTTGCCCTGTTGCCACTCCGCTACAACGTGATCCCACTGTTGCGATCGATGGAGCCAGATAAACTTTTCGGGGGCAGGTAGCAGCGCAGCCTTAGCAACACAATATTCTGGATCAGTTCGATCGATCGGTTCTCCGATCGCTTCCCATACAGTCACCGCCAGGGCATAATCTGTGGCTCGATAGGCACAGCGCGCAGCTAAGTCTTGGCAGCCTTCCGCTATCAATCCTGACTCGGCTAGACGACTCAGCATTTGTTGCCATGATCGCCATTGGGAAGCCGCAAGTTGTTGCGGGGGCATCATCAAGAGATTCTCCATCTCAGCCCGCAGACGTGGCCAGACTGGCTGCCAAATGCGATCGTTTCCAGGTTGCAAAAGCTGCTGGATTCGTCCTTCATCTAGAGACTCAGTCAACATTTGCAAGTTAGCAATCCGAGCAGTCCATCTATTCCCTACAGTGGCATCTACTGTTGTGATTTCTTTAAGATTGGTTTGAATAGCCAACGGTTTTGAGTCTAACAGTTTTGAATCTAATGGTTTTGAGTCTAATGGTTTTGAGTCTAATAATTCCGAGCTTGATATCCCTATACTTTCTTTTGCGGGTTCGATCAACATAGTTGCCACCATAAACACAATTATCCCACGCCATTCTGCCAAGGGATCGGTTGAGTAATGATCACACCAGTTCAGGAGGGCATCCCAATGTTGACCAGCCCAGAAACAGTCCCAGGCATCTTGAGCCGGTCTGAGTCCTCGTTTAGAGGAGAAATGAATTTGCATGAATTGTTCACCGGCCTCACGCCAACGCTCTTGAAGCCGCAATAACCAGGCACGGCAATAGTCGGCTTCTGCAGGGCATTGGGCCCGATCGTAGTAAAATGCAGCCGTCTCAAAAAAGTCTGCACTTTGCTGATCCAAACCAGACTGTAAAAAGATTTCGGCCAGTTCCAGGGGTTGGGTTTGCTGGAAGATGGTGATGTTAAAGTAGAGTGATAGGGATTGAACCTGGGATCTCCAGGAGGATAGTTCTTCCGAAGAAAGCAAATGGAGCCAGCGATCCAAACAATGATTCTGGGCAGATTGCCACAAAACCCGATCGCCAAGCGGTGTGTCAATGATCCCTAATAACTGGGTTGAACGACTAACGGCGACATAGAGTTTATTGAGGAAGTATTCCAGCTTCAAGGTTTTGGCAGGATGCTCAAGAAAAAACTCTAGCGGGCGATCACCAAATTCTTGGGCAAAATATTCGCCAAATCCACAAACTATGATCTGAGAGAATTCCATTCCCTTAAACGCAATCGCACTATAGACATTTAAGGGGCGTTCATTTTTACGATCGAGGTCGGGGAACAGTTGTCTCAATTCGGGCGATCGGTGCAGAAAATCGACTTCTCCGCCTTCGTCGCAAGGTAAAATAAAAATAATGTTACTTTTGGCAATCTGCTCTAATTCAGATTTGACCAAATTTTCAGCAATGATGCCTTTCTGGGGTGGAATGCCATGCTTTTTATCTCGCCATGGGATCTGAGGTTTGAGGGCTTTGAGATTAAATAGGGCCTTGCGCCACAAATGCACCACGTTACTGAACCGGACAATTTCGCGAGTTGAGCGATAGTTTTGCTGCAATTCTTCAAGTTCGGTCAGATCCTGATCTCGTAATCGCAATTCTCCCGCCGGATCTAACGGAATTAGAATCCGATCGTAGAAACTAGCTCGCAGACTTTCCCAATCAAATCCGGTGGGGTTCAGGGTCTGCATCGGATCGCCTGCAAAGGCAAAGGGCAGGTTATGCACAGGGGGATAGAGCCGACAATGAGACCAGATAGAGAGCCGCAATATAACCTGCAATTCTAAGCGGGTGAAGTCTTGCGCTTCATCACAAAAGATTGCCGCATAGTTTTGTGGAGCCCTTTCCGGCTGCACGATCGATCGCAGTACTGCCCGCACCAGATCTTGATCATCCCAATACCCAGCTTCATGTTGTAAATCGCGATACCAACGCCAGATTTCCCGATAGATCGCAGTAAAGACTTCATCGTCAATGCTTTTATAGGCTTGCTCGATCTCATTCACATATTCTTCGGCAGTTAAGTATTCTTCTCCATCTTCAGTAAAATAGAATCCTTTAATGTAGGTGCGGATCGCGTGCCAACACATCTCTGGACTATATTTGTGATGAGGGAACGATCGGCTATACAGTTGCTTGAAGCGATGCAAGGAGATGTAGGTGCGGCTGGTAAATTGCGCGGCTATTGGGGCTGGCAGTTGCTCTCGCAAGAAAGATTGAAAGGGGCGAAAACAATCCTCAAGTTGGGATAAAGAGGAGTCGGTTAAGTGGGGTAAGGTGCGTTGCCCTTGTTGCAGGTTTTCCTGGTAGCAGACATGGCTGGTGAGAATATTTTTGACCGCCTGACTGGCCCGATCGGTCAACGATTTGCTGTAGGTGAGAAAGAGCGGGGGCAGCATTTCAGGGGTTGAGGCTGGAGACGAGGAAGGTTGCGGCTCCGCATGTTGGGCTTGCAGGTAAAGATCGCAATAGTAGGCAAAGGCATGATAGAGCATGGTTGATTTGCCACTGCCGGCTCGCCCGTTGATGAAGGCTGGAAATCGTATCCGATCGAGCAACTCTTCTTCTTCCCCAGACAGCGCTAAATTCGCCTCTTGATCCTGTTCCAGGCTATGCCAGATGTGGGGCTCATAGACCAGGTAATCGGGATAGGAGCGACGGGCAAACTGGGCAATCTCATCTGCCGTGATGGGCTGGGTCAGAATATTGCGATCTACAGTGCTGCCATACATTTCCAGATCCTTACCCAGGAGGGTAATTTCACCCCCAGTCGGCAGATGTTGGAAGGGAGCCAGTAGGAAGATAATTTGCCGTTTCGATCGATCTTGGGGGTGCAACGTGCGGTACAAAATCGTGCAATCGGTTTCTGGATCCCAATAGCCTTGCAGGTGATACTCTTGCACGACAGACTGGATCGGCCGATGCTCGTCGATCGCTCGACAATTGCTCTCTTGAATCGTCAGTAGGTGAGCCAGAATTTTGTGAAAACTTTGCCATTGATGGGAGAAGGCCATTTCCCGATCGCGCCATCGCTCTACCCAAACTTCACTTTCAAAAATCACCCGATCCTGCTGCCGAAACAGGTTGGGCTTTTCCAGCCAGGGGCTGAGGTGATCGATCGTTAAGAGGGGCGGTGGTGGTTGAATTTGCTGCCGTTGCTGGAGCCAGGTTTGCAGTTGAGCTTCCGGCACCTGCATTTTTTGCTGCCCCCAAGCTGCCGGATCGGCCAAAAACTCAGCATAGTCATGACTACTTCGGGATAACAGATGGGTCAGACATAACACGGTTTCCTGGTCTACCACTTTGACCGTAGCCAGCAGTCGCCAATCACGCTGAATTCTTTTAATCCAGTGGGGGTAGCGGGGGCTAAACAACAGGGAAAACAGGAGGGGATCGCCTGTCTCAATTTGTTCTTGAATCTGTTTAATGCGTTGCCGATGGTGTTTATTTTCACTGTTTGCCACCGAAGCACCAACATACACCCACATGGCTGCTCCCCCTCGTTGTTTC
This sequence comes from Elainella sp. Prado103, assembly GCA_025454395.1. GTDB lineage: Bacteria > Cyanobacteriota > Cyanobacteriia > Elainellales > Elainellaceae > Elainella. The sequence goes on from JALOOM010000042.1 coordinate 11,385, forward strand.
AACTCGATCAGGCGTGGGTTAATCCCACATGCTCGTTTCTAACACAGCCCGCCCTCTCTGTTGCAACCTGTTCACTCCCCTCAGCAACTCCTATCCGCCATATGACCAGGCTTAGACTTGCTGCCGTTTCATTAATTGACTGAACAATCCCTCCTGCGCCGCCAGTTGGTCGAAACTGCCCTGCTGGATCAAGCGCCCATTTTGCAGCACATAAATTCGATCGGCATTGCGAATCGTACTGAGGCGATGGGCCACCACGATCCGGGTTACCTTGAGTCGATCCAAACTGGCACTGACGATCGCTTGGGTGCGGTTATCAAGGGCACTGGTGGCTTCATCAAACAGCAGAATCCGAGGCCGCAGAGCCAAGGCCCGCGCAATTAACAGCCGCTGCCGTTGCCCACCCGACAGGTTGGTGCCTCCTTCACTCACCACTGTATGCATTTGCATGGGCATGGCTTGAATATCATCCGCCAAGCCCGCTAACCGAGCCGCTTCCCAGGCTTCGTCCATATTGATCAGTGCATTACTGGAAATATTCTCAAAAATGGAGCCCGTCATCAGGCGGCTATTTTGCAGCACGACACCCATCTGTCGCCGCACCGCGTTCACATCCAGTCCCGCCAGTTCCTGCCCGTCAAAACAGACGGTACCCGATTCCGGCAGATCAAACCCTAAGATCAACCGCAGTAAGGTGGATTTACCACTCCCAGAGGGCCCAACCAGGGCAATAAATTCACCCGGTTCAGCTTTAAAACTGACATCATCCAGGGTTAAGGCCCCATCCTGACGATAGCGAAACACCACATGGTCGATCGAAACCTGTCCAGAAATCCGCCCTGGATCGGCTTTACTAGCATCAACTTCTGGGATCGCCTGTAGGATCGGCTGTGCCCGTTGCCAGATCGGCAAAATATCCATCACATCGATCACCGTAGTACTGAGACTGGTTGCCCCGGCGATAAAGGTGCCAAATGCTGTGTTGAATGCCAGAAAAGTGCCGGTTGAAAAGCCACTCCCGTCCGCTGACGATTGTTGAAGTAAATGGGTAGCGCAAACAAATAGCACAGCAGGAGTCAGGGCTGCTAATAACTTGTTAATGACAGCAAGATTATCTTCAATATTTTGGGAAGCCAGGGTTAGTTTAAGCTGGGTGCCATATTGTTGCCCCCAATAGGCGAAAGCCCGCGTTTCCGCCCCAGCGATCCGAAATTTAGAAACCCCATTGATCATTTCGACCATCGTACCTAGCAGCTTGCCTTGGCGATCGAGCAAGGGTCGCACTTTCTTTAACGTCAGAATCCCAGCAATTACGGTTACGGCAATGTTGATCAGCGCCACACCCGTCGCCACCAATGCCAGGGGCATACTGTAATAAAATAACAGCCCTAAGTTCAGGAAAGAAAACAGGCTGGAAAACAAACTTTTCAGCAGCGTACTGCCCAATCGCTGCCGAATTTGAGTAATGGCCGACACCCGACTACTCAGATCTCCGGTGGAATATTGCCGAAAGAAGGATGCTTTCAACTTTAAGAGCCGATCCCACACCGCCGCTTGGGTGGAAGCGTTGGCAAAAGATTCCAGCCGCATCAAGGCAATGCCCTGAGTGACTTGAAACAACGTTACGCCAATCGTAGTGGCAATTAAGCCAGCACCAATTTGCAGAAGTAGGCGTTGATTGGCATCTGGAATGGCCTGATCGATCAAGATAGCCGTGGCTTGAGGCGTGATCATGCCCAACAAGGTGGCTGCTAATCCCGTCAAAATCACGATCGCCAGTTCCTGCCACCGGCCGCGAAAGGCAAACTGCATTAGCTTCAGGGGTTTTAGATCAGCCGGTAAGGGGCGATAGAAAGTATAGGCGGTGCCGGTTAATTCTGCGGCAAAGCGGGCATCACAGCGGCCCCGACAATTGCGTAACGGATCGATCCATTCATAGGTGGTTTCTGTGCGAGGTAAAAGGGCGATCGGACGATTATCTTCGCGGGCATAGGCCAGCAGTGGGCTACTATCTTGCTGCCACCAGCCTGGCCGCAGGGTGACACGACGGATGCGAATTTGGGACGATCGGGCAATACTTTCCAATGGATCCCGGACTCGCCGCAAATCTTCTGAGTCCGCAGGTGGGTAAATCGGAATTCCTAGCGATCGACCAATTGCCCCCACCGCCGCCAGTAAAGCCGCTTCTGGAGTCGGAGCTGCTTCGATGGCAGATTGCTGGGAACGGGACGGCGTTTGAAATACATGTGCTAAATCTGCCAAAGTCTGGCTAACGGCCGATCGATTCAGTTGCCCCCGCTGATGAAACCGGCTCAGTTCTCGCTGATGTTCTTGTCGTTGAAGGTGGGCAATGCCGCGAAATACAAGAGTTTGCAATTGTTCGAGCCCATGCAGCAACACCGCCGCCTGGGTGAGTGAGCGCGAGCCGCACAGATCAAGCTCCACGACTTCCCTTGCTTGAAACCATAGGTGGGATTGCAATGGGATTCGCCCTAATCCGGTTGTCACCGTTAGCCCTGCCCATCCTAGCAGCATTGCCTGGCCCTGCAACACCTGCACCCATACCACCTGTCCCTGGGGCGGTTGGAAGACTTCACCTGTCCCTAGTACGCCGCAGGTTGGCATTGGGGTCGGTAAAATTGGGGAAGCAATACCCGATAGAGCTGACCCCAAACGATGTACCCAGGTTTCCAACTGGGCGACTGCCACTTCCGGAGACTCCGTCAGCCACTGGAGATAATCCGATCGCGAACTGGCAACCAACTGGGTCTCTTCCAATGCCACTGCCAGAATACAAGTTTCCCAGCCAAGGTGGTTAATCGATCGGTAGTCGCTCACGATCGCCAAATCATCACTTTTTTCCTGATCCAGGTCGTTCTCAGGGAGCAAAGGCTGATGATGCATTCCCGGAAACATCGCTTCGCCCATCTTGATACTAAATAAATATCGTCGCCGTCCTCGGGGTAATCCCTGTTGCATTTGAATGGAAAACAGCGCTAATGCACCTGACTGTACCTGCCAGATTACGCTGGGATCATCTAACAAAATAGGATCGTTACTTTTCAACTGACGAGTCACGCTCGCTTGCAAATTTCGTTCTTCTGCCAGCATATTTAACTTGCCTCCAGGGATTCACCTTCGCTTTTGATCAATTGCAAATATGGTCCTTCCACCTGTCGTAGTTGATCATGACTACCGCGTTGCACCACCTTGCCTCGATCCAACACAATAATTTCGTCACAGTCGCGGATGGTGCTAAGACGATGTGCCACAATGAGACAGGTACAGCCTCGGAGTCGAATGTTATAGTTAATCAGCTTTTCGGTTTCCGAATCGAGCGCGCTCGTGGCTTCATCCATAATCAACACAGTTGGATTGTTGACCAGAGCCCGAGCAATTTCCAGGCGCTGCCGTTGCCCACCGCTCAGGTTAGTGGCTCCTTCCAGCAGATCGGCATTGTAGCCCCCTGGCAGGGAGAGCACCACTTCATGGATCGCCGCATCTCGGCAGGCTTGCACCAGGTTATGATCGGGAACAGTCGTATCCCAGAGAGTCAGGTTATCCCGCACTGTACCGGCAAACAGTTGCACATCCTGTTCGATCATGGCGACAGAGTTGACTCGCACCGATCGAGGCAGGTGTGGCAAAGGCTGACCATCCCACAAAATCTCACCACGCCAAGGCTGATACAACCCCGCCACCAGTTTAGAGAGGGTCGATTTACCCGATCCACTGCCGCCAATGAGCGCAACCCGTTGTCCCGGTTGGAGGGATAGGCTGAAATTTTCGATCAAGGGGGGAGCGGTGCGGTTATAGCCAAAGGTGAGGTTGCGGATCTCTAGGGCTCCTTGGAGTTTGGGTTGAGCGATCTGGCGATCCCGTCTCGGATCTAAGGCTGCCTCTCGATTGCCCACCAACGGATCGATCGGATTTTGTAAGACATCATCCAGTCGATTCAAAATGCCGCCCAGTTCTTGAAACTCACCGCCTAGCCGAATTAACTGATTCACGGGCTGGGTAAATTGCTGGATCAGGGATTGAAACGCCACCAACATCCCGATCGTCAGAGCACCATCCATCACCCGAAAGCCACCGACCACCAGCAGCAGCATCGCGTTGATCCCGGTTAAGAAAGCCGGTAAAGTGCTTAATCGTTGATTCAGGCTATCCATTTCCTGTTGGGCGTTCAGCGATTTGGCATAATGTCCGGCCCAGCGGGTAAAAAACTCCGACTCTAGCCCAGAGGCTTTTAGGGTTTCCATACTTTTGAGCCCAGCGATCTCCACCCCACCGACTTTGCCCCGTTCCTGCATCAAGCGCGTGTTGGTGTCGGTTCGTTGTCGTGCTACCCAGTTGAGGGTGACTAAATTAATCCCAATAAACGCGATCCCAATCAGGGTTAGCACATAGTCATATTGCAGCATAACGATGCCATAGAACAACACCATCACACAGGAAATGACGGTGGTTGCTAGCTGTCCAGACAGGAGCCCTGCTAAGCGATCGTTGTACTGAATTCGACTACTGATTTCACCAGAAAATCGTTGATCGTAAAAACTAACTGGCAAATAAAGAATATGCCAAATAAACTGACTGGACATACTCATAGCCAACTTGATGCGTAGTTGGCGTAAAAGCTGAAGTTGGAGTCGCGTCAGCAGCCCAGTCAATAATGCCGTGAACAACATAGCGAAGATAAGAGGACGGAGCCAATCCTCACGATTTTGGATCAGAACCTGATCAACAAATACTTGAGAGAACGTTGGCATCGCCAGTCCGGGTAACACCAGCAACAGACCCACCAGTACACAAAAGATGAGCGATCCGAGTGACCCTCGTAACCGTTGCCACAGGGCTAGACGAATATTCGGTTTTTGCCCGCCAGTTTGAAAATCCGCACCGGGTTCGAAGGTCAACACTACACCAGTAAAGGATTCGCTGAATTCTGTCAGGGAAACGCTGCGCGGCCCAGTTGCCGGATCATTGAGATAAACTCGCTGCCGGTGAAACCCTTCGACTACCAAATAGTGGTTAAAGTTCCAAAACACAATATAGGGGCAGGGCAATTGTTGCAGCGTTTCTAAATTACACCGCAGCCCCCTAGCTTGCAGACCATAACGATGCGCTGCATGGAGGAGATTTTTGGCTTTACTGCCATCGCGAGAAATCCCACATTCTTGCCGTAATTCTGCTAAAGAAGCGATCCAACCATGGTATCCCAAAATCATCCCCAGGGCAGCGGCTCCGCATTCCACTGCTTCCATTTGAATGATAGTCGGTGTTCGTTTGCGAATTCTCGTTTGATAGATCCAGGCATCGATTCCTGCCCAGATTGGAGCGATCAGCGGCCAGGTTCTGAACCGTTTGTATCGATCAATCGAGAACTCGATTCGAGGTAGGGCAAATCCTGATGTCATATTATTCCAACCCCGTCCAAGACTTTAAGATCGGCAACACATAGGAAATGGGCGATCGTTCTTCTACCGTGATCCGTACTGCTGTCGTCATCCCAGCAGTCATGGTTTGATTCGGCCCTTTAGAAGAAGACCAGCGAAACCCACTGATGGTGTCAGCACTCGGTTCTAGTTCGGCAAACACCGCAACATGGGCTCCTTCCGACAACACTCCCGGTAGAATATCTGGATTACCAACCAAACTGGCTGCCCCTTGTTGGGTCACAGGGAAGGCGGAAACCTGCTTAACCCGCCCCACAATACCACCATACTCTTCCCGTTTAACGATCGTTGGTGTCAGTTGTACTGCCATATCTTCTTTCACTTTCTTACCATCACTGACAGGCAGGAAAATCACTCCTTCTAAGCGATCGGAGGTTTCAACGGCGATCTTACCGAGTTCCATCCCAGGCTCTAGTCGTTCACCAGGTTTAGCAGCTAACTCAACAACCGTGCCATCTTGTGTACTCACCACTTGGCTACTCTGTTTTAGCTCCAGCTCCAACTTGGCAATTAGTCGTTCCGTATCCTGAATTTCCTTGTTACGATTCGCCGCAGCCGCCAAATCTTGTTCAGTTTGGGTTGCCACTCGGCTTTCCAATGCTTGCAGTTGAGCCTGCAATTCATTAATCCGATTTTGATTGGTCAGAAATTCTCGCTGAGCTTCTGCTTCACGGGTATCCAATTGTTTGAGTTGAGTTTCAATTTGATTCACCTTAACCTGCATATCCAGATATTCCCGCTCTGCTTGCAATACCAGGTCTTCGGGCAACGCGCCCGCATCAAGCGCTGCCTGCCGCCCCTGCCACCGCTGTTCATACACGGGCAATTGACTGCGTAAGGTTTGCAACTGCTGTTCTAGCGTCAGTCGTTCCTGCTGAATTGATTCCAACCCCTTTTCACGTAACACCGGAGTCAGAGATTGTACAGTAGCTAAACTCTGTTGAAGCGCCTGCCGCTGTTGAGCAATTGCTGCTTGATCAAGCGATCCTCGCTGGCTTTGAGCTTCCTGAGCCATCTGATCTTGCATCCGCAACTGAATCAATTTTTCGCGGGCCAACCGCAGTTCTTGCTCCAATTCAGATTGATCGATCGTGGCCAGCACTTGCCCTTTTTTAACCCGATCGCCCGTATTCACCGCCAAAGCCTCCAACCGGCCGGCACTGGCAGCTTGCAGATTGATCACCTGACTGGGATACACAATCACCCCCTGCCCCTTAACCGTGATCGGAATGCGCCCAAACACACTCCAGGTTAAACCGGCCGTTACTAACGTGCCCAAAGCGATCAAGGATAGCCAGCGTTTCGGACTGACAATTTGCACCAGTTGATCGAGTTGATCAGGAGAAATCGGTTGATCAGGATGAGACGGCCGAGCCTGTCCCGTGGGAGCCGCCGGGTTGTGCGGAAGATGGAGCCGCCGATTCCCAGCAGAGGAGGATGGGGTTTGAGGCGATGATCCAGTAGGTGGATCGATCGATCGATCTTGTGATAATTTTTCAGCTACCATTGCATTTCTCTCCCCGCTCCTTGTTGTGTTTGCAACCGATTCAACAACCATTCAAATCGGGCTTCAGCTAAGGCCACCTGAGTTAAAAACTGCCCCCCTAAGTCCGTGGCATGAACCCTTTCACCATCCAACATTTGGCGATATTGCTGAATCAGCGACTGTCGTTTATGGGCTAACAAGATCGTCAACACCCGATAAAAGCGTGAGGCAAACCCAACATCATGCAGTAACTTCGCAGCCAGCCGCCAGCGGGGGATTGAGAGTACCTGGGAATCTCGCAAAGCTCGCACAGTCACCATCGGTAAATCCGCATCAAGCAATCCCATTTCACCGAGCATCTCCCCGCGCGACAATCGAGCAATTTCTGCTTCAGCAGTCTCAGGGTGTCCAGATAAAGCCTGGCTAGATAAAAACTGGCCAGATAACCCTTGCCAGGGTAAAAATGCCCCAGTCCGAGATATGGATCGATCTTCAGTCTCCGGTTCTGTTGTCATCGGTAAACTCAACGCTACCGATCCATCCAACAGAACATGAAACGCATCAATTGGATAGCCACTCCGCATCAACACCTGATGGGCGGCTAGGGGTTGCACTTGTCCCACCGCAATCAACCAGTCCAGATCGCTATCTTGCAATTCGGCAAAAACAGTCAACCCTTCTCGCAGTTGGGGCTGATTTAATAAAGCTGGATCGATTCCCATGTGATCGCTCAAGGTCTGAAGTTGATGGGCTAACAGCCTAGCGCTGGCTCGATACAGATGCGCCGCAAATCCTAGATCCTCAGTCATTTTTTCTGCCAGGATGGATCGATCGATCGCGAGCAATGTGCAGTCAGTCATCGTTCGTGCTGCCATCACTGCCGTCTGGCTCATCACACCTGGAATAATTCCCGATAAATCTCCGGGAGATAGACGATTTAATTCTCGTCCTGTTGACGAATAACTATCATCAACTTGTCCTAGCAACTCTGACACCTGCCCTTCTAGCAGGAGATAAAAGTCATCCAACGATTGATAAGCTTGCCATAGAACTGTGTGGGCTGACACCGATCGATGAGATCCGACCGCAAATAGCCAGTCCAGATCTGAAGTGTTCAACTCCTTCAGTAAGATTTGTCTCATAGGTCAATCCAGTGAAAGGGAACATGTGATACAGAACAGAAAGTAGAAAGCAAAAGTGAGGAATGATAAGAATCTCAGAGCAAAAATCTGAGGAATGATAATGATAGTCAGCTTCAACGGCCAAATAATTTCATCAAACCTGAAATAAAGCTGAGGGCTTCTCCTACAGATTCAAACCCTGAGCCAAAGAATTGCCAGGATGAGAAAGAAGTTCGGGAGGAACTGGAAACCGATCGCATTGAGCCACAGTCGGAGTCGATCGCCTGACCAGAAAATTCATCCACTTGTTCAAATAAAGTTGAGGAAAACATTAGATCAATGCCACCGGAGATTTGATCAAGTTCTTGCTCAGTCAGTTCAATTGGTGATGAATCGGCATTGAATTGATCATCACTGAATCGATCGGTACTATATTGATAGTCACTGAATCGATCATCACTAAATCGATCACTACTCGGCTCATTGGGTTGGGTTTGCTTAGACATGGCCGACTCCTGCAAAGAATGAGGGGAGCGGAGGGTAATCCTGATCTAGCATTACTCCTCCGCTGGATCGCAATGAACTACTTAATTGATCGCAATGTCTTGGAAGGCACCACTCTCAATCCCTTGGAAGTCAATTTGGGAAATCGTGCCACTACCTTCTGGTCCGGCGAAGGTTGCTTGACCAATCGACAAGTTCTTCTGCGAGAAAAAGTTGCCTGATTTCTGTGCAAAGCTATCCACGTCACCAAAGTTCAGCGACATGCCGCCCGAAATCCCGTCTAGCTCGTCTTCCGACAGTTCCATCGCGCCCATTTCTGCATTTGCCATTGCAGTCAGATCGATCGGATTAATCTGATTTTGTTCTTTTTCAGTCGCCATTCGTTTTCTCCTTTCAGATATGAGTCATTGCAGTATCTGTCAACGGTTTGTCCGTTCACGGTTACCGACTGCACCTACATACCCAACGGCAGAGATCGCTTATGCACTTTCAACTCAAAATTCGCTCGATCGCGATTAATCATTTCTGCACAAATATAAAGAAATGACGAGTCCAGCGGGGTCAAGATTGCGAAATTCAACAAATTCAGATATCACTAGGGTGGGCTTGCGCTGTCTGTAATCTAGCGTGAGTCATCCATTTTGACAGTTTCATTTCTCAGTGATAAAGACTCGTTTGACTATGCCATCTCCAACTCTTGTCCAAGCCAAAACTTACCTTGAGCAGGGTAATACCTTTGCCGATCAAGGAGCGATTGAGCAGGCGATCCAAAGTTACCAAATGGCAATCCAGACCAAACCGGACTTTGTCCCTGCACTTAAACGGTTGATCCAGCTCTATTCCACTCAGAACAATTGGTCAGCCCTGATTCCAGTTTGTCAGCAATTAATTGCCCTGAAACCAGAGCTACCCATAGCCCACCTCCAGCTTGCCCGCGCCCTCAAACATCAGAGTGATGAGGAATCGGCTCTAGCCTCCTATCAAGCGGCTTTAGAGCGTAAGTCAGACTGGAGCCCGCAGGTTTATCGAGAGATGGGGAACGCTTTTTCCCAAAAAGCAGTCTATGCCCAACAGGCGGTCACTGCTTATCGGCGAGCCTGCGAGTTAAAATCCGACTGGGAAAATCCTGACTTTTATGCCAAATTTGCGGATGCACTCTGTAAAGTCCAGGAATTTGATCAAGCGATCGATTTCTATCACCGAGCCCTTCAGATCAAACCTGATGTTTGGCAATCTGAGTTTGGTCTAGGCAGAGCCTATCACGACAAAGGTTGGTTTAATGAGGCAACAGAGCATTACGATCGCGCCATCCAGCTTACGTCCAATCGTCCGGTGCCTCGACTGCATAAAAGCATGGGAGATGCCCTGGTCAGCAAAGGATTAGTTGAGGAAGCACTGTCCTATTATCGTCAGGTGTTAGATATGGACAGCCCAGCGAAACTCTATCGGGCGATCGGCGATCGGCTCAGCGAGTGTCAGCGAGAGTCTGAAGCGCAGGCTTTTTACCAGAAAGTGACTCGTTAGGGAACAGGGCATCCAGCCTGTGCATCTAACCTGTGCATCTAAATCGATATCCTGGATACCGTTCGATCGTGTCGTAGCCCCACAGTGATTATCGGGAGAGTCCATCATGATTTTAGTTGGTTTCGGCGGCTTAATTCAAAAGTTTATGCAGTGGGTATCCCGCCTGTTTCAACCCCAAGCCCAACCTAAATTACTATCAGAGCGATCGACTCGATCGACTCAGTCTGATACGACCCGTTCTGCTACTCACGATCCAGCCAGCCCACTTCCGCTGACCGTAACAAATGCGGCTTTACCAGTGGTTACAGCCCCTGTTACAGCGGATCCAGCCTCAATAGTAGCATCCTCTCCCAAGATCACTTCTGCCGATCCTTCCTTTGTTGATCCTCCCTCTACCGATGCCAGCACTGCCGAACCAGTTCTGATCGCATCTGAGCATGATCTATCAGACCCAGGAAATACCAGTTCAGGAAATAATTTAGATATAATAGCTACACATCAGGCAAATATTTCAGATACCGATCCAGTTAATGTTCAGTCAATAGGTTCAGCAGAGATCGATCTGGCTCCCAACTCATCCGATCAGGCAGCTTTTGTAGCGGCACCGATACCTACACCAATAGATACGCCGATAGATACACCAATACCTACACTAATAGATACGCTGATAGATGCACCGATAGATGAGAAAGCAGGGACACTAACAGGGACACCTGAAGCACCGGCTGAAAAATCGGGGAGCCAGGAACAAAACCATATCTCTGAAGTTGCCACGATCGAAGCCTCGACCCAGACAGAAGCTTTCAATGATCAGGCAGATGATCAGGCAGATGATCAGGCGGATGATCAGACGGTACGTTCCCTCAGCGCCGAAGAATTTACTGAAACTGAATTGACTGAATTGACTGAAGCTGAAGAATTCGCAGCCGAAGAACCGACCCTCATTCCCACCGCACAAGAACATTATGAGGCCGGGCAATCCCTACTGAAGCAAGACAAATTGGAAGAGGCGATCGTACAGTTTCGACAAGCGATCGGACGAGATCCCAACAATGCAACCCTGTATGAAGCCTTAGGAAAAGCCTACATTCAAGGAAAACAGTGGCCGTTGGCGATCGAGGCATTGCAAAAAGCGATTCAGAAAGATTCTCAGTTTGCTGCGGCTTATCAGGGATTGGGGCAGGTTTATTTTCGTACCCAGCAATGGGAGCAGTCCCTATCAGCGCTCAGGATGGCCCTGGAGTTTAACCCTCAGTTATTTTCGGTGTATGAAATGATCGGCAGAATTCAGCTTCAGATGGAACAGTTTGAAGATGCCGCAGAGAATTTTAAACAGGCTGTTCGGCTCCGTCCCCTCTATGGTCAAGCCTACGAAGGGTTAGGGCAGAGTTATCTGAAACGAGAAATGTTTGAGCCCGCGATCGGTGCATTTCAGCAGGCCATTAGTTGCAATAAAAAACTTTTTACAGCCCATGAAGGATTGGGCCAGTCCTATCAAGGTGCCAAAAATCCTGAGGCAGCCCTAGCTGCATTCCAGCAGGCAACTGCTCTTAAACCCAACTCGATCAATCTTCAGGAAACCATTGCCAAACTCTATTTTGAGCAAGAAAACTTTGAGCAGGTGATTACCACGATCGAAACTGCTATTCCCCAACATCGCCGTACTGCCCCCCTTTACAATCTTTTAGGTCAGGCTTACTTAAAGCAAGATCGCTTAGAAAACGCGAAGTCAGCGTTCTCAAAAGCGATCACCCAACGCCCCTCCATGATGGCCGCTTACCGAGGTCTGGCCCAAACTGAATTGCAGCAAGGTGCAACAGCAGCCGCGATCACGACTTTAAATCGAGCCCTCAAAATCAATCCCACCCATCTAGCTTGTCGTCGATTGTTGGAACAAGCTATGTCCAAACAGAGCCAGGCATGACAATGAAGGCTGAAGTTCACCCATGAAACTCACAAATTATCGTTTCTCTGCTTCTAACACCGCTTGAATTGCAGACTGATCTAAGCACTCTCCGATGAAGATGAGCCGGGTTTGGCGCAGTTCGTCCGGTTGCCAAGGGCGATCGTAGAAGTAATCAAATCGGTTGCCGACCCCTTGCAGTACCAAGCGCATCGCTTTGTTTGGCACAGACACGAACCCTTTGATCCGATAAATTTCATGTTGCTGGACGAGGGTCGTCAATTGGTTTACCAAGCAGTCAGGCTCAAAGGACTGATCGGCGATGAATTGCACTGAGTTGATCTGGTCATCATGGTCGTGCTCTTCTTCGTGATCATGATGGCTAGGACGATGATCGAGGTTGTCTTCAACGGCAGCATTAAAGCCGAGTAGCACCTCTGGGCTAATCTGTCCTTGGTGACAGGACACAATCTTCACACCGGCTGGTACTTCCTGCTGAAGCCACTGCTGCACCTTAAACTGAGCAGTTTCATCAACGCAATCACTCTTAGTTAACAACACCAGATCGGCACAGGCTAACTGATCTTCAAATAATTCTTCGATCGGGGTTTCATGTTCCAAACTGTCATCCGCTTGCCGTTGGGCTTCCAAGGCAGCCAAATCGCCAACCAGTTTCCCATTTGCTAAGGCTTCGCAATCTACAACGGTCACCACACCATCCACCGTCGCTCCAGTACGAATCTCTGGCCAACGAAAGGCTTGCACCAAAGGCTTGGGAAGGGCTAAGCCAGAAGTTTCGATCAAAATGCTGTCAATTCGATCGCGACGTTTGAGTAGTTCTTGCATGGTAGGCAAAAATTCTTCCTGCACTGTGCAGCAGAGGCAGCCATTCGTCAGTTCTAGAATATTGCCATCGGGGCTTTCATCTTCATCACAGACTTGGCAAGATTTAAGTAGTTCGCCGTCAATGCCAATTTCGCCAAACTCATTGACCAAAACAGCAATGCGTCGCCCTTGATTATTTTGTAAAAGATGACGGACAAGCGTGGTTTTTCCAGCCCCCAAAAAGCCGGTAATCACTGTCACTGGAATTTTATGCATGGTGAAGCCTTTCATGAAAGAACAAAGCACAATGAACCGATCGAGATAGAGGTATGGCCATCCCGAGTTAAACAGACGGCATGGCGATCGGCGCAACCGGCTGCGGTGGAATCCGGGCTAACACAGTCGTTTTGAGTGGGTCAGGACGACTGCCATAGGGCAACAGCCCAATCGGATGATGATGATATTGGCTGGCGCAGTCTAAAATAGCAGAGAGTGGATCATACAGGCTCAAATTGCCAAATAGGTAGGTGTATTTGCCCGGTGCCGAAAATGAGATCGCGCAAGACTTTTCGCAGACGAACATACATTCCACTGGCTGAATGGTAAATCGATCGCGCAGTGGCCAATCTTGAGCCAATTGGTTTAGGGCTTCTAGCAGCTTCTGTCCACCACTTTTGCAGGGTTGAGTTGAACCAGAAGCCGCACGAACTTTGGCACAGGTCGTGCAAACAAACAGCGTATGGGATGTCATGATGGAGTAGTGTATCTGTACCACGCAGATAGACGAAACAACCGTTGGCAATGAGGTGTCTCAAACCATGAGAACCTCGATCGGCGGGCATCCTGACTTATCAGATGGGAAAGCGTCGCTTGTGTATCAACGATTGCCTATCAGCAATGTATTAACCCTGGCTATGCTCAACCTGAATAACAGTTGCGGGACAGCGGCAGATTTACACTGCACTTTCCCCCTTACGTTTGGTGACTGCTCCTCACCAAAACCGATTAGGTAACGATAGCATGTTTCCCGAACATCCTAGATATCAATTACTCTCTAGATGAGCCATAACCTTCCTATGATATAAATGCGATTTGGCATTATTTTAGCGTTGTACAGCGAGCCTCCATGACTCACATTCTAATTCTGTATTCCACCCTCGGTTCCGGCCACGTTAGTGCAGCCAAGGCATTGACTCAAGCATTCAGCCAATTTCCGGATGTAACTGTTCAAAGTGAAGATGCATTGAATTACGCGAGCACGGTCTATCGCAGTGCAGTGGTGCAAATTTATGAGCAGCTCAGTGAGAAAGTACCCCAGCTTTATAAGGCGTTTTACGAAGGCAGCGATGTGGACGATCTGGAGCGATCCCTAGACAACAACCTGACTTGGGCGCGGTTAGAGCGTCCTTTTTTTCGTAAATTGGGGCAATTGGTCAAAACCGTCAATCCAGATGTGGTGGTCTGTGTGCAACAAATTCCGAGCCGATTACTGCAACTGCTGGATCAGGAAGATGCCTTATCGATCCCGCAATATGTTGTCGTGACTGATACGATCGCCCATAGCACCTGGATCAATTATGGTGTGAAGGGATATTACTTACCCAATGCCCTCAGTGCTAACTTTCTGATTCAGCGCGGCATCGATCCCGCTTTGCTGCATGTCACCGGTATCCCGGTCAAGTTGGAAATCATGCAGCCAAAATCGCAAGCCGAGGTGCGAGCCCGTCATGGTTTACCGATCGAGGCTCCAGTGATCACCGTGTTTGGAGGGGGCTTAAACCCGCGCCGAGTACGCTACATGGTGTCTAATTTGTTGGAACACCTGGAAGCCGGAATGGTGGTGGTTGCGGCTGGTCGAAACGAAGACTTGGAAGATGCGATCAGCGATTTAACCGCTAGCAAAACGACTCAACTGCTCAAATTGGGCACAATTGACTATGTCGATGATTTGATCGTGGCCAGCGACTTAATTATTACCAAAGCAGGTGGATTGATCACGAGCGAAATTTTAGCGCGTGGCACCCCGATGGTGATTGTTGATCCCATTCCCGGACAAGAGGAACAAAATGCAGATGTGATCGCAGCGGCGGGGGCCGGGGTGCAGTTGCGACTCTTGGAAATGGTGACTCCGGCGGTGCAATATCTGTTGCAACACCCAGAACGCTTAACCGAAATGCGACAAGCCGCTCTGGAGATCGGGCAACCCCGCGCCTCCCTAAACATTGCCGAACATGTCCTGAGCAATTGGCAGACCCATCGCACAGATTAGTTGCAGATTGGTTGCAGATTAATTGCAGATTGATTACAGATTAATTGCAGATTCACTTCAGATTGATTTTCGAATTGATTTCACCTATGGTTATGACAGACGCAGTCGTTCCCGCCCCCTTCTTGTGGGGTGTAGCCACTTCTGGGTATCAAAGTGAAGGTGGATTTAACGGGACAGGACAACCCCAGAATAACTGGTCACAGGGAGAGTCCCACGGTACTGTGATGCCGACCTTACGGGCAGCCGAGTTCTGGACTCGTTATGAAGAAGATTTTCAGCGTTGTCAGCAGATGGGCTTAAATGCCTTTCGGTTGGGGTTAGAGTGGGCCCGCATTCAGCCTTCCACCCATTCCACCACATTGCCGATCGCGTCTGCTCCTGCGTTCGATCTAGCGGCGATCGATGCCTATGCCGATCGAATTGCCGCCTGCCGTCGCTATGGGCTAGAACCGATCGTCACTCTGCACCATTTTACCCATCCTGCTTGGTTGGGGTTAGATGCTTGGCTGGCTGAAAGTACGATCGATTGCTTTCTTGCCTATGTTCAGATCACTATTACCCGCCTGAACCAACGACTCACCGAACATCATCAATTGCCCCCAGTGGGATGGTATATCACCATCAACGAACCCAATATTTTGGTGCCCAACAGTTATCTGAGCCGCCAATTTCCGGCCGGATCGGCGATGGGGATTGCAACCCTCATGCAAGCCTACAACCATTTGTTAACGGCCCATGTGCGCGCATACAACTGTATTCATGATTGCTATGCCGCTGCTGGCTGGCCAACTCCTCAAGTATCCCTCAACACCTATTGCAGTGATCTGTACTGGTCTGAGCAAGTGATTTGGGATCTCCTATTATCTCCAGAACACCAGATCAAGCCAGCCCAATTACGGGACTATACCCACGATCGGGCCAAGGGGCTCGAACAAGCCTTGAAACAAGCCTCGTTGCCCTTCCGTCATAATTTACCCTACCAGTTAGGACGGCTCACCCATTGGGCTACCAATCAGCTTGGGTTTCGCCGCTTCGATATTGAGCAACTCGCTCTGTTTTTACAAACATTAGCCCGATCGCCCCGCGCCTCTGTGATCGATTTTGTCGCGATTGATTACTATGATCCCTTCATTGCCCACTTGTTTCGCCTCCCCGCATTTTCTGACTTTGAATTCAAAACTAAGGATTTCCGGGGTTGGCTGATGAGTGGAATTACCAGCAAATGGTGGGATTGGCGTAGCTTACCGGAAGGACTCCATTTTTTCTGCCAATATTACGCCAAAATTCTCCAACGCCCCATCTTAATCGCTGAAAATGGCATGGCGCTGCGACGCAAACCAGACAACAGTGTGGCCACCCAGCGCAACGATCAACTCCGACGCAGCCAGTTTTTGGAGGCACATCTGCAACAAATCTGGCGCTTAATGCAGGAAGGGGTGCCTTTACTGGGATACCTTCACTGGTCACTCACCGATAACTACGAATGGGGATCCTATACCCCACGGTTTGGCCTATTTAGCATCGATTTCGCCGATAGCACCGATCGATTAGTGGCCGATCATTTGGGCGATCGACCGTCCGAAACCTACGCCCGCCTGATTCGAGAACGGCAGCAGCAACAGACCGGCTAGCCACGAAACAAATTGCACCGATCAACATCGATCCCCCCAAAAGCAGGAATTCCCCAGTTTGATCGATCAAACCAAGGAATTCCCGCAGATATTTACAATTCGATCAAGTCATCGACTCACGAGTGGTAACACCACCCTTGCTGCCGATTATCCCTGCCGATCGACGGCTGAAAACGGTTGGTAGGCTTGCTCCGGATGATAGAGATGGCAATGATCCACAATGTCTTTCATGAGTTTCCAGGAAAACTCTCGACATTGCATATATTCGCCCCAATTTTCCATCAAGCTCTGATGCGCCATTCTCAAGTTGTAAGAGGGCACTGAAACTGAGATGTGGTGCGGAACATGTACGTTGATGTCATGGCAGAGAATTTCTACCCAGCGGGGATAGCGGCAGTGAACGGTACCCGCGAGTTGCGACATTGCCGGATTCCAGGTTTCAGTCGGGTAAAACTGAATGTCAGGTGCCGTGTGATGCACAAGGGTAAAAGTACTCATCCAGAAGTGATAGCCCAACCAAGGAATAAACCAAAACTTGATAAAGCCCCAAACCCCGGTGGTTAAGATCAATGTCGGGAATGTGATCACTGCAAAGAGAACAACAACTGCGATCGAGACTTTCACCTTGGCATGATCGCGCGCTGCAAATTGGTTGAGGTCAAAGTGGATTTTGAACCAGTGGGCAATGGAAGCCATCCACCAGAGCCGCCCCCGTAATAGTCGGTAAAAGGCTCTTAACCAGCCTGGGGCTCCTTCATACTGCTCAACCGTCCAGGGCTGCCAAGCATTGTCTACCAGCAGTTCGTTGGTGTGAACATGGTGATAATCGTGCAAAATCCGCCAGGGATGGAATGGATAAATGAGAGGCATCATCATAATGTGACCGACCCAGTCGTTTACCCAACGCCGTTTGGCAAATGAGCGATGCCCGCAGTCATGGCCGATTACAAAGAAGCCCGTCAGCGCAGTTCCCGTAAATGCCCAAGCAAAAGGCAAGAGGAACCAGGGAGAATTGGCAATGGCCACATATCCCAAGATGACAGATGACACGCTCAGCAAGACCGCTTGCCAGGCCTTACGGCGGTTTTTCTCAAAGCACGCTTTGGGTAGGGTTTTAATGATATCTTTCAGATGAAAATCGGCCTTATCCGAAAGACGCGAGGTTGTTACGAAGTTATCAGTCGTTGCCGTCATGTATCAGATCGATTCTCCATGTTGAATGTGGATCGGCAATCGGCCAAACCCACGGTGAAACTGCGAGGCTCACCTGGACAGCAGACGGTGACATAGCAACCATGTAACACCACCTATCCCAGCGAGTCCACTGTGGCTCTTCAAGCACGCCAGGATGAGCAAGATCCCCGCTAAAAGGCTTAAAAAACCTTTACATTTATACCACGGGCAGGGCAACGCTGGATGGGATTTATCCAGATTGACTGACCCATCCGTCCAAATGACATAAAAAATGACATAAAAAATTCCCCGATCGCCGGTAAACCTGATCTTCGATCGAAATCGATGGATCAATGCCACTGAAACGGGGAAATTGTGGAAAACTGTACCAGAACCTATTCACTGCCCACTTGATCGATCAGATTCAAGGAGGAGTCCATCAGTTCACAAAGTCAGAAATTAGAAATTCGAGACAACTTGAGGTTTAGCTGCTAGCTTTGCCGCGTCGTTTCCGAGTTGGGGCTGCTGCCACTGTTTTAGTTTTAGTCGCAGTCGATCGAGTTGTTGTTTTGGCAGTCGGTTCAGCAGCAGCTTTAGCCGCCGCTGGCTTACGTCCCCGTCTTGGGGCTTCTGTCGGTTCAGCGATCGGGGCTTCTTCCAGCTCATCATCGACTGATTTTGTCCGTCTGCGGCGAGTTTGCCCTCCCTTGGTGGTTTTCAGTTGGCGGTTGCTGCGCGCCAAGTAATGCTTTAAGGAAGAGGGAGCAATTGTCACCCCTTGCTTGGCTAACATCACCGCAATGTCATCGTAGGAGTAACCTTTATCGAGCGCAGCCGTAATATGATCTCTAAGAACATCAACAGCTTCCCTCAAAGAAAGTTTCTCTTTCGTCTTTTCAGGCAGTTCCTGTAATGCTTCAGAAGCCTGATCGATTGCATCTTTCGTAACAAGCGTAGCGTTGGGAGAACGTCTGGTAGTTGAAATCATTGTTCAAGAAACTGATCGTTTGAATTTAATACTATCCTATTCTCGTAAATTTCAACCTCCCTTTACTCCCTAAATTCTGGTTCAGATTAGGCTTCACATTAACACCCTCAGTCTTACACTCAGTCCAAAACCGCTTTATTTCCAAGCTTATGATGCCAACTAACTGCGAATACTCCAGCCAATTCGCAATAGAACTTAACTATTTTTTAATCATTGTCCTTGTTCGTCGGGATATTTTCGGAATCTTGGACGAACCAGTTTCTCGCAATCATCGATCGACCCACCCCGATTCCCTTTAAATTTTTCACTCTACTGGGCACAGCCACCATAGTTCAGCCCTAGGTGTTACCCATAGGTTAAGGCAGGGTTGAGGTGTGCTTACGGCTAGTTATCAATTCAGTGGCTCAGGCTGAACAGAACCAGGTTCCATCAGCTCAGGTTTGCAAACTTAACCGAAATCTACTCGAACTAAATCTACTCAAACCAAACTTCACTCAAACTCAAACTTGATCGAAACCCATTTGATAAAGCTAATTTTCGGGCTGATTCGGCTGCAATCGATCGCAGCTTGTATTCAAATATATCGCTAATTTCAACACCTTATCACGAACATTACTCTGCTATACACCCCCTATCCACTCGCTAAAGTTCGTCCCCTATTCCCGCCGCACTCCCACGCCTCCCGACTCCGCCGCATCACCACAACTTGCAATGCTATAGTATGGCTCTAGATTATGGCTCTAGCTTCTTCGTTCTTCGTATGAGTTAATCCTGTGAAACCTCGTATTCTAATTTGGTATCGCCACGATTTGCGGCTCCATGACCATGAGCCCCTCCATACCGCCCTCAAACAGAGTGCTATTATAGTGCCGCTCTACTGTTTTGATCCACGGCAGTTTGGAGAAACCCACTTTGGTTTTCCCAAAACTGGTGCATTTCGCGCGCAGTTTTTAAGAGAATCCATTCAAGATTTACAACGATCTTTCCAGAAACTGGGTAGTGCTTTAATCATCCGGGTCGGTAAACCCGAATCAATTATTCCCACTTTAATCGAACCACTGCATATCACTTCAGTGTATTACCATACAGAAATTACTACTGAAGAACAGGTCGTAGAATTGGCACTTCAGCGATCGCTTCAGATGCATCACATACCTTATAGAGCCTTCTGGGGAAACACCCTCTATCATCCTGACGATTTGCCCTTCGATCGATCCAACATCCCAGAATTATTCACGACTTTTCGTAAGCAAGTTGAAAAACACGCAAACATCCAACCTGCGTTGCCATCTCCGCAGACGTTATGCCCTTGGCATCTCCCTTCAGAGGGCTCAACCCCTACATCTCCCCCATCCACAGTGGAGATAGGTGATATTCCCAGATTGGGTGACACATTGGGTGACTTCAACCTTCAACCAATCGTTCCTGACCCGCGAGCAGTACTGGCTTTTCAAGGTGGAGAAACCGCAGGTCTCACCAGGCTTCAGCAATATTTCTGGCAGCGAGATCAGCTCCGTCATTATAAAGAGACCCGTAATGGCTTATTAGGGGCAGATTATTCATCTAAGTTTTCGGCTTGGTTGGCTGCTGGGTGTCTATCCCCTCGATATATCTATCAACAGGTCAGGCAGTATGAGCGGGAACGAGTACAGAATGATTCAACCTACTGGTTAATCTTCGAATTGTTATGGCGCGATTACTTTCAATTGATTAGCGCCAAGCATGGTGACCGCATTTTTTATCGATCGGGGTTACAAAGGCTACCCATTGCCTGGAAGCAAGACTGGCAGAGGTTCGATCTATGGCGAGCAGGCAAGACAGGCTATCCCTTCGTCGATGCCAATCTGAAAGAGTTAGCCGCCACAGGCTTTATGTCAAACCGGGGGCGACAGAATGTAGCCAGTTTTCTCACCAAAAATCTGGGAATTGACTGGCGGATGGGAGCTGAATGGTTTGAATCGACCCTGATTGATTACGATGTGTGCAGCAATTGGGGAAATTGGAATTATAGTGCCGGAATTGGCAATGACGCACGCGGGTTTCGTTTTTTTAACATTACCAAACAGGCCCAAACCTACGATCCAGAGGGGAGCTATGTCAAACACTGGTTACCGGAACTGGTTGCAATTCCGGCGGCACGGATTCATGAACCCTGGAAACTCAGTCGCGATGAGCAAAAACAGTATGGAGTCAGGCTGGGGGTTGATTATCCCCACCCAATTGTGGATTTATTACAGTCGGCTGCAACTGAGGAAAAACGCTACAAAGAAGCAATTGCCAGGCGTTGAGGGATGATTACAAATCTGATTACAGGACTTGTAATCAATCGGTGCGATCGGGGCGGCGAGAGATCGATCGACCCCATGATTACAGAAAATGATTACAGTGAAGTCGGGGACACCCTCAAGGTCATTTGGCTCAAATCTAGCCCTAATCAGGCTTTAAGTCGAGTTCAGTTCATTGCCCACCCTCGATTTTGGGGCGAGGATCTAGAGCATGATTTTGTAATCAGCCATTGGGCCAGAGGGTCTAGAGAATCTTGTAATCAGCCTCGCTTTGACAGGAGTGGTCGCAATCACCCTGAACGGACAGCTATCCTCGATCGATCCGGATGATTACGTAACGATTACAAGTCATAGTTCGGTAGTGCTACCTCTAATCACCCAGCACCGGCCTGTTGATAACGAAAACCTTCTAGACCCCTACCCCCAACCGACTGCCTATTATCCAAGGTTTCAGCCCCATGATTACAGGTTTTCCTAAACCCCCCTCCCCAACCCGATTCATTTGTTTCTAGAACCTCCCCCCCAAGCTCTCTAGATCCTCAACCCGACCCAGTCTAGACCCCCACAGTCAAACTTTCTAGAGCCTCCCTCCCAATCACTTCTAGACCCCTAGCATCGATCTCTCTAGACCCCCTACCCCTAAATTACGGTAATTGGCTCAAGTTATCCGGATTTACGCCCCAGGTGATTACAAAACACTGTAATCAAATCGATTACAAAAGCCGCTGTTGATGAGGGTAATTGCCCAGAACCGCCCTGATATAACCAGAGAACGGTTTATTGGGGTCATTTCATGTCGGCATCAAAGATCGCCACAGCCGCCAAATCTACAACTCATTTAGCAAGCTGGAAAGCCGATCAGTCTCAATCGGAGGCAGTCAATCCAGCCGTTTCTAGGCGGACATCGTCAGTTGAACCCGCAGCACTAGCTGAGCCGGTTCCAGATTGGCAATCGCTGGAAAACCAGAGCGGTCATCCAGCCGGAAAGCTGCCGGTATCCGCGTGGATTACCCATGTTGCTCCCGATCATGCTGCCGAATGGCTAGCCAGTGGGGTAGATCCCGAAATCATTGCCCTGAATGTTGAAACACTGACCGATACCGCGATCGAGCCTACAACCGATCGCCTCTTTCCGATCGCAGAGCGACTTAACTGGTCAATTAACCGCTTTGGTGTCAAAACTCGCCCCGCACTGCGAGGTTGGTGGGTGAGTGGTCGCGACCCCTTCACAGGACAGAGAATGGATTGGGGCCGGTTTAAACCGGATATCGCAACCCCGATTCTGGATTACAAACAGCAAAAGTTCGCGAAATACCTCAGTCCCCGTTTGGGGCCAGGGTCTAGTCGTTTAGTGCTCTTAGATGTGCCAGTTCAGATTTGGCAACGGGTGGCTCAGCGTTATCAGACATCAGTTCCAGAGGATCAAACCCTAGGCTTCTGGGAGTGGGTCAAACAAAATCAGATTCCGATCGTGCTAACAGAAGGTGAGAAAAAGGCAGGCTGTTTACTGACATTGGGGTATGCAGCAATCGCTTTACCGGGAGTTTTTACCGGATATCGCAGGCAGACAGGACAGTTGATTCCTGATTTAGCGATTTTCGCTACACCCGATCGCCCAGTTTATATCTGTTTTGATTTTGAGACTCGTCCAAAAACCCGCCAGCAAATTCAGTTGGCTACTACTCGATTAGGACAGTTATTAGATCGATCCGGATGTAACGTCCAGGTGATTACATTACCTGGAAGCGAGAAGGGAGTCGATGACTTTGTCATGGCACAAGGGGCAGCAGCCTTCCATCAGCAATATCAACGATCTACCCGTTGGATAGATTGGCAGGTTCAACAGCAATGGGGGATTAGCTTTCCGATCGCCCGATCGCTCAATCAGCCCTATTTAGCAGATTTAACCTATCCAGAGACAGGCATTGTTGGGATCAAAAGCCCGAAGGGAACTGGCAAAACAACTGCACTTCAGCCTCTAATCCAGCAGGCGATCCAAACCGAACGCCCCGTTTTGGTGATTACCCATCGCGTTCAACTCGGACGCGCAATTTGTAGCCACTTAGGATTGACTTGGATTGAAGCACTCCAACATCCGCCTTCTCAACCGTTCAATTCCGATTCGTTAGGGGACACACAAGCCCTGTTAGGGTACGGATTATGTGTTGATTCACTCCACCCTCTCTCCCAGGCTCGGTTTAACCCCCAACTTTGGCAAGGAGCGATCGTCATTATTGATGAAGTTGAGCAAGTCCTCTGGCATGTTCTCAATTCATCCACTTGCTATGAACATCGCGTCAAAATTCTTGAAACCCTTCGAGAATTAATTCAAACAATTACTGCCAGCGGCGGCTTACTGATTCTTCAAGATGCCGATCTATCCGACCTCAGCCTCAATTACTTCCTCAGCCTGACAGAAGAACCAATCCTGCCGTGGATTGTGGTCAATCAATGGCAGCCTCCGCAATATCCAGTCTGGTTTTACGACACACCGAACCCGACTCCCTTACTTGACCAGCTTCTGGAGATCGCCGAAACAGGAGCTGTTTTTATCAGCATGGATTCACAGAAAGTACAGGGGCGCTGGAGTTCTAGAAACCTAGAGTCTTTTTTAAGCAAGCGACTTCCCCATAAACAAATTTTGCGGATTGATTCTGAAACCGTCACCGATCCCAATCATGCAGCCTATCAAATTGCCGATCGGCTCAATCAAGCAATAGCCCAGTATGACATCGTACTGGCCACCCCTACAATCGGTACAGGGGTAAGCATTGATTTGCCCAATCATTTTCAAGCCGTATTTGGCATCTTTCAAGGGGTAATTCCCGATCCAGAAGTAAGGCAAGCCTTAGCCCGTATTCGCAGTCCCATTCCCCGATTTGTTTGGGCAGCTCGGTTCGGTAATCGCAAAATTGGCAATGGCAGTTGTCATTATCAGGAGATTGTTACATCCACTTTGCAATCAGTGAAATACAACATCAATTTGTTGAAGATGATCGATTTTGATCTCGATCAATCCACTGATCCAATTACCCTCAGAACCTGGGCCAAAATGGCAGCCAGGGTAAATTATTCACTCTGGAACTTCCGACAGCAGTTAGCTCAAACCCTGCAATTAGAAGGACATGAACTGGAAACACTCACAGCCGATCGCCCTTCTTCCAAAGTAGAAAAGATATTGACGGAGTTAACAACCGTACAGCAAGAAAATCGGCTACAAGATGCCATAGCCATTGTTACAGCAACTGAAATTCCGAGTGATGAATACGAGACATTGAAAGATCGACAGACTAAAACTTGGAAAGAACGCTGTGCGATCCAGAAATATGAACTTCAGAAGCGCTATAGTATCCCCCTCACATCAGAGATTAAATTAAAGGATGACGATGGTTGGTTTTCCCAATTACGCCTCCACTATTATCTCACTCATCCTATCGATCTCGTTCATCGACGCGACCGGAAAGAATGGCAAAACCACCTGGAACGCGGCGAGGGTAAGGTCATTCTACATGACATTCGATTTTTTACTGCCCAAGTAGAAGCTTTAAAGAGCTTAGGCATTTCAGCACTGCTAGATCCCAATCGAGAGATCCGTGCGACCGATCCAGATGTTGTCCAGATTGCCCAACATTGCATTCGTTACCAGCGCGACATCAAAACTGTATTGAATCTAACCCTATCTGAGAAAATGACCCCGATCGCGATGATCCAGTCCCTGCTCAGCAAATTGGGGTTAAAACTAACCTGTATCCGACGTGATCAAGCTAGCAATGGTAAACGAGGAGGATTACGAGTCTACCAATACCAACCCCCTCAAGATCAACGAGCAGAAATCTTTGCCAGTTGGCAAGCGCGTGATCAAGAGGTTTTCGGGCTAGACACTAGCGACAGGACACCAAACAATGATCCACCCCCAGATATAGAGAGATCTATTCAATCAACCGATGGATTAAACGATGGATCAAACCGATCGTCCATCAAGGGTGTTTCCCAGCATCCTTCGCCGCCAATTCAACACCACTCATCCGTATGCTTCCACCAACGCGATCGATGGGCGGATCAATTATCAGAACGATGGACAGATCAATGACCAAAACAGAACAGCCAAGAAAATGAGATGGAGAGATCTAACTGCAAATTAGGGGACACAAAAAGCAGCTTATCAACGGGGTAAATGTACCCTAACCCAGCAATAAGCCTGCTATCTTCACCACACTTTCCACTCTCTTTTCCATCACGTAAGTCTATGCCAACCTACTTACAAACCCTAGCTGTTCAGGCTGTCCATTTATCACCAAAAGAACGACTAGAGTTAATCGCGATCTTGGAAGCTTTAAACCAGGCTGAGCAAGATTTAATTCCCCCTTCAGCTCAGTCAAATTCTTCCCAAGCAAATTCCTCGGCCACTCAGCTTCAGCGGAAAGTGGCAGCCCTTCAACGGGTAGGAATCAGAGGTGGGAAAG
Source organism: Elainella sp. Prado103 (assembly GCA_025454395.1). Classification (GTDB taxonomy): domain Bacteria; phylum Cyanobacteriota; class Cyanobacteriia; order Elainellales; family Elainellaceae; genus Elainella. The sequence goes on from JALOOM010000042.1 coordinate 37,013, forward strand.
GTAGCTTCGAAGATAAATATATTCGGGGTTATGGCCCCTATCGATATCTGAGATATTGGTATGGCAAAACCCACAAAAGTATTTATTTAGGTAAGGTCAGTTCTCATTTGGAAAAACAGTTAAAACCTGAAATTGAGCCATAAAGCCAAGATTCAGCTCAGTAATAGAGACTCAATCAAAGGTTGTAATCATTAAGTGACTTCCCGCAATGAAGAATTCGACAAGACATTAATACTTTCCCTCATACCAATTAAAAGCATAACGTTGCCCATCACCCGCCACAGCTAACCTCTCGGCGGTCAGTGTGCATGGGCGTTGTTAGCTGGCATCTGCCTTCTATAAAGTAAGGATCGATCGATACTGATTAAAGTCTGTGGGTGCTGGGTTTTGCGCCTCAACCCAAACGACTAACTTTGGGGGGGGCGATTTAATGCCACGATCGCTTCTTCCCTATGCTCGCAGGTGACCTAAAACCTCTCGCCAGGAAGCGACCAACGTGTCTTTGTCCAGGGATTGTCCCATTTGTTTGACGCGCCATTTACGAAAGGCAAGCTCGTTTTGGGCCCGAACGATCGCGGCTGAGGTGCGGCGATCTGTGCCATCAATGCGGCGAGTACGGAAAATGCGATCGCCCTTCACGGCTTCATACTCTTCCGGCGTAATCACCGATTCCTGTTCATCAGCAAGTTGTTCTCGAATCACAGTCCGCTCCCAGATGCCGCTCTGCCAGAGCATCACGCCCACAATCAGGAAAAACGGGAAATAACTCACCAGTTTTATGGCGCTGTGCTGTACCCACTGATTCAGGAAAGGTGCCACCAAAGCTGGGGTGGCGGTCGCGGGTGTATCAGCCACAGGTTGTCCCGTCTGAAAGTAGATGACCAGTGCGATCGTCAACCCAACCATATTGTTGAGGAAATGAGCCGCAAACCCCAGCAGCCAACCTCCGATCGGAGCCGCAACGCGCAACCAGCGGCGGGTCGTTTGACAAGCTAACCCCAATCCCATGCCAAACATTCCTGTAAACAGGGGATGACCCGCGAAACCGAGAACCGCAAGGCGATCGGCGATTTGGTAATACAGCGGAATGTCTCCAGTTTCGATCAATGCTTTGGTGATGTAAAACGGCGTTTCCTGGAAATTAAAGCCGATGCCAACCAATGCTCCATAAATGAAGCCGTCGCGCACATTATCAAACTCACTACGGAATAGCCAGAACAACAGCAAAACCCCCAGCCCTTTGGCGGTTTCCTCCACCAGTGGCCCGGCAATTGGGGCGGTCAGCAGCATCACGGCATCTTCGCCCAAAACGTCTTTGATCTCGGGGTGAAGCACTACAAAATCACCTACACTCTTGAAAAAAATACCGTTAACAGGAAACGCAATTCCGGAGGCAATCAGCGCTCCCCACAGAAAGGCAATCACATAAAGCCAGCGGGATTCTGGTTCCCGTCGATCCAGAAACCATAGGATGGCAAGGGGGCACAGCGTCACCAGAAGTGTGCCAAGCAAGCCCATGATGTAAACCTGGATAGCCGCTGGGGAAAGGGTTGAAAAGTAGACACGGAATAACGAAAACGTACTGGCCAGTACCAGCACCACCAGAACGATGATGGCAAAGATCGCATTTTTGGGACGACTCAACGGTGAGCCATAGAGAACACGGGCGGAATCAGTTAGCGACATGGGGCACCTTAAGATTCAAAATGGCAGGCATGACTCAGACTCAAACACAGGGTTGACCTCGACAAGGTATCGTTGGAGCCCCCTACCGGACTCCAACTCCGGCTTTGTGCTTCCAGGACGGTGGCACGATCTTGCCGCGCCGCACCGCCAGAATCAGCACGACCACACTGAACGCAATACTCACCAGCATAGCGATTAGCGATCCTTCCAATCCGGCGTTGCCGCCAGTCAGCCATTCCGGACCTGTGACAGTAGTCTTAAGCAGACCCGCCGCCTCATTGCCAGAAACGTTAATAGAGTAAACCTTGCCCATCGTGTAGTTCCATGCCATGTGGAGACCAATGCTCATCCACAGGCGGCGGGTGAGCATATAGGGTACAGCTAGCATCGGGCCGAACACGAGGACGATCGCCGCGACTCCTAAAAACGTCTCGCCTTCGTTCGACAGGTGTATGAGTCCGAACCCCAAAGACGAGAGCACCAGTGCCAACCAGCCGCCGAACATCCCCTCAAAGATGCGAAACATCACGCCACGAAACACCAACTCCTCGCCGACGGGTGTTGAGAACGTCCCCCCTGTTATCGCCACTAAGGTCTGCCAACTATTGATCCCCTCCATGCGGTAGAGACCGAGGGCCATTGCAATCAATATGCAGATGGTGACTAAGCCAAAGCCTAGCAACAGGCCGATGCCCAGTTCACGACCCAGGTGGGGCAGGGCCAATTCGCTGGCCAATCGGCGTTCTACGAAATGGGCATAGCTCAAATACACGAGTAGCAGGTTCCCGATGACGAATGCCCCCGTGAAAATGCCTGATGCGAAAAACAGAGGGTAGCCCAGTCCTGATGGAAACGTAAGTATGTAAGTGTTGCCTGACCACTGCACGTATAACAGGAGGTTGTAGAGCACCAAAATGCTGACAAACGGGTTGCGCAGGATGCGCAGTAACAGGTGGATTTTTGAATCGGTTCGGGTATCCATTAATAATTTCAGTTAAAACGTTTACTAATTCAGGTCATCGGCTAATTTTACTTTTATTTGGAAATGCGTCCCACTACAATTGCTGGAGCATGCGCTGACCGCTCTGCAACTTCGCCTCACCGATCGCTTCCTGGGTACTTTCGCAATCACCGATCGCCCTTTGCCACCGCCTCACCGACAACATTCTGAGTGTTTTCACTACTGTAGATAACCCTCAAACCACCGCCTCAACAGACCATTTTCTGAGTGCTTTCGGGTTGATAGATAACCTCAAAAGACGAGTGCAAAGACTCGATGCGAAGCCAGCTAACGGTAAAGTTATGCGGTGGTAGATAACCTCGAACTCTCACCGATAACCTCTGTACCGTCCGCACCAGCGCAGTGTTAGCCGTTGCCATTACGTTCGATCTCACGCTCAATAATCTCTTTGACAACCTCAGGCAGTTCCTTAGACTTGTTGCGGAATAGGGGATAATCAAGAGAACTTCATCGAGTTTGAGACTGCATGATCAACCTCTATCGTGCCTTGAATAACGAGCGTCTGCTG
>JALOOM010000043.1 GCA_025454395.1 Elainella sp. Prado103
ACCGAGTTCTTTTGCACTGATTGTCTACCCTAATGCCCTAATTGGGTTTAGCTGCCATACAAATGTACTATAACAGTATAGCAGCAAATTTAATCGCTAGGGTTAATTGTTTTCAAGTTCTGCCTGAGGTCAATCCAGTAATTTGAATTTGTCCATTTTCAGCGCATCCCATCAGACTGATGACTTCTAATCTTCCTAGTTTGCTGGTTCCAGATACCGCCCTTTCGGTAGCAGGGCTAACCGCCTATATTCAAGCCTTGCTGGAGCAAGATCATCAGCTTCAACAGGTTTGGGTTACCGGAGAAGTCTCGAGTGCCACCCGATACCGGAGCGGACTATTTTTTACGCTGCAAGATCCCAATGCCGAAGCCGCGATCAACTGTGTGATCTGGAATAGTCAAATCAATCGCCTTGCCACTGTGCCCGTTGCCGGAGAGCAGCTCATTATCTTAGGGCGAGTGCAAATCCATCCTCAACGAGGTAACTACCAGTTAATTGTTTGGCAGGTGCTACCTGCTGGCGAGGGCTTACGGGCATTACGCTATCGGCAATTACGCAAACGGCTAGAGGTGGAGGGTTTATTTGATCCCGATCGCAAACGCCCTTTACCAATCTATCCCCATACTATTGCAGTGGTCACCTCTCCCCAAGCCGCTGCCTGGGGAGATATTAAGCGCACCCTCAAACGTCGCTCTCCAGGCTTAAAAGTGCTGTTCTCTCCGGCATTAGTGCAAGGAGAACAAGCCCCTCAATCGATCGTGCAAGCGATTCAGCGGGTGATTCGAGATGGGCGAGCCCAGGTGCTGATCTTATCGCGCGGGGGAGGAGCCACAGAAGATATGGTTTGCTTCAACGATGAACGGGTAGTGCGGGTGATCGCCAGTTGTCCGATTCCTGTGGTAGCTGGCATTGGGCATCAGCGAGATGAATCACTAGCTGATCTGGTGGCAGATGTTTGTGCTCATACCCCTACGGCGGCCGCAGAACAGACGGTACCGCTATTAACCGATCTCTATGCGGAACATCAGGATCGGCTCCTGCAATTGAGACAGGTGATGGCAGACCAACTCGAAAATGCGGCGACTCAATTAGAACGTCTGCGCGATCGGCTGCGACGGTTGCGGTTGGATCGGCAAGTGCGACAAGAATTACAAGCGATCACTTGGCAGCGTCAGCAGTTGATCCAAATCACCCACCATCAGGTACAGAGGGCAATGCAGCACTGCGATTTACTCCGACAAAAATTAATGACTTTAGATCCGGCCGCAGTTTTGCGTCGAGGTTATGCCGTTGCTAGACAAGCTGATGGCGCTGTCCTACGATCGATCGATCAGGTGACGGTCGGACAAACCCTGAGTCTCCAACTGGGGCAGGGGCAAGTAGAGGTGAAGATTACGGACATCCTTGATCAGGATGCGCTATCTTCCGAATTGACAAGTGATTCTAACAAGTTTTGACTTATTTTGACTGAATGACGCTCTTCTTAAAATCCAGATTCATGACTAACCACTCAGAACTAACAGACTCTTTGCCGATCTGCTCAGATTTACCGTCCGATCAATCGCCTCCGGACGGGTTGTCGCGCAACCATTCTCAAGCCGCCTGGAGTTACGAAGCCACGGTGATGCAGGTGGAGGCGATCATCAACCAAATTGAGCGGGGAGACCTGGAACTGGCAGAAGTATTTGACCGCTTTGCGATCGCAGTAGAGCAGCTTAACCAATGCGAAATATTTTTGACTCGCCAACAGCAGCAGGTGGAACTTCTGATTGAAACCCTAGTAGATGAGCCCGAAGGGAGCTGAAGCCGGAGCATTATGGCTTAAAGTTTCTATAGAACTTGAAGTTTCTATAGGACTTGAGTTTCTAGCGAATGGGATCGTGGACAGTCACAAGCTTGGTGCCATCGGGAAAGGTGGCCTCGACTTGCACCTCATGGATCATCTCGGGAATGCCTTCCATCACATCCGATCGAGTCAGCAACGTTGTTCCATAGGTCATCAAATCGGCAACCGTTCGGCCTTCACGGGCCCCTTCCAGGATCGCTGCTGAAATATAGGCAACTGCTTCCGGATAGTTTAACTTTAAACCTTTCTCCTTACGCCGCTCTGCGACTAAAGCGGCAGTAAAAATTAGCAACTTATCTTTTTCTTGAGGCGTGAGCTGCATAGGTTAAAGAGAAATCTTAAGGAGCAAATACAGAGATAGCTTGAACTAGCTCAGCAGCAAAATAGCATACCTCTGGAATTAAAATCTAGACAGTACAAAAAGCTGCTCCCCCAGATCACGGCTACCTGGGCATCAAGCGGCCACTTCCGAAGCAGGAGTCTCCAGGCATTCAGTATCACCGAGAGAGCCACTCCAGAAGCAATCAATACTGCGTTGAAACCAAAATCAGCTTGAGTAGAATTAGTTCAATTCCAACTCTGCAAACTAAATTGATCCTTGAATCCTTATTTTCAACTGGGGCGCTAGGATTCGAACCTAGGAATGGCGGGACCAAAACCCGCTGCCTTACCGCTTGGCGACGCCCCAACAAAGCTTGTTTCATCAACTCGCCTCAATTATTTTAGCAGTCATATTGCGGAATGTGTCAAGGCTTTGCCAAAATTCAGGCAAGATTCGATCCGAGCCGGGGTTTGGGGCAGGATGGAAGGGTGGATATCAGTGGATATCAATCGACTTATGACTTTCGATTTCACATCACTTGGGGCAATTGGGATAACTGGAACTACCAGAGCAACTTCCGGGGCAGCATCGGCAGATGAAATCACTGCTGCTCCTGAGCAGGCTCTTAAACATTTCTTTGGCTATGACTGTTTTCGTCCCGGTCAGCAACAAATTGTGGAGGCTGTGCTGCAAAATCAGGATGTATTGGTGATTATGCCGACGGGAGGTGGTAAATCCCTCTGCTATCAACTGCCAGCATTACTGAAGCCCGGTTTAACGATCGTGATTTCTCCCTTAATTGCCCTCATGCAAGATCAGGTGCAATCTCTGGATGATAACGGCATCGGCGCTACATTTTTGAATAGTACCCTCAGTGGGGCAGAAGTCCGACGGCGCAATGAATGTATCCTGAACCGGGCGATTAAACTCCTTTATGTAGCACCAGAACGGTTACTCACCGAGCCATTTCTCCATTTTCTGGATGAGGTGGCGGCTGAAATTGGCATCGCAACGATCGCGATCGATGAAGCCCATTGCGTTTCAGAATGGGGGCATGATTTCCGTCCGGAGTATCGCCAGTTAAAACAGTTACGCCAGCGTTATCCCACTGTTCCTGTGATTGCCCTCACGGCCACCGCTACCGCCAGAGTGCAGCAGGATATTCAGCAGCAATTGGCTCTGCGGCAGCCCCTGATTCATATTGCCAGCTTCAACCGCCCCAATCTCCATTACGAAGTTCGTCCCAAGCAAAAGCAGGCGCAACGGGATCTGCTCCGTCTGATTCAGCAAACCGCCGGTTCGGGAATTGTGTATTGTTTGAGCCGCAAAAAGGTGGAGGAAATCACTCAGAAACTGCAAGCGGCAGGCGTTGAAGCACTCCCTTATCATGCTGGTTTAACTGATGTAGTGCGTCAACAAAACCAAACGCGCTTTATCCGCGATGACGTGCGGGTGATGGTGGCCACCATCGCTTTTGGCATGGGAATCAATAAACCCGATGTGCGGTTTGTCATCCACTACGATCTACCCCGTAATTTGGAAGGCTACTACCAAGAGTCAGGTCGAGCTGGACGAGATGGCGAACCTGCCAGTTGCATCCTCTTCTTCAGTTTTGGTGACATTCGCACCATTGAGTATCTAATCGCCCAAAAAGTTGATCCCAATACAGGCGATCCTTTACTGGCAGAACAGCAAATTGCTCGGCAGCAGCTACGACAGGTGATTGACTATGCCGAGGGCACCGAATGTCGCCGTACCATCCAGCTCAGCTATTTTGGTGAACGGTTTGATGGCAACTGTAATCGTTGTGATAACTGTTTGCGCCCCCGATCGCGGCAAGACTGGACGATCGAAGCCCAAAAGTTTCTTTCTTGTGTGGCTCGCTGTCACGAGCGCTATGGCATGACTTACATTATCGATGTGCTGCGGGGAGCCAAGGAAAAGCGAATTTTGGCGAATCGCCATGATCAGTTATCAACGTATGGAATCGGCAAAGATCATACTTTAGAAGAGTGGCGCACGCTTGGTCGATCGCTGTTACATCAAGGACTCCTCGAAGAAACCACCGATGGCTACGCAGTCCTGAAGCTAAATGCTCTGAGCTGGGAAGTTTTACGGAAGCAGCGATCGGTATGGCTGGCACAGCCCCATCAACCGGTAGCTACCCGCTCAGCTCCATCGGCAGCTCGGATCAAAGCAGAACAATTGTTCGATCAGCTCCGGAAGCTCCGCAAGGAATTAGCAGACGAACAAGGAGTTCCCCCCTACGTAGTCTTTGCGGATTCTAGTTTGCGGTTGATGTCCCAACTGCAACCCCAAACCCTGGATGATTTTGGGCAAATCTCAGGGGTGGGGAACCATAAACTGGCCCGCTATGGATCACGCTTTGTTCAGGAGATTCAGGCTTTCTGTCAGGCGCAAGATCAGCCTGCTGATGAGTTCGAAGGTCAGTCCTAGCTGAGGTGAACCTGATAGAGTGCAACTTGATACGATGAAACTGGTGCAGTGAAACTGGTGCAGTGAAACTGGTGCAGTGAAACTGGTATGGTGAAACTGGTGTAATTATAAAATTGGGGTGCTTAGACTTCTGCCCCCCTGGAGATTATCCACTCAGGTTTCTATGAACTATGTGATTGCTGTTCTTGCAGACCGAATTCAGGCGGAAGCGGCCTACTCAGAGTTAGAAAAAGCTGGGATCCCAACCGCCCAACTCAGTATTCTTGGACAAGGCTATAAATCAGCCGATGAGTTTGGGTTTATCGATCCGAAACAGCCGGCTCGTAAACAAGCCAAGTTAATGGCCATTTGGCTCGTCCCCTTCGGATTTATTGGGGGTTGGCTATTTAATGTATCAACCCAATACCAGTTGGTTCCAGAGGTTGGCTCGTTGGGCAACCATATTATCGGCGGGCTGCTGGGTGCGATCGGCGGAGCCATGGGTAGCTTCTTTGTGGGTGGCGGAGTCGGATTATCCTTCGGCAGCGGGGATGCCTTGCCTTACCGCAATCGTCTCAAGGAGGGAAAATATTTAGTGGTGGTGAGTGGGGCTCCCAATATCACGAATAAGGCAACGCGCATTTTGCGGCAGATGGAACCTGAAACGCTGCAAGGCTACATCGATCCAACAACTGTATAACTGCATAACCGCATAGCTGTATAGATTTTTTCCTTGCCAAACTTCTGGCTGCATCTTAATTACTGGATCGGCAGATCAATCTTGCCTTTTTAGTGTCTAACTATCCTGAATCTACCTTTCGCAACATTCGCAACACAACATTCGCAACACAACATTCGCAACAACTGTTATGCCGAACCTGCCGAAAACATTGGAAGAATCGATCGATCAGGCTGCTGCTGCCACGAAAGCGGCCTTGGCGGATGGTTACACTCGGTTGCAGATCGAGCTTCAGTTTCCTGAATTGAAAATGCTACCTGTGGCTCAGCAATTCGTCCCCGCCTTTGAGGAATGGGGGAGTCATCTACGGGTATACTTTCCCGATGCGGGTGCCGCAGCTCTGGCTCGTCGAGATTGGGGAGACCAGCCCTATGCCATTCGCGGGATTCGCGATATGAACGCTGAAATTCAGCCAGATGATCAGTTGATTCTGTTTGTTGAACCCTCTTCGGTCGAAGTGCAGGAGGTGGAACAACTCTGCCAAGTCGCGCAGGATCGCCCAGTGGTATTACTGAACCCTAAACTGGAAGACATTGTTACGATCGGTATTGGTTTGGCTGGACGGCAATTGCGGGAGCGGTTTCTCAACCTATTCCACTCCTGTTATTATCTTCAACCTTTAGAAAAAGCGGCGATTTTTCGAGCTTACCCAAATGCCTGGCAAGTTTGGATTGCTAAGGAAGACGGAGATAATACGGAGTATGAATTAGTTTCGGAAACCCCACAAAAGCCAGTGGGCGAACAATTGGATCAAATCCTCATGGCGGCCGCTGGCGAAATGCCAGAACAAGTACAGACACCCCGCAAGAAGGGCTTGTTGTCCTCCATGCAGCAATTCTTAAAAGCCCTAAGTCAATAGGCTGAAATCTAATCAGTTGCTGGATTGCAGTTTTAACCTCTATCCAACGGTGAAATGAGCATGTAATATATTTAACATGAAGGTAAAAACTACTGGGCGATCGATCCACCTACCGACTTAGCCATAGTTCGACTTAGCCATAGCTCGACTTAGCCATAGCTCGACTTAGCCATAGCTCGACTTAGCCATAGCTCGACTTAGCCATAGCTCGACTTAGCCATAGTTCGACTTAGCCATAGTTCGACTTAGCCATAGTTGTGCCTGGTATAGCCATGCCTAGTATGACTATTGACTGGCCACTCTTTCCCCTCGTCCCTAAATCCCTTCTCCCACTAGAGGCGAAGCGACTTCCAATCTAAATCCTGGTTCGAAAGCCCCTCGCCCGCTCTGGGAGAGGGGTTGGGGTGAGGGCAGTTTGAGTTTTGTCAGTCAATCAGCTATGACTGCTATGACTATGACTCTTTGAGTAACTATGACTGTTTGAGCCCCATACTTGATCATTCAATCAACCGCCAGTGTTGAGAAAACCGTCATTTAGGTAGCCCCCGGTTAAGCCACCATCCAGATTGAGGCAATTGGGACAATTCTGATGGATCGACTCCCAAAAGAGGGAATAATTGACTGAGGCGGAAGTTAACATATTATTATGCTTCACTACTTGATGCCGATCGGCTTAGTCTCCTTACCATTTAATCTCCTCAGCATGTTGATCACTTGATCTGGAGTAAACTGTCTACAGCTTGTTGACCACACGATCTGTAAGCAATGACGGGGTATGCATTGATCACATCTTAATCCAGTCATTCCACTTGTTGTTCAAAAGGGTAGGGTTAGCGTGTCTAGCGGTCGTCGCATTTTCATCGGAGATGTTCATGGTCATTATGATGGCCTAGTGCGGCTGATGGAGGCAATCGCTCCAGGAGCAACAGACCAGGTTTACTTTGTGGGCGATTTGATCGATCGGGGGCCCAAGAGCGCTCAAGTGGTGCAATTCGTTCGAGAGAACCATTTCCAGTGCGTGTTAGGCAACCATGAACAGTTGCTGCTGGGCGCATTTCCAGGCAGCAAGGTATCTCATGTGGCGCTACAAGCTTGGTTAAACAGCGGCGGTGAACCCACTGTAGCCAGCTATAGCAAGCTCGAAACTCTCCTTGAGAATTTGAATTGGATTCGTACTTTACCGACCTATCTTGATTTGGATGATGTTTGGCTTGTTCATGCTGGGGTTCATCCAAAACTGCCAATTTCTGAGCAGACAACCCACGAGTTCTGCTGGATTCGTGAAGAATTTCATAGTTCCCCCCAGCCCTATTTTCCAGGTAAGCTGATTATTATTGGTCACACAATCACCTTTACCCTACCTGGGGTGCCGCCAGGGGCTTTAGCGCAGGGGCAAGGCTGGTTAGATATTGATACAGGAGCTTATAACCCCCGCAGTGGTTGGTTAACCGGAGTTGACTTGACCCATCAACAAGTCTATCAAGTCAACGTATTTCAGCGAAAATTGCGCAAACTCCCCTTGGCGGAAGCGACAGTTCAAGTAGAGCCCCACCAAATCTTGGCGCGTCGTCAACTTTTACACTCCTAGGAGATGACTCCTATCTTTTACGCTCCATCCTCAGGTAAATCTGGCGGTTCAGGTTTCGGAGCATCCAGCAATTCAGCTTTCGAGCGTTTGAGGGTTTTCCAAAGTCGGCGAATCTCTTCATAGGCTTCATCCGGCGAGATTTTTCCGCCCGTCTCTAACCCACAGATGAACGCGACTTTTTGAGCAAATTCTTGCAGATTCGCATTGAACGCAAGATTTTCTGGATTGAACTCGCCGTAATAGCGTGCTCTTGGATAGAAGAACTGCTCTTTGGATCGATCTGGATCGTTATTTGCCACAGTCTGTTCAAAAATAAAGAGCTGTTAAGAAATACAAACTAAGAAATACGGAGGACGAACGTATGCTAAACGACAGCCTGCTGCACTTGGATGATTATTGAACAATTATCAAACATAAAATGTTGCAGAATAACTGTCGTCAGGTTGATCAATATTCAGGCTGATTAGCATTATTGCCTAACCTCTCTAGACTGATCTACCGGCAAGATCACTTTCAAGAATCTTTCGGGTTTGTCTCACTGCATCGATCGCTGTTTCTGCAATTCTGACTAAAGTAGGAGAGAGTTCTTGGAAAAAATTCTGACTTGCCCGACTGCATTCTAATAAAATCACTGGCTTTTGTGATTTCAAGGCGAATGCAACCTCTGAAGCAGTACCACTCCCCATCCCACAGGCAATAATGACATGGCTGGTTAAAACATTGATGCAGTTGCGGGCCTGCCCCATTCCTGTCGGGATCACAATATCGATTGTAGCGGCCGCAGCCGCAGCCTCTGTACCCGGCAAAATCCCCAGAGTTAACCCACCTGCGCTCTGCGCACCTCGACTGGCCGCCTCCATCACCCCAATGGATCGTCCTCCCGTTAGTACGATCCATCCTTGATGCGCCATGGCGATCCCCAATTGGTAAGCAACCTGGCACTCTTGTGCTGTCGCCTGCTCTCCTGGGCCCATAATTCCAACGATCGGGCATCGCATATTACTACTAAGTTGAATATTGAGTTGGATCAGGTGACTTGCTGACAGCAGTAACTCGCTAAAACGCGAACTAGAGAGACTTCTAGAACTATAGCAGGCTAGAAACGATTGAGAATACTAGCGATCCCAACTCGATTGTTCTCCTTGTTGCTCCCTTCGACGATCAAGGTTCGAAGCAATTGCTCCACCCAGCAGTGCCAATCCATTAGAGCCGGGATTCGTCAGATGTTTGGATGAATGCTCATGTTTGGTGACAACCCTACCAAGCTGGGCAAACTGAAGTCAGTGATTTTTGCCATCCTGTTGCTATGAGCAATCTCAAGAGCCTCGATCGTTTTAGTTTAAGCGATCCCCTACTGCCCTCCCTGTCAGTGATCATTCCAATCTACAACGGAGAAGCCGATCTGCCAGAGTTGATTGCCACCCTTCAGCAGCAAGATTACCCAAGCGATCGGGTCGAATTCTTGCTGGTTGATAACCATAGCCAAGATGGTACTGCAACTCAGCTTCGAGCAATTAGCCGCCAGGATCAACGCTTTCACAGCTTATCAGAAACTCAAATTCAGAGTTCCTATGCCGCTCGAAATTGTGGGATCCGGGCTGCCAAGGGCGAAATTTTGGTGTTCACCGATGCAGACTGTCGGCCACAACCACAGTGGCTACAGGCGATCGTGCACCCTTTTCTCGATCCTGTCCAAAGTGCAACCCTTGGGATTGTAGCAGGCGAAATTGCTGCCCTGCCTGGACATTCACTATTAGAGCGCTATGCAGAACGCCGGGATATCCTTTCGCAGCGTCACACCCTGACCCATCCTTACTGTCCCTATGGTCAAACCGCAAATTTAGCAGTTCGTCGGTGCTTATTTGACCAGGTTGGGTTATTTCGGCCCTATCTCACTACCGGCGGAGATGCCGACCTATGTTGGCGGATTTTGCGATCGGGACAATGGCAATGGCAGTGGGCGGAACAGGCCATTGTCCAGCACCGTCATCGAACTACGTTGCCAGAGCTACGCAGCCAATGGCAGCGCTACGGGCGATCGAATCGGTATTTGCACGAATTGCATGGGGTAGAGCTCATGCCACCCCTAACCCGATCGGATCGTCTGCGACGCTGGGGGCGGTGGTTACTCAAAGAACTGCCCCTCAACTTCATAAAAGTTCATACTTTAGGGACTGGCATTTCCAACTGGATTGATGCGATGGTAGAGACACCACTTGACTTATTGTGTCAGCAAGCCCGCTGGCAAGGACAATGTCAGGCACAACTCCCTGATGAGGCCCGCCAGATTGAATGGCTATTGCCAGGGCGATTTTTACCAGAAGTACCACCCGGTTTCGCGGATATTGCTTTTCCTGATACTGCGCCAACTCTCCCAGTTGGGTTAACAGATTGATCAGGTCAACTTTTTGATCAGGTCAACCTTCTCAATCAGGCTGATAGACTCCTGAATCGATCGCCAACAAATGCCAGTGATGTTTTCTTGGTTGTTCTCTTGCTCCGATCACCTTCCTCCAGATGCTTCTCCCAATCCGCCCGCCAAAACAGCAAGGGCTAAGGTCATGAAACAGGGATTGATGGGCTGGCTCTGTGGGATAGCGGTAATACTGGGAGGGGTGCCTGCTGGACAAACCGCAGAGCGGGTCACAGTGCGGTTGGGAATGCTGAAGCAAACCCTATCGATTACTGATTTGGAGCAGTTTGCCGAGACAGGACAGGTGCCGCCAGCCCTGCAACTCTATGCCCCCCTGCTGAACGACACTGTGCAGTATACCTTGAACAGTCGGCTTCAGCTCGATCCCAGCGTGGGAGATAAGTTGGTGGAAGACTTGCTGCATTCCTCCGCGGGTGAACGGTTCCTGAACACGTTACAGGTAGCCATCCCCGATGCCAGTGCAGCTCAGATCCAGGTTGCGCTAATGCAAGCGGCAAAGCATCCAGAGGGTATGAGCTTATTGGGGCTATTGCAAGCCTTTCCGAAGCAGACGGTTACTGTTGATGCCGCCGCCGCCATTGCCCTAGTGTCTCAACTGAACCTGCCTTATTGGCAGAGCCAAGCCCTGAGTTCCATTCTCAATCAAGAATTAACGGTTGCCAGTCAACCGATTCAAACCGAATTTGATCCGACCAAAACGGGGCAAGCCTGGGTTTGGAAACAGACCATGGTACTCAAGGATTATCAGCGAGATCGCACGATTCCAGTCGATCTCTATTGGTCGCGTCGCACTCAAGGCCCTTTGGTTGTGATCTCCCATGGGTTTGGAGCCGATCGGCGTTTCTTGGGTTATCTGGCCTATCACTTGGCATCCTATGGCTTAACGGTCGTGGCACTAGAGCATCCAGCCAGTAATGTGGCCTGGTTGACAAGCGATCCTATACATGCATCTCGTACCCAGCCTAAGAGCAATATTTTACCGGCAACTGAATTTATCGATCGCCCACAGGATGTGAGTTTTGTCCTCGATCGGCTCAGTCGGTTGAACCAGTTTTCGAATACCCTACAGGGCAAATTCAACACCGATGAAGTCACTGTGATTGGTCATTCCTTAGGAGGGTATACCGCGTTGGCGCTGGCTGGGGCTGATCTGAGCCTGGATTATTTGCGGCAATTTTGCAACGATCCCAGTCCTGTCATCTTTTCCCCTGCTGATTTACTGCAATGTAACGCTGCTGATCTGCAAGTACCCCAAAAGCGGTTGCGAGATGAACGGGTTGTACAGACTATTTTGCTCAATCCGGTGATCGGACGGCTCTTTAACCCCAAAAGCTTGGCTCAGGTTCAGGTGCCGACCCTCATGCTCACGGGTACAGATGATTCGATTACACCAGCGGTGAGTCAGCAGTTTCTACCCTTTACCCAGTTGCAAACTTCGAAATATCTTCTGACAGCGATTGGCGGAACCCATCTAAGTGTGGGGGATCCGAGCAATCTCAACCATGTGGTCACCCAAAGTATTTTTGTCCGAGAGCGATCGGAGCAGGAGACCGAGCCTTTACGTCAGCTTTTGAAAGGCGTGAGCCTGGCCTTTATCAAACAACAGACTCCAGAAGCCGATCGCTACCGCATTTTTCTGACTTCTGCCTACGCCCAATCTTTCTCAACCGAGCAGGTCAAACTACGCCTCAACTCTCAACTGCCGCCTCACTTTGTCAAGCGTCTGAAAATTGCTGCCCTACCGATGGAGCAATTGATTGCCAGCACCCTAGCTAAAGGGAAGACAGAAGCGCAGGGAGCTTGTTATGCCCAGTTGCAATGTACACTCGGAAGCCTGCCACTGGTTATGTTTATTCTGCCGGGTGGCTTGCCCTTGGCGGCTAATCAGATTTTTAAGTGGCATCGCCGTCGCCCTGATCGTAAGTCGCCTTGATTGTTGTAATTTCTGGCATTGCCGCCTCCATTGCCCAGATTGCCCATTGCCCATTGCCCAGACAAATCCTTCTACGGAGGTAAGTTACTCGATTCTTTCGCTACATTTGAACTATCAGGGATTTTGAAGTGCAGAGTGGCTTGAAGTTGGTGCGGATCCGTAACCGTTTGTCACGCTAGAAAACCGCATTGCTGTTTTGTCTGGGCTAAGGGTGGAGCTTACCGTGAATTTATTACAAGTTGCTACAAACACCAATCCACCTGGTTTTACCGTCTGGATTATCTTGGGGTTTATCTTCTTGTTGCTTGGTGCAACGGTCGGTGAACCAACCGCAGCCTCCCTAGGCATTGCAGCGATTATTACAGCGATCGTGGCGTTGACAGTTTCGTCCCTTTCTCTTCAGATTGTGATTTGGGGAATCCTTTCCATTGCTTTGACGATCGTATTACGAGGAATGGTTCCCACCCCCACTCGCGATACCCAGGCTAATACGCAGGCGATCGTTTCAGAAACAATCCCCAAGGGAGGTGTGGGATGGGTGTCCTATGAAGGGGCATTGTGGAAAGCCCGCTGTCAAATGCCTGATGTGGCAATCGCACCCGGACAAACGGTTCAAGTGTTAGGGCGGCAAGGTCTCACGCTAATTGTGATACCCAGTGATTTTGCAGATGAGGAGTATGACCGTGTGAATTAAACAAAGTTTCCCAGGATGGGCGGAGTCAAGAAAAAACGTGAGTTTAGACTTCTTTGAGTTTAGACTTCTTAAATTTCTGAAATATTATTTGAGATTTTGCCACTCAGAATCGCTCGATTAAGAGTCACTCCCTAAGAATGGGTTGAACTGATGGGTTGAACTGATGGGTTGAACTGATGGGTTGAACTGGGATGATGCGAATTTGGATGTTCAGTAGATGAAGAGCCACTAATCGGAATTAATTGATTGGAATTAATTAAATTGAATTGAATTGAATTGAATTGAAATTTTCAGAACTCACATTGCAGTTTTAATTGCAGATTTATCTGAGTTAATTACTGGTATTTTCGAACTCATTGGTCACTCATTGGTATTTAATTGGTCACCGCGCGACTCAGGAGAAAGCACACATGAACACGTTAGTCTGGGTTTTTGCAGTGGTCTTAACCGTAGTCGGTGCGACGGTTGGATCGGTGCGTCGGGTGACTCAAGGCAATGAAGCCCTGGTTGAACGTTTAGGGCGATATCATCGTAAGCTTTCGCCTGGGCTTAACTTCGGGGTTTTTCCTATTATTGATGAAGTGGTGGTGGAAGCTTCAACACGGGAGCGAACATTAGATATTAAACCGAGTGGTGTAATTACTAGCGATAGTGTTACTTTGCGGATTGATGCTGTAATTTTCTGGCGAATCATTGACCTGTTCTCGGCTCATTATGAGATTGAAAATGTTGAGGAAGCATTGACGAATTTAGTCACTACCACATTGCGATCGAAAATTGGGGAAATGGATTTGCAAGAAACCTATTCATCGCGAGAAGAGATCAACAAAGCACTGCTCGAAAGCCTAGATGAGGCAACTGAGCCTTGGGGTGTCAAGGTCACCAGAGTGGAAATTCAAGATATCGAACTACCGGAAGAACTACGAAAGTCGCTAGAACAGGAGCGAGCTGCCCAAAGTAAGAAACGGGCCGCCATTGCTGAAGCGGAAGGAGAACGAGAAGCCGCGATCGCAGCCGCAGAAGGGCAACGTCAAGCCGCAATTAAAAATGCAGAAGCCATCGCTGAATCCGTTAAACGCATCGCCGAGGCCATGCCAACCCAAGCCAGCCCTCAGGAAATCCTGCGATATTTAGTGATGCAACGCTATGTCGAGGCAAATTTACAACTGGGGCAAAGCACTAACTCGAAAGTTATTTTCATGAATCCAAGGGATATTACGGAAAATATTGATGCCTTGCTGCGGGATCGCATCGTTGATTACACATATCGTCACCCTGATGGGTCTGGGAATGCTGCCCCCCCGTCTTCACCCAATGCCCCATCGGCTGAACCGCCCCCATCTTCCCCACCGAACCCTTAGAGAACATCAGACCAAAATGCGCTGAGATAATGACCTGTCTAAAAGATTGGCATTTACTTGGCATTTACCTGGTATTTATTTGGCATTTAATAAGGGGATCACCAACAGAAAGGTGAAATATCCTTGCGGAAATAGGGTGAAATATGGGCATACTCCTAGAGATGGGATGCGGTTTATGGGTCAGTCCACCCGATTTTGCGATCTGCACCTCTGAGATGGATACAAAGCGCTATGAGTACAGTTTTGGTAGTCGATGACAGTCAAACCGTGCGTCAAATGCTCTCGGAGCTTTTGCAGAAAGGTGGGCTGACCGTAATTGAAGCGGTAAACGGCTTAGAAGCAAAAGAAAAAATTCAAGCCAAGCGCCCTGATCTAGTGATTACAGATTTGATCATGCCAGAAATGAACGGTTATGAACTATGCCGTTGGATGAAAAATGAGCCCTCAACACAAGCGATCCCGATCCTGATTTGCTCTACGAAAGATCAAGAATTCGATCGCTATTGGGGCATGAAGCAAGGGGCTGATGCCTACATTACCAAGCCCTTTCAAGCGGGAGAAATGCTGACTACTGTGAAGCAACTGCTACGAGGCAAATAACGACTTCTTGTTCCTTGCCTCCTGGCTATTTTGTAAAATTTACCAGTGCTCCCAGGCTACCTCTGGAGAAACTGAGCCATTCGTTCGGCTCAGACACACTGGCATACTTGGCTCATCAACCTGGCTCATCAACTCGACTCATCAACTTGACTCACTCAGACTGACTTACTAAAAAGAGAGGGTAAAAATATTTGATTTTGCTGAAATGAAGCATGAATCACTGTGAATCATACTGAATTTAGCCCAATCAAAGACCTTACTCTCTCTCTTCGATCGCCGATATCATTAAGCTGCTTGGCAAGCAGGAAAGAACTTGACTGAACAGGCTCTTCAGCTAATCGGCTTAATAGGTCGAATGCCCAGTTCAACTTGTCAGTTCAACTTGTCAGCTAGACGGCCGAAAGGAGCTGTCCAGCCGCCTGCTTGAGCAGATCAGCCTTGTCAACTTGTTCCCAGGGTAGATCTAAATCATCACGACCGAAGTGACCATAAGCCGCCACATCTTGGTAGAATCGCCCACCTCGATCGGCAACAAGATGCTGGAGGTTGAAGGTTTGAATGATGCCGGCTGGGCGTAGCTCAAAGTGCTGTTTCACTAAATCTAGCAAACGATCATCATCGATCGCGCCAGTACCGAAGGTATCCACCATGATACTGACTGGACGGGCTACACCGATCGCATAGCTGAGTTGGATCTCACACTTTTCGGCTAAACCGGCTGCCACAATATTTTTAGCGACATAGCGCGCCGCATAAGCAGCACTGCGATCCACCTTCGTCGGATCCTTACCAGAGAAGGCCCCGCCGCCATGGCGAGAATACCCCCCATAGGTATCCACAATAATCTTGCGTCCAGTTAAGCCAGAATCCCCTTGGGGGCCACCTACAACAAACTTACCAGTGGGGTTGACCAAAAACCGAGTTTTGTCATCAGGCTTAACGGCAATATCTGCGAAGCAAGGCTGGACAACATACGTCCACAGATCTGCCTTAATTTGAGCTTGCACTGCCGCAGGATCAGTAATCTCACCAATGGTTTCAGTATGTTGAGTTGAAACCAGAACCGTATCAATCCCGATAGGACGACCATCCTCATAGGCAACGGTCACTTGCGTTTTGCCATCTGGACGCAGATAGGAGAGCTGACCTGTTTTACGCACAGCAGCAAGTTTGCGCGAAATTCGGTGAGCCAAGCTAATGGGTAATGGCATGAATTCTGGAGTTTCATTGCAGGCAAACCCAAACATCAAGCCTTGATCGCCCGCACCGATCGCATCTAATTCTTGCTCACTCTTCTGTTCGCGAGTTTCGTGGGCTTGATCGACTCCTTGAGCAATATCAGGAGATTGACCATCCAAAGCGACCTGCACCGAACAACTGTTGGCAGAGAAGCCGTTCATGGCATCGGTATAGCCAATTTCAGCAATCTTTTTGCGAGCCAGATCGATATAGTTGACCTGCGCCGCCGAGGAAATTTCCCCCGTAATCAGCACAAGCCCAGTATTGACCACAACTTCTGCAGCCACTCGGCTTTTAGGGTCTTGAGCCAATAAGGCATCCAAGATAGTATCTGAAATCTGATCGCAAATCTTATCCGGATGTCCTTCAGTAACAGATTCCGAGGTGAAGAGGTAACGGCGAGTCAAGCAAATATCCTCTCTAAACTGAACAACAAAGCTTAAATCTTTCCAAATCGTCCTATTAGTTTTGGAGGATACCACACTTCCATTTTCATTATGCAAATTTAAGAAAATTGTATTTTGATATACTAGCTCTAAAATACTGACAGTATTGAGATGACTGACATGACTGACATTCCTGACATTCCTGACATTGAAGTTATCTCCTACAAAATCGCTTCAATCTGAGAAAATTGTTTGGTTGTCACGGTTGCCCCATCGATCAAGACAGGTTGTAGCCAACCGCCGACAAAGCCAATACAACCAGCCATGCCAGTCTGTCGAGCAATCTCGGCATCTAGCGTCGAATCGCCAATCATCAGAGTTCGATTGGGTGCAACATCCAATTGATCAAAAATCTGAGTGAGTAATGCTGGATCAGATTTTTCTAAAAACGGTTCATTAACACCGTGAACCGCCTGAAAATAAGTACTGAGCTGAAATCGGCATACAAACTGCTCAACCTCAATTTGGCGATCGGAAGATAGGATTGCCAGCTTTAAACCAAGTTGGTGAAGATTTTGAATTAAATCGGTCGCTCCCGGTATGAGTGGAGTCTGTTCAACCTTGTGCCCTTGCCCGAGATCTGCCTGTTGAAAAGCAGCTTGAACAAGTTGTCGGGCTCTGACCCAAGGGATTCCCATGGCAGCGACACAGGCAGCAGCAGCAATTTCGTTTTCGAGCCGGGTTCCCACTGCCATCAAACCAGCCGGACTCAGAGCATCAGATCCGATTTGAGAGGATACTACCCCAAAAGCTTTTTGGAGAGAGGGTATTATGCCTGGCACTTGATGATTGATCAAAATGGCTCTCTGTTGGGCCAGACGCACAAGATAAGGTTCGGATTGGGCTAAGGTGCCATCTTTATCAAAAATGATGGCTTGAATGGGCTCAAAAAGCTGGCTACAACAGCGAATTGTAATCAAAGGGACTCCGAGAAAATCATTGCCTAAAAATAATTTGCATAAAAATAGTAGAGAAGGACAACCTCCTCTACTGCTCTACTATATTCAAAGCCTTCATTCAAAACCTTCAGATTTGAGGCTTTTACTTAGCTGAGAAGCACGACGATCGAACAAATCCAACTCACCGACCTACGCTCCATCTGGTTGAACAGCCATTGCTGCCCCTCAAGCAGTGGATGGTAGGGCTTCAGATAGATTATTCCTCAATTGCCGCCGGTAGCTCTTCTTCAACAACTTCTTCCTCAACGGCAGCTTCAGGTTGGTTTTGCTGGAGCATCCGCTCACGATATTTAGCGGCCATTTCCTCAGCCTTATCGTAAACAACCTGTGGATTCTTCACCATATCTCCCGGTTCAGGTTCAAGTTGTTTCGTTGAGAGCGAAATCCGCCCCCGTTCCGCATCCAGATCAATAATCATTACTTTCACTTCGTCATTCACATTGAAGACACTGTGAGGCGTATCAATATGATCGTGAGAAATTTCTGAGATGTGGAGCAAACCGCTGACACCACCGATATCAATGAAAGCACCGTAAGGCTTTAAGCCACGAACCGTACCAATAACCACCTCGCCGACTTCCAAACGGTTCATCTTCCGCTCAACCAGAGCTCGACGATGGCTCAGAACCAGCCGGTTGCGATCTTCATCAACCTCAAGAAACTTCAGGGGCAAATCTTCACCCACCAAATCTTCTTTGGGCTTGCGAGTGCTGATGTGAGAACCCGGAATGAATCCGCGTAGCCCTTCAATCCGGACAAGGGCACCACCGCGATTCGTCGCGAATACCGCCGACCGAACCGTTGCGTCCTCGGCTTGGAGTTGACGCACCCGATCCCAGGCCCGCATGTACTCGATGCGGCGGATAGAAAGGGTGAGCTGTCCATCCTCGTTTTCGTCTGTGAGGATGAAAAACTCGCGCGTTTCATTAGATTGCAGAACTTCTTCCGGGCTGTCAATTCGGTTAATCGACATTTCCTGAATCGGAATATAAGCGGCTGTCTTCGCGCCGATGTCAATCAGGGCACCCCTTGGTTCGATACTGAAAACGGTACCTGCCACAATCTGCCCAGGACTGTAGTGGTAATCGTATTTGTCGAGAAGCGCAGCGAAATCCTCGTGGGTAAAGCCTATATCCATTACAACAGTGTTCTGATTGACCATGCGATGCGTTTCCTGGTTGTTATCTCCGCTAATGAACGATATTGGTCTAACAAGATTAGTACTGAATTGGTCTGTAATGACACAATCGCCCTAGTGACACAGCAACCAAACGATCGATCGACGGAGCGTCAACCGATGGATGGCAGCCTGATAGACTTTATTTTAAGAGAGCAAGCTCTGATAAAGAACGTTAGACCACAGGTATATCATCATAGCTCAGATTTGGGGACAACACCAAGGGCTCCAGGAAAATCTCTGGCATCTTCAGATGGTTTATGGTAGAAGCTTGACACAATGGCTAGCATCAACCACCAAAGGGTACTAATTTGGGGGCGGTACCAGACTGTATCAACGAGCCCATGGGCTAACATACCCGTCATGGTCGCTAAGGATGCCATCAACCAAAATCCCTCGCGGTTTCCCGTCTGCCGCAACTGTTGCAGTTGATTCCAGCCCTGACTAAAAGCAGTTAACACCAGCCAGATGAAGCAAGCTAGCCCGATAATGCCGGTCTCAACCGCCACCTCTAAAAAGATCGAATAGGCACTTAGGGCGGTATAGCCCGTTTGTTGATACTGAGGATAGACGCGGTTAAACGCATCATTGCCAGGGCCGATCCCCAAAATAGGCCGATCCTTAATCATTTCGATCACAGCCATCCAGACGTTAATCCGGAAATTGTTACTGCTGTCTTCGCGACCACTGAACATGCTCATGACTCGATCGCGCAGAGGAGCAACCGCAATCACCGCCAGTCCCACCACTACTACAGCAATCCCTAACAGGATCGGTAATGCCCAAGTGCGCCAGAACCGGGGAAGATGAATGCTGAACCAGTGGATGAGCAAGATCAGCAGACAGAAGCAGGACAGCATGAAGCCGATCCACCCCCCGCGGCTAAAGGTTAAGACCAGGCAAGTAGAGTTAGCAAGCCACATAATCACTGCCAAGGCTTTGGGAATCCAGCGTTTCCAGGCAAAAACTGCTGCCGCACTAAATATGACTGCCGGAATCAGATAACCTGCCAGCAGGTTCGGATTGCCTAAAAAACTATAAACCCGCGTAGTTCCGGCCAAAGTCGATTCTGGGTCAACCCAAGTCGCTAAAGCATCTGCCCCAAAAAACCACTGCCTCAGCCCAAAAATACTGACCATCAGCGCGGTCAACAAATAAACGGTAATGAGAATCGATCGCAACCGTGATGAGCGCAACACTCTGGCAAGGAGGAAAAACAGCAGTCCATAGAGGGTGAGTTTTGATAATCCTTCGATTGCTGCCCCACGTACCGGCGACAGGGCGGTTGCCACAACGGCAATTCCCCAGTAGAGTAACACTAAGAAATGCAACGGTGTAATCCCGGATCCGACATCAGCGTCATCTGAAAGTGTCAGTAAGATCCAGTAGGCGGCACAGGCAAGTAACAAAACGCCAATCAAAGTTGTCGAGGCAAAGGGGGCGATGCCCAGGACAACCATAGCCAGCAGACTACCCAAGGGCTCTGCCCATTGCATGAACCAGCTCCCCTGTCTCCAAGTTCTCAGCAATCCGATCAGGTGCCGCAACTGGCTGGCTCGTATCCATTGGTGGGCAGGGAAATGGATTAAAGTTAAGTTCTGCCAAGTTAAACTCATTCGTCCTCTTGAGGCAGGAGTACTGCCTATCTTTATCATTTTTTGACCCATTTTGGGCGATCGACAATTTTTTTCCTGATTGTCTGAATTGCACTGTGTATTTAGAAGGTAGATGACGTTGATACGGAAACCTACCATGATGATGCAAATGCTTCTGACAATGCACGCTAATGTTGCCGGTTCGCCTGTAAAAGCAGCGTTCAATCGGGGCAGCGGACGTTAGATTGCTGGTGCGATTAGGCTAAGGACTGAGTGTTCGGAGCTGAAAATTTTTAACCTTAAGCTTACGGTATTCAGTTTAGGATGTTTTGGCGATCACTCCTCAGGAAGTAGGTTTTCTAATCATTAAGATGAGTCTCTCTTGCTTTGATTCGTAAGAACTGGGGCATCCAGTCTGGTATCAAATGGTTTTTCATGCATGGTGAATACGCAAGTGGCAATCTTTTGTTGAAAGCTAATTCTTATGATTTGAACCGGGAGTAAATTGAGACACATTACTGTTGATAACTCAGGACTAATTGGGGAATGTATCTCTTAGAACTGATGCAGCAGTGTCCATAGGAATAACTTTGTTGTGGTTAGTTTAGGCTGACTTGAATCAGAGCAAGCAAGTTACATTCGATTCTGGGTCAACTTTTAGGGCGAAATCCAACTTTTTCGACTTAAAATTCAATGACAAGCTGAGATCTTAGCTTGCTTTGCTGGTCAATCACTGCTGAAATTGGGTGAGAGCAGATGGGCATCAAGTGTTGCTAATGTCATCTGGCTGGATAGAATCGATCGGGGTTGCCCAATCTGTTTTCTTTCATTCCCTCTAAGTCTCAGGCGGAATCTCAGATCTCTGGTTTTGAGGATCCAGTTTTCAGATTCTCAGAAACTGTTCTCCTGCAGGCAGGTACGACAGCATTATGGGGATCGATTAAAAAGAATCTAGCCAGTTGGAGCGGGCTGATTAAAATCGTCTAAACTAATTCGGGACTTTTGCCGACTTCCTACATGATTCCTTCATCCTCCTGCAAATATACCGTGAGGGAAGGATAGTAAATGAACTGACAATGAATTTGTCTTTTCTAGAATAGTTCTCAATTCAAGTTGACTGAGCTGTTGCTGCAATGACGAATGATGTTGATCTGATTAAACGCCTAAGCCCAAGTGCCATCGATCAGATCATGATTTACCTTGCCTTTAGCGCTATGCGAATGGGAGGGCATCGCCACGGTGCCTTTCTAGATGCGGCTGCTACGGCGGCTAAGTGCGCAATCTACATGACCTATCTTGAGCAGGAGCAAAACCTGCGCATGACAGGTCACCTACACCACATTGAACCCAAGCGAGTCAAGGTGATTGTGGAGGAGGTGCGTCAAGCCCTCACTGAAGGCAAGCTGTTGAAGATGCTGGGGGCTCAAGAGCCCAGCTACTTAATTGAATTTCCCTACATTTGGTTGGAGCAATATCCTTGGGAGCCGGGTCGATCGCGGGTACCTGGTACAAACCTGACCTTGGAAGAGAAGCGCCACATTGAAGAAAAGCTGCCAGCCAATTTACCCAATGCCCAGTTGATCAACTCTTTCCAACTGATGGATATGATTGAGTACCTGCATCAACAATCGCAGCAAGACTTGCCGATCGATCGCCGAATGCAACTCAGTGAAGCCCTGGCCGAACACATCAAGCGGCGGCTGATCTATGCCGGAACCATCACGCGCATTGACTCACCTTGGAGTATGCCGTTCTATGCCTTAACCCGCGCCTCCTATGCACCCGCGAACGAAGAGGAGCGAGCTTATACCATGATTGATGACACGGCTCGCTTTTTTCGGATGATGAAGGACTGGTCTGAACGGCGACCGTATGTATTGCGAATTCTGGAGGAGTTAGATATTCCACTCGATCGGGTAGAGCAAGCCTTCGAAGATCTAGATGAAACCATCCGGGCTTGGGCCGATCGCTATCACCAGAAGGGGGGAAAAACATTTTCGCTACAAATGGTGATTGGCACCAAAGAGAGTTAAAGCGGTTCTACGCAGCTCCAGAGGGCGATCTAGAAGGGGCGATCCAGAGGGGTAATTCAGAGAGTTAATTAGAGGGCAATCCTAAGTCATTGCTCTAGCGAGGGTGGGATCGCTTTCCCTGGAAAGTGAGGATTTTCAATTTTCCTGAAGTAGCGAGGGTAGACAGCCGTCGCCAAGCGCAGCCTGGGCGAGCAAAAGCAGCCAGATCACGGAACCCCCTGTCCTGTTTTGCTACACTGACAACAGTCAGTTCTGTAAAATTTCGGTTTTAGCATTTATCTGTCTGTTACTTTACTCTACAATTTGATCACAGGATTTTGATCAATTGTTTAGATTTGGGCTCTTCCTCCTCAATTTGGTCTATGTTTGGCTAAGTCTCAGTCTAGGTGTTCTCATCTCGTCTGAGAGTAAGCGATTTAGTAGTAAGTTCCACACTTAAACAAGGGCTCCCCCTTTATTTTCATGTCTTTACCCCTTAACAGCCTCTCTCTACCGATAGACTGTTAATCCCTCACACAAACTCGTATTCAAATTTTGGGGTGATTGCCCCAGTAACCCAAGAACGGAGCTTAGCGCGTGAAAGATCACTATCGATTCTCCCCGTCTTGCTCAACTGCAACTTTGCTATCGATGTTCTGGTTCGATGCCATGGTTGCTCACGCGGGGGCTTTGACCCTGATTCCAGTTGGTGTTGATCGGATCGCATCAATGAACACACTGGAATGAACCGCACTGAAATGAACCGCACTGAAATGAACCGCACTGAGTTGATCTAGCGCACAGGGTTTGTTCGAAAGGGTCACTGCATTTACCCTTCGTTTTCGCTAACAATTTGGTCTTAGTTGAGGTGATGTTGGCTAGTGTTGCAGCCGATCGCTTCATTCTCGCCAAGCTTGATGTTTTAC
Source organism: Elainella sp. Prado103 (assembly GCA_025454395.1). Lineage (GTDB taxonomy): Bacteria > Cyanobacteriota > Cyanobacteriia > Elainellales > Elainellaceae > Elainella. The sequence continues at coordinate 23,167 of JALOOM010000043.1, forward strand.
GCTGATATCCTTTTGTCTCCTAGGATTAGATCACATGAAGCAAGTTCGTGATTCGTTCCGCCTCCTGCCCCTTGCCCTTGCCACCTGCGCTACGACAACAACGCTGAACTTGAAAGCTCCTGCACAGGCAGCTTTTCACGATAGCCCGAAAGCAGTCCTTGATGAAGCTTGGCAGATCGTCAATCGGGAATATGTAGACACCTCTTTCAATCAAGTAGACTGGCAGACAGTTCGGGAAGACTTGCTGAGTCGGCGTTATAGCAATACTCAAGAAGCCTACCTCGCACTTAGGCAGGAGCTAGAGCGGCTGGGCGATCCCTACACTCGCTTCCTCGATCCGGAGCAATATCGGGCTTTAACCAGCCAAACCTCAGGAGAGTTGTCAGGAGTCGGCATTCGCTTGAAGCTCGATCCCTCTTCTCAAATCCTGACTGTGGTAGAACCGATCGCCAACTCTCCGGCTAGTACGGCTGGCATTCGTCCGGGCGATCAAATATTGGAGATTGATGGGAAGCCTACCCGAGGCATGACCGTCGAAGATGCTTCTCGATTGATTCAAGGAGAAGTGGGAACCGCCATTACCCTCAAGATTCAGCGCAGCGGTCAAAGCCCGTTCGAGATGCCCCTGACTCGTGCCCGCATCGAATTACCCAATGTTAGCTCGGTTTTGCGGCAGGAAGGGAGCGGCCGAATTGGCTATATCCGATTAACAGAATTTAGTGGTCATGCACCGGAGCAGATGCGACGAGCAATCCAACAATTATTGGACGAAGGGGCAGAAGGGTTTGTGCTGGATCTGCGAGGTAATCCCGGCGGCTTGTTGCAAGCTAGCATCGAAATTTCACGGCTCTGGCTAGATTCTGGCTCGATCGTGCGAACCGTGAATCGAACCGGGAAGAGCGAGGAGATTAAAGCGAACCAAACGGCGGTCACCCAGTTGCCCCTTGCGGTATTGGTCGATGGGGGATCGGCCAGCTCCAGCGAAATCTTGACGGGCGCTTTGATGGATAACAACCGAGCGGTCGTGGTAGGGAGCCAAACATTTGGCAAGGCATTGGTGCAGTCGGTGCATCCACTCTCAGATGGATCGGGGCTAGCCGTGACGATCGCCCACTATTACACCCCCGGTGGCATTGATATCAGTCATCGTGGAATTACTCCAGATATTGAAATTAATCTCACGGAAGGGCAGCGGCGGGTGTTGGCTGGGAATCAGGGGCTGATTGGTACCCTGCAAGACCCGCAGTATCGCCAAGCTGTGAGTGCATTGGAATCTACAATTGCCCGACGACGGACTTCGACCCCTCCTTCGTTAGGCTTGAATGTGGGTGAGGAAACCATGCGGTCGAATTAAAACAAGATACCGGCAGTATCGTAGGCTGACTGCTGCGCCTGGTTCAGTTGGGCTTGGCTGTGCAGATGGCGATGCAAACGATTGAGGGCGTTGATGTAGGCATGGGCTGCCGCAACGATAATGTCGGTATCAGAGGATTGCCCGGTAAAGCAGGAATGATCCTCCGATCGTAATCTGACTGTAACTGTGCCCAGGGCATCCAATCCAGCAGTGACCGATTGCACCGAAAATTCGATCAGTTGATTGGGAATAGAAACCAATTGATCGATCGATCGATAAACAGCATCGATCGGGCCAGTCCCAACCGCAGCATGGGTGACGATTTTGCCATCTGGTTTCAGGATGGTGATCGTGGCAGTGGGACAGGTGCAATCTCCGCAGGTTACCTGAACATGCTCTAATTGAAAGCCCGCTTCGATCGCGACTTGTAATTCATCCTGAATGATCGCTTCCAAATCCCAATCGGATACTTCTTTTTTCTTGTCCGCAACGTCTTTAAAGCGGTGAAACGCTTTGTTGAGATCGGCTTCACTGAGGTCAAACCCCAGGGTCTGGAGGCGCGATCGAAAGGCATTACGCCCAGAATGCTTACCCAAGACAATCTGGTTCTCCGTCAGACCAATCGTCGTGGCATCCATAATCTCGTAGGTTTCGCGATATTTCAGCACCCCATCCTGGTGAATGCCAGATTCATGGGCAAAAGCATTGGCTCCTACGATCGCTTTGTTGGCTTGGACTGAGAGTCCGGTGAGGTGGGAGACGAGGCGAGAGGTTTTGTAAATTTCTGAAGGTCTGATCCGGGTCAGGGGGGACTCCGAATCAATAGGGCGACCGAGAAATGGGTTGTAATAGGCTTTGCGAACTTCTAGCCCCATGACAATTTCTTCTAGGGCAGCGTTGCCAGCCCGTTCCCCAATACCATTGACTGTACATTCGATCTGGCGCACCCCATGTTCGATCGCGACCAGGGCGTTTGCGGTGGCTAATCCCAGATCGTTCTGGGTATGAATGGAAAGGATCACCCGATCGATCCCAGGAACATTGGCTCGAATCGATTGGATGAACTGCTCCATCTCCTTAGGAGTCCGATAGCCGACGGTATCCGGGATGTTGATTGTAGTCGCACCAGACTGGATGGCTTGCGCAATCACCTCATAGAGGTAGCCCAATTCAGTCCGAGTGGCATCCATGGGCGAAAACTCCACATCTGCAACGAAGGTTTTGGCGTAGGCAACCATTTCCGCTACGATCGCCAACACTTCAGCACGGGTTTTGCGCAACTGATATTGCAAATGGATATCAGAGGCCGAAATAAAGACATGAATGCGGGGACGCACTGCCGGTTTCAGCGCTTCAGCCGCAGCTTGAATGTCCGATCGGATCGCTCGCGCCAAACTACAAATAATTGGACTTTGCTCACCCCCTCCCACTTGAGCTGCAATCATCCGTACCGCAGCAAAATCACCCGGACTAGCAGCCGCAAAACCCGCCTCGATCACATCGACTCCCAGTTGGGCCAACTGTTGAGCGATGAGGAGTTTTTCCTCAGCATTGAGTGTTGCACCAGGCGATTGCTCACCGTCGCGGAGAGTCGTGTCAAAGATGATGACGCGATCGGGCTGCATTGGCATACTCATGGCTTACTCCTGCCTTCGTTTTATGACCCAGACTGATTACAATTACTCAGACTTATTACAATTACCCAGACTGATTATTCAGGCTAATTACTCAGCTTGATCACTCAAGATCCATCACCCAGACTGATTATTCAGGCTAATTACTCAGCTTGATCACTCAAGATCCGGATATTTGGGATATTGGATATTGTATACGATTTTTGGATATCGTATATGGGATACGATATAAAATATGGACTTAACCGATTTAGCAGCTTCCGTGCTGCAACACCAAAAAAGCACCCCTGACCTAATTGCCAATGCATTGCGGCAAGCCATCCAACTGGGTCTGTTTCGTGAAGGGCAATCTCTGCGCCAAGATGAAATTGCCACTCAGTTCGGAGTCAGCCGAATTCCGGTACGAGAAGCCCTGCGCCAATTAGAAATGCAAGGTTTAGTCGTGTTTCATCCCAATCGGGGCGCAATGGTAGCGAGTTTATCGCCCCAAGAAGCTGAAGAAATCTGTGAAATTCGGATCGCACTTGAGTCGATGGCACTGCAATTAGCGATCCCCAACTTGACCACGACCGATCTGGAGCGAGCCGCTACCGTCCTCACAGCAACCGAGCAATCCGCCGATTACAACCAATGGGCAGAACTGAACTGGCAATTTCACGCCGCGCTCTACCTCCCTGCCAACCGACCCAAGTTGTTGGGACTGATTCAAACCTTACATGTCAATGTCGATCGCTATATTCGCGTCCAGATGAAAGCTTTAGATTATCGGCAACAGAGCCAATCAGAACACCATGCTCTGTTAGCCGCTTGTCAACAACAGCAAGTCGATTTAGCAGTGACCCTTTTGCGGCAGCATATCAGCCGAGCCGCAGCCGAGTTGGTTGTCTACTTGCAGGCGCAATTGTCTGGGCAGGCGCAATTGTCTGGGCAAGCATAATTGTCTGGGCAGGCGCAATTGTCTGGGCAAGCATAATTGTCTGGGCAGACCGGCGATCGACATTCTCGTTTGAGCAGATCAAGCTAAATAAGCCAGCCGACCTTAGCCACGCGCATAGGCTGCAGAAGGGGTTGCAGTCTGAAACTCAACTTTTCGATAGGGTAAAGGCTTGACTCCTCGCGAGACCTGATGCACCCACCACACCTCGGAGGTGTTCACCTCAGCAAATCCGGCCGTTTCCATCCACTGATCAAGTCGTCCCGCTGCATAATCTTTAATATAAGGTTCCTCAAACACCTGAGTTAGCCAGTCGGTTTGCCGGAGAGTGGCTTGATTGCCATCCAGAATCAGCACTTCCCCGCCCGATCGCAACAATCGAAAGCACTCTTGCAGAATATTGCAAGCCACGAGTGGTGGAGTTTCGTGAAACAGCAGGGAAGCGGTCACTAAATCAAAACTAGAGTCAGGAAACCCCGTATGTTCTGCATTGCCATGCAGCCAGCGGATCGTTAAACCGAGCGGTTGAGCCTTGTCTTCCGCCACCACCAACATATAAGGCGACAGATCAAGACCGATCACCTCAGATTGGGGAAAGGCTTTTTTGAGTAACAGCGTTGTGGAACCCGTGCCACAGCCCAGATCCAGAATGCGACGCGGCTGACCCTGGATCCGGTCGATTAGCTCCTTGCGCACCCAAGTTTCATTGGGCGGTAGCACATATTGGGTGATCGGATCATAGGTGATCGCCGCGTCAACGCTGAGATAGCCGTTTTTGACCCCATGAAAATTTTGCTGATAGTAGCTGGGGTAAACCACTTCCGATCGCTCAAGTCGATCCCGTTCCGCTTGCCAATCTTTACTTTGCCGATATTTCAATAGGGCTTCCCGATCAATCAAGAAATTGAACATCGGGGCAAGAAATCGATCGAATAAAGTGTCGGGCGGTGCCATAGTCATCAAGCAATATAAGGAGTCAAATGTATGGTAACGAGCAATTCATCGCTTGGGAATCAACTGGGAATCAACCATACAGAATATTGAATTTCGCAAATATTTAATTTTCGTTGCTTAGGGCGTATTGCTTGGGTTGGCATTGAGCTGAAGTGTCATCGGCAGAGTTCCCGATCCACCCAAAATGACGATTTTCGCATTTTCAGAGGCGGCTAATTTCTCGGTGGCTTCGATCGTACGCAATTGTAAAGACCTTTCACTCGTGCCCTCCGCCAAAATTCGCTGAGCATCTGCTGTTCCCTTCGCCTCAATGCGTTTGCGTTCGGCCTCTTGCCGCTCTTTCGCCAACGTGAAGGTCATTTGCTGACTCTCCTGTTCTGCTTGCAGTTTTTCTTGCACCGCCACCTGCAAACTTTCTGGCAAGATCACTTCTCGCAGCAAAGCCTCCTCAATTTTGAACCCTAAGGGATTCAACTGTTGATTTAACCGATCGCGCAGCTTTTGAGCCACCTCCTGCCGACGCGACGAATAGATTGCTACGGCTGGGTAGCTTGCAGTGACCTCCCGCACAGTTGAGCGAAACCGCGAAACCACAATTTCAGACTCATCGCTGCCAATCGTCTGATAAACTTCGGTTGCTTTTTCGGGCTGTAATCGATATTGCAAACTGACATCAAGATTAAACGCTAGCCCCTCCTGAGAAGTGGCTTCGATCGTTTCCTTCACATCCCGCAGCCGGGTTGAAAATTGAGTAATGTCTGCAAAGGGGTGAGTCAGATGAATCCCTGGTTGCAACGGTTGGGGATCAATCTGCCCGAAAGACTCAAGTACACCCACGTTACCGGCTGGGATAATCGTGAGATTCCGCCAAGCGGCTGAGAGAACCGCTAAACCACCAATCAGGAGGGCGATCGATCGAATCATCATCTGGTTGCGTTGGTCAGGCACCTTAGCACTCGATCGATAAACCAATAAGGCAATTAAAGCAGTGATTAAAGAAGCAATGAAAGACATACAGTTAGCCTCTGCTGCAAGAAGATTGGCAAGGCGATTCACTGGATCGATTGCAGCCGTCAATCATCATTTTCATCTCACGATCCTGGAATTAATCTTCACTATATGCGCGCAACATTAACACCAGTTGATCAAGTAGGCAGAGCGGGAAAGGGCAACATCGCAGCCTTTAGACCAGCAAGACGACCAGATTAATACACAAAAGGAGTGCCCCAAAACTGCCAGTTTTCTTTATTAAACGGAGATCGCCACTTCTTGATCAAAGCCAATTCTAACCGTTGCCTCGGGCGGGTTTCGGCAGGGGCTTGAGCCCAGAAAGCGATCCCCAAACGGGAGGACAGTTGCAATTGATAATGAGCCTGCCGATAGTTGAGCAGGTAACGCTTACAGTCATGCTCCCCCTTCCAACGCTGGTTAGATTTAACCGTCTCACCGACATACAGTAGGATCGATCGCTCATAGTCAATCACAAAATAAAGCGCTGCCACCCCCGCATCATCAGCTTGCCACCGCCAAAATTCAGTATTCTGTGGCGGCAAACGGAAGGGATCGATCGCATCTGGAGAAACTGGCTCGCAATAATGATCGGCATGGTCATTGGAAGGATCGATCAAGGGAGCCGCTGCTTCAAACAAGCTGGACTGAAACAGGCTGCCTTGCTGGAGCTGCTGCTGTCGGACTTGCTGCTGATAGTCCAAGATCCGCTGCTTCCACTGATTCAAAGCATCAACAGTGATTTGCGGAGTCACAGGAGTCACTTTATAAGAGCCACGTAACTCGCTGGCAGAAAAAAGAGAAGGTTGATAGTCGGTCACGGTTTTGCTACAGATTGACTGAGAAGCTAAATCAACGATTGGCTATCCAGTTTGGCACAGCTTGCTGAAAGTGGATCCAGGGAGGACAAACCACCTCGGATTTGGCAAGCTTTGGGGGGATTAAGCCCATTAAGCGAATGGACTGACAAATCTTGTCCCCGCATCCCCAAATCCCTATCTAGTTCGAAAGCCCCTCACCTGCTCTGGGAAAGGGGTTGGGGTTGTAGATTACTGCTGCACAGCAGTGGGCAGTTTGAGTTTTGTCAGTCAATCAGTTCCATTCAGTTTTCAGCACTCTAGCAAAACCAGGAAGTTAGCACCGAGTTAGCAGAACAAACAAGCAAAACAAAAAAGGGGATTGTTACATCTCCCCTCTTTAACGCTTCTGTTCTGGATGACGGTTTTTGGCTTTTCAGCTTCAACCTATCTAGCTTTAGCCTATCTAGCTTCTGCCAGGGCAGGTACCTGCTGTTTACCGACTTGGATTTGACCATCGGCATTTGCATCCACGATCGCCGTATCACCAGACTGAATGCTGCCTGACAGGATCGCTTCGGCTAAATGATCTTCTAGCAAGCGGGCAATGGCACGACGCAAGGGACGAGCCCCATAGCTGGGATCGAATCCTGCCGCAATCAACTGGTGTTTGCAGGCATCAGTGACAATCAAACCGATCTCCTGTTCAGTCAGCCGTTGAGTGACTTCACGAATCATCAGATCAGCAATTTGCTCCACTTCTTGCCGCTGCAACTGCCGGAAGACAATGATTTCATCAATCCGGTTTAGCAACTCTGGACGGAAGAACTGCTTCATTTCATCCATGACTCGCGATCGAATTTTCTGGTAAGAGCCAGTCAGGGCATCCCCGAACTCAAAACCTAGCCCGCCACCTCCTTTTTCGATCGCTTTTGAACCAATATTGGAAGTCATGATCAGCAACGTATTCTTAAAGCTGACTGTTCGACCTTTAGCATCTGTAAGGCGACCATCCTCAAGCAACTGCAACAACGTGTTAAACACATCAGGATGCGCTTTTTCGATCTCATCCAGCAGGATCACTGTGTAAGGGTTACGGCGAACGGCTTCCGTCAACTGCCCCCCTTCATCATAGCCAACATAGCCTGGTGGTGAACCGATCAATTTTGAAACCGTATGCGCTTCCATATACTCAGACATGTCTAGCCGAATCATTGCCTCTTCTGAGCCGAACACAACAGTAGCCAAGGCTTTTGCTAATTCGGTTTTGCCAACTCCGGTTGGGCCTGAAAAGACTAAGCTGGCGATCGGACGATTTGGACTGTTTAAACCTACCCGCGAACGACGGATGGCTCGAGCAACAGCTACCACAGCTTCTTCCTGCCCAATTACCCGATCGTGCAATGTATCTTCCAGATGCAGCAGCAGCACCGATTCCGATTCCGTTAGCTTATTCACTGGTACCCCTGTCCAAGTAGCAACCACTTGGGCAATGTCTTCTGGAGTGACTTGGGGCAACGGCTGATTCGCTTGATTCAGGTTGCTCGATTCCTGCAATTGTGTTTCCAGATCAATTTCCTGGTCGCGTAACTTGCCAGCCGTCTCAAAATCCTGAGCTTGGACAGCTTCAATCTTCGCAAGACTAACTTGGCGCAGGGCTTGCTTGACAGCTTGCGCGGTTGACTTCTGGCTATGGCGGAACCGTACCATTGAACCTGCTTCGTCCATCAAATCGATCGCTTTATCAGGCAAGTGCCGATCGGGAATGTAGCGATCAGAAAGCTGAGCGGCCGCTTCCAAAGCCGCATCCGTGAAGCTTAAACGATGATGTTGCTCATAACGATGGCGCAATCCTCGGAGAATTTCGATCGTTTCTACCACCGTGGGTTCACCGACGCTAACAGGCTGGAAGCGCCGCTCCAAAGCCGCATCTCGTTCAATATGCTGACGGTATTCGTCTAATGTGGTGGCTCCAATCACCTGAAACTCCCCCCTTGCCAAAGCAGGTTTGAGCAAATTGGCGGCATCCGTCCCACCTTCGGCTGCTCCTGCTCCCACGAGAGTATGAAGTTCATCGATCACCAGAATCACATTCTGAGCCTGCCGCACTTCAGCAATAATTTGGGTGAGCCGTTCCTCAAACTCACCTCGCATCCGGGTTCCCGAGAGCAACGATCCCATATCCAGGCTAATCACCTGTTTATCTAACAAAGTATCGGGAACATCTTGATCGGCAATCCGCAATGCCAACCCTTCCGCAATGGCGGTTTTGCCAACCCCTGGTTCACCCACCAAGACGGGATTATTCTTGGTGCGCCGACCGAGAATTTGCACCACTCGTTCCAGTTCACGTTCGCGACCCACCATTGGATCAAGCTGACCTGCTGCTGCCATCCGAGTCAGATCGCGGCCAAACTGATCGAGTACCCGTTGAGACTGTCGATCCCGATCGTTCTGCCGACCCCGATCTTGTCCAGCTCTAACCGGCACTGTTTCACTGGCTCGTTTAATCACCTGCCGTCGCACTTCATCCGGATCAATCTTCAGCTTCTCCAGAACTTTGATCGCCACATTATCTCGATCCTGAATCATGCTTAGCAGCAGGTGTTCAGGCGCAATATAGGCTTGCTCTAAGCGGCGGGACTGTTCAAAAGCTTGCTCCAGAATGCGCTTGGTTTTGGGCGTAAAGGGTAAGTCAACTGGAATGGAACCAGAACCGCGTCCGATAATTTGCTCGACTTCGCGACGCGCTTCAGCTAAATCAGCTCCCAACTGGGTCAAAACCAATTCAGCAATACTCCCCTTCACTTGCATTAATCCCAACAGGATTTGTTCGGTGCCCACATAGGCATGACGCAAGCGACGAGCTTCTTCTTGAGCCGCCATCACGACGGCAATGGATTTCTCAGTAAAATACTCAAACATGGTGGGGGGAGCTAAAGAATAGTTAAAAAACGACGCAAGCAAGATTGGGCGTGTGCTTTCATTCGCTGTAGTGGTATTTGCTGAGCCATCACAACCTCCTTGCTTGTAAAGTTGCTTGTAAACTTTTGTTTACCTCTTCCCTAATGTAGCGAACCTCCGATCGTCTGAAAGGGTGGGAAAACCGGCGATCGGAGGTAGGGTTATCAATTGAATAGATCTAGATCCAGTGAATACATCCAGATCTATTGCGATCGATCGATGGGTCGATCCGTTTTTTCATTCAGGTTCTTTGCTCTATCCGAACCCTTCTCTCCATTTACTCCATTTATCAGGACTCGTTCTAAAGGACTCGTTCTAAAGGACGGGTTCCGAACTTTCCTCTGAGGGGGCTCCCCAATCACCAGCTCCCAAATTAACCGTTGGGATATCTGGTTGTTGGGCCGGCTGCTCAGGCTGATTCGGCTGCGGTTGTTCTAAGCTCGGTGGTGGAGGAACAGGTTGGGGAGCTGGTTCCGGAATCTCGGCGATCGGGGGGTCGGCAGGCCAATCGGGATCAGGGGAGGGATGTTCGACCAGCGGGGGGTGAGGCTGATTCGGCTGATCGGGATCATGCGGGCGCTCTGGGCGATCGGGCTGAGGCTGAGGCTGGGGACGCGGGGGATAGGGCGGATAGACTGGCACCGGCACTGGATAGGGATCGGGGATGACCTTTTCAACCACTGTTTCGATCACTTGGGGTTGACTCGGTACTTCCACATATTCGGTGCGGGTTTGTACAATCACTTGGGGTTCAGGCGGCGGTGGAGCTAAGGTAGCGATAAAGGCGGGAGCCAGCCGTTCTGTGGCAAATTTAATATAGACATCGCGGTTATGTCCATAGTCACCCGTGATCGCGTTGCCGTAGGTCTGATCGAATTGTGCTCGCACCTTCCAATAATCCGCTCCTGCTTGCAACCAGCCAGCAATTTGTCGCCCGATCGCTAATTTTTCAGCATTGCGAATTCGACGTTGCTCCACCGACTGAAGCGCTTGGGACAGGTCATAGAGATAGTCATTCTCGGCTTGGCTCAAAACGATCGTTGGATTTGCGGAAGGATTCGCTGAATTACTTGCTGAATCACTTGCTGAATTACTTGCCGGATTATAAAGCACGGGTTGACCTGCCTGAGTTTGACCCGCCTGAGTTTGACCCGCCCGAGTCGGGACTACCTCTGATTGACTGGAGGACTGGGGCAGCCGTAGCATTTGCCAACCAGCGATCGATCCAACCGCAATTCCGAGTCCAATTCCTACACCTGCGAATAATTGCCCGACTTGCATGGTGTCATTCCTCAATGCTGTATCTAGCAAATACAGGTTGAGCCATGCCCTTTCAGGATAGAGAGCGTTATTTTCAGGAATGATTGCTCGGATCGTCTGATACGTTATTACAAAACAGTCTCCCCATCTTTGGCTAGATTACTCCATCCAGACCGATCCGGCAGCAGCGAAATCCCATGCTATGGTTAGAAGTCGATAGCTTGCTGCGTTCAACACCATAATTCACCCCAGTTCTGCTATGCATTCCATTACGAAACACCACATCTCCGTCACGATCGACCAAACGCGCTATCAGGCTGCCTACTGGGAAGCTGGAACGGGTGAGCCGATCGTGCTCCTGCATGGGTTTATGGGACGGGGTGAATGTTGGCAGGGTTTACTGCCTTATCTCCAGTCCCACTATCGCTGTATTTGTCTGGATATGTTGGGGTTTGGTGAGTCTTCCAAGCCAATGATCCGCTATGACATTGCTAAGTTAGTGGCTTTTGTGCGGGCATTTGTCACCGCTATAGGAATTTCGCCACACGGTTTGATTGGGCATTCTCTCGGCGGTTGGGTCTCGGCTGCTTACACGTTAGCCCATCCCGAAACCGTACGATCCCTGGTATTAGCTGCTCCAGCGGGGATTCGAGATGATAGCTTTTGCGGTCGGTATGATCACCTGCGACCGTTGTTGTGGGAGACTCCGATCGTTGATGTGGCACTCTGGTTGTTGCATCCTTTAGCCCAAATAACTGGGCAACAGGAAAGTATGAAGCAAATTCGCTGGATGCGACGCGAGTTAAACAATCAGCCTGCTCCTCGTTCATTTATTCTCGATCGAATTCGACCTGAAGATGCGATCGATACCGTTGAAACCCAGATTTACCAGATTAAAGTGCCGACCTTAGTGATCACGGGCGAGCAAGATGAAACCATCCCGCTCTGGCATTCCCAAACCTATGCCTCCGAAATTGGTAGGTCTGAGCTTGTAGTCATTCCTGGTGCAAATCATGCTTTGCCTCAGCAATACCCGGCCGAAATGGCTGAGTTTTTGCTGCCCTTCCTGGATCGCTGTTTTGATTCGTCGCAATCAACTGCGTCCGAATCCACTGCATCATTGCCGTTTCCAGCCAGTTAGACCACTCATTCGTGATGGAACGGCAAATAAACTACAAATAAGTCGCAAATAACCAGATAACTTTTTGGTGCATCTCCCGCAAATGTTCCCTTGAGGGCTTCGCTAGATTTGTCATAGCCAGATTTGTCATAGCCAGATTTGTCATAGCCAGATTTGTCATAGCCAGATTTTTTCGGGAACTTTAAAACTCAATGCCTTTGATTGAGGCGATCGATCCCCTAAGGGGTAAGGAGTCAACCATGAAGCATTTTGCTGTTTTAATTTCACTATTGCGCGATCGACAGTATTTTTTTGATGAAGTGCGTCGAGATTATAAAACAGAAAAGAAGATTGGATCGTTGCTGGTTGCTAGCGCTTTCTTCCTGGCTTGCTATGGGGCAATTATTGGCGCTTCGAGTAGTTGGTTGCAAATGCTATCTTCTGCGATCAAACTACCTGCACTTTATCTGATTACTTTGACAATTTGTTTACCTACATTGTACTTTTTTGATATCTTATTTGGCTCAGCTTTAACATTTGGACAATATGCGCTGCTGGTTTTGATCAGTGTATCCGTAATTAGCGTTTTGTTGTTCAGCTTCGCGCCAATCACATTATTCTTTTTAATCTCAGTTCACGATTACAATTTCTTTTTGCTGCTGAATGTTGCTATTTTTGCCTTTACGGGGTTGATGGGGGTGAAGTTCTTTTATCAGGCGATGCAGACAATCGATCGATCTGAGACTGCTCAACTAGAACCACCCGTCGCCGCACCTCTCAAACTAGCTGAGGATTCCCCCCAACCACCGGATGATTTCCTACCTATTGATGATCTATCCCGTTCTGAAAAATCTCTAGCCCAATTAGCACAGGTAAACCGTTCAACGGGGCTTCAGTCTAGTAATCAACGCACTCGCAGACGGCTCCTGCAATTCTGGCTGGTTTTATATGCCTTGGTAGGCAGTCAGTTAGGGTGGACTTTACGCCCCTTTTTTGGTGCTCCCAATGAAACCTTCCAGCTTTTCCGGAATATCGAAGGCAATTTTTATTCCCAGGTGTTTCGATCGCTCTTCACGTTACTGGGCTGGAATTAGTCGCAAATCAGGTTGAAATGAAGCTGAAGTGAATCGGTTGAAATTAGCATTTGAGAACCTCGTCATGCAGCTAGATTTAGTGGATCTGAGAATTACACCTGATCAACTGGAAAAGCTAACAGGGCTGGATATCAGTGAGACTTTTATGGGACGGGTTTATCGTCCTTCAGTATTTCGATCAGTCCGTCGCTTTCTGCCCTTTCTGATTACAGAAGGGTTGACGTTCGCCCTGATTTTAATTTTCTGTCTCCCCTTGGGTTTGGTCATTGGACGAGGATTAGGATGGCTCTCAAATGCTGGCACTACCTTGATATTTTTCCTGTTCTTGCTCGGCTTTTCGGTACTGCTGTTTGCCATATGGAACTTGTATATGTGGCAGCAAGGAAAACGGTTAAAAACACTTGCCCATTTACTAGATGAGGTTGATAAGCATAATGATATTATTGAAGCAGTCGATGTGATGGATCAGTTGAGCGCAGTGCAGAGTGCATCCATACAACTAATCGATCGATCGGAGGTTTTGCAGGCGTTAGCAGCAACTCGTGAGAGTCTGGTAAATGCCTTAATGACTGAGAAAATATTTCGAAAATATCGCCAGTTTATGAATCGACGGCAGGAGTTGTTTACTAATATTGAATCCAATTTAGCAACCTTGCAAACACTGCAAATTGATGCCCAAGCCAATGAATATGGGCAGCTTCTCAATCAGGCTTTGCAAATCGGCTTAAGTTTGCGCCAGGAAATCAGGCAATGGCAGCAGTTAGAGGAGAGAGAAAAGTAATATTGCAGATATAAATGACAGAACGTTACGTTGCGTTGAGGCTGATGTATCAGACGATCGATTCAGAGAAGTTGCTGCTAGAGTCAGGAAGAATGAGCTGGCAGTACGATCGATGCGTCGTTTTTCATTTCCGGCAGATTTTGCTTGGGGGGCAGCAACGGCCGCCTATCAAATTGAGGGAGCAGTGGATCAGGATGGGCGTAAACCCAGCGTTTGGGACAGCTTCTGCAACCTACCGGGACGCATTCTCAATGGTGATTCAGGGGCAGTAGCATGTGATCACTACCATCGCTATGAGTCAGATATTGCGTTGATGGCAGCGTTGGGAATCAAACACTATCGGTTTAGTCTGGCTTGGTCGCGCATTGTGCCAGAGGGGCGCGGATCCGTCAATGAGGCAGGGGTCGATTTCTATCGGCGATTGGTAGATTGCTTACAAGCCCATGGCATCACACCCCATGCAACTTTGTTTCACTGGGATAGCCCGCAGGCATTGGACGATCGCTATGGCTCTTGGCAGAGTCGCGAAATGGCACAGGATTTTGCGGATTATGCCAGTGCGATCGTTAGTCGGTTGGGGGATCGGATTCAGCATTGGATGACAATCAATGAAATTGTTTGTTTTACCCATCTCGGCTATGGCGTAAATGAGTTGCCACCCCATGCTCCCGGCACGATCGTCCCATCCCTCAAACAGGTATGGCAGACCTCCCATCATGCCCTGCTAGCCCATGGCATGGCTTGTCAGGCGATTCGGGCAGCTACGCCTCAACCCTGCTCGATCGCACTGGTGGATAATTTCCTACCAACAATCCCCATTGTCGAAACCCCTGAGCATATTGCCGCAGCACAACAAGCCTTCCCCATTTGTGGCACTAATGGCGGTATCGTAGCACCAGCCTTAACAGGAGTTTATCATCCAACATTATTAGAACAGCTAGGAGAAAATGCTCCAGATATTCAGGCGAATGATCTTAAAATTATTCATCAGCCACTCGATGCATTTGGCTTCAATAATTACAGTGGTGTTTATGTGCGAGCGTGCGATCAATCACCCGGTTACGAAATTCTAGCATTTCCGACAACCTACCCTAAAATGCAGATGCCCTGGTTGTGGATCTGCCCAGATTCTACCTATTGGGGCATTCGTCATTTGAGCGAAACCTTAGACCGCCCCGATCTACCCATCTATATTACAGAAAATGGCTGTGCAGCAGCAGATCAGGTGAATGGCAAGCGTGAAGTAATTGATACCGATCGGATTCTCTTTTTGCAACTCTATCTACAGGCAGCCCAACGAGCTAGCCAAGAGGGCTATCCCTTAAAAGGCTATTTTGTTTGGAGCTTGCTCGATAACTTTGAGTGGGCCTGGGGGTATGATCGACGGTTTGGCATTACCTACGTCGATTACGCGACACAACAGCGAATTCCAAAAACCAGTGCCCAGTGGTATGCTGCCTGCATTCGAGCAAATACGCCGATAGAAACAGAATAATTACGACCCTCCTACTTGGCTTCCATCCAGTTCTTGCCCGATCGCACCTCCACGACCAATGGTACGGTTAATGCAACGGCGGATTCCATCACAGTTTTAATTTGGGGCTGAAGCTCGGCCCAATCCTCTGGATGAACTTCGAAGACCAATTCATCATGGACTTGCAGCAGCAAATGGGCTCGATAATTTTTCAGCACCTCATGAAGTTTCACCATGGCAATTTTGATAATGTCAGCACTCGATCCCTGAATTGGGGCGTTGGCGGCTGCCCGTAGGAGCTGAGCATCATACTGATCGCGCAACTTAATCTTACTCAGATCGATCGCCCTGGGTTCCATGCCACGCAGCTTTTTCAGGGTATCGCTGCCAAAGTTGAAATAGCGTCTACGTCCTTTGATGGTGGTGACATAGCCACGAGCCAAAGCTTCCTGCTGCATTTGTTGCAAATAGGCAAATACTTGAGAATATTGTTGGTTAAATCGTTCAATGAATACTTTGGCATCGGCTGTTTTGAAACCTGACTCACGGGCAAATCGCTGGGCTCCCATGCCGTAAATCACCCCAAAATTGATCACTTTTGCTAAGCGGCGTTCTTCCGCAGTGATCTCTTCCTTCTCGAATAATAAGCGAGCTGTTAAAGTATGAATATCCTGGTTATTCTGATAGGTTTCCAACAAAACGGGTTCCTGGCTGAGATGGGCCAAAATCCGGAGTTCGATCTGGGAATAATCCGCAGCCACCATTAACCAACCTGGCTCTGGAATGAAAGCAGCACGAATTTGCCGACTAAAGGCAGTACGGATCGGAATATTTTGCAGATTCGGGTTAGAAGAAGATAAGCGCCCAGTTGAAGTGATCGCCTGATTAAAGTCTGTGTGAACACGACCCGTTTTGGCATTGACCAATAAAGGTAAGGCATCCACATAGGTTGATTTCAACTTAGACAAGGTACGATACTCGACGATCGCATCTACAACAGGGTGATCCCCTTGCAGTTTTTCCAGAGTTGCCGCATCGGTCGAATATCCGGTTTTCGTTTTGCGAGATTTCTTCAAATCTAAACCTAGCTTATTGAAGAGTAAATCGCTCAACTGTTTGGGAGACCCCAAACTGAACTTCTCTCCGGCTGCTTCATAGGCTCGCAGCTCGATCGCCGCTAAATCTTGTTCCAATTTCTGAGAAAACTGACGTAAATAGTCCTGATCGATGAAGATCCCCCAATCTTCCATTTCGGCTAACACGGGTTCTAGGGGCTGTTCTACTTCCAGCAGCAACTGCAACAAATCCGGATACTGAGCCAACTCCGATCGCAAGTGAGGGACTAACTGAAACGCCACATAGGCATCCATACCGCAGTAGACGGCAACCGGCTGAATCTCCAGATCCGCAATGTTTTTTCCCTTCGGTACCAGATCGCCATAGCTCTGAGACTGAAGATTGAGGTATCGCAATCCCAGATCGCTTAAATTATGGCTGGTTTCTGGATTCAACACATAGCTCGCCAGCATCGTGTCAAACACAACCCCGCGTAACATCACCCCCTGTCGCCGCAACACCAACCGATCGAACTTGGCATTTTGCAACACTTTCGGATAAGTTTCACTTTCCAAGATAGGACGCAACGCAGTTAACACCTGAGCTTTATCCAGATTGCCCCCCCCGCGATGCCCTGTGGGAATGTAGGCCATCTCTGCATCACCGCTGCCCCAGCAGCAGCCAATTCCCACCAAGTCTGCCTCGATCGGATCGAGGTCGGTGGTTTCCGTATCCCAAGCCACGGGAGTCAAGGGATCGGTATAGGTCAGGAGGCGATCGACCAAAGCCTGTAGCTTGTCGGAGGTATCAATAATTTGGGGTTGGATGGCAGCCGTTTCGACCTGTTGGCTGGTTTCGGTGTCTTCAGCGCTAAAAAACCACAGATCGTTATCGGTTTCTCTAGCACTGGTTCTTGCAGTCGATCGACGGCTAGAGGACTCGTCTACCCGTCCGCCAGACAGCAACTCAGGAGCCACTTCACCGCCCAAAGCCTGCTGGATATGATGAATCCTGTTAAGAAACGAGCGAAATTCTAGTTTTTCTAACAGAGGCGTAAGTTGTTCAGTGTCAAATCCGCGTAGTTTACAGTCTTCTAAACCAACTTCGATCGGCACATCGAGATGAATCTGCGCCATGTATTGCGATCGGCAAGCATCTTCTCGCCCCGCCTCCAGTCTTTGACGCACAGCTCCCTTGATTTGATCAAGGGAGGCATAAATATTCTCCAGCGAACCGTAAGTGCTGAGCAGGTTCACTGCTGTTTTTTCGCCAATCCCCTTCACCCCCGGAATATTATCGGAAGTATCACCACAGAGGGCTTTATAATCAACCACCTGTTCTGGTGCTACCCCTAGCTTGTCTTTCACCTGCTCAATGCCAAACTCCTTCGGCGGTGGCGTACCTCGCCCAAAGGTGGTACTGAGGTAAAGGACAGTCGTTTGCTCATGGGTATCGATGAGCTGAAACAAATCCCGATCGCCCGACAAAATCTTGATCCGCCAACCAGCGATCGTAGCCCGACGAGCTAACGTGCCGATAATGTCATCCGCTTCATAGCCGGGAGCCGTCAACACAGGAATATTCAGCCCGACGAGCAGTTGCTGCAGGTTTTGAATATCTGGAATAAAGTCTTCTGGGGTTTCGGGTCGGCCAGCCTTGTAAGTTTCATCCGCCTCATGGCGAAAGGTGGGTTCACCCATGTCAAACGCGATCGCCACATATTCCGGCTTTTCTGCATCTAAGGTATCTAGCAATGACTTCAGAAATCCATAGGACACACTGGTCGGAATGCCGGTAGAAGTGCGGAGCCCCCCATCTCGCCCTTTGGCATAGGCAAAATAAGCTCGAAAAGCCAGAGAGTGCCCATCGATCAACAGCAATTTAGGGATAGAAGACATAAGCATGAACCCAGAAACGAGAACCCAAGATCGCGCAGATTAGTACGCCCTTTCTATTTTATCGTTTTGACTTTACCCCAACCGTTTTGATGCCCGATCACGAGTGGCTCCCTGGGGCAAATGCGGGGCTTGCTCAAACTCCATGCGACGCAACCGCAATCGATTTTCCTCCAATAGCCGCCGATTTGCAGCTAACAGATCGGCAATTAAGCCAAACATCCAGAGCTGAAACCCAATTAAAATCAAAATTGCTGCCAGGATCAAACTGGGCGTTCGCGATCGGGTTGCATCAACCCAAACAAATAATATGAGCCAGCGTACCCCCAATAATGTCCCTAGCATTAACGGTAGGCTACCCAGCAGAGTGAAGAACCGCAAAGGACGATATAGCATGAAAATCCGCAGGATCGTCATGCCCGATCGAAACACATAGGAAGGAATGCTGCGCACTAAGCGCGATCGACGGAGGTTCGGATTCGTGCGAATGGGAACCGAAGTAATGGCAATCCCTTTTTGTCCAGCTTGAATAATAGTTTCTAGCGTATAGGTATAGTTGTTAAATACATTCAACTGCATGGCCGCATTGCGACTAAAGGCCCGAAACCCACTGGGAGCATCAGGCACATTAGTTTTACTCGCCAAACGCACCATGCTGCTACCCCAATTTTGCAGGAGCTTTTTCGCCACAGAAAAATGCTGCGTATCCCAGATAGGGCGGGCTCCAACCACAATTTCCGCTTGTCCATATAGGATAGGCTGAATCAATTTGGGAATATCATCGGCACAATATTGATTATCGGCATCTGTATTGACAATAATATCTGCTCCAGCCCGCAAGCAGGCTTCTAAACCGGCCATAAATCCCCTGGCCAACCCTTGATTGGTCGGAAAATTGACAATATGGTCAACCCCAAATTCTTTCGCCACTTCCACTGTTCGATCGCGGCTCCCATCATTAATAATCAGCCACTCCACCCGATCGACTCCAGGAATTTGCCTTGGCAAGGCCGAAAGCGTTACTCCCAACGTTCGCTCTTCGTTATAGCAGGGAATCTGAATAATTAGCTTAGTCATTTCAACGAACTTCCCTTCCTGGTTATAATTCAGATCCATGGGCTGACTTAGCTTTAGCTTGCTGCCACAGTGCTTCCAACTCTTCTAAGGGATACTCTGCGATCGATCGACCCGCCAACGCTTGTTCAACATAGCTAAACCGTTGCACAAATCGCTGGTTCGTTCCTTGCAAGGCAGCTTCCGGATCAAGCTGATACCATCGCGCCAAATTGACGATTGTAAACAGTAAATCTCCCAACTCTGCCTGTTGCTCTACAGGAGTTTCGCTGCGTAATGCCTGCTCAAACTCACCCAGTTCTTCATGAAATTTTGCCCAAACCCCTTCAATATTGTCCCACTCAAACCCAACTCCGGCAGCCTTTTGGGAGATTTTCATTGCAGCCGTCAGGGGGGGGAGCGATCGAGCATAACGCTGGAGGCGGGGTGACAAAGCATTGGATTGCTCTTCTGCTGCTTTAATTTGCTCCCAGTTGCGATGCACCTCAGCTACATCTTCCACCTGGACTTCGCCAAAGACATGGGGATGCCGCCGGATCAATTTGTCTGCAATCAGATTGGCAACCGTCTCCAAGTCAAACTGCTGCGACTCGCTAGCAATCTGAGCCTGGAGCACCACCTGTAGGAGCAAATCCCCCAGTTCATCGGCTAGGTTGTCCGAGTCCCCCTGCCGGATCGCATCCACCACTTCGTAGGCTTCTTCCAGCACGTAGGGAATCAACGTTTCAGGGGTCTGCTCCAAATCCCAAGGACACCCCCCATCTGGATGACGTAGTTGAGCCACGATCGTCACGAGGCGCTGGAGGGCGGGCAACAGTTGAGATGAGGCGGAAGCTTGGGGCAGATTTGAAGGCAGCATGACGACAAAGCGGTGAAACATCCCGTTTTAGTCTACCAGGCTTGGCTAATTAGTCTGAGTGAATCGAGACAGGTTGAGGGAGGGCAACGAGCATTTGCAAAAATTTTTCGAGAGAGGTTGGCAAAATCGTTCCACACTTGCTAACATATCTAATTGTGCATTGAAAGCGTTGAAACGGGCGGTTAGCTCAGTTGGTAGAGCGCCTGCCTTACAAGCAGGATGTCGCGGGTTCGAGTCCCTCACTGCCCATT
>JALOOM010000044.1 GCA_025454395.1 Elainella sp. Prado103
TATCGATACCAGTCAAAATCAGCCGGAATCAGCCGGAACCCTGAGAATGCTACCAGGGATGAACCAGGGCTCACTCCCTAGCGCGATCGATCCGCTTAGTAGTTGCTGGCGACTCCTGTGGAACTGCTGGCAGTGCCGATCGAACGAGTGGCAACATCGCTGGTATCTTTCAAGAAGCCACTGTAAGCTTCCATCCCATGTTCGCCGATATCCAGTCCCACGATCTCCTCTTCTTCGGTGACCCGAATGCCCAAGGTAGACTTCAGAGCTACCCAGAAGATTGTGGAGAGCAGCACCGTAATGCCACCGACGCAGATCGTGCCCAAGAATTGGATCCAGAGCTGACTAATGCCACCACCCATAAACAAACCTGCACCTGGGCCAGCGGTGTAGAGTACATCTTGTCCCACGGTGACATCGGGGCCAACCGCAAACAGACCGACGGCTAGAGTACCCCAAACTCCGTTAACCAAATGCACTGAGGTTGCACCCACCGGGTCGTCAATTTTGATGCGATCGAAGAATAGAACCGCAAATACCACCAGGGTGCCACCAACTGCCCCAATTAGGGCTGCGGCCCACACAGGAACAAAGGCGCAAGGAGCCGTGATTGCCACCAAACCAGCCAGAATGCCATTGATGACCATGGATAAATCAGGTTTGCCCAGCACCACCCAAGCAACGATTGTCGCAGCCGCCCCACCGAACGCAGCAGCCAAGTTAGTCGTCATGGCAATGTGAGCAATCAGCCAGCTCACTCCCATGGTGGAACCAGGGTTAAAGCCAAACCAACCCAACCACAGAATCAGGCAACCCAAAGTCGCGATCGACAGATTGTGACCTGGGATCGCATTGACGGAACCATCACTGTTGTATTTTCCTAACCGGGGCCCGAGGAAAGCTGCACCCATTAGCGCTGCCCAGCCGCCCACAGCATGAACCACCGTGGAGCCTGCAAAATCCCAGAAGCCCAGGCTAGCCAACCAGCCACCACCCCAGATCCAGTGTCCGGTAATGGGGTAGGCAACCCCAACAAGCAGCAAGCTGAAGATCAGGAAGTCCACAAACTTGATCCGTTCGGCTACGGCTCCAGAGACGATCGTGGCTGCCGTGCCAGCAAACACCAACTGGAAGAAGAATTTCGCTAGCAGAGGCACTCCCGTCCAGCTCAGCGCTGCATAGGCTCCTTCATAGGCATCACCTGTCGCTGGGCTATTGTCTGCACCCCCCAGGAAGAACAGCCCTTCACCGCCGATAAAGCCATTGCCATTACCGAACATTAGACCGAAGCCCAAAACCCAGTAAGCGATCGTGGACATGGCGAACACGATCAGGTTCTTTGCCAAAACGTTGACTGCGTTCTTTTGCCGACAGAAGCCGGTTTCTAGCATACCGAAGCCCGCATTCATGAAGAAGACGAGCATCCCTGCCACCATCACCCACATGGTATCCAAGCCCACTTTGAGATCTGCGGCTAGCTCTTCTACAGAAGGAGTGCTCTGCGCCGAAGCAGACATCGCAGTAATCCCTACGATCAGCATCGCCAGGGGAATGCAAGCCTGCCAAGACATTGCTAAATTACGAATTTTTCTGAATTTCTTTTGTAGGGTAGAAACAACAGGAGAGCTGAAGCCCCGTTCAGGAGATTGCCTGCCTCTATTTCTTTTACCTTTAGCCAGTACCTTAGACATTGCAGGAAGTTCCTTCAAGATGAATTAGGTTGGGTCTGCACCTGACAAGTTGCGTGCAGACAAACCGATCGGATAGGAAGAGCAACCCAGCACTCGCATGAACCCTTTCATAATCATCAGGACTGTCAACAGCGGAGGTCGTCGCCTTGTCTTAGAACAAGATCCAAACCTCACAGACCCAATGCAGACCGAACTCTGATTGAAACCAAGTGCAGTCAGACCGAAAATCGACCAGCCATCTGATCAGGGGATCGCGACTCAAACGCCGCCAGCGATGCAGAAAATGCAGTAGTAGAATTTCATCAACTCTTAATATGTTTATTCTGTATTCCAAACTACATTTTCCTGATCCCTCCTGAAAGTTCCTGCCGGTCAGCAGAAGCAATGCAATCAATACAGCCACTTCGATCGGTAAATACGGAAGTTTAAGAATCCCGTATTTTGTTCTGTTTTGTTAAGGGATTGGCGTTATTGCTGTAATAGTTTAAGGCGATCCCTGCTAAACTTCAGTCTCAACTCTTTCATCCTCGGCTCGCCATGCCGGATCCACAATGCACAAAAAGACTAACGGCACCGTACTGGTACAACATACAAATTGACGTGCCAGAGGAGGAATATAAACGGCATCCCCCGCATTGATACAGGCAATTTCTGCGTCAATGTGCATTTCACCAGTGCCGCTTAGCACATAGTAAACCTCGGAAGTTTTCAGAGTGTGGGGTTTGGAGGTTTGTCCAGGTTGCAAAACGGCATGAGCCAAACTGTAACGCAGGTCGATCGCCTGTTTGTCGGGGTGGAGTAGCTCTCGCAGCAAAGTTGCATCTCCCGCCACAAACTCAGGGCAATTTTGCAGTTTGCGGATCAGCATCATGTTTGGTTATGGCTCATGTTTGGTTATGGCTCATGTTTGGTTATGGCTCAATATTTTGGTTGAATTGAGTTGGGTGAATGCCTGAACTTACTGGGTGAAAAACCATTCCACCCCGCTGGAATTCTCAGCATTAAACAAGGCTGGTTTATTGGGAAGTAGTCGGTTTATCGAGAAAAGATGCATAGCCTGAAGATTGATAATCGGGACAATCGATCGCATCTTTTGATAAAGCGATCGTAGGATGTACTGGACACTTTAAGTAGTGCGTATCAGTAAAAAATTGGCAGTTGGCACAGGGAATTTTATGCATTTGTTGAGCATTGTTGACTGCATCGCGACCGGCTGCCCACAGATTCCAAACCATCATGATCACAACCAACCAGGCCACTGCAAAACAAATAGGGATTAGAACGGGTTGAGGGATCGGCAGCCATGCATAAACCGATCCATAGAGTAGAAAAGAGCAAGTAAAAAGCATCGGGTTCCTGTGAGAGTAAATGAGGCGGGCAGCTCTTTGTGAAGCTGAGTAGAACAAAGGGCTTAAGCTCCTTGTCTGGCAAGAATTTATTCTACGCAAGCTCATATCAACAAGCTCATATCAAATTGGCGTTCCTACCTTTTACTAAAGCAGACTTTCACTAAAGCAGACTTTCACTGAAGCAAACTTTCACTGAAGCAAACTTTTACTGAAGCAAACTTTCACTGAAGCAGACCTGCTTTGCTGACAAAACTCAAGCTGCCCTCACCCCAACCCCTCTCCCAGAGCGGGCAAGGGGCTTTCGAACCAGGATTTGATTGCAAGTCCCTTCGCCCCTAGTGGGAGAAGGGATTTAGGGATGAGGGGAAAGGATTTGTCAGTCAATCAGGAAGCAGACTTTTACTGAAGCAGAGTTGTGGCAAGGATGGTATCTCACCTGAGAAGCCACCTGAGAAGCAATTGACACAACCCCCATCTAGAGATCCCTCTATCGGGGTAGGGGCGATCGGGCGGGGGCGAGGATTGCAAAATTATGGATATCGAAGAAATTGGTCAATCCGCTCACCTAACCACTCAACTTTGCCGATCGATTCTACCTGCCTCAAGTCATCAGATTATAAAAAAGCTCTAAACTCCGATCGGAAAACCGGGCTATTATGAGAAGATATAAAATCGATCCAAATTGTTGTTGAAGTAACAGACAGGAATTCAAACTATGGGACTGCGACTCGGTGATACCGTTCCTAACTTCACTCAAGCATCCAGCGAGGGTGACATCGACTTTTACACTTGGGCAGGCGACAGTTGGGTGGTGCTCTTTTCCCACCCCGCAGATTATACGCCTGTTTGCACTACTGAACTCGGTACCGTTGCAAAGCTTAAGCCAGAGTTTGACAAGCGCAACGTTAAGGTGATCGCGCTCAGTGTGGATGATGTGGAGTCCCACAAAGGCTGGATCGGTGACATTGAAGACACCCAAAGCACCAAGCTGAATTACCCAATTTTGGCGGATCCTGACCAGAAGGTGTCGGATCTGTATGACATGATCCATCCAAACGCTAACGCCAAGGTGACCGTGAGAACCGTGTTTGTGATTGATCCTGCTAAGAAACTGCGCCTGACCCTCACCTACCCCCCCAGCACTGGTCGGAATTTTGATGAGATTTTGCGCGTGATCGACTCTCTTCAACTAACCGATAACTACAGCGTGGCAACCCCTGCCGACTGGCAAGATGGCCAAGATTGTGTGGTTGTACCTTCCATTCCAACCGAAGAAGCGCGTCAGAAGTTTCCGAAAGGGGTCACGGAAATTCGTCCGTATCTGCGGATGACTCCCCAACCGAATAAGTAGGGACATCTTGATCAAACATCTTGATCAAACAGCCTAATTCAGTCAGTAAACCGTTGGCTGATCGATCAATCTGCTCAATTAGCCTGCCCAATCAGCTCAATCAGGCAAGGGCGGCACTGAAAACAAAGGATTTCTCCCTGCGAGTCTTACTCGGAAAGTCATCGATCGGGCGCGGTATCAACTGCGCTCTTTTTGTTGGGCTTTTTGTTGGGCTTTAAGCTCGAATTGTGTTTTTTGTTGGGCTTTTTGTTGCGATCTGTTGCCAGGTCTCAGACGGGTTCAGCCAAGTCAAGTCGGTATGATACAAACTAGAAATGATGCTCAGTTGGCAGGTTAAGTATGAAGCCAGAAGAGATTACTCAAGCGCTCACCACCCTCTTCGGGGATAGTATTCAGGTGGCAGAACCGGAGTCTTGGCAGGTCGAAGGCGAGAACCTGCGACTCTTGGTGTTGCTATCGGAAGATCAATCCTGGCTTAGAGCATTGATCACGATCGCTCCCATGCAGGAAGCTGCTCCGTTTTATCAACAACTCCTAGCAGCCAATTTTGACGAAACGCAAGAAGTTCGCTATGCCCTATTTCAAAACTTACTGTGGGGCGTGTTTCAACATAGCCTGGAAGGGCTAAGGATCGAAGACTTTCAGACCGCAATTGTCCGGTTAGTGGAGCTGCATCAACGCGGTTTGAGCGACAGTTTTAACCAACTTGCAGAAACTCAGATTCGACAAATTATTCGAGCTGCTAAGTTGCAAGGACAATCGCTGGAAACCACGATGCAGACTCTGGAGCGGTTCTATGAGGAAGGGGTGATGGGCGATCTAAATGCTGGAGAACAGGTTCGTAGTGAATTTTTGGGGGCTTGGCGCTATCAGTTAGAGCGACTCTGGCATGAGGAGGGCTAGGGTATAGGAGAAATCTAGGCTGCGATCGGGGCAAATTTCACCTTCAGCCCATCTCTGGGGTGGGGGGTGGGCACGGTGATCAAAGTGAGATCTTGATCAGGCAAGAGCTGCCATTCATACCCCCGCAACAAATGCACGGCAAAAATTTTCATCTCTAGCCGGGCAAACTCTTTTCCCAGGCATTCGCGAATTCCACTGCCAAACGGCACATAGCCATATTTTTGTCGATCGATACTTTGGGCAGCAATTGCCTCGGGGCTAAATCGATCGGGATCAAATCGATCGGGCTGGGGATAGAGAGAACCATCCTGATGCGTAGAATTGATTTCATAGAGGACTGTCCAACCCTGGGGAATTTCATAGCCTTCCAACTCACAAGACTCTAGCACCGTCCGAAAGCCACCTCCTACTGGTGGAACAAACCGCATCACTTCCCGAAGCACTTGATCCAGATAGGTCATTTGCTTCAAGCTATCCAACGTGAGCGGGGCGGGGGCAAATTGGGCTTGTTCGACTTGTAATTTCTGCCAAACTTCTGGATGTTGGGGGAGACACAAACAAAAGGTTGCAAGGGCTGAGGTCAGGGTTTCGTGTCCGGCAAACAGAAGTAGTAAGATCTGGTCTTTGAGTTCGGCAATGCTGAGCTGTTGCCCATTTTCATCAGTAGCCTGGATCAGTAAGCCGAGGGTGTCTGCTCCCGGATCTCCCTGCTGTTTGCGTTGTTGGATCAACCGTTCTAATTCGGCAACAAGTCGATCGCGGCTCTGTTGGGCACGACCAAAGCGCGACCAGGGTAGGGCAAGTGGAATTGAGAATAAACCCTGGCTCCAGGTTTCAAACCAATGTCCCAGTTGGGTTTCAGCTCCATTGTCTAACCCAGCTAATAATTTACAGGCAACATCAAATGTATACTGCCGCAACTCAGGATACCAGGCAAACGTGACTTGCTGCGACCAACGATCGAGATACCGCTGCGTGATGGTTTCCATCGTTTCGATATAACCTGCTAGGGCTCGAGGCATAAACGCTTGCGCCAGCAATTTACGGCGATTTTGATGGATCTCGCCGGTCTGGAGGGCCAAAGATAAGTCACCCAAAAGGGCTGTTGTGCTAGGTGGCCAACTTACAGCAAAGTAGCGATTTTCATTAGAGAGAATAAATTGATTGGCTGTAACCCCCTTGACAAATATAGTGGGTTTGCCCAAAAGTCGCGTTTTAAAGATAGCTCCATATTGCTGATGACGTTTGCGGGCAAAATCTGGATCGCGAAAGAAATTGAAGGTTTCGCCAATCCAAGGGAAGCCATAATTTCCGGGTGGAAGGGATGGGCGATCGATCGAATTGAAGTTTGTCATTTTTGATAAAACCAATAAGAGAACTGAATAGAGAATTAAGAAACCATGAAATCGTGAATTTGTAAATTTACAGATACGCACCTTTTCTTAAAACTGCCGTGAAGTTCAGCAGAATTACTCGAAACTCTCCGGATTTGTAAGCCATGATCTGCGTATGTAGACGTAGGGTTGGTTCAAAGTTTGGTCAAAGTTTACAGATGCCAATTTGTAGTCGCAAGAGAGCTGCAGATTGACAAAATGTTTCTGGAATCAGGTTTTCGCATCAATACCAACCATTCGATTCAACCCAGACTTCCTGGTAATTACAGAGATAGCAGGTTATTGAGGTGTTATCCAACACTCTGTTCAGCCTGCGGATTCTTGGCTTGAGATTAGTTGCTGATCTTTACTTAAGTGCATTCTCTCATGATGACTAACTGGCAGAAATCTTCAGAGTTTTCCGGAACAAGAACCCAAAATCGGAGTGTGCAATCCTTCTCCGATCGACTAGATCGTAAAGACCGTCGAGATGCATTTCGAATTAACATTGGTTCTAGAAGCAGCTATCAAGCGCGTTTGACTGGTATTTCTAAGAATGCAAACGTTGATTTTCGATTAATTAATAGTAGAGGGAAGACCGTTGCGGCTTCTCGCAATAAAGGCAGCAAGTCCGAATTCATCCAAATCAACTCCTTAAACCAGGGCGTATATCGTCTGGTTGCTGAGCTGAAAGGCAATGTGGCAAGCCGGTTCAAAATTAAGTCGATCGCGACTCCCCTAGCCAGCCCGATTCCCAGTCCCAATCCTAATCCTAGCCCGATTCCCGGCCCCAGCCCAATTCCTGGCCCTAGTCCGATTCCTGGCCCCAGTCCGATTCCCGGCCCCAGTCCAATCCCTGGCCCTAGCCCAATTCCTGGCCCTAGCCCAATTCCCGGCCCCAGCCCAATTCCCGGCCCTAGCCCTAACCCGGTTACCTTACCCACCGATATTGGCAAAAATACGCTGGCAGAAGCCCAAGCATCTCCTTTTGCAGTGACCAGTACACCGACTGAATTCAGCAATGGGGTAGCTACTGGTGTTGACCTTAACGACTTCTTTACCTTCACGGTTGGCGATAATGCCAAGCCTACGGTCAAGTCATTCAACCTGGACTTTACGAAAACGGGCAGCGGTGCCGCTGATCTGATTCTGCTCGACAGTGCTGGTAACCCGATCGAGACTAAATCTCTCACCAGTGGCAATGGCAGTGGCTCCTTTACTATCAACGGGCCGGTAGAGAAGGGAACCTATTCTCTGCAAATCAAGGCAACCTCAGCGGAAGCAGCGCTGTACAATTTCTCGGTGTCCGGCGATTTTGAACCAGACAATGCCGGGAATAGCCTGGCAGCAGCCCGAGAAATTACCCTGACCTCTACCCCAACCGATTTCACAGACTTTGTGGGGGCCGGAGATTCTAAGGATGTGTATAGCTTTGATTTAGGCAATACGGATCCAACAGGGGTACTGACAGCATCCATTACAGGAGCAGACGGTGGAGCCCTCGGTGGCAACATCACCGCTAACCTGATTGATGAGAACGGAGCAGTGGTAGCAACCCAGAATATTACCAGCAGCGGTGGCATCTTCTTTGATAAGAGAAACCTCCAAGCCGGTCAATACTTCCTGGAACTTGAAACCGCCTCTCCAAATGTCGGCTACAAACTTTCTCTCACAGGTGATTCGATCGCCGACAACGGTGGCAACGAGGGAAGTCCAGTTGGCTTGACATTTGGCAATAGCTTCAACCGAGCAAGTGATTTCGTTGGGGTGGGAGACTCATCTGACTTCTACTCCTTCACGCCTAATGCGAACCGAGTTGTTGAGTTATTTGTGCGGCGAAGCGATGGCGGAACGATCGACCTTGCCAATGCACAAAACTTCAAGTTGCTGTTGCTCAATCCCAACGGCAGCGTTCGAGAAGAGCGGTTTGTGACTGGTGCGGCGAATGCAACTGAGTTAAAACTTGTTCGGGATGTGGAAGCCGGACAGACTTATCAAATCCGTCTCCAGGATTCTCGCAATACAGGCACCCGCTACGATTTAGACTACAAGTTCTTGTAAGTTCGAGGCAGGTGAGACAATCTAGCCTTGAATAAGCTGAAGCTAGCACCCAGTTTATTGAGTGCTAGCTCAAAATAGCAAAATTAAGGGCATGAGGAGGTCTATCTTCATGCCTTTTTCAGTTTGACAAATTTACAAATGCGCTCTGCAACCGGCTGGACATCTGAACTCAGCGCGTTGCCAACTCAACGCGATCGCCCATGCCTTTCGTCAACACGGCTTGGCGAGCCCACTGATCGGCTTCTAAGATATCGTCAAGGGTCGGGGTAGATCGATTGTGCGCGTGGTGTTGATCACACACTTGTTCAATCAGGCGAGGAATGTCGAGGAACTGAATTTTTTCATCCAGGAAGAGAGCCACCGCTTGCTCGTTCGCTGCATTTAATACCGCTGGCATCGTGCCCCCGGCTCGTCCAGCCGCATAGGCTAAATTCATACAGGGATACTTTTGGTGATCGGGTTCACGGAAGGTCAGATTACCCGCTTTGACGAGATCCAGTCGTTCCCAATCGGTGGCAACCCGTTCTGGATAGGACAGGGCATACAGGAGCGGTAATCGCATATCTGCCCAACCCAACTGCGCCAGCACCGAAGTATCCTGGAGTTCGATCAGCGAATGGATAATGCTCTGCGGGTGGATGACAATCTCGATCTGGTCATAATCTACCCCAAACAGAAAATGGGCTTCGATCACCTCTAAGCCTTTATTCATCAACGTGGCCGAGTCGATCGTAATTTTGCGCCCCATTGACCAGTTGGGATGTTTCAAGGCATCAGCCACTGTGACCGATGCCAGCTTTTCCACCGGCAGATCTCGGAAAGCTCCTCCGGAAGCCGTCAACAAAATTCGCCGCAATCCGCCTGCGGGCACCCCTTGCAAACACTGAAAAATAGCCGAGTGTTCTGAGTCGGCCGGCAACAGCTTCACGCCATATTTTTCGACCAAGGGCAAGACGACAGCTCCACCGGCAATTAAAGTTTCTTTATTGGCCAGGGCAATATCTTTACCTGCCTGAATAGCGGCGATCGTGGGCAGTAACCCTGCACAGCCGACAATCCCAGTTACCACCGCTTGGGAATCGCCATAACGAGCGACTTCTACCACCCCTTCTTCACCACCTAATAGGATCGGCTGAGGATCGAGGTCGGCGATCATCGCTTGCAGTACTGGTAGTTGATCGGCATTGCAAATCGCGACAATTTGCGGGCGAAACTGGCGAACCTGCTGAGCTAAAAGCTCCACATTGTTGCGAGCTGCCAACCCAACGAGGCGAAATTGATCGGGATATTGAGCCACAATATCGAGGGTTTGGGTTCCGATCGAACCCGTTGAGCCTAGCAGAGTAATCGCTTTCACAGTGATGACAACCGAAGCACAGCAATTCCACTATAAAATGCAGCGGGATCACTTTGAACGATTCATTGAACGATTCATTGATGATTTAAGTGATGGGTGATTTAAGATAGCTGATCGGAATCAGTCCAATACGCCCGATCCGGTCAAGGCATTCGATCGGGCGATCGGAGTCAGGTAACCTGCCGGATCAGGTAGCGTGCCGGATCATTTGGAGCAGAGATTGTAGAATCGCGGTAGCGTCCTTCAGTGGCATCCTTTGCCTCGATCCAGCCTTTTAGCGTCTCACCCGGATTTCAACCCTATGACTAAACACTCTGAGTTCTCGGCTGAGGTGGATGTAATCCCTACGCCTCTGGCTTCAGCCTATCCCTTCATTGATTTAGAAGAAGAGGAGGAAGAGAGCGATTACTTTGAGTATTTTTCGGATGAACCGGGCAGTGCTCCTGGTACGCTCAGTATTGAAGCCGATGCTTCTCCACCCGTCATTTTCTTGATCGATTACAACGAGCACAATGCCACCCGCATCAAAATCAATGAGCCAGAAGATTGTCTTCCTTATTTAGATACGGTTTCAATTTCCTGGATCGATGTTCAGGGGTTAGGCAGCGAAAATGTATTGCGTCGGTTGGGCAATGTGTTTAACCTCCATCCGTTGGTGCTGGAAGATGTCGTCAACGTGCCACAACGCCCCAAAATTGACGAATATGGCGATCAACTTTTGGTGATCACCCGAATGGTCACTCCCAAAGATAGTGGTCGAGGGTTTGTGGCAGAGCAGGTCAGCCTGATCTTAGGCAAAAATTATTTGTTGACGGTGCAGGAAGAACCCGATTTCGATTGCTTTGGGCCCGTGCGGGAACGGATTCGTACCGCCAAGGCTGCGATCCGGCAGCATGGAGCCGATTACCTCGCCTATGCGCTGATCGATGCGATCATCGACGGCTTTTTCCCAGTTTTAGAAGACTACGGCGAAGCGTTGGAAGAACTAGAAGATGAAGTGGTAGCTAATCCAACTCGGCAAAGCTTAGAAAAGATCCACCGGATCAAGCGTGAATTACTATCGCTTCGACGAGCGATCTGGCCACAGCGAGATGCCATCAATACCCTGATTCGAGATTCCAATGACCTGATCAGCAATGAAGTGCGGGTTTATCTGCGCGATTGCTACGATCACGCCGTTCAGGTGATTGACATGGTCGAAACCTACCGCGAGGTGGCTTCCAGTTTGATGGATGTCTATGTTTCCTCCGTCGGCAACAAGATGAATGAAGTAATGAAGTTGTTGACGATTATCTCCACCATTTTTATTCCGTTAACCTTTATCGCTGGGGTATATGGCATGAACTTCAACCCCGATGCTTCGCCGTTGAACATGCCAGAACTGAATTGGTTTTGGGGCTATCCGGCTTGTTTGGGCTTTATGGCCGCCATTGCGATCGCCCTGATTTTCTACTTCAAGCGCAAGGGATGGTTTGAAAATTTCTCTGGGATTAAGGACTAAAAAACCGGGTGCGTCCATTCGGTGTAGTAGGATTTCTAGGGTGCTGACCTGAGCAAGACCTTGTTAAGGGGCATCCTCCTCAAGGCATCCTCAAGACCTTTTTCCTCCAAACATTCCCTATGGATCTGAAAGCTCTGATTCGCGATATTCCTGATTTTCCGAAGCCTGGTATTTTGTTCCGAGATATCACTACCCTGCTGCGCGATCCAGACGGGTTACGGTACACGATCGATTCAATGGCGGAGCAATGTGAAGACTTCGCTCCGGATTATATTGTCGGGATGGAATCTCGCGGCTTTATTTTCGGCACCCCGCTCGCCTATCGGTTAGAGGCTGGTTTCGTACCAGTGCGTAAACCAGGGAAGCTGCCTGCTGCGGTTCATGCCGCCGAATATGAGCTAGAGTATGGCACCGATCGGTTAGAAATTCATCAAGATGCCTTGCCAGCAGGAAGCCGGGTGTTGATTATTGATGATTTGATCGCCACGGGTGGCACGGCGGCCGCTACTGCGGAGTTGATCGATCGATCGGACTGCACACTCGTTGGCTTCGGCTTTATCATCGAGTTAACCGGGTTAGAAGGGCGGAAAAATTTGCCAGCAGCCCCTGTGATTTCGCTGGTTCAGTATTAACTCCTGGTTTGAGTTGCCGCTGGTGAGTTAATCATTCGGTCAACAAATCACCTGTCTCGCCGTTCTTCAGCCGCTCACTTCTCTAGCTGCGACCTGATTGCCATGACAATGACTCCCGTCTCATTTCAGCAGCGTTGGCAAACCTTAATGGATCGGCTGATCGCTATTGTTACTGGTGAAACCTTTAGCTACGTCGTCAAGCGGCTGTTGCAAGCCCTGCCGACCCTCCTGTTGACTTCTGCCCTCAGCTTTTTCCTGGCTCAACTGATGCCAGGAGACTTCCTCGATCAATTACGGCAGAATCCTCAGGTGTCCCAAGAGACGATCGAAAATTATCGCAAACTCTATGGGTTGGATCGGCCGGTCATCATGCAATATTTTTACTGGTTGCAGCAAATTATTACCCGTGGCGATTTTGGCCCCAGTTCCTCCTATGCCATGCGATCCACGACTTCGCTGATTTGGGAACGAGTGCCCGCCACCCTTTTGCTTTCTATTTCTTCACTGATAGTCACCTGGTTGATTGCAATTCCTCTGGGTGTGCTTGGAGCAGTTCACCAAAATCGCCTGATCGATCGGGTGCTGCGTGTACTCAGCTACATTGGGCAGGGGTTTCCCACCTTGATTACCGGGCTACTACTGCTCTTTTTTGCCCAAATGACCTCACCGTTGTTTCCCGTTGGTGGAATGACGAGTCTGGATCATGCGGATCTCAATGGGTTGGGTCGCCTGCTCGACATTGGTTGGCATCTCATTTTGCCGACCTTGGCGCTCAGTTTGACCAGTTTTGCGGGGCTCCAGCGCATCACTCGCGGTGAACTGCTGGATGTGCTGCGGCAAGACTACATTCAGACGGCTCGTGCCAAAGGGTTATCTGAAAATCGGGTGATTTATGTCCATGCCCTCCGGAATGCAGTCAATCCACTGATCACGCTCTTGGGGTTTGAGTTTGGTAGCCTCCTGGGGGGAGCCTTCATCACCGAAAATTATTTCAACTGGCCGGGTTTGGGGCGGTTAATCTTGCAGGCAGTGCAAGCCCAAGATCTTTATTTGGTGATGGCTAGCTTGATGATGGGCGGTGTCATGTTGATTCTGGGTAATTTACTGGCCGATATAGCCCTTAAGTTTGTTGATCCTCGCATTCAGTTGAGTGAGTTGCAGTAAGGTCATTTTGATTGCGATTTTATCTTGCAGCTTCATCTTGCGGTTCTGATCTTGTGGTTCTGATCTTGCGGTTCTGATCTTGTGGTTCTGATCTTGTGGTTCTGATCTGGCAGCCCGTAGGGATATAAGCTGCTGTTCCGCAAAAATTCAAGCTGGCTTGATTCTAGACAAGTCAGACATCCTGAGAATTCTAGACGAGTCAGATGTCCTGAACTAGATGTCCTGAACTAGATGTCCTGAGAATTCTAGACGAGCCAGATGTCCTGAACTAGATGTCCTGATCAAAGGAAATCACGATGGCGTAAGATGAAGAGATGCCCAAATCAGCCATGGCCTTCAGCCAATGCCTTACGACAAACGATCGTCATGCGCACAAAAAGGAGTAAACTATTTGGGTTTGTTTTAGTCAGTGAAAGCTGCTGCATCGAAGCGTAGGAAATTGGTATGAGTCAAGAAGAGATTTACGATCGGGTTAAGAAAATTGTGGCGGAGCAATTGAGCGTTGAGTTGACTGAGGTCAAACCAGAAGCTAGCTTTGCCAATGATTTAGGTGCCGATTCCCTGGATACGGTGGAACTCGTCATGGCACTGGAAGAAGAATTTGATATCGAAATTCCCGATGAGGCAGCAGAAGGGATCGCCACAGTTCAGGCGGCGGTCGATTACATTAAAGATAAAGTAGCAGCTTAGTCATCGATCGTTGAGCCAGCCAATTCGATCGAATCTTCATCGAATGGCGATCGATTCATTTAGATTGGTCTGTTGTTTTGGGTATTAAACCCTAGAATTTCCTGTCATGACAAGTTCTGGTTCTGAATTAAAGCGGGTGGTCGTTACCGGATTGGGAGCAATTACACCGATTGGGAACACACTGGCCGAGTATTGGGAAGGCTTGATCAGTGGTCGCAATGGGATTGCTCCGATTACGCTGTTTGATGCCTCCAAGCATGACTGCCGCATTGCCGGTGAGGTGAAAGGCTTTGATCCGCATGTTTACCTCGATCGCAAAGAGGCCAAACGGATGGATCGATTTGCTCAATTTGGGGTTGCTGCCAGCAAGCAAGCTCTCACTGATGCCGGTTTTGTGATCAATGACCTGAATGCAGAGCAGGTGGGTGTTGTGATCGGCACCGGAATTGGGGGCTTGAAGGTGATGGAAGAACAACAGGAAATCTACCTGAATCGTGGGCCCGATCGCTGTAGTCCATTCATGGTGCCGATGATGATCGCCAATATGGCGGCTGGGCTGACGGCGATCCATACCGGGGCCAAAGGGCCGAACAACTGTACAGTGACAGCTTGTGCAGCCGGATCGAATGCGATCGGGGATGCTTTTCGATTGGTACAACGGGGCTATGCTCAAGCCATGATTTGTGGAGGCACGGAAGCCGCCGTCACCCCCCTGTCACTGGCTGGGTTTGCCGCCTGTAGAGCTCTGTCCACTCGCAATGACGATCCGGCCCATGCTTGTCGTCCTTTTGATGTGGGTCGGGATGGCTTTGTCATGGGTGAGGGTTCCGGTATTCTGATTTTGGAAGAACTGGAACATGCCCTTAGCCGGGGAGCTAAAATCTACGCGGAGATGATCGGCTATGGGATGACTTGCGATGCCTACCATATGACTTCTCCTGTGCCCGGTGGTGAAGGAGCCGCCCGCGCCATTCAACTGGCTCTTAAGGATGCAGGCATTACCCCGGATCAGGTCAGTTACATCAATGCCCATGGCACCAGCACTCCTGCCAACGATTCCACTGAGACAACGGCGATCAAAACGGCTTTAGGAGCGGCAGCTAGTCAAGTAGCGATCAGCTCTACCAAATCGATGACGGGGCACTTGCTCGGAGGCTCCGGTGGGATCGAAGGGGTGGCAACCGTGATGGCTGTGGCAAACGATCAACTCCCGCCCACGATCAATCTGGAAAATCCCGATCCGGCTTGTGATTTAGATTATGTGCCGAATCAAAGCCGTAAACAGCCCGTTGAGGTAGCACTTTCCAACTCCTTTGGATTTGGTGGACACAACGTTACGCTTGTCTTCAAAAAATATCGTTAGATAAAACAGGCTCACAACTCAACTTTGCAACAGACTGGTTTGGTACAATTCAAGCCAGTTTTTGTGTTTTTAGCTTCTGCATCTGTTTGCAGCCTGCTTATGATTGCCCCCTCGTTGGAATCTTCTGATCTATGGCATCTTCCTCTCCCGCTTTGACTGCAATTGAAGTTCGGCCGGTACAGACCCCTCAAGAAGCCGAGCAGTTTCTCGATTTACCGGCTCAGGTCTATGCCAACAATCCCAACTGGGTACCGCCGTTTCGGAGCAGTGTGGCTAAACAATTTGCGCCGGAAAATCCCTTTTTTGAGTATGGGCGCTTGCAGCGATTTCTAGCGTTTCGCCAAGGACAGCCCGTCGGACGAATTGTGGCGGCTGTGAACGATCGGCTGATCCAACGGGAAGGACAGCCAATTGGACTCTTTGGCTTTTTTGAGTGCTTGGAGGATTTTGAGGCAGCTCAGGCGCTGCTCAATGCGGCGAGTGATTGGTTACGGCAGCAGGGGATGACCCGTGTGCGCGGGCCGATCGATCTTTCGACCCATAATGGATGCCTGTTTCTGGTCGATCGGTTTGATCTGCCCCCGATGATTCTGATGCCCTACAATCCCCCCTACTATCCCCAGTTTCTGGAGCAGGATGGCTGGGAGAAAGCCCAAGATGCCTATTCCTATAATTTTCCGCTGGATACCACCCTGCCAGAGGAATTTGAAAAAGCCTATCGGATTGCTTTAAAGTCGGGCGTGAAGTTTCGCCCAATTCGCACGAAAGGGGAAGGCTTTGAGGCTGATGCCCGCAGTGTTTATCGCCTCACCACCCAGATGTTTGCCCACAACTATAGTGCTACCCCCCGAACCGAGGAGGAGTTTCTGGAAGAGGCTAAATCCCTGCAAAGCTTGATCGATCCTGATGTGTTCCCCGTGGCTGAATATGAGGGGAAAATGGTGGGCTACTGGATGGGGCTGCCTGACTACAACATTGCCCTGAAACATATCAACGGCAAACTCGATTTGTGGGGCACGCTGAAATTTCTCTGGTATCGTCGGCAGATCGATCAAGGTCGAGTGGTGCTCTTCTGCGCCCTACCGGAGTTTCGTCGCAAGATGGTGCCCCCCGCTCTGATTTATCTGGGCATGCAGGGCGGGATTAAAAAGGGCAAACCTTACAAGCGAGCTGAGTTGGGGTATGTGTTTGAAAGCAATGCGCCATCGCGAAGACTGGTGGAGGCATCGGGCGGCACAATTTACAAAACCTATCGGATTTATGAAAAGGCGATCGAGGCAAGGAGTGAGGCATGAGAGCATTAGTGACGGGAGCTAGTGGTTTCACAGGATCCCATTTGGTGCAAGCCCTAGAGCAGAGAGGGCATCAGGTGGTCGCTTTGGTGCGAAAAACCAGTGACTTGTCGCGCTTAGCTCAGTGTCAACCGGAATTGGTCTATGGAGACATTACCGATCGGGCAGCACTCCAGCAGGCCATGGTGGGAGTAGATTGGGTGTTTCACACGGCAGCCTATGTGGAACTGGGCTTGGTGGATGCGGCAGAAATGGCTCGCATTAATGTGGCAGGGACTCGCGCAGTGCTGGAAGCAGCCCAAGCCAGCCAGCAGCAAGGACAGCCGCTCCAAAAACTGATCTATTGCAGCACGATCGGCATTTACGGTGACACGCGAGGTCGGGTAATTGACGAAACCTTTCAACGTCAACAGCAAGGATTCTCCTCAGCCTATGACCTGACTAAATATCAGGCCCAGCAACTGGTAGATGAGGCGGCGGCGACCGGCTTACCGATCGTCAGTGTGATGCCCTCTGGCATTTTTGGAGCAGATGACCCTCATTTTGGGCCGGTCGTGCAAACCTTTCTGAAAGGCAAGCTCAAGGTTTGGGCCGGGGGGCAACGAATCACAGGAATCGTTCATGTTGATGATCTGGTGGAAGCCATGCTGCTAGCCGTCGAGCAGGCAGCCCCCGGTTCCCACTACATTATTTCCAGCGGCGATCTAAGTACCAGTGAAATGTTTAGCTTTCTGAGTCAGCAAACGGGTATTCCTACGCCTTGGGAGGCACCCGAATGGCTGGTGCGGCTCGTGGGTTATCTCCTCGATCCCATTGGGCGAGCCTTCCGCTGGCAACCCCCCATCAGTCGCGAACGAGTGCATTACATTTACGATCGATGTGTACGAGTGGATGGCAGCAAAGCCCGACGGGAACTGAACTGGCAACCTCGCACTGTGGAACAGACGCTAAAAGACTTACTTTAGCTGCTTTAGCTTCAGTTGGCTGGGTTCAGTCCGATTGGCGCAGGCTGCCGTGCTTTACCCAGCTTGCAGGCGCACAAGCCGCAAATTTTGCTTCCAGCCCTCGCTTCCAGCCCTCAATTTTGCATGAGATGGCTTCTCTGGCTAGATTGCAGCAGCCCATCTTC
The DNA here is from genome assembly GCA_025454395.1 of Elainella sp. Prado103. Taxonomy (GTDB): domain Bacteria; phylum Cyanobacteriota; class Cyanobacteriia; order Elainellales; family Elainellaceae; genus Elainella. The sequence continues at coordinate 17,857 of JALOOM010000044.1, forward strand.
GATGTAAACAATGCGATCGGCTTCTTCGGCAATCCGAGCATCGTGGGTAACCATCACTACCGTACGACCCTGTTCTTTGGCCAACCGTCGCAACAGGCTCACCACCGCATGACCACTGCGAGAATCTAAGGCAGCCGTGGGCTCATCCGCCATAATGAAGTGGGGATCCCCAGCTAAGGCCCGTGCAATTGCAACGCGCTGTTTCTGACCACCCGAGAGATCCCGTGGCAGACTGTTCGCTCGATGCTCTAGCTCAACCTGTTCTAGCAGATGCATGGCTTCTTTCTGAGCAGCCTTGCCCTTGATGCCTTTTAATTCCAGAGTCAAGCTGACATTTTCGAGGGCAGTCAGGGCAGGAAACAGGTTAAATTCCTGAAAGATAAAGCCAATGTTCTTCAGGCGAAACTTCGCTAACTGAGCACGAGACATTTTTGTTAAATCTTGTCCCAATAGACAAACAGTGCCAGCCGTGGGAGTTAAAATGCCACCTAAGATAGAGAGCAGTGTCGTTTTGCCTGAGCCCGAAGGCCCCATCAAAAGCTGAATATCTCCCCGGTAGACCTCCAGGTTAATCCCCTTCAGCGCTTGAAACCGTTGGCTCCCGTTCTGGAAAACCATATCGACATCACGCACCACAATTGCCCTGGCACCGGCTTTGATCGGGTCGATCGCGGTTTCAGCACCCGGATAAAGAACGGTGTTTGGCTCCGTTACATTGACTTGAAAATTGATAGGGGTCGCAGTCATGGGTAGTTCTAAAAAATCGTGGCAGGGTTGCTGTCTAAGAACTTCTTAGGTGGAGCTTCCCCTCATCTATGCAAGTGGACTCAGCCAATGGACTCAATAAACTGGTCGGTGAACTTAGGTGCGTTTAAGGCAGGGTATTTAGAAGATGCCTGGATTGAAAAAATCCTGTAAGCAGTATGAGGGGTTTTGAACGAGATAGTTGTTAATCTGGCACAGTCCTCAATCTGGCACAGATGCTAAGGGGAGAGCGAAATCAACGGTTAAGGGAGTAAGGGATTGCTTGAGATACAACGCTCAGTTCAACCACTTCCGATCGATCCCTATAGATCGATCCCTCAAATCTGTGCCTCAAATCTGTCACAAGATGAAACCGATCGTTGAGGGTGAATTCACTCAGAAGTCGATGAAATTCGGATAAACCGACAAACTTGATAAAGGCTTTACCTGAGTTTTCGGGTGTTTTGTGTTCATATCGTTACAAAACTATTATCGCAGAACCACGATTGACTATCCAAGCAGAGCTATTTAACCAGGGTTATTTAACTATGACTATCCGATCGTCCTGTTTTTCTAGACCATCCGCCTTCCTCCATTCGGTTCAAATCTCAAGATTCAGCCTGGAGTTTAAACCTAAAAACTCGCTCGAAAGTTAGTCCATGCTTGAGACAGAGGACTGCTTGCTAGGACTTAAACACCAAAGCTGGATCCACCCGAGTAATTTTTTGGATCGCAAAGATGGCCGATCCCACACACATCAGTAGGGTCAGTCCAAACACACCAGCCGCGGTCAAAGGGGTAATCAAAATCATGATGCCCTGGGTTTGAAACGTCCAAGCCCCCAGACCAAAGCAAACTGCCAAACTTGGGAGATAGCCCAAAACCCCCATCCATAAGGCTTGGCGAATGATAATACCATAGACGGCTCGATCGGAAACTCCCATGGCTTTCAACGTGGCAAATTCTTTGAGGTGATCAGAAACCGAGGAATAGAGAATTTGACCCACAATCACAATCCCCACAATGACCCCCACCGTTGCCCCCAACCCTAAAATGAAACCCACTCCAGTTCGTTGCACCCAAAACCGGCGGGTGCGATCGGCCATCTCGGTCTGAGTAAGAGCGATCGTGCCCGGTAAGGCCACCTCTAACCGTTGCTTCAACGCTTCCAAGTCTTCCCCTGGAGCGGCTCGAACAAGAACGTAGCTAATCGGATCAGTAGCAGCCAAGGGGGTGGGCTGGGAAGCAGCCGGATTGGTATCAGGAGATCGTTCGTACACATTTGTACAAAGAAAATCACCCTCTTGGAGACGACAGTTCAGATTGGCCGTTAAGCCAGCCGTTGAGAAAGCCTTGGCATTTTCGATCGAAGTAAAGAGATAGGGACTGGAGGTGATGGATTGGGATCGCTCCGTCAAGCCAACGAGTTTGAGCCCAAGGGCTCCCAGAGTCGCCGTATCTCCAACTTGCGTAATCCCCAAACTATCTCTAACCGATTCATCTACCATGACGCTGTAGGGCTGCTGCAAGTTGCTGAGATCGCCCGCCCGGATTGTAAAGTTACTAAAAAGTTGCCCAGTAGGCTCAAAGCCAAACACCCGCACCAGGTTGATTTCTCCATTCGGACTGCGCCAAGTTCCTCCCCCCATCACTAAGGGCTCAGCAAGCTGGACACCGGGTACCTGACGCGCTTGGGTCAGATGAGCGGCGGGCATGGGAAGAGTTAATTCGAGTTGCACCATGTCTTGATTTGCAACCCAGATATCCGCATCAGCATGATCGATCAAAGCGCCCACCGATCGAATGAAGCCGTTCAACACACCCGTTTGAATCGTCACCAAACTGACCGCAAACATGATGCCTGCTTGGGCAACTAAAAAGCGAGGAATATCTTCAAATAAATTGCGGCGGGCGATCGAAGGCATGGGTGACAACCTGAGTGAAACTGGGCAGATTGGCATCGGCAGGGGATCAGATTGCCCAACCTCCCTTCAGCAATACCGTATCAATAAGTAACCAGTATGACCTGTGGCCTCAGTATTAAACGTTTCCCGAATTCTGGCAAGCCAGCAGTCAGCCAGTCACCCTACCCCTAACTCAACTTAGTTAATAGGCCTAATAAAAAGCGACTGCGAGGCGTGAGCAACGTGCGGCGGTAGGCATCGGCCGCTTTTTTGATCGCCTCTGCTTGGGTAGGGTAGGGATGAATCACACTAGAGAGCTGGCTCAGTCCTAGACGATGCACGATCGCTGTAGTAATTTCACTGATCATTTCACCGGCGTGCCGAGCCACGATCGTGGCACCCAGAATTTGATCGCTGCCGGAAGGATGGAGAATTTTTAAGAAGCCAGCCTCTTCACCATCGGCTAAGGCTCGATCTACTTGACTAAAAGGAATGCAGATTGTTTCGACTGCCATGCCTCGTTGTTTCGCTTCGGCTTCATACAATCCCACATGGGCGATTTCCGGATCGGTATAGGTGACCCAGGGCATCACTAAACTGCTTAGTTTTGATTTACCCAGTCCCAACGGGGAGAAAAGCGCATTTTTGATGACGATCCGAGCTGCGGCATCTGCTGCATGGGTAAACTTCCAGTTCATGCAAATGTCACCCGCCGCAAAAATGCGGGGATTGCTGGTTTGCAGGTAATCATTGACCTTGACCCCCTTAGCATCATACTCAACCCCGATCGCCTCCAAGTTGAGGCCTTCCACATTTGGAGAGCGACCGGCTCCCACCAGAATGGCATCGACTGGAATCGAAGTCGGGGATCCGGCGGATGATTGGTAATGAATCACCTTTCCTGTCGCGGTTTGCTCTACCCGATCGATCTGGGAGTTGAGTACCAGTTGAATGCCCACTTGGCGGAATGTAGTTTGAATGATTTCAGCCGCTTCCGGATCCTCTTTCTCAAGCAGATGGGAGCCGCGATGAAATAACACGACCTGACTCCCCAATCGTTGAAAGGCTTGTGCCAATTCACAACCGATCGGGCCACCGCCAATCACCGCTAGGCGATCGGGCCGTTCTGTTAAGGAAAATACGGTCTCGTTCGTCAAATAGCCAGTTTCAGCCAATCCGGGCAGGTCAGGTTGGGTGGCTCTGGCTCCCGTGGCAATCACTGCTTTTTTGAAGCGTAAGACAGCATCTCCAACGGTGATGGTTCGATCGGACTGAAACACACCCTGTCCTAGGAACACGTCGATTCCGAGCTTTTGAAACCGACTTGCAGAATCATGATGGCTAATCCCAGCCCGGATGCGTCGCATTCTCGCCATCACTGCCCCAAAGTCTACTTCGATCGAACTGGGGGGCATCATTCCAAATTGATCAGCCGTTTGCAGCTCCGCTATCACCCGCGAGGAGCGGATCAGACACTTCGAGGGGACACAACCAACATTCAGGCAATCTCCCCCCATCAAATGGCGTTCAATGAGCGCCACTTTTAAGCCTAAACCCAATCCGGCCGCTCCAGCCGCCACCACCAAACCAGCGGTTCCAGCCCCAATCACCACCAAATCATATTCCGCCTGCGGTACTGGATTCCGCCAATCTACCGGATGAACGGCAGCCAGCAAGGTTTGATTGTACTCATCCAGAGGAGCCAAATGGCCCCACTGAACAGTCGAGTCGGTAACAGACTGAGTCATCGATCGAAACTCCCTCTTTAATTTTGAATCCTTTAATTTTGAATCCTTTAATCTTGCGTATCCAATGTCGAAGTATCCTGTAGCCCTCGATTTTCCAGGGCTTGGCGAGCAATCCGGGTTGTATAGAGAGTTACTGCCAAGGTGGCGATAAATCCGACCCCGCGCCCGATCCATTGCAGTTCAGTCTGGGTTGTGGCAGCAGCAGAACCAGCTTGAGCCAGGCTACCTGCGATCGAACCTAAATACACATAAAGAAAGGTTCCAGGTAACATGCCAATACAGCCTAAGACATAGTCCTGCCAAGAAACCTGAGTAATTCCTAATGCATAATTCAGTAATGTGAAAGGGAAGATTGGAGACAGACGACTTAAAACAACAATCTTGAAGCCCGCTTTGCCAATTGCAGTATCGATCGCCTGAAACTGAGACCGGGACTGAATTTTAGCAGCAACCCAGTCTCGAACCAGATACCGTCCGATCGAAAATGCCAGGATTGCTCCCAAACTAGCGCCCAGAAACACATAGAGTGAACCTTGCAATACCCCATAGGCTGCTCCTGCTCCTACAGTCAGGAGTGAGCCAGGGATTAACGCCACTGTGGCAATGGCATAGAGGCCAACAAATGCAAAACCGCCCCAGACTCCCCACTGCTGAATCTGACTCAAAACTGCCGGAATCAGGTGATGTAAATCGGCGATCAGGGAGTTCAGGCTAGACAGGATAGGTAAACTCCAGTTGAGAGTAACTATCTGCCCTCCAGACTCGGGAAGTAGTCGCGGCACAGCCTCAACAGGCGATATCCAGCCGATCCAAAGCAGCAAAACTAAACTGCTGAGTGCGCAAAACCAGTCCAATCGAACCGCTTGCCGCATCATTGAGTAGACTCCCCGATCAATCGAACGAAACAAGTGAGTTGCTCTATGCCTTACTCTACAAAGATCCTGAAGGATTGGAATGAGCCCGGGTTAAAGAATTGCTGAACGTAGGCTGAGAGAAAAGGGGCGAGGCGTAAACTGAATTTGAGGGTAAGGTTAGAGCTACCGGAGAGCCGGAAACCGTTATGCAGCGGATCTCTTTACGATCGAGTTAGGGTAGGAAACGATCGAGGGCTGATTTCAGTTCTTCAATTTCTGCTTCAATGTTGCCATCTTTTGCTGCCCTCGCTACACATTCAGTTAAATGCTCGTCCAAAATGATGCGGGAGACCCGATCCAAAGCTCCTCGCACCGCCGCAATCTGTACCAGTACATCCGGACAGGCTCGACTCTCCTGCACCATCATTTTAATGCCGCGAATGTGCCCTTCAATCCGCGACAGACGATTCACAATGCGCCGCAGCGATTCTGTACTATGCACATGGGCATGAACCGCTTCCCCAGCATACTCAGCCAACCCATCGGGATGAAGGTGATCCGAATGGGAATGACCGATCGATGGACGAGGTTCAGAGATTGTCATGCTGACCACTTAAAAGAACGGCAATGTCCTGATTCTAGCCTAGCCTAGGCAGGAGAGCATTTTCTACCGGACGGGTTCATGCAGGTTCAGCTAGGTGGATTGCCAGCAGAGTCAGGAGCAGGAGCCGATGGGATAGGTTCGGCAGGAGCCGGTGGGGTAACGGGGGGTAATTCCGGGAGGACAGGCAAGCTAGGTTCTGGGGGCGCGGGTTCGGGTGTCATCGGTTGAACTGCCGCCGGGGCACTTTCCGGAGTAGGGAGAGGAGCAAGCACGGGATCGACCACAGGAGATGGGACAGGAGCGGGCTGGGGGCTAGTCGTCACTTGAACACTCGAAGGGGTGGGTGCAGACAATTGAGGATCAGGCACGATCGGAGCACTGGGTAGGGGTTCCCAGTCTGGAGTGGCGTAATCTTCTACAGGACTGACTCGATAAACGGGTTCTTCAATCGGACTGGCATCTGGATTAAAGAACTGCGGCGTTTCTGAAATGGGCCAGTTTTGATCAGGCGGAAACGATTGCTCGCGGCTAAATAAGGAGGGTTTTAGTCTGGAAATTCTGGCTGGGTTGGGTTGAGTCTGTGGGGCACCGGACTGATTTAAGTCCTGGGCGTTCGACCTGCTGGCACTTAACCGCAGAGACAGCCCAAACCCTGCACCGAGTAGACCGCCGGCCATAGAAATGGAGATGATCGCGATCGGCATCCACCCTTTGGAATGCTTTGGCAATGGGCGCTCTGGGGAAAGTCCGTAGGGCTTGAGAAACTGAGGAGACAGAAGCTGCTTCACCGGAATAGTGGGAGGATGAGATGGCTGATCCGATCGAGCTGGCTTTCCCCAGTGTAGTACTGACTTGGTTGGAGCCTGAGTGACCGCTGGTTTTGCTAACTCCCCTTGCTCCGGCGAAACCAGGGCTGGGATCGGAGAAATTTCAGATGAAGGAATGCGAGTGGCAGCAGCCGACTCAACCTCTTCCGGTGATGAAGTCTGTGCTGCGAGAACTGCGGAGCTGGGTGGCGACTCTGGCAGAGTAGACAGGGGGTTCACCGTATGCGGCATTAATGGAAACCAATCAACTAGCAGCGGTGGAGATTGACCGGGCACTCGCTCGAACACCACAAACGGCAGATTCCCTTCCTCAAAACAATCTAGAACCCGTGTGGCTTGAGAACCTTGAGCGATCGATCGAACCGTATTGAAAAATTGTTGGCGAATCTGCTCAAAGTCTTGGCGTTCGCGCAATACTGGATTTAACGTTTGCAGTACAACATCTTGATTAAGATAGGCATGAAGCGCTTGATAAGTCGATCCAAAATCGCTTTGGTGGAGTAGCTTCTGGATAATGTACTTCTGATTTTGCAGCGTCGTTCCAGCCGTCAAACTCATATCGAATGCTCGTAGCGCCATAATTCTCACCTAATAGTACCGCCTTTCAGGAAAAGCTGAGGTATCCACTCGCATCCCTCACCCTTCGGGTTGCCAACGGGGCACTTCTGGGCACTCATTCCGTCCTAACACAAAAGTTGATCAGCATTAATCGGCATTGATCAGCATCGATCCTCAGCGTTGCTCACAGCAACGGCAGGCCGATCAGTTATTTTGCTAAAGTCATTTATTGGGAAGTGCCGATTCTTCCTGAGGTATCTCTTAAGGGATTGAAGCTATGTCACGTCAGAACTCTCTTCCGCTTCGTTGGTTGTCTACTGTAGCGATTGCGGGCTGTTTAACTGCGGGTTTTATCCCCTTCGCTCAGGCCCAGGGGCTGCCGGGATTCACGATCTTTAGCGGGGTGGAACGAGAAAACCAACTGAGCTGGCGGATGGATTTTGATGGCGAACCCGGTAGGCGGGATCGCTATCGTCTCAGAATTCCTGCCAAAAAAATGGAATTTGCGGTTGAGCAGTTTTCAATTACCTATCCAGATACCTATCGGGGGCAATTTGATCCAGAAGCGGTGGAAGTCAAAGTGGATGGAGATGAAGTTTCCCTGGATGAAGTTACCTGGGATCCAGAAAATCGCATTATTGAAATTTATCCTCAGCAGCCTGTTCCGGCAGATACCCGTGTAGAAATTGTGCTGTCAGAAGTCCGCAATCCAACGCGAATTGGTACCCACTACTTCAATGCAATGGTACGATCGCCGGGAGATTTGCCACTCATGCGCTACGTTGGTACCTGGATTTTAACCATTGGGCGACGGTAATTACCAAAGTGGTTAAACACTTGGATCGCAAAGCACTAGCTTGATTCCAGACAAAACCGGATCTCTAGATAGCAGTGTTCAGAACCTCTCCAACTTGCTATGATGATAGACTGTGGCTTTTTTTGAAGTTGGAGTAGGCATTTATGACCAAGCGGACGCTGGAAGGAACAAGCCGTAAGCGCAGAAGAACCTCCGGATTTCGAGCCCGGATGCGCACCAAAAATGGACAGCAAGTCATCAAAGCGCGTCGTCGTAAAGGGCGGGCCAGGCTTTCTGTATCGTAAGGCATCAACATCGTGGCGTTGCCTAAAGTGAATCGGCTCAGGCATCGACAGGAGTTCAATGCAATCTATCAGTCCGGTTTGCGACGGTCTACCTCGAATTTAACGCTGAGAGCCTGGCATCCGGTGAAGCGATTGAAGCAGGCAAAATCCCCGCAACTCGATCCGGAAAATAACTTGGGAACGGAATCTGGTTTTCCACCCCGAATTGGTATCTCGATTAGCCAGAAAGTCAGTAAGCGGGCGGTTGTCCGCAATCGAATTAAGCGTCAAATTCGGGCTGTCTTGCAGCAGTTGTTACCCCAAATTGCACCCGGCTGGCAGTTGGTGATTGTCGTAAAGCCAAATGCGACTCAGTGCGGTTACGAACAATTTCTGCAAGAATTAAAGCAGCTATTGATCAGTGCCGAGGTTATCAATGGGCATTAAGGAAGAGGTTTATTACGAGGGCGCTCCCCATATCGGGGACTTGATCATTAATATCCTGTTAGGGTTCACGGTGATCTGTTTGCCACTCACGGTTGGTGCGATCGTTCGAGCTTTGTGGCTGCGATATCGCATTACCGATCGACGCATCTCGGTCATTGGTGGCTGGATGGGACGAGATCAGGCTGATGTCGTCTATGCGGATATTACCAAAGTGGTTACAGTGCCACGCGGACTGGGAGCCTGGGGCGATATGGTGCTTTTTCTCAAGGATGGCAGCAAAATTGAAATGCGGGCTGTTCCAAAGTTTCGCGATCTGTACAATTACATCAATCAAAAGCTTTCGATCAGAGCGCAACAGGCGAGTGGATCGATCGGCACCAATTAGTTCCATCAGGTATCCCCTTCATCTCATCCGATTCCCTGCCTCGGGAAAAAGGCTCTTCTCCTGGGCAGGTGAGGGCAGATGCAACTGCCAGAGTGAGGTATGGGCAACTTGATCATTCGGTTGAAAACTCAGAGGACTAGGTAGACACAGCGCATGGACTTTGGAGTCGGATTTCTTTCTAACAATGTAATGCTGCCGATCCTGGATTTCTTCTACGGGATCGTGCCCAGCTATGGTCTTGCCATCGTAGCTCTGACTTTAGTAATTCGGTTTGCGCTTTATCCTTTGAGTGCAGGCTCAATTCGGAGTATGCGCCGGATGCGAGTTGCTCAGCCGGTAATGCAGAAGCGCGTTAAAGAGGTGCAAGAGCGCTTTAAGGATGACCCTGCGAAACAGCAAGAGGAGATGAGCAAGCTCTATAAAGAGTTTGGCAATCCACTGGCGGGCTGCTTTCCGGTGCTCCTCCAGATGCCGATCCTCTTCGCTCTCTTCGCAACCTTGAGAGGATCGCCGTTTTCCGACATCAATTACAACGTGAATTTGCAGATCCTGCCCCAGGAGCAGATCGAGCAGATTCAACCTCAAGCCTTTGTCACCAATCCACAGAATATCTACGTAGCCGATGGAGTTCACGCTCCGATTTCAGCGGTTTTGCCAGGTGGCAATCGGTTAGCAGTGGGCGAAAAAACGAATATTTTGTTCCAAACCTCGACTGGCAAGCCACTCAACGAATTCCTCAAAGAGTATCCGGAAACCGAGATTCAACCCCATTGGCAAATTACCAAAGGTGACGATCTAATTCGAGTGGATGAGCAGGGCTATCTGGAAGCACTGGCTCCAGGAGAGGTCACCATCCAGGGCACTGTGCCTGGGCTGGCTGCTAACAAAGGCTTCTTGTTTATCAAGGCCTTGGGGCGAGTTGGTGCGATGGGTGAGAATGGTCAGATTAACTGGGATATTCTCGGAATGGTGCTGTTCTTCGGTGTCAGCCTTTATGTTAACCAGTTACTCTCTGGGCAGGGGCCAAGTGCGAATGCCAATCCTCAGCAGGCAGCCGTGAATCGGTTTACGCCAATTATTTTCTCTGGGATGTTTTTGTTTTTCCCGTTGCCAGCCGGGGTACTGATGTATATGGTGATTGCCAATGTGTTTCAGACCCTGCAAACCTATATTTTGTCAAGGGAACCCCTGCCGGAAAACTTGCAGAAAATTGTTGATGAGCAGGAAAAGCAAAACAGTGGGGATAGCCGAGCAGCATTACCGTTTGAGCCAGTGAAGTCTAAAAAAGAAGCTGAGGCAAAACCTGAAGCGAAAACTGAGCCTAAGTCAACTGCTAAACAGAGTAAACCCGCTAGTAAATCAGCAACGAGTAAGCCTACAACCAGTAAAGCGACTTCTAAACCAGCAACTCCCAAAGATGCAGACCGTCCAAATACCAAGAAAAAAGGTTGATGCTGCGCATGGATGAACAGCAGATGCAACAAGGGCAGAAATGGCTGGCAGAAATGCTGGAAATTGCAGGTCTGTCTACTCAAGTGACTGTTGACCAGAGTCAATCTGGGTTGGATGGAAGTTGTTGGTTGACGATCGATGATGCTGAGCTGACAGCCGAACAGGTGAGAATCCTGACCGGAGAGCAGGGTGGTGTGCTAGATGCCATGCAATACTTGGCAAACACTATCCTGAATATTGGGCATGGTGAGGCAGAACAGACCGCCTACACAATTGAGTTAGCTGGCTATCGGGTGAGACGGCAGCAAGAGTTGCAGGAGTTGGCTGAAGCTGCTGTGCAACATGTTCGCGGAACGGGCGAAGAGTACGAACTGATCTCCCTTTCCTCGGCTGAACGCCGCCAGGTGCATACCTACCTTAAGAGCTACGAAGACCTTGAAACCTATAGCCGGGGTAAGGAACCCGATCGCCGCCTTGTTGTCAAGTTGGCCGGAGAGGACGAGTTGGATGATCCGCTATCCTAACAGCCAGTCCTGAGGAAAGGATGACAGGCAGGACGATAGGGAGATGTTTTGGAAGGAGCGTTATGGCGGCTATCTATATTCCTCAGTTGGTCAGATCGCCAGAGCAGACCGAGCGGGTTCCTGTCAATGATTACTTGCCCGATCTGCTCACTTTAACCCCGGTTCAGGGAGAAGTGCGGGTCACTCACCATGGCAACTATCTTGAAGTTGAAGGTCATGCTGAGTCGATTGTCACTTTAAGTTGCGATCGATGCTTACAGCAATATAATCATCGAATTGTGGTGGATACTGCGGAACTGATTTGGTTGGAAAAACCCGAACCAGACCCAGAGCCTGACCTACTAGAACGGGAAATCGCCTTCGAGGATCTGGTCGAAACGCTCGATCCGGAAGGCTACTTTCAACCGCTGGAATGGCTGTACGAGCAATTTTGTTTGGCGATGCCACCCCGTCAACTTTGCGATCCCCAATGTCGAGGCATTCAGGTAGAAGATGCCCCTGCCCCATCGCAACCGATCGATCAACGCTGGAACTCCCTGCAATCGCTGCGCGACCATTGGCAGAACTAGCATCCCAGACTCAACACAATAGTAAATATCAATACTTTCTGGCTGATAGCTGTTGTCGGTTGCTCCATGAAGTGATAGGTAATAGAAAGTTACCCTTGGAAATCTTGTGTCATGAGCTTTAGCGACGAGTTTGAGCTGCTGCTTCGCGCCCGTTATCCATTAGTTTATATTCCGACTCGTGAAGAGGAACGGGTTGAAGCTGCCATTACTCACTGTGCTAAACAGCAAGGTAACCGAGGGGTCTACGTTTGGGACTTTGTTGATGGTTATCAAGGCAACCCCAATGATGCAGGGTTTGGACGACGGAACCCGCTGCAAGCCTTAGAGTTCGTTGAAAAGTTGCCTGCTACTGTGCCAGCCGTATTTGTGTTGCGTGACTATCACCGTTTCCTGGAAGATGTTGCCATTTCGCGAAAGCTGCGTAACTTGGCGCGCCTACTGAAGGCTCAGCCCAAAAATATTGTGATAGTCTCGCCTCAGATCACGATCCCAGATGATCTGAGTGAAGCCCTGACGATTTTAGAATTTCCGCTGCCTAGTTTAACTGAGATTCGCGCTGAGGTTGAGCGTCTATTATCTGCCACTGCCCAATCCCTCGACAGTAAGTTGCTGGACGAATTGGTGCGTTCCTGCCAAGGTCTATCGATGGAGCGGATCCGGCGAGTTTTGGCGAAGGGGATTGCGATCCATGGATCGCTTCAACTGGAGGATGTCGAATTGATCTTGGCAGAAAAGCGCCAGACGATTCGACAAACCCAAATTCTTGATTTTTATCCTGCGACCGAACGCATCTCTGATATTGGTGGATTGGATAACCTGAAAGACTGGTTGTTGCGGCGCGGTGGAGCTTTCTCCGAGCGGGCCCGCCAATATGGCTTGCCTCATCCCAGAGGTCTGTTGTTAGTAGGCATTCAGGGTACGGGCAAATCTTTGACTGCTAAAGCAATCGCCCATCATTGGCATTTGCCCTTACTGCGATTAGATGTCGGGCGGTTATTCGCCGGATTGGTCGGAGAATCAGAATCTCGTACCCGCCAGATGATTCAGCTTGCCGAAGCGCTGGCTCCCTGCGTACTCTGGATCGATGAAATCGATAAAGCCTTTGCCGGTATTGATGGACGAGGGGACTCTGGTACGACCAGCCGTGTATTTGGCACATTTATCACTTGGCTAGCGGAAAAATCTTCTCCTGTGTTTGTGGTCGCAACGGCCAACAATATTCAGGCCTTGCCTCCAGAAATGCTAAGACGAGGAAGATTCGACGAGATCTTTTTTGTCGGGTTACCCAGCCAAGAGGAACGACGATCCATTTTTGCAGTTCATCTGTTGCGCCTCCGCCCCCATAATTTGCAATCTTTCGACCTGGATCGGTTAGCCTACGAAACCCCAGATTTCTCAGGGGCAGAAATTGAGCAGATGTTAATTGAAGCGATGCATCTGGGATTTAGCCAGAATCGCGATTTCACGACGCAAGATATTCTAGAAGCGGCCAGTCAGCTTATTCCTCTGGCCCGAACTGCTCAAGATCAAATTCAGCTATTGCAAGACTGGGCCACCGCCGGTCGGGTACGGTTGGCTTCTCGGCAAGCAAATCTGACTAGCAGAATTTGAGTGAAGTCTCTACAATGAGGAGTCCCGATCGAGTCAACGCAATATGACGATGAGTTTGTCTGGGGTTTTTCGGTTTATCCTGGGTTTTTTGCTGGCGATCGCCCTCTTATTTTTAGCGGGAGCAGGCTTAACCCGCTATATGCTGGCTCGATTAGCCACACCGCCGCCGCGCCCTAATTTCCCCAACGATCCTTCTCCTACCGCGGTGACCAGTCCTGCTGCAAGCCCTCCAGTGAATGGGGCTGCTTCTCCTGTGCCTAGTCCGGCCACGCCCCCCACGCCTGCCCCTAGTCCCTCTCCAACAGCAGGGTTTCAGGCTCGTGTGATTCAACCGATCGGGCTAATTGTCCGCAATGAACCGAATGTAGATGCGGCTCAGGTGGGTAGCATTGAGTTCAATCAAGAATTGACCGTTCTGGAAGAGAATGCCGATGGTAGCTGGCAGAAGGTACGTTTGTCGAATGGCACAGAAGGCTGGGTTAGAGGTGGGAATACAGAGCAGATGAATTAAAAAAGGGAGCAAGCCTTTAGGAGATGCCTCGCCACAGGTGATATCACAGACGATCAGGCGATCATTAGATTTCAATTGCTTTACATTTTTTGCGCAGTTTAATTAAGAAGTTTGAGCAAACCTTAACCTTGGTTACAAGATAGCCTGTGCAATTTATTTCTTTGAGGCTTCGATGGTAGTTTGATGAGAAGGATTTTAGTGCCTTCAGGGTTGGCGTTATTTAACTTCTTTTCAAGACTCATCTTTTCAACACTCATCGTAAGTCAGCATGTATAACAAAGATACTAAGAAAGATTGGCTGGTGGCTTCTGTAACCGCAGGTATAGGAGCGGGTATTCCTGCTTATATTGCAGTCCTGCAAGGTCAAAACCCTCTGATTGCCATTGCGATTACAGGCTTAGCGGTTGCTCTAGCGCTAGTGATCGATCATTTTTGGTAATGATTACTTGCAACTACAGCCACGAATATACAGCCATGAATATTTAGTCATGAATATACAGTCATGAATATTTAGGCTAAGGCAGGGGGCTTAAGCCCCTTGTTGATTCTGACCTCCGCAACGATAACCGGCATATCAGTGGCGCGTTCTTGATGTCATCTCGACATAGCTACCACGATACATTCAAATAAACCTCATGGTTTCCTGAGCCTAACTTTTCCTGAGCCCAGCTTTTCTTGAGCCTAACTTACCTGCCCACTTGATTTAGCCTCAACAATAATTGAGCTTGCAAGCTCATCAACTTGCAAGCTGGCTGACTATCGATGCGACTGACTATTTACTATCGATACTCAGTAATTCTACAATCGCTCGATGTTCTGCCGGGGGATGCGCTGGCATGGTTTGGCGGGTATCTGTGATGAGCCAGTCAAGGGCTGCCGCTTGCACATCGATCGCGGCTCCAGTTTTGTCCACGCAGTAGCGTCCAAACACAAGCTTGTCAACAAGACGCACGCCTGCACCCAACCGCGAGTATTCAAAAATCACGCTATTGTCTACAGTTGCATTACTACAAATATGACAGCTTGGGCCGATCATTGATGGGCCGACAATTGTTGCTCCATCTTCAATTCGTGTCATGCCACCAATATAGACAGGCCCTTGAATATTGACCTTATCCCAATTAACTGCAACATTCAGTCCAGTATAGATACCTGGCGCAACTTCATGCCCAGGAATTTGTACATTTTTCACGTTCCCTAATAGTACATCTCGAATTGCTTGCCAATAATCAGGAACTTTACCAATATCGACCCACTCAAAGTCCATCGCAATGCTATAAAAGGGAGCATTCTCTTCTACTAATTTTGGGAATAGTTGTCCGCCAATGTCGTACTCTACGCCAGAAGGAATGTATTTGAAGATTTCTGGTTCAAAAATGTAAATCCCGGTGTTGATATTGGTACTTAGCGCTTCTTCAACCGAGGGTTTTTCCTGAAATGTTTTAATTCGCCCATCTGCATCGGTTACCACCACCCCATAGCTTGGGACTTCTTCGCGGGGCACAGTTTTGGTAATGACCGTGGCGATCGCTCCCTTCGCTCGATGTTGTCGTACTGCCTCAGTTAAATCGAGATCGATCAGTGCATCTCCACATAGGACGACGAAGGTATCATCGAAAAAAGGCGAGAAGTCTTGAATGCGGCGCATCCCACCGGCAGAACCCAGGGCTTCACCGACTAGCTCACCGTCTACAATGCGGCCTTCAAAAGAATAGGCAATTTCGACACCGAACCGCTGACCATCACGGAAATAGCTTTCGATCTCAGTTGCTAAGTGGCTCACATTGACCATAATTTGATCAAAGCCATGCTGTCGCAGAAGTTCCAATAGGAATTCCATCACGGGCTTTTGTAGGATCGGAATCATCGGCTTTGGGATGGTATAGGTGATGGGGCGAACCCGTGTTCCTTTACCAGCCGCCAAAATCATGGCTTTCATAAACTTCTAGTCCTCTAAAACCTGAGCTACTGATGCTGGGAGATGCACTGCACAATCTCTAGAAGATCATGCAGATAGCTTTTTCCAGTTTTTCATAATCCACCTCAAAGATCAGGCAACCCAAGGTATTTTTGCAGAAATTACATCGAAACTGAGGAGAGGTAGCTGATTCTCCATCATTTCCTCAAACTCAATCTCGAACTCAACCTTCAATTCAATCTGGCGCTTGAATCCAAGCTGGAAATCTGCTGAAAATCTGTTCCTGGAAACCCAATCTAGCTTAGTCTAAATCGATCGGCGGTGCCATCGGTAATTCAGCGCCATCTGTAGACTCAGAGACAAAGCTACGAACTTGTAAATCTTGATAGAACTCTTGCTGGGCGAGTTCCACTTTGGACTGAGCAGATAAAAATAGCAAAGCCCAAAACACACCCACTCGATCGTGAATGGTTGGAGCGCTGACTGGTGGCGGTGGAGCGGTTTGGTTAAGACGGGCAGAACGCCCTGATTTCCCGGTTGAATGGTCTATATTCTGGGCGGAAGACCAGAACGCTAATAGGCTTTCAAAGTCGAGCCATTCTTGTTCAGAACCAAACTGTTGCCAGTGATCGGCTAAGAAAGTCTCTAAGACAGCGGCGATTTCCGATAGGTTTTCTTCATGGGCCAGTTGAGCGATCGTTCGCATCGCCTGAGCCCGAGATTGGGGTTTAGGTCTGCGGACATTCGATCGACGGGGTTTTGGATCAGCAATGGCCGTAGCGATCAGGTTGAGTTGAGCAATTAACTCTTGTAGCGTTACACGCCGACTTTGGACGGGTGGAGCTGTTGCTCGTCGGCGGATCTTACGCTCTAGATTCAACAATAAAGGGCGTTCAATCCCAATCCCATCTTCCAGGATCTCAGCTTCGGCTTCGGTCTGATCCGCTTCTAGGCGAGCCAAACTGTCTGCTTTAAGCAACAGCAACATGGATGCATATAAGAATGCTTGCCCTGATTGGGACAGATCAGATTCATAGGGAGAATGCCCTGACTGTACCTCGGGTGTCAGCTTACTGAGGAACCGATCGATCACCTCAATCACCTGTACATCCCAGGGATCAATTTCTCCACGCTCTGCCAAATCGATCAGCATAGCAATGGCGTTTTGAGCCAAGGAAAGCGTCATGAGGTTCAGATCAATGAAAGGCTGCTACTTGATACTAGCGCGAATGAAATAAATTGCCGCCAGAAAAATTAGTCCTAGCAGACTGAAGGGAACCCAAAGGCTCCATGGGCTGAGCGGATCAAGTAATACAGAACCATCCATGACCGATCGATGGAAAGCGTTAGATAAAAACGCCCATTGAAGAACTTGGTTGAAGAACTCCGCTTCAGCCTTAGAGTTAGCCAGTTAGAGCGACTAGAAGTTGAGGACGGTAGGGTCAGGTTGAGCCAAACTTAGGGGTTTGTCGTTGCTTCTGCACCATGGCTTGCAATCGTTCTAAAGGATACTCTGCCATAAAGCTTTCCCAACGCTTGGCATGTCCAGCCGCGTTATATACATACAGGACACCGCCGATTGTTCGGCTGGAGGTGATTAGATCTAGCGCTCTGGCTAGATTCAAACATTGAGTGAACTCATTTGGAGTGGTCATGTTCGCAAGTCGATATCCAGTTGTCTTAAAGAAAATCAATAGAAGTAAGCTGACCAAAGTAGGAGAGCCGCTCAAAACACTCCTCAAATCCGATCGCAAATTTTGAAACGCTATTAGATCTTGAGCTACTCAGCGCCAAAAATGCTTGATGAGTGGGGAATTTCCCTGATTCTAAAGTAACTAAATATTGCCACGTTTGCCGAGATTTAATTGCTAAGTTACATAACAGAATGGTCTGTCCTCTTCCATGGGTTGTGCGTCAGCACCCTGATAGCCACTCTGATCGGCTCTGATCGGCATCCTGATCGGCATCCTGATCGGCATCTTCAAAGGCAGTGTGCTGCCTTCCTGTTTGATGCCCAGTTCTCCCAATCTAGTTCTCCCAATCTAGTTCTCCCAATCTAGTTCTCCCAATCTAGTTCTCCCAATCTAGTTCTCCCAATCTGGCGCTTCAACCCTAGCGCTTTAACCCTGTATTCGCAATCCCTTGGACAAACTGGCGTTGACAGACTACGAATAGAAGCACGATCGGTAGGGTGGCGATCACGACTGCTGCCATTAAGAGCGACCAGCGATTGGTGAACTGCTCCTGAAACTCGGCCAATGCCAGTTGAACGGTTCGCAATTCCGGCCGGGTGGTAAACACGAGAGGTTTGAAAAGATCATTCCATTCTCCGATAAAAGTAAACAAAAACAGGGTGACAACAGCCGGACGAGCCAGGGGCAAAATGACGCGGATCAAAATCTGCAAGCGGGTTGCTCCATCTAGGGCAGCGGCTTCCTCCAGTTCGATCGGAATCGTTTCGAAAAATTGTTTTAGTAGGAAAATGCCAAAGCCACTCGCAGCGGTCGGCAAAATCAGGGCAGCATAGGTGTTAATCAAATGTCCTGCTTTGAGGATGAGGAAGATGGGAATTACCAGCAGTTGGAACGGAATCACCAGCGTAGCCAGCAAGATCAACAGCACTGTCTGTCGTCCCCAAAACTTCAACCGAGCCAAAGCGTAGCCCGCCAGGGTTGAGGTCAGAATTTGCAACAGTGTGACTGAGATCGCCACCAAGGTAGAATTACCAAAGGCAAGAAGAAAATGACCTTGCCGCCAAGCAATCATCAGATATTCCCAACTCCAGTGATGCCCATCTAACCAGTCGGCAGGAGAAAGTAGCCTCACCGCATCTGCGGTTGTGAAGGCGGTCAATAGCACAATGACCAGGGGAAATATCATGACGACCGCTCCCAGACTTAACCAGAGCTGGATCAGAGAAAATAGGGTAGGCATGGGTCGCAAAATGATATCGATACATCTCTATCTTTCTAGAGATTAAAATCAATGAATTCTTCAATCATCATTAGATCTTATTGAACAATCTGTTTATCAGAGTGTGTTCCTATTTCTATCAAGAATTGCTTGTAAATAATTGCCCTAACCCAGTAGGGTGTAGTTTGGGATCGTTTTAAGTTTCGGCAAACGCTTAGTTCCCAAACTTATTCAAACTCAATCGAGACGATAGAGAATCGGCATAGTTTTACCGAGGAGACGACGGATTTTATGCAGCAGCTTGAAATCAGCCCTAGTATTGATTTCCACAGCGAAACTTACAAAGATGCCTACAGTCGCATTAATGCGATCGTCATTGAAGGCGAAATGGAGGCCAACGCAAACTACCAGCGGCTTGCAGAGTTGCTACCCGACTCAGCAGAGCAGCTTCAAGGGTTAGCGAAAATGGAAAACCGCCATATGAAAGGCTTTCAAGCCTGTGGACGGAATCTCGAAGTCACGCCAGATATGGAGTTTGCCCGTCAGTTCTTTGCGGAGTTGCACAACAATTTTCAGGAAGCTGCTGCAGCGGGCAATATTGTGACTTGCCTACTGATTCAATCGCTGATTATTGAATGTTTTGCGATCTCAGCCTATAACATTTACATTCCAGTTGCGGATGATTTTGCCCGTAAGATCACTGAAGGAGTGATCAAAGATGAGTATCTTCATCTCAACTTCGGTGAAGAGTGGTTGAAGCAGAATTTTGAGACATCGAAGGCAGAATTGGAAGTTGCCAATAAGCAAAACCTGCCGATTGTCTGGCGGATGCTGAATGAAGTTGAAGATGATGCCCATGTGCTGGGTATGGAAAAAGAGGCCCTCATCGAGGATTTTATGATCAGCTACGGCGAAGCCCTCAGCAACATTGGCTTTGGGGCACGGGATATTATGCGGATGTCAGCCCACGGGCTAGCTGCTGCTTAGATTCCAGTCCAATTCAGCTCGATCGATTCCTTAGAGCCATTCTGGGTGTAGCCATAGAGCTGAAACTGAATTTGTGATTCAACATTTGTGATTCAACATTTGTGACTCAACCTGAAGTGGGAGAAAGGGGCAACCCAATCTCCCATTTGTTTTGCACAACTTGCTTGGATTATTTGCTTGAATTATTTGCTTGGATTATTTGCTTGGATTACTTGCTTGGATTGCTTTATTTGCGATCGAAGCGATAGGTAGCGATCTGCCAAGCTCTCAAACCAGCGGATGCCCCGGACTGAACCTGTTCCAGCAAATTGACCGCTTGCACGGAATTGAGGTCGAGCTGAGTTTGCAACCAATCACTCAACTGGGTTGGCCAATTCAGGTTGGTACTGCGGCCATGGGCTTCATACAAGCGGAGAATCCACTGATTCGGATTGTCTTCCGCCGGTTTACAGGTGGACAGCATGACGTTGGGGGGCAAATCGATGAAACCCGCTCTCGCAGGTAGCGTCCGGGTCGATCGCAAGGTCGATGGATTGAATAACATCACGCGCAAAGGCTGATTGAGGGCATAGGCTTGGCGCACCGTTTGGGCCGTTCTCCAATCTCGATCGTGAGCATAAACTCCATAGGTAAACTGGTGCTCACCCCGATCAGAATTGGGATCGGGCCATTCGGAACCCCGCAGGAGGGAGAGTCGGAGTCGATCAGGGCTGGCATCATAGCCCTGTTTGCAGTCGCTTAAAAGACTGATGCCGTAAGAATCCTGAGTGACCGTATCGCTCAGATCGGCCCAGCGCAGGGCCGGTACCTCCCACTTTGCCTGCTCGGCTGGGGTTTGAGGTCGGGTGGTGCGCTGAATTGCCCCGTTGGGAATTTCATAGGTGGCGTAGGCGGCGTTGATATTAAACGAAAAAGCCGCTTTGACGAGCGTGCGGCGCTCCTGCCAGTTCGCCTGGGTTGCAATTTTCACCACAGCCGATCCCTGATCCAGGATATACACCTGGTTGAACGTAGATTGCCCAATGCGGCGAATCACGCGAATGCGGGTGGTCAAGCTGCCCCGATCCTCATAAAAAATTTGGGTCAACTGGGCTGGTGGCAAAGGATTTTGGGCATAGTTGGGAGCAATATCCCAGGCATCCCAATATTGGCCGCTATCCCGGAAGAATTGCAGCTCGTTACCCGGACGACTCAACAAATCCCGGCGATGTACCTTATCAAACAGGCGGCTCATATGACCCGTGCGCGGATCGAGGATCACCTGGAGGCGATCGTTCTCCATTACAAAAGGATTGCTCCCAGGTAAAGGAGTCGTTGGCGGTACTGGATTCCCGATCGATCGGGGCAATAGCCAGAAGCAACGATAACCCGTGGCAGGCACTTCCGCCCGGAAGAAAATCTGACAATAGGTTTGCCCATTTTCTCGCCAGCAGTGGGGTTGGGTCGGAATTTCTCGACTGTCGAGATCGGTAATTTGCCAGAAACAAGCTCGCTCATCCTGAGTCTGTTGAATCGATACAGTCACCAGTTCTGATCGCACCCAACTCATAGCGTTGAACACGGTCACCAGTTGGGCTTGGGGATGGGGCGTGGCAGGCAGATCGATCGCCGCTGCAATTTGCTGCATGGCCTGTTGGCGGACATTCCAGCCGGTATCTAAGGCGGCTTGCCAGTCCTGATTGGCATCTATAAACACTTCTGGGATGGAAGTGCCAGGCAAAATATCATGGAAGTGGTTAAATAACACTTTTTTCCAGGCGGTTTCCAGGGCTGCCTGAGGGTAGGTGGCTCCCGTCAGGAGCGTGCTCAGGCTAGCAAACAACTCTGCTTCATAGAGCAAATCTTCACAACGGCGATTGAACCATTTTTGATCGCTGTGATTGATGTAGCAGCCCCGATGCAATTCTAGATACAGTTCAGAATTCCAGATGGGTAACGGAGTCTCAGCAGATTCTACGGTTTTGAGGAAATCCGTCGTCTGGGTAAATTGCAACTTTGGGAAAAAGGGAGACTGCTGCCACCGGCGGGCTTGCTCCAACATATCGCGCGTTGGGCCACCGCCATGATCGCCGACTCCCGGTAGCCATAGGGCAATATTGCGTCCCGTATTTCGTTCCCAATCACAAACATAGCGCGCCATTTTAACCGGATCGATCCCCTCTCCGATCGGGGCTGAATGGAGGCTGAGAATTTGGCTGCCATCTGGAGCTTGCCACTGATGAAGCTGATGGGGAAAGCGGGTAGTGTCGTTCCAGCGCAGTTTTTGAGTGGCGAAATAGTTGACTCCACCCTGCTTTAAAAATTGTGGCAATTGCCAATTAAACCCAAAAGTATCTGGCAACCAGGCAATCGTGGCCTGCGATCCAAACCGCTGCTGCAGATAGCGCTGTCCATAAAGCAATTGGCGGGCGATCGATTCGCCATTGCCTAAATTCATATCTGGCTCGATCCAAAGCGGCGCAATTGACACATCCCATTGCTTAGATTGCACCTTAGCTTGAATTGCGGCAAACAGATCGGGTCGATTTTGTTCCATCCAGGCATAGAGCGCCGGAGAGGTGTGGCTAAAAATTAGTTCCGGAAAATCTTTTTGCAGATTCAGTACCGATCGGAACGTGTTTTCTGCCACTTGCCAGGTTTCTCGCACTGGCCAGAGCCAGGCCATATCCAGATGGGCATGACCCGACAGATGAATTTGCCGCGCTTTCACCAAACTGCTCAAAGGCTGAAGTTGTTGACGAAGTGCCGCCAAGCCTCGATCGAAACTGGGGCGATCCGTGACAGTCAGAACTGACCAAGGGAGCTGGGCCAGAGCATTGGCTAACTGAGGCAGCCGATCGGGCCACAAAGGCCGGTTCTGCTGTGGGATTAACGGTCTGAGATGCGAGTTCATATAGACAGATGCCCCGTACTAAGGCTCCGTTAGAATGACCGGGACTCACCAGCCGCAAGGCCACATCGATCGTTTGGCCAATTTGTACCGATCGGCTCAGTAGAATTCGGGCAACGCTATCAAATAAATCTCCTGCTTGTACGAGCTGGCCATTCACATAGATCTGAGCCAAACTCGCCCACCAAGTCAGCCCCAACCGTAACATTAACCCTTGTAAATAGTAGCCTTGCAGATTGTGCGGTACGACGATCCGCTGTCCTAACCACAGTACCCGTTGCCCCTTTTCCCAGGTCACTTGCCGATTGCTATTCAGGGTGACTGGCCGCCAACTCTGCCAGGTATTGAACTGGGTGGCCTGAGCCGGTGGCAAATCACCGAGATAGCTGCGCCAATTGGCCTGCACATCCAATTGGTTCAACTGTCGCAACCGCTGAACCGTATTGGCAATTTGGGTATTGATGGCCGAAGCCTGCACCGCTGAGGGGATCGCAGAGTAAGTCATATTTCCGGTTAAGATCGCAGTAAGGCGAGATGCCTCCTATTATTCTCTCTGTCTACGGATTTTTCCACTGCCTGGGTTGCCCCCTCGATCGCTGCTGACCTTCGCTTCACTCTAGACATCATGGCTGGACAATATCAAAGCAAAGTTTTTAACTTTCTGAATCGGCAGTCTTGGCGGCTGCGCGATCAATCAGCCCAGTCTTGGCGGAATTTGAAGCTCACAGCAGTTTGGGGCGTACAGATTTTGCTCTACCCCATTTATGTCGCGTTTCAGACAAGTCGGTTGGTAGATAAGCAATTACAGCAGACGGTAAAGCAGGTCATGCCACGACTTCGGGCGGCTGGACAACAGATTTTTAACCCTGAACCGGCTGCAATGCTTAGCCCTAACCAACCGATCCAACGGACATTGGACTCGATCGCATCGCTGCAAGTGACCGCCTCCCAAGGGGAAGAATTACTGTTGTTGCCAGCAGACAGTCAGCCCGATGTAGAGCAATCTTTAGCTTTGCGGTGGCGATCTCAAATCATAGAGCGGGCTACCCTAGCCCCAGCGGATCTGTCTGCCAAGCTAGCGCCAACCGATCCGGCGATTCCCGAGTTAGGGGCCGTTCGAGTGCAGGGGGTGGCTTCTCAACTGGCTGATCGCCGCATTGTGTTAGTAACCACGCGCAATCAGGTTTTAGATGTCTTAACCGTAGAACAGCAATCCCATCTAGCTCGCCGCATGGTGGCAGAAGCCGCCATTTACTGGCAACAACAGCGACAATTCAACCCTCCTAACGATCGATGGTGGGTGACAAGAGATTTACCTCTACCGAAAGTTCGGGCTCAAACCATCGCTCCCATCCGCGCCTTTCAGCAACTAATGGGTTGGATGCAGCAAGGCTCGCTAGCGGTTGCCGCCGACCTCTTTCACGAGTCACGGTTTGCTCAACCCGTGCTGCCAGCACATCTGCAAATGGCAATGATCGGATCAGCCGATGCCGCTACGGCTCAGTTGCTTCGATCGGCACAACCGACCTGGGTTACCGTAGAAGCGCAATTTTATGATTGGCTGGCTCAAGCAGGCCAAGCCATGCAGTCCGGCTTGATCGAGATTTTAATGCGAGGTCAGCGAGGCTTGGCCAAATGGCAGGGGAGTTCACGGGATGAGATTCGATCGGCTGATTTCCGTTCCAGCTCCATCGCCTTACCTGCATCGCGGCCGCCGTCAGACGTAGCGGTTTTACCTGCTACTTCTAAATTCCCCCGGACTGATCGTCACCTCGATCGATGGTTAAGTCAATTGATGGGCTCTGCCCCTGGATTGGTGCCTCCTGCCGCCTTACCCCCACAATCTGCCTCTCCTCAGTTGCGCCCAGAGAATGGGTCGGCTCCAGTGCTGCCAGCTCAGTCAACTCAGTC
>JALOOM010000120.1 GCA_025454395.1 Elainella sp. Prado103
AAAAATATCACCATCCCGATCGATCCAGCCGAAATTCCACCCAGCATCATTTCGATCGACAATGCTCCAGAATCAAACCCACCGGCTCAGCTCAGCTCTGACACAACTCTGCAATTAGCAGCAGACGGCATTCGCGGAGTTAGTCAGCCACCGGTTGCCGAAACCATCAACCTGCACGATCAGGATAATTTGTTGCCTACCTTGCTCCATGAAGCAACTCAACCGGCAACCAAACAGTCTGACCTGCCTCAGCCTGCTACCCCATCAAAACACAGAACAAGTCGCAAACAAGCTGCGATCGAACCGACCGATACAGAACCGATCGATCCGAGATTAGCACTCGCGACGCGATCGTTCAGTTTTGAGGTGGTGAAACTGGATTCACAAGGGCAGGAGCAGAGTCGCGAAACAAAGCGAGCAAAGTGTTTGCGAGAAAATCTGGGCAATAATATTCACTTGGAAATGGTTGCTATTTCAGGTGGGGAATTCGTCATGGGATCTAACCGGGTTGGCAGACGTGAATCGCCTCCTCATCGGGTTACAGTTCAACCTTTCTATTTGGGGCGATATGTGATCACGCAAGAGCAATGGCAAGCTGTTGCTCAATTGCCAACAGTGAATCGAGAACTCAATCCTCGACCGGCTCACTTCCAACACCATGGCAAGAAACGACCTGTTGAATGCGTGTATTGGCATGACTGTATTGAGTTTTGCGATCGACTGTCTCAAAAAACGGGACGCAAGTATCGACTTCCTAGTGAAGCAGAATGGGAATATGCCTGTCGGGCTGGGACAGATACACTGTACCATTTTGGAGATGTCATCACTGGAGCCTTCGTTAACTACAAAGAGTTAAACAATCAGGGTTCAGCGCAAAACTATAGCCATCAGACAATACGAGTCGATTCTTGCAAATTTGCTAATGATTTTGGACTGGTAGGAATGCATGGCAATGTACAGGAATGGTGTTACGACCCGTGGCACGAAACCTACGAACAAGCTCCAACAGACGGAAGTGCATGGTTAAGAGATTTAGAAGATAGGAATGAATCTTGGCGGATTACAAGAGGCGGATCGTGGCAGAGCGAAGCAAAATATTGCAACTCTTTCTACCGCCTCAGATGGCTAGCCAGTACCAAGCGAGATAAGTTTATTGGTTTTCGGATCGCCCTTTCGGGAGACACAGAATCCCGATGAAGCTCCATTAGCCTTCTTTGGTTATTGGCACTAGCTTGACTGCCAGAGCCCTGAAAGGGAAATTGCTTCCTCGCTGGTTCATAGGAAGATCAATTTCTGAGTGAATAGCCTTGTCATTCCTGCTTCAGTCCTCTTGAGAGGATTATAGCTACAAGCCCAGAAATTAATTTCCGGATGCAATGATGAGGGTTTTTATGAGGGTTTATAAAACACCAGGACATCGGCGTGACTCAGCGATCCCTTACAAAATAGCGATTAAACTGACACATCCACGCAGGTATCTAGACAGAAGCTTTAAAAAAGCAATAAAAATTTTAAGATTGCACAAAAACACGGCATTTTCACTGATACATCGTACCCCTGTTACGTAAATTGGTTCTGACATACAGCGACGATGTAGCGCTTAGATGATGGTGTTTCCTTGAGTAGAGGAGCTAATTTGATCTAACGCTTTTGTAGTGATTGGCACTTGACCCATGTTGCTTTCCTCCCTTAGTTTAACCGCTGATCCATTGTGAGGTTTTCCATCTCAGCTCAAGGAACTCCGGTGCCAGCGTTTAGAGGATGCCTAAAAAGGGCATTCTGTGACCTGAACCCCTCCTACGTCCCCCAATGATAGGACACCGCAAACGATGAGCTTCCGACTCCTCGGATTCAGGCTGTGGATATTCAAACTATCCAGTTCAGTGGTTATCCAGAGTTTTAGACAAACTCAAACTCTGCTAGCCTCCTCACATGAAATCAACATGAGATCAACGCCCACACTGATTTCACCGATCCCCGTTTTGACCTGTTTTGTTTTAGTTCTGTGTTCCCTAAATGATTCTCTGTCAATTCTTTGTGTATGTCGTTAGTAATGAGCTAACTCATATCTCAAAATTGACGAACTGAATCTTGCAGATTCTCGTCTTTATTGCTGTTTATTTCAGAATTACCATGGCTTCACTGAACGACAATACCCTACTGACAGCAAACGATCTCGGTGTTCTCTCAGGTATTCGAGATATTAACGACACCTTTGATTCCAGCGATCGCGTTGCCTACTACAAATTTACGCTGCTGCAAAATAGCGATCTCAGTGTGGCACTCACCGGCAGTTCTCTGCGCCTGGATTTGATTGCTGACCTTAACGGCAATGGCATTATTGACAGGGGTGAATCCTTCGACGAGAGTTCTAGCAATCTCTTACAAGAGTCACTGCCTGCTGGGACTTACTATTTTGAATTACGGGGTTTTAACGGCGCATACAACATGCGGATTGCTGAAACGCCCAAACCCGGCAATATCTTCCCTGATCCCGGTAACACTATCAGCCAAGCACTGGATATCGGTGTCCTTGTGGGGCAACGCAGTTTGAAAGATTACGTCGGAGATTTAGATTCCGATGACTTCTACAAATTCACCGTGACGCAAAACAGTAATCTCGGTATTGTGGTCGGTGGAACTAATCCTCCCGATGTCAGTATCATCGCCGATCGTAACGGCAACGGTATCGTTGATTCTGGTGAAGTCATTGCCAGTCGCTCTGGTAGTAACTTATCAATCGATTTGTCGGCAGGAGCTTACTTTCTTCGAGTTGATCCAAACTTTCCTCGAGATTCAAACTATGACTTAGCCATCACCCAAGTCAATCTCGTTACGACCCCGCCGCCTGGCACCACTCCCCCTCCCGGTACCACTCCCCCTCCCGGCACCACTCCCCCTCCCGGCACCACTCCCCCTCCCGGCACCAATCCAACGCCTGACCTCAACGGCGACAATCAATTAGTCGGAACACCGGCCGGAGACATAATTAGCGGCTTGGGTGGCAATGATACGCTGATTGGCGGCGGCGGCAACGATCGCTTACTGGGTGGTGACGGCAACGACACGCTAAACGGCGACTCTGGGCGCGATCGGCTGGAAGGCGGCGGCGGTAACGATGTGCTGATTGGCGGTGGCGGTAACGATGTGCTGATTGGCGGAGCGGGCAATGACCGAATTGATGGTGGCGCAGGCAATGATGTCATCACAACTGGGCTGGGAAGCGATCGGGTGGTGGTTCGTCGGAATCAGGGCTTCGATCGCGTGACCGACTTTAGAAACAACCAGGACAAGTTTGATTTGGTCGGCATCAGTTTTGGCCAGCTCAGTTTCCAGCGTCGCCAAAATGATGTGTTAGTGAAACTGGGCGGCAGTAACCTTCTGCTGATCGAAAACACAAGTCTTCAAGCTATCAATCGTGCTGACTTTGTGTAGCCCGTGCTGACTTTGCGTAGCCCGTGCTGACTTTGTGTAGCCCGTGCTGACTTTGCATAGCCAGATGGAAATTCTCTTTTCCCGCAAACCAGCCCAACTCTAGCCCCTGTGACTCGACTCTTAAAGATCTTGATGCTACTTGGAAAAATTCATCTACCATTTAGCAGGTGACTACTAGAGTGGGTCTTCAGGTTGGCTATGGCAGGACTAAGCGCCGAGCAGCGCAACGACTATTATTTGCAGGAAGCAACACGTACCGGCATTCATCGGCCGATTTTGGCTGCCCTTTTTGCCGCACAACAGCGTCCGAGCTTGAACGATCGCGATACGGGGTTAGGAATTTCTCCGGCTAATCGCATTCCGTTGGAGCAGGTCAGTACGTTTGCGCAACAGGTACAATATGCCGCAAACACCATCCGTAGTATGACTCGCAAGCTGATCGATCAAGGTTGGCAGCGCGATGATCTCTGGAATGTGGAACAGGGGTGTTATACCGATCGATTTGTGATGACGATCGCCAATGGCTATGTGCCACCTGTGAGTGAGTTTGATGCTGCTCGGCTAGAACCCAGTGACGAAGAAACTTTGCTGCAAGCCTATCAGGAAAGCTGGATAGCAGACTGCAAAACAGCCGGACTACCAGCTAGTTTAGGATTTGTGGAAGCAGGGCTCCTGCAGTTTGTGAGTGAGGTGCCGCGCTACTACTTCGGGATCAGCTATCAGCGGCAGGCTTTGCAGGAGGCTTGTCGGATCTGGCATCAGTGTAATGATTGGCGATCGGCCCAGGCGATTTTGTTGAATCGGGAGAGTACAGATCCAACGCTGGAGGCGCTAGCGGTCGAAGCATTGGATGCCCCATTGTTGCAAGCGATCCAACACTATGGAGCCGATTACGCAGGCTATCCGGCCCAGCGTGAAGCTTTACTGCGCTTGGTGCAATGGTGGACACAGAGCCCTGATCGGGAAACGGCGATCAAGATGCTGGAGTTTCCGAGTGCTGAAATGAACATCCGGGTTCTCGATCCTGCTTTGATGGCCTTTGTCCAGCGCTTACCTCAGAGCTACGAGGGCAAAGGGGAACAGCGCAATGCCCTAACGGAAACCTATCGGTTCTGGTATGGGCTCGACTCACGCGGCACGGCATTGCAAGAATTGGGCGTAGATGCTCAAACGTTGACGGCAAGTCATCCCAATCGAGCGGCCTTATTAGCGGTGGCCAGCCAACTCGATCGATCGCTGTTGGAGTTTGTCAAACAAATTCCGGTGCTCTATCAAGAGCTGGAATCGCAACGGGAAGCCCTGATTCGCCTCGTGCAGCTCTGGCAAGGGTTAGATAGTCGTGATCAGGTGTTGCAAGGATTACTCGATCAGTGTCGGCGGCTCGAAACGGCTCGACGGGATTCGATCGATGCCATGCCCAAACCAGAACCCTGGTTGCCTGCCCCTCGCCCTACCCAGTGGAACCCGACCAATCTGCAACTTTATGCCTCAATCATTGAGAATGGCAGCCTCACCTGGGCAGAAGCAACGCGAGGTGGTCTTTACCGACCGACCAACCAATCTGCGGTGGAGGCGATCGTTCGGATGGCAGGGTTAGCCCAGCAGGTTTGTGATCGGCTCGGACGACCTTTGGCAATTGTTCGCTGGTATGAGCCGATGCCAACGGGAACTAGCCCCGCTTCGAGGGGTAGATTTGCGATTGGGGATGCGATCACATTTTACTGTGATGGGTTGACGGGGGATCAGCTTTATCGGGCTCTTGATCCCTGGTGGAGGGGTGGCTTGGGGCGATACCGAGATCATCCTTACTTGTGTTACCTTGACGGTCACAGTGATCGATCGCGCTGGTTGCAGTAACTGGTTGCAGTAACTGGTTGCAGTAATAGGATTTCAGCTCGCCAATTGACCCGCTTGCTTGGCGGGTTGGGGATCCGGAATCTAGTTCCTGGAAATTCTGGGCTTACCCTCCATGAAGCGCAGCGGTGAGCACCAGATATTAAGGTGATTATTGCAAAAAGCGCATTACAGACCAACTTGCTGGCATGATAGATGTAAAGACGATGATGTGATTCCATTTCTCAGGGGCATCCTAAAGGCCAGATTTGGTTTTTTGATTGACGTTATGTTTTTTCTATAGCAATGATGTCAACCCGTATCATTCTGGTGGAACCTCGGTTGGCTCAAGCGTCGAAGGCTTCCCAAATTGCGCTGGGAACACTGCAAAATCCCTGGATGCTGCTTTCTGGGCTGCTAGGAGTAGTCATCTTGGGCCTGGCAATTTATACAAAAATCCGCCTAGGTAAGCTGGAAAAGTTAAAACGGTTCGAGGAGTATAAAAATCGGGAACTCCAGAAAAAGCTGAAGTTGGCGTTGAACACAATCAGCAAAATGGAACGTAACCCGGATTTGATTCATTCTCGCGAGTTCAATTTGGATTATCTCCGAATGCGGATGGAAGAGGAGCAATTCCACTTTGCCATCATGAATCAGATCAAAATTAAGGTGAAAGAGAAAATCACGATCGCCTTACGTCCATCCCAGGCTGAGCAAGGATTAGTAGGCATTGCTAGCTCGACCGGACGACAGGTGGATGAAATCTTTGATGTTGAATATGACCTTTCCAATTCGGCTAAAGGGGTTCGGCGCGTGTTGTTTCGCATCCAGATCCGCCTGACTAAGTTGCCCGCTCAGCCGACTTCGGTGACGATCGGGCAGATTATTGACTGTATGCAAAAATTTATGAGTCAGGATGGCGATGCCCACTGGCAACCCACGATCCAGGGGCGAATTGCGCGAATGCATTGGGATCAAAAAGCGAAGCCGACTCCGCTTTTAGTGTTAGAACAGTTGAACGAAGGGGTGAATGTGACTTTCCGCACAACTCGGATGGCTTCAAACTAAGCTTCAAACTAGGCTGCAAACTAGGCTGCAAATCAGGCTGCAAATCAGGCTGCAAACCAGGCTTCTAAGCACTTAAAGAGTAGGTTAAAGAGTAGGTGTTATGGCAGATCGGGCAAAAAATACCCTCAAGGCGGCAAGACTGCTGCGTCTCAATGCGGCTGGCGCAACCCTATCCGATGCAGTCGGACGACGCGATCGGACTGACCTGTATCAGGTGCGTTTGAGTGGTCGTAGCACGCTTGACCTCCGGTTGCCCGGTCGTCCCAAAGTTTCACTCCAACTGCTAGCGCTGAAAGGGAATCTGCCCAAAACCCTACGGACGATCGGACGGATCGATTACGACGATTTGAGCCGCCAACAACTTCGTAAATACATCACGGTAGTGGGGCGCGGTTCGGGCAAGCAGCCGATTCGCAAAACGCTGGCTGCAGGAACTTACTATGTGCGAGTTTCTCCAGGTCAAGGGCAACCAGAAAATAGCCGCTATCGGTTACGCTATGCCACTACGCCGCTGGCGGTACCGTCCCCAACCCCCAATCCCAACCCTAATCCCAGCCCCGATCCCAGTCCTAGTCCCAACCCCAGCCCCAATCCCAGTCCCAACCCCAATCCCAGCCCTAGCCCGACTCCCTTTTTGCGCCAAAATTGGATCCGCCAGTTTGGCAGCAACAACAATGATTATTCGTTTGGCTCGGCCGTAGACAGCGCCGGTAATTTCTATCTGGGGGGAGTCAGCACGGCGGGTAGCGCCACGAGCGGCAATGGCTTGATCGCCAAATACGATCGCAATGGCAGCAAGCTTTGGGAACGATCGCTACAAATCTCTGGCTCAACAACCGTAGCAGATGTGGAGGTTGATCAGGCGGGGAATTACTACGTCGTCGGATCCCAAATCAACGGGTTAAACAGCGATGGCTTCGTGGCCAAATACGACAGTGCGGGTCAGCAACTCTGGTTGAAAACCATTGAGAGTGGCAGCTTCTTTGGGGTGAGCCGGGCCGATGCGGCCTCTGGGATCGCGTTTGATGGCACACACCTCTATGTGACAGGAGTACGGGGTGGTTTACCGGCTCCGGTCAGTCAGGGCAAGGCGTTTGTGGCCAAGTATCAGTTGAATGGCAATCTGGTCAGTAGCTTTGGTAGTGGCGGGATCGCTGAATTTGGCAGTCTCAAAACTACTGCTGCCGCTGGAATTACTGTGGCCGGAGAGCAGATTCTGATCACAGGGATTACCGATGCGGCCCTGAGTCTATCGAGCAGCAACGAGGTTGACCTGACCGGGGGGGATACGTTCGTGGCGAACCTGAACCGTACCTCTGGCAATTTGGTCTGGAACCAGACCCTCAGCAGCGGCAGTAGCACCGACTATGGGCGCGGTCTTGCGGTTAGCGGCTCCGATCTCTATGTGGTTGGGCAAACCGCAGGCGCTTTACCTTCGGGTAGTTTGCCTAGCAATTCCTTTGCAGGCGCGATCGATGGGTTTGTGGCGAAGTATGCGCTGAGCAACGGCACCCTACAGTGGGTGAAGCAGTTTGGCGGATCGGGCGAGGATGCAGCTCAGGCGATCGCAGTTGACCCCAACGGCAAAATTTATCTGACTGGCGAAACCAACACCAGTCTCTTTGGCAAAACCGCTGGCGGCTCAGATAGTTGGGCAGCCCAAGTGGATAGCAATGGCAACTGGGTAAGTACGACTCAGTTTGGCACAGCTCAAGATGATGAAGCCTATGGCATCCTATTTGACTCCACCGGCACGCTCTATCTTTCGGGTCAAACCCAGGGTAGTTTTGCGGCATCTGGCAGCGCGAACCAAGGCAACTACGATATTTGGTTGGCGCAATTTAGTTAGTGCCATTTAGCTAGCGCCATTTGCCTTAGCAGTGACCTGCAAGCGAGAAACCGGACGGCAACTGTGTTCCAGTCAAACAAGCATTGGTAAACTGGGTCTTCAACAACCTACAGCCTCGCAAATCTGCCCCCGTTAGATCGGCTTGGCTCAGGTTGGCCCGACTGAGATTCGCGCCGCGCAAGTTAGCCCCGCGCAGGCTGGCTCCACTCAAGTTGGCTCGACTCAAATTCGCCCAGCTCAGATCGGACTGATCGAAGTTTGCTTCAATCAAAGTGGCAGCAGTCAGATTAGCATGGCTCAGATGAGCCGCGATCGCTCGCGCCTTAAACAGACTGGTCTTCACCAGGTTGGCAGCGATCAATTCAGCCTGTTGCAAATTGACTCGACTAAAGTTAGCTTGGCAAGCATTAATCTGCTGCAACCGGGCCTGGCTCAAATCAGCTCGCATCAGATTGGCATCACAGAGATCGGCTTGTCGTACATTAGCCTGACGCAGATCGGTACCAATCAAATCGGCATAGCTCAGGTTGGCATGTACCAGAATCGCTTCCCGTAGATCGGCTGTGCGAAGCATGGCACTTTGCAAGTCTGCTCCCGTTAAGTCCGCTCCGATCAAATTGGCATCGGTCAGGTTCGCCTCATGCAGATCGGCATTGGTCAGATTCGCCTCATAGAGGTTGGCTTTGGTGAGGATCGCCGCCTTGAGGCAGGTATTCGAGAGATTTGCTCCAGACAGATAAGCGCGATGAAAGTTTGCGCCGGTAAAGTTGCGATGCCGGAGATCTCGCCCACGCAAATCTGCCTGGGTAAACTCGATCGCCCCAGGGACTGCATCCGATTTAGGCAGCATTGGGGGCTGAGCCTGCCAGTGGGAAGTTTTCCAGGACATGCCGATCGATCGCGATCGACCTCGCATTCTCGATTTACCTGGTTGCCGCGCATCCCAACCCATGCCGTCAATTTCTCTCCTCAAATCCTCGATTTTGATTGTCGCAAGTTTTACTCCTGTCGCCCAGCCAAGCCATTCACCCGACCCGCCACATTTTCAATCGATCCCAGCACCGCCTGCGCCGCCGCAATAATGTCGCGCTCCTGTCCGCCCAAATAGAGCCGCCCAAAGCTGCCCACTGCCGAAATATGCAGGATGTTGATCAAGGCAGCCTTTTCCGCTTCATTGGCAGCCAAAGCCGCATAAGCCGCCGGTTCCACTTCAAACACATAGAGGGTTTGCCCTGCCAACAGCATATTGCCTTTGCGGGTGCGGTTGATCAGTTGGGTATGGTGCGCATCAATGTTACGAATAATTTGACTGGAGATCACCTTGGGTTTTAAGCAATCGCGCTGGCTAGAACCGATCGCCTCCAAAATCGCCCGACCGGCCGCCTGGGTATCACTCTGGCGACTGGAATGCACCTCTAGCAAGCCGTACAATCGCTCGATCACCAACACCCCTGGCCGCACTGCTGCTGCTTTCAGCGCCACATCCATCAGTCGGTTAATTTCAATGCCAGGAGAGATTTCAATCCACAGCGACGAGTCGCCCGGTAGGGGCAAGAAGCCCAAGGCTTGAGTCCCCAAATAGGCCGCGTGCTGCGACTGGAGGCTGTCGAGATAGACGTAGCTGCGGAGATCGATGCCCAAAATCTATTCCAGGATAAGTGCCAATTTGATCGGATCTTGATTGATCGGATCTTTATTATCCCTGAGATCGTAACAGGATTGAAACATTTCTGGGGATGACCAATGATTGCGATCGGGTGATGGTGACTGGGTGATGGTGACTGGGTGATTGCGATCGGGTGATGGTGACTGGGTGATGGTGACCGGGTGATTGCGATCGGGTGATTGCGATCGGGTGATGGTGATCGGGTGATGGTGACCGGGTGATTGCGATCGGGGAAGCCCTGGCTCCGGTTGGGTCACGGAAGGGGCAGATTCTCAACTCCCTGTTGGCTGCCATGCCGCAGTTCTGCAAAATCTGGCGGGTGCCTTGCATTTTCGACGACTGATTCGACGATTGATTCGACGACTGATTCGACGACTGATTCGACGACTGAACCCGATCCATCGATCTGCATCCTGATCGAGCATCGGGGGGCTGATGATCGTGAGTTCGCGGCGGGAGGGGGTGAATCTGATCCATATGCTGCATCTAAATACGCTGTATCTAAAAGGGATCGCCAGTACCGATGAATGGAGTGTGCTACAGCCAGAACCTCTGACTGGAAACTGGATGGGCATCGTTACAAAATATATAAAGGGATATAAAAGTGGGCATTATAGGCGCATTCACATTTAGATTCCATTAGGGACTTTTACACATGCCTAATGTGCCAATTAGCGCTCAGTTGAGCCAAGCCGATCGGGATGCGGTGATGGCGGCGATTACGACGATTAAAACCAAGCTGCCGTTTTTGGTGGATTTGAGTACGGAGGAGCGTAAAGCGTTGCCGAAGATGGGGGATAAGAGTCGGGCGTTTGTGCTGAAGGCGATGGAGGTGGCGATCCAGAATCCTGACTTTTTGCCGCGATCGTTCGATTTGTCTGAACTACAAAAGGATGTGCAGCTCTATGAATCGCTATATCCAATTTTGCTGGCGCTGACGCAGTTGCAGGATTGGGTGGATGATACCTGTTTGGCGGTGGGTAGTGAAGCCTATGCGGCCGCGTTGCAGGTTTACACTTACGCGAAAGCAAGCGGACAGGGGGCGGGTTTGGAGGCGGCGGTGGAAGAGTTGGGGCTGCGGTTTGCCCGTAAGAGCCGTAAAGCCAAGGTGCAGACGGTAACGCCAACTCCACCGGGTGGATCGATCTAGCAGTGTGGGGCTGAATTGCAGCAAGAACAGGCAATATTGCGGCTCGGAAGTGAATCATGGCGGCTGAAAGCTAAATGGTTGCAGTTCTGAGCCGTTTTGTTTGGCTATTAAACCGGATCAATCGACCTCAAACACTCAATGATTGATCTTGAACAGTCAATGATTGACCTCAAACACTCAACCGTTGACCTCAAAAAATGAACGATCGAGCT
>JALOOM010000045.1 GCA_025454395.1 Elainella sp. Prado103
GCTTGCTTCTGCGTAGCAGTGGGTAGTTTGAGTTTTGTCAGTCAATCAGCATCAGAACATTACAGTTGGCTACAGGCTTCTTCTATCTATTCTGACAATCAGACTTCAAGCTGGGCAGAAACCTGGCTATCCCCCCATGATCGATAAAAATAGACCGAATAAAAACCAAATAAAAAAGGTGAGCCAATTGACCCACCTTCACTTTCAAAATTTTGGGGTGATGCTCATCAATCGCAATCACCATCGATCGCAATCACCATCGATCGCCATTGCCCTTATAGGGTGAGCGATTGAGCGTCTGTCTCAATGAGTTGAGCCAGATCCTTCAGGAAGGCGGCGGCATCAGCTCCATAGACGATCCGGTGATCGCAGGTTAGGTTGACCTGCATTTGGGTGCGCACACCAAACATCCCATCGGGAGTTGCGACGACCTGCGGCTGCGAAGCTCCAACTGCCAGAATACCAGCCTGTCCCGGTGGCAAAATCGCATCAAACCGATCGACCCCAAACATGCCCAAATTGGAAATTGTGAACCCGCCAGTGCTATACTCATCCGGCTGCAACTGCTTCGATCGAGAGCGATCGACTAAATCTTTCCAGGTGCGCGACAGCGAATAGATATCCATCTGATCGGCATTTTGCAGCACCGGCGTGATCAAGCCCCCATCCGCCATAGCCACCGCCACCGCCACGTTGATGCTAGTCCGATAGTTAATGCCCTGTTCCGTATAGAAGGCATTTAGAATAGGGTGTTTTTGCAAGGTCATGGCGATCGCTTTCGCCAGCAATGCGGTCATGGTCACACCCTTAGATTTGATCTGCTTGTAGAGTTTGTCGAGCTGATCGGTGGTGATCGTGTAGCCAACCCGGAACACCGGCACCTGCAAGCTGGCATTCATGTTTCGCACCACGGCTTGCTGGAGGGTGTTGAGCGCTACCACTTGGCCGGGTTGGGCCGATGGCGCAACTGGAGCGGGCGGTTTGGCTACCGGAACCGCAGGGGTGGTCGGGATCGCAGAGGTTATAGGGATCGCAGGGGCAACCGTGATGGGGACAGCCGTACTGGTCTTACCAGCCGCCGCTTCCACATCTTCAGCCACAATCCGCCCATGGGGCCCACTGCCCTTCAACGTGGTCAGATCCACTTTCAGATCTTTAGCCAGCTTGCGGGCGCGAGGAGACACCATTTGCCGATCGCTCGATCCAGGAATGCTGGTGGCTCCATTGCCATTGCTGCTGACCGGAGCCTCAACTACGGCAACAGGTTGGGGAGTTGGAGCGGCAGCAGGAGTCGATCCTGCTTGGGCTTGCTGCTTGGCTTGCGCAATTTCTGCCTCGGTTTCAGCAACCAGGGCGATCGCTGCTCCTACAGCCGCTGTTTCTCCGGCTGGCACGATCACTGTCGCCAAGTAGCCTTCATAAAAAGACTCTACATCCATGTCGGCCTTGTCAGACTCGACAATCACCACCGTTTCGCCTTTTTCAACCTTGTCACCCGGAGACTTGACCCAAGACACAATTTTGCCCTCAGTCATGGTTGAACTTAGAGCAGGCATGAAAATTTCATTGATCATGGCTACACGTCTCCCCGAATCTCTTCTACAATGCCGTCTCGCAGCAACACTTCAACCTGCATTTTGCGAATTAAATTATCGCCGGTTTCTACCCGGAAAAATCCTTCAATCTGACCCTGGTTCACTTCTTGATCCATTTCCAGGATCTGAACTTGCTGGAGCTGCTGGAGAATCTGATTTTTTTTCTCCAAAATTTCGCTCTTGCGTTGGTTGATCTGGGCCTGAATGTTTGCAACTTGCTGGCCAACCGCAGGATCAGAGGGCGGGGAGCTTTGCTTTTGCAGTTCAGCTACCATGCGTTGCCCTTGAGTTTCCACCTGTTGAAGTTGACCGTCTAGCTGATTGATTTGTCCTTGCAACTGCTGCTGCGCCTCCTCTTTCCAGCGAGGAGTGACAACCGCTTTCACGTTAATAGCTCGCTTTAGAAGCAGGTGAGGCTTGGAAATTTCCATGAATGGAGATAGAAATACGACGGGTATGCAATCAAACTAAAGCATGAAAGCTGCAAAGGGCGGTTCATCTTCGCTTTTGCGGTTTCGATCGCTTTAGTTAAACATCTCGTCGATCATACCGCGATAGCGATCCGTCACGACATTTCGGCGGATTTTTAGAGTTTGGGTCAACATGCCATTTTCGATCGTGAAGGGTTCGGTGAGTAGCCGGAAGGATCCAATTCGATCGTCCGGTCGATAGCCAGGGCGGTTTTTTACCTCGCGGGTGAGTTCTTGCCGAAACAAATCCTGCACGGGTTTATCCGTCAGGCTAATTGTGGGAGCACCAGATGTGGGCTGAGCGCTTTCGGGAGTCTGGAGTTGTAAGTTTTGGCTCATGGCCCACTTTTGCAAGGCATCCCAATTCGGCACAATCAAAGCCCCGACTACTTTTTGATCTTGCCCGACTAGCATAATCTGATCGATATAAACGCTCCGCAAGCAAGCATCTTCGATCGGTTGTGGTTCAATATTTTCACCATTGGTCAGCACGATCGTGTCTTTGGCTCGTCCGGTAATTACCAAATCGCCTTTGTCTGACACCCAGCCCAGATCGCCCGTATCAAACCAACCTTCAGGATTAATTGCCTTTTGGGTGGCAGTTGGGTTCTTGTAGTAGCCCTGCATCACCTGCAATCCGCGAATCATCACCAGTCCCTGTTTTTCCGGCGGCAGCGGTTTTTGGGTTTCCGGATCGACGATCTGGGTCTCGGTGTAAGGCAAGGGCTGACCATCTCCGCCACGAATATTGCGATCGATCCGCCGCACATGGGTAATCGGCGAAGTTTCGGTTAAGCCATAGCCGCCCAGAATTTCAATCCCGACAATTTCAAAGAAGTCTTCCAGATGCTCGGCGATCGAGCCGCCGCCACTCACCACAAATCTGATCTCACCGCCGGTGCCCTGACGAATTTTTTGATAGACCAGCCGATCGCCTACCCAGTGGATCGGAGCCAGCAGGGCTGCTTGCAGAGAGGCGACGATTTTTTCCACTAGGGAAGGATGCAGATTCTCTAGGTTCAATCCCTGTGCGGTGCGGCGGGCTTTGATATATCGATCGCTCTGCGCCAGGAAAAAGTTGGCAATTCGCTGCGTTTTTTCCGGCTGATCGCGCAATTGCTTTTGAATGCCGTCGTAGATGGACTCCCAGAGGCGCGGCACACCCACCATATAATGAGGACGAAATTCCTTAATGTCTTTTTTGACGAAGCGAATGTTGGTGTAAATCTGGGTGCAGCCATAGGCCAACGTAAAATACTCGAAGGTGCGCTCGTAGCAGTGCCAGATCGGCAAAATGCTCAAAACCCGCTCACCGGGCTGGGGTTGCACGACAGAAGCCGCTCCAGCAATTTGCGACAGCAGGTTATTGTGGCTCAACATCACGCCCTTGGGCTGCCCGGATGTACCGGAGGTATACATCAACGTTGCAATGGTGTTACGGGTGGGGCGAGCGGGCTGCAACGGCTGGGATTGCCCCATCTGCAACACCTGGTTAAAGTTGAGGGTTTTGATATGCTCGATCGCAGGTGGAGCTTCATCGGAGAGCAGAATCACCAACCGAATGGGCAAATCAGCCAGATAGGATTGCACCTTATCGAGGGTTTCTCGATCCTGCACCACCAGTCCCATACTATCGCTATGACCGAGAATGAACCCTAACTCTTCTCGATCGGCTTGAGAACCCCGCACCGCATTGATCGCCCCCGCCGTCATAATGCCCTGATCAGCGATCAACCAGCGCGGACTGTTATCCGAAAACTGAGCAATATGCTCACCTGACTGCACCCCAAGCGCCTGTAACCCGGCAGCAAACCCACAAATTTGTTGATGGAGCTGAGCATAGGTGAGCTGAACTTCCGGGGTACTGT
This sequence comes from Elainella sp. Prado103, assembly GCA_025454395.1. Classification (GTDB taxonomy): domain Bacteria; phylum Cyanobacteriota; class Cyanobacteriia; order Elainellales; family Elainellaceae; genus Elainella. Next base: position 3,934 of record JALOOM010000045.1, read on the forward strand.
GCGGATCGTGCAAGGCAACTACATTGGCAGTTTGGGGATTTTGAGCCACGATCGGCCAAATTTCTGGCAGGGACTGCACTTGGTTATAGTCTAATTGAGTCATGCTACGTGGCTCCTCAGGTATCGAGTCGGGAGAAGGGGTAAAGGGAAATTGGCCAGGGAAGGTGGACAACTGAAATTGCACAACTGAAATTACACAAATCCTGATGCCATTCTGCAACCAGAGATTCTTGGCGTGGCAGCTTGATTTCTAGTCTCCCATTTTGCGTGAATACTTTTTGCGTGAACACTTTTTGCGTGAACACTTTTTGCGTAGACACCACTGCTCATCCCAGCATTACAATCTGCACTGAAAAATCTGCACTGAAAAATCTGCACTGAAAAATCTGCACCGATCGCAATTAGCCTGATTCAGAAAAGGGTTGATGCTTCTAGCCTCTCCCAAAGCTTCTAGAATATTAGGTGATGTCAGGACAGATTTTGAGCTGTCATGGGGTTTCTGTGACACGGTGACTCTTAATCAATAACTTTGTAGGAGGATCGAATGCCTAAGGCAACCTGGAACGGCGCAGTCCTTGCCGAGAGCGATCGTTGTGAAGTGGTGGAAGGCAACTATTATTTTCCGCCCGACGCGATCCGCGCTGAATATTTTCAACCCAGTGAGACTCATACCACCTGCCCCTGGAAAGGGATTGCCAGCTACTACAGCATTGCAGTGGATGGGCAAGTCAACAAAGACGCGGCTTGGTACTATCCCCAAACCAAAGATGCAGCTAAGAACATTGAAGGGTACATCGCGTTCTGGCGAGGAGTCAAAGTAGAAGCTTAACTCGTTGCCTCTCCTGTGAGAGCGATTCCTGTGGGAGCGATCCAGGGTGAGGGGAGGTTCAGCACCGCATTGCTGTTCACTCATCATCCTGGTGCATTTTGCCATCTAGGATTGGCCATCTTTCCTTGATCGTATCCTGCTGGGTAACTGGGAAAACTAAGATACCCTCAGTTGCACCTGACGGGCGATCGATCGGAAGTGTTAGGATATGAGACTGGTTAGTCTCTCTCGAAAACACGAGTTAGTTTGCCGTAAGTTTGTTAAAGTTCTGCGCTAAAATTCTGCTGTTTTTCCGTGAGGGACATGCAACTCATCAGTCATCCACCTACTCCATCTGTGTCTATTCTGCTTGATGCTTTACCGGATCCCAAACTCCCTGATGGTGTCTGTCCGCGGCGGGCCCGTCAGCAAATTGATTTTCTGCTGTTGGCGATCGAAGCACTGGAGTTAGGTGGCTCTGAGTTTTTTCTAGAAGATATTAAAGCGCTGGGTCTACAAGATGTGATCGGCAACCGAGTCGCCTTGTGGCGGATGCGGGCAACCAACCCTCTGCGGCGCAACAATCAGCGTCGTCCTTTGACCCTTCAGGAAGCCAAGGCCTTGGTGATGATTGCCTGTCATCGGGCAAAGCGCCTCACTGTCTTAGTGCGTCAGCTTTTGATGGTTTACGATCAGCTCCTGGAAAAGCAGCTTTCTGCCAGCCACCACTTGCGACTATCGAACTATCTGGAACGATTTCGGGCCCATTTTCGAGCCCGGATGAACCCTAAACGGGCGGGTGTTTTGGCTTATAGCACTAACGAGAAATTAGATGAGCTGGCCTTGACCCTTTTGAGTCAACTTCTATTTTGTACAGGGACAACCGGGGCGCAACGCCTCTGGAGCAGTTTGTTTGACGGAGATGTAGAATGACCATTCAGCGTCAATACAGTTTGCCTAACTGCAAGCTGGTGGTGCAGGGTTTGAATAACAGTGCCGAGGTGAGCCCTCGTCCTCTCCTGTCGGTAGTCACGAATGTCGAGTGCTATCTAACCGGGCAAAAAGTTCCCCTGACGGGCGGTCGAGAATTTCTTGAGAACCTTGCTACTGCGGTCAGCGACTATGCCCAGGGCTATCTCAGTGGCATTCAGCATTTAGTACGGCGTGCTCGCCAACATCAGGATGGGTTAGTGCAAATTGAACAGGTCGGGCAAAATCTGCATCGATTAACCGCCAAGTCGGAGGCCGCCGCCCCCCCGACTGAGATGACCTTAACCACAGTGCAGTTTTTTGATCTGGTTGAAGCGATCGATCAACTGTTTGCGGATGCCCAAACCCTCCCCGAACTGGCATTGAAGCTTACCCCCCTATCTCGGCGCAATGTGATTTCTCAGGAGCCCATCACTAAACGGGCCACGCCAATCGCGATCGGGGCTTCAAGTCTGGCAGCAGCAGCGGCTCTATTGTTTATGCTTCCCGTCCCTGAGGTGAAACAGCCGACTCCGACAGAAGGGGAGACAACTGAACAAACAACCAGCTCAGCCGCCGAGCAATCAGCGAATTCAACCCCATCTCCTGCATCCTCCGATCCTCCGTCCAGTTCCCCAGCGGATTCCTCAACCAATTCCCCAACAGCCAGTTCACCCACTAACTCACCGATCAGCGCTCCTACCGATTCCACCTCAACAAACTCAACCGCTGATCCCGCGTCAGATAACTCCGCCAATTCTGGAACTACGACGGCAGCCAACGCCGGATCGGGAGTCGATCTGACCAATAGTCCCAATATTACCGATTCAGGTGAACTCGATCGCCTCACCGTCCAGCTTTACGATCGGCTTGATTTAGCCTGGAAGCAAACCCCTTCCTTTGATGGCGAATTGATCTACCGAGTGGGCATGAGTCCCAATGGTGAGATTGTCGGCTACAAATATAGCAACGATGCCGCTCTCACCTACCTCAACGAGACCCCCCTCGCCAATGTGCAATTTAGCCCAGCCACTGAGGGCAACCCAGAAGGGGCAGCCATCTCCGGTTCTGATACAACACCGATCGCCCAGTTTCGAGTGGTGTTCAAATCCAACGGTGTTTTAGAAGTCAGTCCTTGGGATGGACAACCCACGCCTCCGGTTTCCCCAACTCCGTAACTCTCGCTGTCAGTACCTCAGATCAGCCGTATCGCCTGAGCCAGTCCTAACGATCAGCGTAACCTGGCCAACCCAGGCAAAAAAATCAGGCAAAAGAATAGCCCTGTGGCCCCGCCCATCGATCGGTGGTTTCTCCAAACCCGATCGCCTGATCTTCAAGCGAGAGACGAGTTTGCCCCATTAAATCCACGGCATACAAAAACCAATCGGTTTCCCCCATATTGCCTGCCCGAAACAAAACCTGATTGGGATAACGGCCGCTCCAGCCTAGGAGAACCGCATGGGTGTATTGCACTTGGGTTGGAGCTAGCGTATAGGTGCAGTTAGACCGCTGATCCCAAACCACTGCAAAATCAGAAGCTAAACCACTGCCAAATAGGGATTCAAACTCTCTGGCGAGTAATCGATCGCCCGACTCTGACCAAGCAACTGGAATGGCAATGGCAATTGTGCCAGGTTGGTGAATCAGGGCATCTGCTACAAAAGGATTATCTGCAAAAGGCGCAGCGGGCGTGATGGTTTGCAATTCACCCGTCTGTAAATTTTCCACAAATAGAATGCTGGCAATCCGGTTTTGGGTCAAATGCTCACCCGATTGAAACTGAATGCGACTATAGGCAGCATAGTCACCCGTAGGCGAAACGACAGATGGACTGCGGTAATAGCGAAATGGGGGATTCACGCTCTCTTTTTCTGCCATGGTTGCCATCACCCAATTCCAAGGGATCGGATGGGGACTGTCGAGTGGATCAAAGGAAACAGACTGGGTCGAGAATGATGTCATATCTAGCAGTTATCTTAAAAGCGATGTGTGGTTCAGCAATGCATCACCCAGGCCCCTCACATGAGTCAATCAGCAACCTGATCCAAGGGCTAAACTTTAGATCAGATGGGGTTGCCAGCCATTGATATCGGGCAGGGGCAATCAGGAAAAGGAATTATGAAAAGCGCAAACCAAAAAGCACAAACTTGGGCAATTCTGGAAAGCAGCAATCACCCAACACACCACTTCTGAGCCCCATCGATCGGACTAATCTATTCGACTTCGATCTAAATAGGTAAAGTTGAAACTCGATCCCCCCGATCGATGAAGCAAATTGCTCAATTCAACCCACGCTTTGCTCGATCCAATTCTTCTTATCTCTGGTATAGCAAGCGAAAGCGGTTTCAGCACGATCCCCTAAAAAAAAATTCATTTAACCTCAACCTGTAGCAAAATAGACTTGACAAATTGCAATCATATTGACTCAATTCAAACTCGATTTGACTCCGGCTTAGATTTGACTCCGGCTCAGATTTGACTCCGGCTGATTGGATGAGCCGCAGAAGTTGCTTTGTAAGCACTGTGGAGATCAATCACTAGACTCTAAATCACTAGACTCCAATCACTAGACTTCAATCACTAGAGGTCAATGGTTCAAGGTGACGCAGATTTCTGGGCATTCTGGCGCTGAAAAAATTTCCTTTTTTGAGAGTCAAGTTAGGATTCTCCCAGCAAGTTCTACTGGAGGTGCGTTCATGACTAAGTCACCCACTACGATCAACCCGACTACCCCAGAAAAACCGCAAACTGCTCCAACTTGGCGGTGGGGAGCCGCTTTCTGGACATTGATTTTTCGCTTATTACTGTTGGGGATCGGTGGCAGTTTAGCCGCATCCGTTGGGATCGCTGCTGCTCATATTTATCCAGCTCGGTTGCAGGAGCCTCCCTTCGCAGAAAAGCTGATTCAAACCACCCGATCGTTGTGGCGAGGAGGTGGAATTCCAGGCGCTCAACCCCCCGCTGCAAATCCTTCGCCCTTGGCTCCCGCATCCCCCCCCCCAGCTTCACCGGATCTGACCAGCGGTTTACCGGCTCAAGAGCGTCAACAGTTGCAAACAGAGCTAACCCAACTACAAGCCGAGTTACAGACCCTCACGAGCCAATCTAGCGAGCCGCTGGCCGATCGGGTAGCCGAGCTTCAGAAGCGGATTCAGTCGATTCAGGCAAAACTAGGCACCGCGAGCCCAGGCTTTGTGGATTCAACTGAAACGGGCAACTCCACACAAACTTTTGTGGCACCCGCCCAGAGCAATGGCGATCGATTGTTGGTTACCCTACCCAGTGATGCCCTATTCGATCCCGATCAAACCACCCTCCGCTCAGGAACAGAAGCGATTTTTGCCAGCATTCTGATGGATTTACAACGTTATCCCGATGCCACCATTCGGATCGCGGGGCATACCGACAATCAAAACAGCGCCGATCGCGATCGACAACGTTCTCTAGAACAAGCCAAAGCGGTGCAACAATATCTCTCCGGTCAGTTAGGGGAATCTATCCACTGGGTTACCGTAGGCTATGGGCAACATCGCCCTCTAGCCACCAATGACTCGCCAGAAAATCAACAGCGCAATCGACGCATTGAGATTGTGATCGAACCCTAACTATCCCATCGAACCCTAACTATCCCGATGTGAAATCCCGATGTGAATTGTTCTTGAATGAGTCGTGGCTCCATCGTGGCTTCATCGTGACTTCATCGTGTTCTGATTGTGACCCGGTCATTGCCCTGTTTGTTTTTCTTGCATTCTCTTGCATTCTACTGTTTTGATCGAGCTACCCTGCATGACCCAGCCTGTTACTCAGCCTGTTACTCAACCCGTTATCCAGCCTATTGACCGTTCCGTTCACCCGTTGAAAGTGGTTTTTCTCGGCACACCCCAGTTTGCTGTCCCTAGCTTAGAGCGGTTGGTTGATGATCCCCAGTTTGAGGTGGCAGCAGTAGTCACCCAACCTGATAAGCGGCGAGGCCGGGGCAATGAACTCTCGCCTTCACCTGTCAAAACGGTGGCAGTCGCCCATCAACTCCCAGTCTGGCAACCGCGGCGGATCAAGAAAGATTCTGAAACCCTTGAGCAGTTGCGATCGATCGGGGCAGATTTGTTTGTGGTGGTTGCCTATGGACAAATTCTTTCGCCTGAAATCCTCGCAATGCCGCGTTTAGGCTGTGTGAACGGGCATGGGTCGATCTTGCCCCGCTATCGAGGAGCCGCACCGATCCAGTGGTGTCTCTACCATGGCGAAACCGAAACGGGAATCACGACCATGTTGATGGATGCGGGTATGGATACGGGTGCAATGCTTCTGAAGTCTACTGTGGCGATCGGGCTATTCGATACAGCGGCCGATCTGGCCACCAAACTCGCTGACCTTACCGCAGATTTATTGATCGACACCTTGCTCGGGCTAGATCAAGGCACAATTACGCCTATCCCGCAAGATGATGCACAGGCAACCTATGCCCCCCTGATTCAAAAAGCCGACTTTCAGTTGGACTGGTCTCGTTCTGCTTTGGCATTACATCATCAAATTCGGGGCTTTTATCCTCACTGTTTTACTGAGTTTCGTGGCAATGGGCTAAAAGTGATCGCCACGGTGCCTTTAGATGCGGTCGATCGCGATCTGTTGCCGCTTGACTTACAATCCACGGCTTCCGAGTGGTTAAATTGGAGGCAAAAGGGTACCGCAAGCGAGGTCGTGGGGATTCTCAAAAACCAAGGGGCGATCGTTCAAACAGGTTCTGGGTTACTGCTGTTGAAAGAAGTGCAACCTGCCGGAAAACGAGTGCAATCCGGTTGGGATTTTGTCAACGGTGTCCGCCTACAAGTGGGTGAACGACTAGGTTAGGTTCACTTGGTCAATTCCCGTTTCTGATAAGAGCGACACCCTTCACAGGGCCCACTGGGATTCACTGCACAGCGCACCAGTTCTGAGTGGGCGTTATAAGAGCAAGTGGAATCTCCAATTACGCGATGCCCATTGACTAAACTCCATTCATCTGGGCGCTTGGCAGATTGAACATAGAGGGCAATTTTGTGGAGTCGATATTTCCCAGACTTAAACTGATAGCGGTGGCGACGTTCCAACACAGTGTAAGTCTTGCCTTCCAGGTCGAGATAAGCTCCCGGCTGGGGCTGCCAGTCTAAACGCACGTTGCCGATCGTGCGACGGGGAAAGCTGAGGATGACCTCAGTGGGTAATGAATCTGGCTCCATAATCACCGATCTTGCTGCATCTGGTATTAGATCATAAATCGAGACCCAGTTTCTTTGCCATAGATTAACTATCCGTCTCTTCTGATTTGAAAGCGCTTGACTACGACCCTACAATCGATTGCCGGGCCATTTCGACGAAAATCCGTTGAGCATTAATTTCCGCTTCGGGCGATCGGGGTTGACGCTGAATGTAACGCCCATTGGGTTGGAGTTCCCAGGCATGACGATTGTCTGCTAAGAGCGTGCCCAACAGGATTTGTAGTTCTTGACTCAGATCCGTATTTTCGATCGGCACCAAAACTTCCACTCGATGCTCAAAATTGCGCCGCATCCAATCTGCACTTCCCAAATAAACTTCCGGTTGGCCACCATTGTGAAAGTAAAGGATGCGCGAGTGTTCTAGAAACCGCCCAACAATGCTGATCACCCGAATATTGTCACTCACGCCGATCACACCTGGACGTAAACAACACATCCCCTGCACGATCAAATCAATTTTGACTCCCTGCTGCGATGCCAGATACAGAGATCGAATCAACGTTGGATCGGTGATTGCGCCCAGTTTTGCCACCATGCGAGCATGGATTCCTTGTTGGGCGAATTGGGCTTCTCGCTGCATGAGTTGCACTAAACGATCGCGCAAATTCACAGGTGCGACGAGCAATTTGCGATAATTCATTTGGCGAGAATAGCCAGTTAAATAATTAAATAACTCTGAGAGATCGGATCCTAACTCACTGCAACAACTCAAGAGCCCCACATCGGCATAAAGCTTCGCAGTTCGAGGGTTGTAGTCACCAGTGCCAATATGGACATATCGTCGTAGAGACTCGCCTTCTTGCCGCACCACCAAGATGACTTTAGCGTGAGTTTTTAAACCCACCAAGCCATACACAACATGAACACCAGCTTGTTCCAATTTACGGGCCCATTGGATGTTATTTGCCTCATCAAATCGGGCTTGGAGTTCGACTAAGACGGTCACCTGTTTACCATTTTCAGCGGCTTCGACCAATGCGTTGAGAATGGCTAGATCGGCTGAAGTGCGGTAGAGGGTCATTTTAATCGTCAGCACATTTGGATCGATCGCTGCCTGTTTGATAAACAGTTCTACCGAAGCAGAAAATGCCTCATAGGGATGATGCAGCAGAATATCGCGCCGACGAATGGCAGAAAAGATATCTTCCCGGTCTAACCGAGTAGATTCTGAGTCTGCTTCATCTGGATGCCGCAAATGGACGCGCCGTAAGGCCGGTGATACGATCGGGCTCCAGTGAGCATATTTCAATTCAGGCAGCGGCAAGGTTGATAGAAACCGCAGATCACGCAAGCGCAGCAAACCCTGGAGATGATAAACATCCGCCTCTGCTAGCTCCAGCTCTTGCATCAACAAATGGCGAATCCGCAGGGAAGCACTGGCTTCGATTTCCAGCCGCAGAGCCGTGGCTCCGGTCTGCCGTCGTCGCAGTTCTTGTTCGATCGATCGCAATAAATCTTCTGAATCTTCCAAGCCCAGTTCAGCATTGCGTGTAATCCGAAACAGGGAATGCTCGACTACTTCCATCTCCGGAAACAGCATCGACAAATGGTGAGCGATCACCTGTTCGATCGGCACACCTGCCCAGATCACCGGATGGCGATGGGATAAAGCGGCGGGTAAAGGAATAAACCGAGGGAGCAAATTAGGCACCTTGACTCGGGCAAACCGGCTGATTCCCGTTTCTCGATCCCGCACTACTACGGCTAGATTGAGGCTGAGATTCGAGATATAAGGGAATGGATGACTTGGATCGATCGCCAGTGGCGTTAAAACTGGAAAAATTTGCGCCTCAAAGTATTGCTGTAAATACTCTTGAGTTGTTGAGGGCAGATCCCCATAGTTGAAAAGATAAATGCCTTTTGCAGTAAGTTGAGGTCGAAGAGCTTGCTCAAAGTGGCGCTGATGTTGAGCAACTAGCGGTCGCAGCCGATCGGCAATTGCTCTTAATTGTTCGTCCGGGGTACCGCGATCGGGAGAAACCTTCGGTGATCCGGAGAGTTGCTGTTTCAGAGCCGCCACCCGCACCATGAAAAATTCATCCAAATTGGACGCGAAGATGGCCAGATATCGCAGTCGCTCCAGTAGAGGCGTGCGAGGATCAAAGGCTTCATGCAAGACCCGATTGTTAAACTCTAGCCAGCTCAGCTCACGATTGAAATAAAACTGCGGATCGCTGAGATCGATCGCGGCTGACTGGGTTGAATGTTGCGTGGTCAGTTCTGTGGCCCAATCACTATCGCTCTCGACATAACTATTGACATGCCGATCAACACCCATATCGACATACCGATCGATACCCATATCGACATCCGTATCGACATCGCTATCGACACCGCTATGAACATGACTATCAACCTGGCTAAAGTCGGCAGGCTCTTGCAGTTCTGAGACAAATCCAGGCTGTGAACTCCCATCCCCTACCAATGATGCTTCGGCTGAGGAGGGCTGGACTGATACCGACTCGATCGCCCGATCGGTAGGTAAGGTAGGCTCAGGCGATGCATCATCAGCCAGAGCTTTAGCAGCAGGCTCTAGGGACGGTATCGAACTAGCAACAGACTTCGCGATCGGTTTTGAATTAGTAGCTTTTTTGGCTCTCGGCATATTTACCCTGCAACAGGGATCCTCTTTTCAGTTTGGCACTGAATCTCTCTGCTGATCCGGGCAGAACTGATTAAAACACCTCATCTTCTCGCCCAAGCCACCATTCTCCTAGTTTCATTAAATCTTGGTGTAAATCAGCAATCGCTTGCTCATATTCTTCAGGAGAAAGGGTGTGTCGGCGTTCTTGCAACTTTTTTAGCCGCAATTGAGTGAGTAGCCAAGGCTTACTGATCCCATCTGTGGCTTCAATGTAGCGGGCTAGATTTTCACTATCCATCGCAATGTCTGTTCCTAACCCAACTATCTCTAATCCAACTACCTCTAATCCAACTATCTCTAATCCAACTATCCCTAACCCAACTATCCATGGACTAATTTTTTGATCATTAATCTACTTATAACAATTTCTCTCCCGATCGGAACGGTAACCTCGGATCAGGCTCAACACTAATTCAACCCTAGCAGCACCTTCTCCCCGGAATGCGAAAGCATTGGATTCGCCCGATTGGAGCTGCGAGCAAAGCATTGGAGCAAAGATTGAGCAAAGAGGCAGTCTCAACGATCACCTGCCAAGTGACCCAGACTGCCTCCCTGACTATTGATGGATCCTATCTGGATCGCTTGATTTCCTGATTGACTTCACGGCTGATCAATCCAAACTGCATCGAGCTAACTGCTGAACGTGAGCAGCCATTTGGGTCTGATCAGGCATTCTGATGCCAGCAAAACTAGGCAGCGGCCAGATTCTGGTTCGCAAAATCCCAGTTTACCAACTGTTCTAGGTAATTTTGGATGAAGTCAGGACGGCGATTTTGGAAATCGATGTAATAAGCATGTTCCCATACATCCAAGGTCAGCAACGGCACCTGACCATAAACCAGTGGGTTTTCCGCGTTTCCAGTTTTGGTGACTTTCAAAGTGCCATTTTCCAGCACTAACCAGGCCCAACCGCTACCAAACTGAGTGGCTGCTGCGGTTTTGAAAGCTTCTTTGAACTTTTCGTAGCCACCTAAATCACTATCGATTTTGGCAGCGATCGCACCAGTGGGAGCCCCACCACCGCCACTGGGAGTCATACTATTCCAGAAGAAAGTATGGTTCCACACCTGCGCGGCATTGTTGAAAATCCCTGCTTTAGCCGAATCCTTGAAGGAAATCTGGATCACTTCTTCCAGAGACTTGTCAGCCAGTTCAGTATCTTTGGTCATATTGTTCAAATTGGTCACATAGGCAGCATGGTGTTTGCCATAGTGAAATTCGAAGGTCTTGGCTGACATGCCATGAGACTCCAGCGCGCCTGGATCGTAGGGTAAAGGCTCTTGTACGAATGCCATTGTGTTCTGTCCTCTCGAAGTAGTGGAATACCAGAGTATGAGTATAGGGGTGACCCATTGTTTTAGCCTGCATCTGGAGGAAGAAACCCAACCGGGCTGAAACGCTCCGATCGAGCCCCCAGTCTCCCCCAAACCATTCATGAATTTTCGTAGAGCAGACTGCCCACCGGCATGGCAGGCTGCCCATCCTACGTTGACAACTCACTTCAGGATGCTGAGATGGCAATGGCAGGACTATTGATAGAATTTTATATCAAAAATCGACACGTCGGATGTTTCGGTCTTGACTCCCGCCGGTGGCATCAGGGTTACCGCTAAGATGAAAGACGGAGATCAGGATTGCCTCAAACTCCCTCAAGCCCAATCGAACCGTTTGGCTGAGACAGTCTAACTTAGAGAGTTTGGTTGAGTCGGATCCTTTCGACCCCAAAATCCGGCTATCATAGCGGTTGTTGCAGCGGCTACAAACATCGACCAATTGGCAACCCATTCACGACCAAGCGGCGACCAATAACCAGACTCAGCGGCGACCAATCGGCAACACATACAGCGATAAACAATGGGTAGACAGCGTTCAATTTTGGCTTTTATTTTGCTGCTGGCGATCGTCGCCATCGTGGTTTTAGTGCAGGTTCCGCTGCGACTGGGGCTTGACCTACGAGGTGGATCGCAACTGACCCTGCAAGTGAAAACCACTGAAACAGTAACTCAGATCACCCCAGAGAAACTGGAAGCAGTCCGGCAGGTGGTCGAAAACCGAGTTAATCCCAACGGCGTACAAGAAATTGTGGTACAGGTGGTGGGCGAAGATCAGTTGCTGGTGCAGTTGCCAGGGGTGAATGATCCCTCGGAAGCGGAACGGGTGCTGCAAGATGTCGCCAAGTTAGATTTTCGCCAGCAAAATCCAGGCACTGAGGCCCAGTTTCAAATTGAATTACAGCTTCGCCAACAAAAGCAGCTCGAACTCGATACGCTCAGACAGGCCGGAGAGCCAGCCGCTATTAATGCCAAGCTAGAGGAACTCAAGTCCAGTGAGCAGGCGATCGCTGCTTTATTCACTAAATCTGAACTGACCGGCGAGAAACTGAGAACGGCCTATGCGCAGCCACTACAAAACAGTTCGAATGTTTGGGAAGTGGTGCTGAACTTTAACGATCAGGGAGCCAATGAGTTCGCGGAGCTGACAAAAGCCGTGGCGGGCACTGGGCGGAGCCTAGGGATCTTCCTCGACGATCGCCTCCTGAGTGCGCCACGGGTCGATGCCCAATATGCCGCCACCGGGATTACGGGTGGCACAGCTAGCATTACAGGTGGGTTTGATGCTCAAGGAGCAGCTCGATTATCCCAGCAGCTTCAGGGTGGGGCATTGCCTGTACCGATTGAAGTCGTGGAAAACCGAACGGTCGGAGCGACGTTAGGGCAAGACAGTATTCAGCGCAGCATTTACGCCGGTCTATTTGGCTTGGCATTGGTGCTGATTTTCATGGTGGTGTACTATCGTCTACCAGGCGTAATTGCCGATATAGCGCTTGTGTTCTATGCCCTGTTTAACCTGGCCATTTTTGATGTGGTACCCGTGACCCTGACTCTGCCTGGAATCGCCGGATTCATCCTCAGTATTGGCATGGCGGTTGATGCCAATGTGCTGATTTTTGAGCGTACTCGCGAAGAGTTACAAACTGGAAAAACCCTCTATCGATCGGTCGAGGCCGGCTTCTACCGCGCCTTCTCCAGCATTTTAGATAGCAATGTCACTACCCTGATCGCCTGTGCGGCCCTCTGGTTTTTAGGGGCAGGCTTGGTGAAAGGATTTGCCCTAACCCTGGCGATCGGGATTGTAGTCAGCATGTTCACCGCTCTCACCTGTAGTCGCACCATGCTATTTGTGGCTCTCAGCTATCCCGCCCTGCGTAAGCCCCATCTCTTCGCACCCGGACTTCCCTCCGCGACTAAACTTCAGGCAGAGAAAACATCATGAAATTGCAAGTTATTCGCCAGCGATCCCTATGGTGGGCGATCTCCTCTCTGGTAATCTTCAGTGGCATTGCGGCAATGGGGGTATTGTGGAATCAAACCCAAATGCCGCTTCGTCCCAGCTTAGACTTTGTGGGCGGAACGCGATTGCAGCTTGAGTTAGATTGCAATCAACCCAACAATTGTGATCAACCGATCGATCCGGCTGCTATCCGCACCGTTCTCACTAATCAAGGGCTCGAAAGCAGTAGCATTCAAGTGGTTGGGGATGAAAAGCAAGCCCTATCAATCCGCACTTCGACGCTGAATGTGGATCAGCGGAACCAGTTGGTTTCAGCCTTAACCCAGGAGATCGGCCAATTTGCCGCTGACAAAACCCAGATTGATACGGTCGGGCCCACCCTGGGGCGACAACTCTTTCGATCCGGTCTGACTGCCCTACTGGTTGCCTTCGCCGGGATTATGATCTACCTGAGCTTGCGATTTCAGTTTGACTATGCTGTATTTGCGATCGTAGCGCTCCTACATGACGTGCTGGTGACCGTCGGGATTTTTGCCATTTTAGGGCTCATCGCTGGAGTCGAAGTTGATAGCTTATTTATTGTCTCTCTGCTCACCATCGTCGGTTTTTCGGTCAACGATACCGTGGTGATTTACGATCGAATTCGAGAAACCATTCAAGTCAACGGTAATCGATCGATCAATGACATTGTTGATGATGCGGTGAATCAGACCTTGGGGCGTTCGATCAACACCACCCTGACCACCCTGTTACCGCTGATTGCCATTTTCTTGCTGGGGGGCGCAACCCTGAAGTATTTTGCCCTAGCGCTGATTATTGGTTTTATTGCTGGTGCCTATTCCAGTATTTTCATTGCCAGTACCCTACTAGCTTGGTGGCGGGTTCGATCGGGTCAAGAAATTGCGGGAGTGCCCACTGAACCTCTTGATGTTGCAGAAGAAGGATAGCCCTTAACCTATGCCCAAAAAGCCAGTGGTGACAGAACAGCGGGTCGTTTTGCCAAACGTGAGCTGGCAACAGTTTGAGACGTTATTGAGTGAGCTGGGTGATGAACGCCAAACCCGTCTCACCTATCTACGCGGCAAGTTGGAAATGATGACTCCCGTGGAAGCCCACGATCGATGTAGTAAATTGATCGATTCGTTGATTCTGGTGTTAGCAGATGAACTGAAACTGCCCCTGACCGCGGTGCTGCCGGTTTTGCTGAAGCATGAACCCATGGGTTGTGCTACTGAACCGGATGCTTGCTACTACTTGGAAAATCGTTCTCAAATTGGCCATGGGATTGATCTCAGTCAAGCGATCCCCCCTGACCTGCTGGTGGAAGTGGCGCTCACCAAAAGCAGTATAGACAAGCTGCCTATCTATGAAACCATGGGTATTCCAGAGGTTTGGCGCTACATTACGACCTTGGGAGACGACATGCTGAAGGGCAAACTGTTGATTTACCATCTCAAGTCAGATGGCTATGTTGAAAGTCGGGTCAGTCAGGCGTTTCCGTTTTTAGCTGCTGATCGCATCTTGGCCTTTCTGGAGCAAAGTGACTCAATGAGTTTAGCTACCGCACTGCGGGTTTTACGATCGTGGGTGCAGCAGCAACAACAGTAAACTAGGACTCATGATCGATCCCGCCTCTGCCTCTGCTTCTTCGACCGACCCGACCCTGCCCTTACCAGATCGGCTGGTTAAACATGCCGTGCGATACACCGATCATCGATCGGTCAACTGGGACGATCTAACTCCTATGATGCGCCACTATGTGGAGCTGAAAGATCAATACCCCCATGCCTTGTTGCTGTACCGAGTCGGGGATTTTTTCGAAACTTTCTTTCAGGATGCGATCTCCGTCTCACGAGAGCTAGAACTGGTGCTGACAGCCAAAGATGGGGGTAAAGAGGTTGGGAAGGTACCCTTGGCAGGGATTCCGCACCATGCCTTGGATCGGTATTGTGCCCTCCTGGTGGAGCGGGGCTATGCCGTCGCCATTTGCGATCAAACCGAGGATGCCTCTGAAGCGCAAGGGCGGCTGGTGCAGCGCGAAATAACGCGAGTGATTACACCGGGCACAGTGCTGGAAGAAGGCATGTTGAATGCTCGACGTAACAACTTCCTTGCTGCCGTGGTGATCGCAGGTCATCACTGGGGATTAGCCTATGCCGATATTTCAACCGGCGAGTTTTTGACGACTCAATCGACTCAGCTTGATCAACTTCATCAAGAACTGCTGCGGTTACAGCCGTCTGAAGTGCTGGTGCCAACCCATGCACCCGACTTAGGGCGATTGCTGCGACCAGGCGATCGATCCGCTCATCATCCCGATCTGCCCGACTGTTTACCCCCACAATTCTGCTATACCCTCCGCAGCCAGACTCCTTTCCTGCTCAGTGAAGCCCGTCAAAAGTTACTAGAGCAGTTTCGGGTGCGATCGTTAGAGGGCATGGGTTGCGATCATTTACCCTTGGCGGTGCGGGCAGCAGGGGGATTGCTCGACTATTTGGCAGATACCCAACGCACCCATGAAATTTTGCTGCGGCCGCTTTGCACCTACACCTTAACGGAATATTTGGTGATCGATCACCAAACTCGTCGCAATCTGGAAATCACCCAAACTAGCCGGGATGGCACGTTCCATGGATCGCTGCTGTGGGCTCTCGATCGCACCGTCACGGCAATGGGAGGGCGAACCTTGCGTCGCTGGTTGTTGCAGCCCTTGTTGGATATCCCAGCCATTCAAGCCCGCCAAGATACAATTCAAGAACTGATCGCCCAGGGCAGTTTGCGGCAGAGCCTTCAGCAGTTACTCAAGCAAATTTATGACATGGAGCGCTTAACCGGACGATCGGGATCGGGGACTGCCAATGCGCGAGATCTGGTGGCGCTGGCCGATTCGCTGCAACGTCTCCCGGAATTGGCTGCCCTTGTTTCTAAGGCCACCTCTCCTTACCTCACGCCGCTCCAAACTGTTGCACCGGAGTTAGAAGCATTGGGCGATCGGCTCAAGGCGCATCTGGTCGATCAGCCGCCCATCCACCTGACTGAAGGACACCTGATTCGATCGGGGGTAAATCCTCAGTTAGATGCACTGCGGCAACAAATTGAAGCCGACGAACAGTGGATCGCTAATCTGGAAACGACGGAACGACAACGAACCGGCATTGCCACATTAAAAGTAGGCTATAACAAAACTTTTGGCTATTACATTAGCATCTCACGGGCTAAATCGAATGAGACACCTCCGGCAGGCTATGTCCGTAAGCAAACATTAACCAATGAAGAACGCTATATCACCAGCGAACTGAAAGAGAAAGAGAGTGCTTTGATGACTGCTCAAAGTGAGCTGGGTAAATTAGAATATGACATTTTTGTAGCCCTTCGATCGGAAGTCAGCCAGGATGCCGATCAAATTCGATCGGTAGCGCAGATGATTGCAGCAGTGGATGCACTGTGCGGATTAGCAGAAATCGCTGTGTATCAGGGCTATTGCCGTCCTGAAATGGTACCCAGTCGGGAGATTTCGATCGAACAAGGTCGCCACCCTGTTGTGGAGCAATCATTGCCCTCAGGCTTTTTTGTCCCTAACTGCACTAAATTGGGTCAACTCACCGCTGCCCCTATTCCTGATTTAATTATTCTCACTGGCCCAAATGCCAGCGGCAAAAGCTGTTATTTACGCCAAGTGGGACTCATTCAACTTTTGGCGCAGATCGGTAGTTTTGTCCCGGCTAAAACGGCGCGGTTAGGGATTTGTGATCGTATCTTCACGCGAGTAGGTGCCGTTGATGATCTGGCAACTGGACAGTCCACGTTTATGGTGGAAATGAACGAAACTGCGAATATTCTCAATCATGCAACTGCAAATTCTTTGGTGTTACTGGACGAAATTGGGCGAGGCACCGCGACCTTCGATGGTTTATCGATCGCTTGGGCTGTAGCAGAATATTTAGCCTTGGAAATTCGAGCCCGCACAATTTTTGCGACCCATTACCACGAACTGAATGAGTTAGCGTCTATGGTGGATAATGTTGCCAATTATCAGGTCGTAGTCCAGGAATTTCCAGATCGGATTGTGTTTTTGCATCAGGTGCGCCCCGGTGGGGCCGATCGTTCCTATGGGATTGAAGCAGGACGATTGGCGGGTTTACCTGCACCAGTGATCGACCGCGCCAAACAGGTGATGCATCAAATCGAGCAGCATTCCAAAATCGCTGTGGGATTGCGTCAGTCTAACGGATCAGGGGGAAAACCAGCCGCTGCCGATCAACCGAGGGGCAATCGCCCAGAGATGGATGCAGCTCAGCTCGACATTTTTGGAGCATAGATGTTTTGTGGCTCTGCTCTGGCTGCCCGATCGGATTCCAGTGCCGGTATGTCTTAGTCCTGAATGATTTTGTCTCAAAAAACCTGTCAGTGTTAAACCCACTATGTTCATCGATCGTCGCCTCCGATTGTTCACTTGCTTCTTCTCGATCGCATTTACGCTACTTTTAATTGCGCCTCTCTCAGCTCAAGATCTGCCCGCACTAGAATCTGGTCACCCGCTTGATGGCAACTTGATTGATGGCAACCTGATTGATGGCAACTTGATTGATGGCTACCCTGTTCTCCTGGACGGTAAAGAGGTATTTCGGGTGCGTCAAGGCGTTGCAGGGGTTGTTTCAGCGAAAGAACGGGCTGCCATCATTACACAACGCCTCGATCTGATTGCCAACGATCCAAATATCACGCTAGACACAATCCGCATCGAGGAACAGAGCAATACCTCAGTGGTGAAAGCCGGTGATGTCATCCTATTTACGGTACGGGATACCGACCAAGAGCCTGGTCGCACTCGGCAACAATTGGCTGAAAAAGCCGTACAAATTCTGCGGCCAAACATCACTGAATATCGAGAGAATCGCAGTATTCAGAAACTGATCCGCGGCATCATTCTCACCATCGTCAGTACTATCGGGCTCTTGCTATTTGGACTGCTCCTGCAACGGTTCGTCTCGCAACTGCTGATCCGCATTCAAACAGCAAGCCGTCGAGATAGATTGGATCTGAGCATCCAACGGTTCCAAGTTTTGGGTTCAGCCGCCACTGGATTTTTGCTGTCTAGCCTGGTTCAGCTTTTTCGCCTCATGCTGATTCTGGTTAGTCTTTATCTCTATATTCCGTTCGTGTTGAGCCAGTTTCCAGTCACTCAGGCGATCGGCGATTCGATTTTTCAAGATATTGCCTATCGATTTAATCAGGCTGGGGGTGGGTTCGTGCAATATCTGCCTAATCTGGCCATGATCGTGCTCATTGTTTTCCTCACCTCCTACATGATTAAGTTTGCCAAGTTGGTAATTATTGAACTCGGACGCGATGATGCTTATTCCTGGTTTTATCCAGAATGGGTTCGTCCTACCGTTCGTTTGTTCACCTTTTTGATTATTGCGATCGCAGGCGTGGTGGCGGGCCCTTATTTACCAGGGTTTGGCTCTCCAGCCTTCCAGGGTATCTCATTATTTTTAGGAGCTTTACTGACCTTAGGTTCTTCTTCAGCGGTCGCCAACACCATTTCTGGCATCATTTTAATTTATACGCGGGCATTTCAGATTGGCGATTTAATTCGTATCGGCAATATCACAGGTGAAGTGATTGAAAAGTCACTCTTTGTCACCCGGTTGCTGACTCCCAAGCAAGAGGTGATCACCATTCCGAACTCTTCAGTTCTCAATAGCAATGTGGTCAACTTCACAGCCATTTCCCGCCAAGAAAATCGCTACTTGGTGCTATATACCACCGTCACCCTGGGTTATGACGCGCCTTGGCGGCAAGTCCATGAAGTGTTAATTTCAGCGGCCAAAGCCACGGATCATATTGTGTCCGAACCCAGGCCTTTTGTCCTGCAAACTAGCTTAAATGACTATCACGTCAGCTATGAAATTAATGCTTTTACTGATTGCCCCCAGCAAATGCCATTGATCTATTCCGCGCTCCATCAAAACATTCAAGATTATTGTAATCAAGCTGGAATCGAAATCCTGTCTCCTGCTTTCTCCGCTTTACGAGATGGCAATCATTCGACCATTCCGTCCGACAATTTGCCTGCCGATTACCAAACGCCCTCCTTTCGGATTCAAACCTCTCCCCATTCCCCAACGGCCGCCTATACTGCTAATCCAGTTCCTAACTCCAATCCCACTGCTCCCCCTACCCCGGCTGATAGTTTTTCGAGTCAGGATTTCCCAACCCCGATCTAACTCTGCTCACTCTATCCCCGCTCAATTTCCACGCTTGCGTTCACTCTCTCGCCTTTATTCCCCATTCCATTCTGAAAATTCCATCACAAATCGATCGACCAAAGTCCCCCAGGGAGGCATAATGAAAAAATTGATTTGGTAGATTGTGACTGTCTGTGAAGTACTTTTTTCTCTCAGAAGGTTGGAGCATTGGTCGGGTGTGGGAATTTGGCGGTCTCTGGAATGAAGGAGCCTGGCAGCGCAAACCGCAAATTGAACAGACCAACCTTTGCATTTTGGAAAACAACGAGCGGCTCTGGCTTTACCGCGTTGAAGAAGCCGTGATTATGGTCGAAGTCAAAGCGATCGATCCAGAATTAAATCGCCCTGCCAGTCGATCGATCACCAACGTGGTTCTCAAGCGTCTGATCACGGCCGAGCAGGCGATCGAGCTACTTTGTAAGGCAGAAACCTGTTTCAATAAGGCGAATTAGCAGCCCTGAAAATTCATCATTCAGTCAATTCTCCCCTGATCAGCTCACGCTCAATCACCCATCCTCCTCAAATCATCAGGATAGCGCCATAGGATAGCAGCCATGGCAGCCCCTGAATGCATTCAATCTGGATCCTGCTTGGTGCGACGAGGATGGTGACGTTCTGGCTGGCTGGATTGTCGTTCATACCAGAATCGCCATTCGGTAGAGCTGCGGATCGCGATCCAGAGGAGGAGGAGCACAATCAGTCCTCCTTGTTGGGGAGCATCTAAAGCCAAAAGGACCAAAGCGACACAGAGAAAATCTTGAATGAAAATCACCCAGATGGGGAGCCCTCGCAACCGATAGGCCCAACCGACTTGCACCAGATGGAGCACAAAAGCCAAAAGCCCTCCCACGATCGCTAAAATCCAGCTCAGGGAGGCATCTAACTGGGTTGTGCGAGCAACTGTCATGCCTACGATCGCTCCTACTAAGGGGCTAACCGTCAGTTGCACAATTTGCAGGAGGCGCTGTCCGAGTGGTTCCTTGGAGCACAGCAGCTCGATCAAAGACCAACTGACCAAAACCCCCAGTACGATCGGCGGCGGAATCTGGGATAGGAGAGGCACATTGGCCCATAAATCATCGCTGTAGAGTAGTCCAATCAACAGTAAGGGGAGGGCGATCCGCATACCAACCGCTGCCGAGAGAGAGAGGGCAGCCAGAACCTCTAACATGTCTGATCTCCTCCAACCTAGAGCAGCAGATCAGCCGAGTCTGTGAGTGCCGCCGCTACCATCACCGGATTGATGTACAACGGCACTGTAAAGGTGACAGTTGATCCCAGCCCTTCACCCATGCTGAAGAAATTCACCACTCCCCCCATCGCTTCCACCAGTTTCTGGGAAATCGCCAGCCCCAACCCCGTGCCTCCATATTGCCGGGTGCGCGATCCATCAATCTGATTAAAGGTCTGGAAGAGCTGATCTTGCTTTTCCAGCGAGACTCCGATCCCGGTATCCGCGACACTAATCTTCACCGTACCCGGCATTTCTTCTTCTTGCACCACCACCTTCTCGCGGATCACCTCTGCGCTGATCGTCACTCCACCTTCATGGGTAAATTTGATCGCATTGCCAACCAGATTGAGCATCACTTGCAGCAAGCGTTGATAGTTGCCATAGAGAATAATCTCATCCCGCGTGTCAGGCGTGCGGATCTCAAAACTGAGGTGCCGCTCCTGCGCCATCGGGTAGGTCATGCGCTCCACCTCAGACAGCAGTTCATTCAGCTTGACCGGATTGAGATCAATTTGCAGTTTGCCTGCTTCAATTTTGGCAATATCGAGAATATCCTGAATCACTTCCATCAGGCGGGTGGCCGATCGATAGGCTTCCTGGATAAACAGCTCCTTTTCTTCGCCATCATCTGCCATGTCATCTAGCACCAACTTCAAGAAGCCGATCACCCCATTCAGAGGAGTTCGCAGTTCATGGGAAGTATTGGCCAAAAATTCACTTTTCAGGCGAGAGGCTGCCTCGGCTTGTTGACGCGCTTCTTCCAAATCTGAATGTTGCTGCATCAGGGTTTCATTCACCCGCTGCAACTCATCCGCCAAGTGCCGCACCGACTGAAACATCAGCGCATGTCCCAGGGCCGTGCCCACCTGATCGGCGACCTCATGCCAGGTTTGTTCCGCTTGATTCCAGTAGGAGCGTTCCGCCGGACAAAGCACCAGTAGCCCATTAGGCTGATCTTGGTAGTAGGTGGCCAGCAGTAATGCCGTGGGTTGGGTGCCATCGGCCAGGCGAATCTGCGTCAAAATCGGCTGACCAGAGGTCCAGGCTTCCTGAACCAGGGGATTATCTAACAGCAATTCACCATACTCGATCGGGGATAGGTGAGCGCGAGTATAGTCAGCAACCACTTCAAGAATTAGCTGGGTCGGATCGGGCAGGTAAAGCACGCAACGATTTGTTCCTAACCCTTCACCCAAACCCTCAACCGTCCGTTGCTGCACTTCCGAGAGAGTCAAGGATTGGCGGATTTTGGTCAAGGTCTGGGTCAAGGTCTGGGTCAAGGTCTGGGTTGATCGCAACGACAGATGACCATTGGCAGCCTGCTGAGTCGGAACTTCGGTGGCTCTGCGATCGATCGACAGTGGTTGGAGGAACGCATAGGCTTCAGCCTGAGCAATTGAACGGCTGGGTCGTCCTGTCAGCAATACCATCGTGGCTCCTTCCTGCGGCATCAATACCGGACTCGCTGTCAGCTCCAATAGCAGGTATTGATCAGCCACCAGAAACGGATATTCAAACTGGAGGGGAATCAAGTCATCTAAAACCGACCGGAGCCGTTCCTGGTAGGATGCAGGCGACAGAGGCAGGAAGCAACGCTGGTTAGGCTGCATCACCTCATTGGGGGAAATCTGATAGCGATCGGATAGTCGCCAGTAAAACGAGAGAAATTGCCCCGTTGCAGTTTGGGTGAAAACCAGTTCGACTCCAGGGCTCGTCGCCATACGCTCCTGACGATCAGCCTGAGTGTCTTCTGAGTCAATCGATTCAGTAATGGGAAGTGAAAGATCGCCGGAGGTAGTCATCAGTGTAGAACCACAAGCAACAGGATGAAACTTTTGCTTTCCCAGGTTGACTGAAGTTGATAGGTTGAAGCTGCAACTCGATCGCGAACGAGAACTCAGGAACTGAAATAGGATCAACTTCTAGCCTACTTTAGCCTAACCAGACAGCCTGAATGGACTTGACATTGTTACTTGTCCCACTTGTCCCGCTCTTTTAATCATTCCATTCCCCTTTCGGCGGAACAGGAGGATTTCGACGCATGGTTCGGGTCAGGTCATCATCCCGACGGTTGCCTCCTCCGAGCCATTGTCGGACGGCCACTTCAATCACCTTACTGGGATCGGTCGTCAGATGATTGATCTGCTCTAGCAAGTCAGCATCCATCTGGATTGAGACACTTACTTTGCCAGCAAGCGGTTTGGAGTCAGTATCAGAATCGCTCATAAATGCTTAGACATCAGGGCTTAGAGTTGGTCAGTTGCAATCGATGTAAAGGTTCACTCCGGTCATGTTCACCACAAGTCATGTTCACCACAAGTCATGTTCACCACAAGTCATGTTCACCACAAGTCATGTTCACGCCGGCAATGTTCGCTCCATCTGCATCACATGGGTCTCGTCGAGCAACCGTCAAACAGGTGAATAACCCCTTGCTTGATCAGCCAGCCGCGAATCTTGAGGTCGCAAGCCTCTGGGATCCATTAAACCGTATTCAACCTGGATTCAACCTTTAAAACAAAGTAAGGCGTGGAATTCCAGAAGAGTTCCCATTCCCATCACAAAATTAACCCGGTACCTGAGCGATCGATCCCATGGGTCTCAGGAATATCCGGGGCAAGACTCGCATCAGAGCAAGGGAAAGGATTACAATATCTTAAGCAGTTCTGCTCGTTTGCTGCTTTGCTTGTTTTGCTGCTTTGCTCGTTTCGCTGCTTGAAGTGCAGCCGCCGGAGAATTCTCCCCAGCGACCTGAGCCTTGCTTTCGATTCACTTTGCCTATCACGTTGAGATTTATGACGGACGTACCGGTCTCTCGCATCCGCAACTTTTCGATCATTGCCCATATCGATCACGGTAAATCTACCCTGGCAGACCGTCTGTTGCAGGTGACGGGAACCGTCAAAGATCGAGAAATGAAGGAGCAGTTTCTCGACAATATGGAACTGGAGCGGGAGCGCGGCATTACGATCAAGCTGCAAGCCGCTCGAATGAACTATCGAGCCCAAGATGGGCAAGATTATGTCCTGAACCTGATCGACACACCTGGCCATGTGGACTTCTCCTATGAGGTCTCCCGATCGCTGGCCGCCTGTGAAGGTGCATTGCTGGTGGTAGATGCCTCCCAGGGGGTAGAAGCTCAAACCTTAGCGAATGTTTACTTAGCGCTGGAAAACAACCTCGAGATTATTCCAGTCCTCAACAAAATTGACCTGCCAGGAGCCGATCCCGATCGGGTTGCAGGTGAAATTGAAGAAATTATTGGGCTTGATTGTAGTGGCGCGATCCATGCCTCTGCCAAAGAAGGGATCGGCATTCAAGACATTCTGGAATCGATCGTCCAGCATGTGCCCCCGCCGCAAGACACGGTAGAACAACCACTGCGAGCCCTGATTTTCGATAGCTATTACGATCCCTACCGGGGCGTGATCGTCTACTTCCGGGTGATGGATGGCACCCTCAAAAAGGGCGACAAAATCCGGCTGATGGCTTCCAAAAAGGAATATCAGATCGACGAGTTAGGCGTGTTGTCTCCGACCCAGGTGCAGGTGGAGGAGCTCCATGCCGGTGAGGTAGGCTACCTGGCCGCAGCGATTAAGGCAGTGGAAGATGCCCGAGTCGGCGACACCATCACCTTGGCGGCAGCTCCCGCTCCCGAACCCCTGCCCGGCTACACTGAAGCCAAGCCGATGGTGTTCTGCGGACTCTTCCCCACCGATGCCGACCAGTTTGAAGATTTGCGAGAAGCGCTGGAAAAGCTCCGCCTCAACGATGCTGCCCTCAAATATGAACCGGAAACCTCTAGCGCCATGGGGTTTGGCTTCCGCTGTGGCTTCTTGGGGCTACTCCATATGGAAATTGTCCAGGAGCGGCTAGAGCGGGAATATAACTTAGATCTGATTACCACTGCTCCATCGGTGATTTATCGGGTCAATAAAATTGATGGCGAAGTCCTCTACATTGACAACCCTTGTTTGCTGCCCGATCCCCAATACCGCGAGTCGATCGAAGAGCCCTATGTGCAGGTCGATATGATCATGCCAGAAGAATTCGTGGGGGCTTTGATGGAGCTGAGTCAGAGCCGTCGCGGAGTCTTCAAAGATATGAAGTATCTAGCCCAGGGGCGAACCACCCTGATCTACGAGATTCCGCTGGCCGAGGTCGTGACCGACTTCTTTGACCAGATGAAGTCTCGATCGCGCGGCTATGCCAGCATGGAGTATCACCTGATTGGCTATCGCGAAAACCCCCTGGTGAAGCTGGATGTTTTGATCAACGGCGATAAGGTTGATCCCTTGGCAACGATCGTGCATCGGGATAAGGCCTACTATGTCGGCAAAGCCCTCGTGGAAAAACTGAAAGAGCTCATTCCCCGGCACCAGTTTAAGATCCCCATCCAGGCTTCGATCGGTAGTCGGGTCGTAGCCAGTGAACATATTCCTGCCCTGCGCAAGGATGTGTTGGCCAAGTGTTACGGCGGCGACATTTCCCGCAAGAAAAAACTATTGCAGAAGCAGGCTAAGGGTAAAAAGCGACTGAAGGCGATCGGTACGGTTGATGTGCCGCAGGAAGCCTTTATGGCCGTTCTGAAGTTGCAGTAAGCCCGCTCTCAACGGGGCAGTTGGGCGATCGTGATAGTTGAGCCAGTCGCGACCGCAACGGTTTGCCAATCGGGGCTAGGGACAAATTGCCGAATGTGGGCATTGAAACCAGTCAGCGTCTGGATCACCTGACCCGTTTCCAGGTTCCAGAGCTTCAAAGTCTGATCGGCTCCCCCACTCAGTAACCGTTGCCCATCCGGACTGATCGCCAGCCGTTCTACAAAGCCGTGATGCCCTTGTAGGGTGCGAAGCACTTCACCCGTATTCACGTCCCAGACCCGAATCGTTTGATCGGCACTGGCGGTGATCAGTCGCTGCCCATCGGGTGTAAAGATGAGATCATTCACGTAGCTGCTATGGCCCTGAAATTGGCGGATTGCCTGCCCGGTTTGCCGATCCCACAAACGAGCGGTTTGATCGGCACTGGCACTGGCTAAAAACCGCCCATCCGGACTAAACACCACGGCATTGACATAGCTGGTATGCCCTAAAAAGGTGCGAGCCTGCCCAGTTTGTAAATCCCAGAGTCGCACCGTTTGATCGGCACTGGCGCTGACTAAAGATTGACCATCGGGGCTAAAACCAATTTGGTTAATGTAACTGGTGTGCCCTGTAAGCACTTGCAACGGCTGCCCCATACCCAAATTCCAAAGGCGAATCGTTTGGTCATCGCTGCTACTGGCCAGGGTCGATCCATCAGACTTCACCACCACAGACTTCACCGTGCTCGTGTGGCCTGGCAAGCTCAATACCGGTTGCCCATTGCTGACACCCCAGACCCGGATGGTCTGATCATCCCCCCCTGTAATCAGCCGCTGACCATCGGGTGTGAAGGCCAATCCTCTCACGGTGCCTCCTTGGTCTGGGATCGATCGCACCACCTTGATCGATCGTCCTTGGGTCGCTTGCAGAATGGCTCCAGGATTACCTCGCCAAATCCCATAGGAACCCAATGTAATCAGTAGGATCGCCGCTCCTCCTAACCACCAAGGCAGGCGACTCAGAGGAGGCATCACCGTAGGAGCTTGGGCTAAGGGGCTCGGTAACATCTGGGTGGTTTTAGCCCCTGGATTTGCCCCTAGATTCGCGCCTGGATCTGCGACTGGATTGGCGACTGGATCTGCGCCTGGGGAATCTGAGCGCGCCGGTGAAGCGGATGCGGTGAGCGTGCTGGCTTCTATGATCGCCAACCGACGCAAAATTTCTGTCGCAGTTTGGGGTCGATCGCTCGCTCTGGGGGCAATCAAGCCATCGATCAGCGTCGCCAGATCGTCCGAAATTTGAGGAGCCGCCTGTCGCCAGCAAGACTCGTTTCGCATCGAATCATAGATCGCCGGATCGACCGGCAGTTTGCCCGTCACCAGATAAATGAGCGTGTAACCCAAGGCATAAAAATCTGACTGCGGTACCGCCTGCCCCCGTTCCTGTTCCGGTGGGGTGTAGCCTGCCGAGCTGATCCGCGTCCCGCCCGTTTCGCCCCGCTGCGCCAAATAGGTGTAGGTCATTTCACGGGCTGCTCCAAAATCCACCAGCACCAACTGCCCATTCGATCGCAGCATGATGTTTTCGGGTTTGATATCGCGATGAAAATAATGGCACTGATGCACCAATTGCAGAATCTGAGCCAGTTGCCGTAACCACCGGATTGCCTGCCGTTCACTGATCGGATGATGCCCCTGCTGCCGCATCCATTCCTTCAGATTGGGCCCATCAATTTTTTCCATCAAGAGGCAATGGAGGGGTTCGGTGGCTCCTTGCGGATAATATTCAAAATAGCTTTGGGGTTCGACTGCTGGAATGCCTGGATGGGGCAACTGCCCGAGCACGATCGCCTCTTGTCGAAAGAGCTCAATGGCTTTGGGGTGATGGCTGTAGGTTTCCTTCAGCACCTTGAGAATTTTGGGTGTACTGCGATCGAATACCTCATAAACGCGCCCAAACCCACTCTGGTCACTAATCAGCCGCATCACTCGATAGCGCTTGAGCAGCAACAGCTCCGAACCACAACTTTGGCAAAATTGGCTACCATCATTTCCAGGGTGATCAGGCTGAGGGCACCGGGGGTTAATGCAGAGACTCATAGAGAACTTCGCGGTAAATGCATCGATCAATAATTAACTCATTCCAGAATGGCGTAGCTTTATCTCAACCGATCTCCTTCTTCCTATGATCCAAGCACAATCTTTACCCCACATTGCCCTCCCGCGCCTCGGTTCCCAACGGGATTGGCTCTGGCGAGGCTGGCAGATTCGTTATACCGTCGCCCGATCGCCCCATGATACCCTGCCTCTACTGCTACTTCATGGCTTTGGTTCAGCCCTCACCCAATGGCATGAAAATATCCTGCCCCTCA
Organism: Elainella sp. Prado103; assembly: GCA_025454395.1. Lineage (GTDB taxonomy): Bacteria > Cyanobacteriota > Cyanobacteriia > Elainellales > Elainellaceae > Elainella. Next base: position 31,340 of record JALOOM010000045.1, read on the forward strand.
GCCAAGCCCATCCTGTGTATGCCATGGATCTGATTGGGTTTGGGGTGTCAGAAAAAGCCGCAACCACCTATCGGGTCGGGCTATGGGTCGATCAAGTCTATGAATTTTGGCGCGTATTTATTCGCAAACCGATCGTTCTGGTGGGCCATTCCCTCGGCGCACTGGTCGCCCTTTCCGCCGCAGTAGCTCATCCGGAGATGGTCGATCGCTTGGTGTTGCTCACCTTGCCCGCTGCCCGCCAGGAAATTCTCCCCGGTTGGTTACAATCGGGGATTGGCTCAATCGAAGGCGCATTGACGACTCCCCTGTTGATCCGGCCGCTATTTCGGCTGATCCGACGACCAGGTGTGATTCGATCGGTGCTGCGTAAAATCTACGTTAATCAGGAGCGAGTGACCGAGACTTTGGTGGAGAACTTTTTGCAACCTGGCTTTGACCAGGGAGCCGATCGGGCCTTTTGTCGGTTGGCTCAAGCCCGTACCGATACGGATTTTAGCCGCGCCACCCAGGATTTGATCAAGGAGGTGAATGTGCCAATTTTGCTACTCTGGGGATCGGACGATCGTGTCATCCCGATCGACTGGGGGAAACGGATCGATGCGCTCACCGGACACCAAGTCAAACTGGTGGAAATCCCTAATGCAGGTCACTGTCTCTATGACGAATCAGCGGAACCCGTTAATCGGGCGATTTTGGACTGGCTGGCAGCCGAGAACGGGAATAAGGCAGGATGAACGCTAGGAATCTAGCCAGGAATCTAGCCAGCTATTTAACTGGGAGATATGTTGGGCAGTTCTCCGAGTAACCCTTGAGGGCGAGATTCCGCCCTGGATCCGGGAACAGTAGCTGATCCGGGAGCTGATCCGGGAGCTGATCCGGGAACAATACCTGCGGGCTGCTCAGCAGAGCTGGTTGAGGCAGTTGTAGCAGTCACCATGGGTAAGGTAAACCAGAAAGTGGTACCGGCTCCAGGTTGGGTTTCGACCCCAATTTCGCCATCATGGGCTTGAATAATTTGCTGACAGAGGTAGAGCCCCAACCCTAACCCCACGGACTTGGGCTTATTGGTACCGCGAAAATAGGGATCGAACAATCGATCGCACTGTTCTGGCGGAATACCCACGCCGTTATCAGCCACGGTGCAGTAGATCCGATCGGTTTCGAGGCGAGCATCTAAGGTAATCTTGAGCCCCATCGGGTTATGCTTCAAGGCGTTGGCCAGCAGGTTTTGATAGACCCGCCCCAACTGAAGCGGATCGACCTGCACCAAGGGCAATTGCTCGGAGATGCGATTATCGAGTTGGGCTTGGTCTTTTTCTAACATCGGCTGTAAATCAGCCACCGCATTCGTCACCAACCGCTTCAACGTCACGGGCTGAGGATGGAAGGCGATCCCCCACATTTCAGCCGCATGGGTATCAATGAGGGAATTGATCAGTTCTAACTGATGGCGACTGCTCTCCTGCATTCGTTCCAACACTTTGCGGGAGAGGTGAATGTCGTCGCCGGTTTGGCTACTCAGGTTATTTAAGACCATCGACATACCCAACACGGGGTTGCGTAGATCATGAGAGACCGCTCGCAAGAACAGGTTCAACTGGCGACGCAGTTCAGCCTCTAGGGTTTCTAACTCGTCATTTTTCTGTTCCAACCCGCGGGAATATTCCTCTAACTGTTGATGGGAATGCTTCAGCTCTTGGCGCATGTGGTTAAAGGCATTCACCAAGACCCCCAATTCGCCCGATCGCTTGATCGTGACCGGCCGATCCCAATCGCCTCGGGCCAGACCATCCGCCGCCCGAATCAACTGCATGATCGGGCGGGTTAACCATCGCCCTGCCGCAACCCCTAAAGCAATGGCTCCGGCCGATCCCAATAAGCACAGGAGTGCGGTAGTGAGATTATTCGCCCGAATCTGCGCCATGAAATCGTTTTGGGGCACGGTGATCACCACCAACCAATCCAACCCGGCATAGCGACGATCGCGGAAGGATTCCACCCGCACAAACTGTTTGGCACCATCCGCCGTCCGAAACTCGAGCTGTTGGGGGGCTTGCCGCAATAGAAAGGCAACTTGGTCAAAACTGCCAAACTTGTTCACCAGATATTGAGCAGTTTCCCGGGTCAATACATTCTTACTTTCGATCGCTCGTACACTGTTCAAACCCTCTCCCGTTTGCACAAACGGATCTTCCTGGGTTGAAGTTGCCAGCAAATCCCCATCCAGTTGCAAAATGAAAATTTGCCCCGAGTTCCCGACCTGCAAGCTATGCAAAAACTCGTTCATGTCAAGCAGGCTGAGGGTAGCATCCGCCACACCCATCAGGTTACCTTGGCGATCATACAGGGGTTGATCTGCAGAAATCACAAAGTCTTCGTTCGGGCCAACGGTACTGTAGGGCCCCACCCAAACCAGTTGGCCCGCCTGCACAGCCCGCTTATACCAATCCCGAGTCCGAGGATCATAGAAAGGGGATTCGGCGATCAGCTCTCCTTGCTTACCAAATTGATTGATTTCCCAGGTTCGTAAGGTGGTATCTATCCGGTGATCACGCAGGCTCCGAGTTAACAGATCTTGGTTGGAATAATAGCCCAGATCCAAGTAATCGCCCTGTTCGGTGGCCAATGCCAGTAAGGAGATATCATCTGGCTGTTGCAGGACGATCGATTCACCCGTCGGCGCTTCAGAGCGATTGTTAAACTGATTAAACTGATGCCACAGGTAGTCTTGCAGCATCTCCATATTATCCAGGTCAATAATCCCCTGCCGCACCGCATCGGCATTCATCTGGTTGGCTAACCGAGGCATCCGTAAATAGGTGACTAAGGTCTGCTCAACTCGCTGCCCCACTTCCCGCTCCAATTGGGTGGCTAGATCACGGACGGCCCGCTCGCCATTCTGAAAGGACAAAATGCCAATTAACATGGCTACGAGCAAGATCAGCAGCAGAAATGGAATGATCAGCACAGCTCGCAGCGGTAAGCGAGCGATCAACCGATTCAGAGCAGATTGAAGGGGCTTGGGCATGGCAGAGTACCAATGTGACGAGATGCCTGTCTTTTCCCATCGGGGGAGTGGCAAGGCACAGATCGGCTCAATCAGACATCCTCCCTTAGACCCTATCTTAGAATCACCCTTTGACTCAAGTTTTCCGGAAGTCTGTCGCCAGGATATCGACAAAAGCCGCTTGCCAAAGCATGATATTCAGGAAGTCTGCCTCCCCTTATGCTGAGGAGAGTCGCTTGCAAAGGCCCGATTGGATCGACCCATGACTGATTTAGTTTTATTCTGGCATCGCCGTGATCTACGCACGATCGACAATGTGGGGTTAAGCGCTGCCCGTCAACGCACCCCGCAAGTGGTGGGGGTATTTTGCCTCGATCCCCATATTCTCGAAAAAGACGATGTAGCTCCCGCCCGGGTGGCCTATCTGCTCGGTAGTTTACAGGAACTTCAAGCCAGTTACGCCCAGGTGGGCAGCCAGCTTCTGATTCTGCAAGGCGATCCGCTCCAACGAATTCCTGCCTTGGCCCAAGCCCTGCAAGCCAGAGCTGTTTATCTGAATCGGGATGTAGAACCTTACGGACGGCAGCGCGATCGAGCCATGCAAGCAGCCCTGGGTGCAATGGGCATTGAAATCCAAGGCTACTGGGATCAACTCCTCCATGCCCCTGGTCAGGTCGTCACTGGCACAGGTCAGCCCTATACGGTTTACACGCCGTTTTGGCGCAACTGGCGCAATCAGACTAAAGCTGAGCCGATCGCACCCTTGCACGATGCCATTGGATTAACCGGCGAGCAGCAAGCGATCAGCCAGTCGATGGGAGTGATCCCGTTACCCAGCCTGACGGATTTAGGCTTCTCCTGGGAACACCCGCTGCTCCTAGCTCCGGGCACCCAGGCGGCTCAAGAGCAGCTTGACCAATTTTGTGCTCAGGCGATCGACACCTACGATGAACAACGCAACTTTCCAGCCATTGACGGCACCTCTCGGCTCAGCGCCGCCCTGAAGTTTGGTACGATCGGCATCCGCACGGTTTGGGCAGCCAGTGAAACCGCTGATGCCCATAGCCGCAGCGATGAAACCCGGCAGAATATTCAGACCTGGCAGCAAGAGTTAGCCTGGCGTGAGTTTTATCAACAGGCTATGTTTCATTTTCCCGAATTAGCCGAGGGTTCCTACCGAAAACCATTCAAGCAATTTCCCTGGCAAAATAACGACACTCATTTTCAAGCCTGGTGTGACGGGCGAACGGGTTATCCGATCGTGGATGCCGCCATGCGCCAACTGAATACGATCGGCTGGATGCACAACCGCTGTCGCATGATTGTGGCTAGCTTTCTCACCAAAGATCTAATCATCGACTGGCAATGGGGCGAAAAATACTTTATGCAAAAGCTGATGGATGGTGATCTATCTGCCAATAATGGCGGCTGGCAATGGAGTGCCTCCAGCGGCATGGATCCAAAACCCCTACGCATTTTTAATCCAGCTAGCCAGGCCCAAAAATTCGATCCCGAAGGGGAATATATCCGAGCCTGGCTACCGGAACTGCGCCGCCTCGACACTGAAGCCCTCCTGACCGGCAAAATCTCCCCGGCCGAGCGGCAGAGCTGCAACTATCCCCTACCGATCGTTGATCATAAACAACAGCAGAGTCGGTTCAAAGCACTGTATCAGCAACAAAAAGATCAGCAACAAAAAGATCAGCAACAAAAAGAGGCCGTTCATGAGTAATCTGCACAGGATAAACTACCAAGCAATCATTCAAAACTTTCATGATATATAATTTAATACATCTGAGAATACGTCAAAATGTATATGGAATATATTAATTGGAAAAGTAGCGATCCATCAGCGATTGTAGTCGATCTACATCACCAAGACACAATCTTAACGGGGTCTCCGTTAGTCCCCATTAGAA
>JALOOM010000046.1 GCA_025454395.1 Elainella sp. Prado103
CCCGGAAAATCGTCCGAAACCCTTTCAGGGATTGAAACTACCCATGTCGTCAGAAACGGAATTCGATCGGGCCCGGAAAATCGTCCGAAACCCTTTCAGGGATTGAAACGAGATCACCATAACGATCCCACAGGCCCGCGCCATTGCCGGAAAATCGTCCGAAACCCTTTCAGGGATTGAAACAGTTAAAACCTGTCACGACAGAATCAGCGGACTACCGGAAAATCGTCCGAAACCCTTTCAGGGATTGAAACCAGCCGATCGTCCAGCTCGCCCCAGAGAACGAGCCGGAAAATCGTCCGAAACCCTTTCAGGGATTGAAACGCTTCGTAAAAACCTTCGAGTACATAATTCTCGACCGGAAAATCGTCCGAAACCCTTTCAGGGATTGAAACAAGCAAAAGCAGGCTGATATCAGCTTCTCGAAGTTGCCCGGAAAATCGTCCGAAACCCTTTCAGGGATTGAAACCCAGGCTCGCTTGCCATTGCCGCCATGCGGGGAGCACCGGAAAATCGTCCGAAACCCTTTCAGGGATTGAAACAGTTATGCGGCTGGCGAAGTTTTGGATATCCAAAACCGGAAAATCGTCCGAAACCCTTTCAAGGATTGAAACGTTTGATCAAACTTTGAACCCTGGCAAGATCCGGCCCGGAAAATCGTCCGAAACCCTTTCAGGGATTGAAACCGTCGTCACAGCAGTATGGGCTCCTGAAGTTCGATCCGGAAAATCGTCCGAAACCCTTTCAGGGATTGAAACCAAAAATAGCGGCTCAGACTCCTGCCCGGTCGCGTCCGGAAAATCGTCCGAAACCCTTTCAGGGATTGAAACCTAGATGCTTCGCTTGCCCTTTGCCCGTGTCACTCCGGAAAATCGTCCGAAACCCTTTCAGGGATTGAAACTCAAGCGTGGCGCTTGCGTTGCCCAATATTTTTAGCCCGGAAAATCGTCCGAAACCCTTTCAGGGATTGAAACTGGTAGACAGATCTACCGATCGTCAAAATATTCGCACCCCTTTGAGGAATTAAAGCGAGACTACACTATCGATCGTTAAGCAAGTGCCAATCGGAAAATCACCTGCTCACTGAATCTGCGCGATCAACGCATCAGCCTGAAAACTTTGGATCGCCTTCATATACTGTGCCCGTTCAAACGCACTCGCATCCGGACAATAAATTTGACTCATACTACCCTGCATTTGCGCCACCGACTCATACTCATGCTCCTCCATCCAATGACGCATCTCCGCCTCAATCACCTGGATATGCCCGATCCCATGCCGCAGCAAGGTCGAACATAATTGAGTAACCTTTGCCCCCACCATCAGCATTTTTAAGACATCTTGACCCTTCTGGATGCCGCTCGTAGCTGCTAAATCCGCATTAATTCGACCATAGAGGATCGCGATCCAACGCATCGGCAACCGAGCAGACTCCGGTGAACTCAGGAGCAAATGCGGATAAACCTCCAGATGATCCAGGTCAATATCAGGCTGATAAAAGCGATTAAACAGCACCAAGCCATTCGCACCCGCCACATCCAACCGCTTGGCCATGTTCGCCATATTGCTGAAAAATGGACTGAGCTTTATCGCTACCGGGATAGTCACTTCCGACTTCACATCTTGCAGAATATCAATGTAATTTTGCTCCACCTCCGATCCACTCAAATTCATCTCCGTGGGCACATAATACACATTCAGCTCGATCGCATCAGCCCCCGCTTGTTGCATCAGTTGGGCATATTCCACCCAACCCCCTGGTGTATAGCCATTCAGGCTAGCGATAACAGGAATGGAGACAGCTTGCTTCGCTTGGCGAATATGCTCCAGATATAACTCTGGCCCAACATGAAACTCTTCCGGTTCTGGAAAGTAAGTCAGCGATTCGGCAAAACTTTCAGTGCCGTAAGTCAGGTGATGATGCAGTTCAAACTTTTCGCGGATTAGTTGTTCCTCAAACAGAGAATGTAATACCACTGCACCCGCGCCCGCATCTTCCATGCGGCGAATGTTATCGATATCTTCACTGAGGGGAGCGGCTGCAGAAGGAACCAAGGGGGATCGCAGCGTTAAGCCCAGATAGGTTGTTGTCAGATCCATAAGTTGTCAGATCTATAAGAAGAGAGGAAGTGGAGAGGTCAGAATAAATGGAGAAGATCAGCCAGGGACGCTCTTATCCCTCGGGTTGATCGGCTGCCTTGCGAGCGGCCAGATACTCATATAGATGCCAGCGATCGTTCACATCAGCTTGCGCTGCTTGCAGGAGGCGTTTGGCATCGGCGGGTTTGCTCTTGGTCAGCATCTTAAACCGATTTTCCTCATACATCGATTGGCTCACCGGACGTTTGGGGGCTCCCGTATCGAGATGGAGGGGGTTTTTACCTTCTGCTGTGAGGGCAGGATTGTAGCGATAGAGCAACCAGCGACCACTTTCCACCACCGCCTTCTGATGGGTCATCGCCGTTTGCATGTTGATTCCATGGGCAATGCAATGGCTATAGGCAATGATCAAAGATGGCCCATTGTAGGCTTCGGCCTCTAGAAAGGCTCGGAGCGTATGTTCATCCTTGGCTCCCATGGCAACACTAGCGACATAAACATTACCGTAGGTCATAGCGATCATGCCCAAATCTTTCTTGGGTGCGGGTTTACCCCCTGCAGCAAACTTAGCCACAGCACCGCGAGGTGTAGCTTTTGAAGATTGCCCTCCCGTATTAGAATACACTTCTGTATCCATTACGAGAATATTCACGTTACGACCACTGGCAATTACGTGATCAAGCCCACCAAAGCCAATATCGTAAGCCCAACCGTCACCGCCAATAATCCAAACACTCTTCTTGACTAGATAATCTGCTACTTTCTCAAGCTGTTTTGCAATTGGAGACTGGAGGGTTTGCAGAGACTGTTTCAGGGTTTCAACTCGTTGCCGCTGCTCCCAAATATCTGCCTCCGATCGCTGTTCTGCGGCGAGAATTTCTGCGACAAAATTATCTCCAAATTCGCTGCTCAGTTGTTGAAGCAATTCTGCTGCAAATTGGGCTTGTTTATCTACCGAAATGCGGAACCCTAAGCCAAATTCCGCATTGTCTTCAAAGAGGCTATTCGACCAGGCTGGGCCACGCCCATCAGCATTTTTAGTCCAGGGTGTGGTGGGTAAGTTGCCGCCATAAATGGAGGAACAGCCCGTGGCATTGGCTACCAACATCCGATCCCCGAACAGTTGGGTGAGTAGCTTCAAATACGGGGTTTCACCACATCCAGCACAGGCTCCTGAGAATTCGAATAGGGGTTCTTGCAGTTGTTGCTGCCGAATCAGATTGAGTTTCAGCGATCGGCGATCAGGATTGGGCAAACTCAAGAAGAAATCCCAATTCTCGCGTTCCTGTTCCCGCAGGGGCAACTGAGGAGCCATATTGATCGCCTTTTGGGAAGGCATCGATTTGTTTTTAGCCGGACAGATATCCACGCAAATGCCGCATCCTGTACAGTCCTCTGCTGCAACCTGGATCGTAAATTTAGTTGCAGCAAAGTCATGATCGCGAGCATTCGCCGATTTGAAGGTGGCAGGTGCATTATCCAGAGCATCTGGCTCATAAACTTTGCCGCGAATCACACTGTGAGGACAAACCATAATACATTTGCCACACTGAATACACACATTGGGATCCCAAACGGGAATCTCCTGAGCAATATTGCGCTTCTCCCATTGGGTCGTGCCAGTTGGATAGGTGCCATCAATTGGCAGCGCACTCACTGGCAGATCATCGCCCTGAGAAGCGATCATTTTGCCTAACACCTCTCGCACAAAGGCAGGAGCAGCATCAGGGATAGGGGCAGGACGGGTAATCGTGCTGGTAACTGCCAAGGGAATTGTCACTTCATAGAGGTTTTCCAGCGTGTTATCAACGGCTTGGAGGTTTAAGCGAACAATTTCAGCTCCTTTTTTACCGTAGGTTTTTTCGATCGATTTTTTGATTTTTTCGATCGCTTCCTCGCGTGGTAACACACCCGCTAAGGCAAAGAAGCAGGTTTGCATCACGGTGTTAATCCGTCCACCCATGCCGTTGTCACGCGCCACCTGATTGGCGTTGATCACATAGACTTTGATCTGCTTACGGATGATTTGCTCCTGCACTTCGATCGGTAGGTGATCCCAAACTTCATCTGGATCGTAGGGGCTATTCAGTAAGAAGGTGGCTCCCTGAGTTGCTGATTCCAATACATCAAGCCGTTCTACAAAATTCCATTGGTGGCAGCCAATAAAGTTCGCTTGCCTGATCAGATAGGTAGAACGAATGGGAGTTGATCCAAACCGCAGGTGAGAGACGGTGATCGAGCCGGATTTTTTTGAGTCATAGACAAAATATCCCTGAGCATAGTTATCAGTTTCTTCGCCGATAATCTTGATCGAGTTTTTGTTGGCTCCCACAGTTCCATCTGCCCCTAAGCCATAGAACATTGCTCGCACAACATTCGTAGGTTCTGTCGAAAACTGGGGATCATAATCGAGAGACGTGAGCGTGACATCATCATGGATGCCGATCGTGAAATGATTTTTCGGTTTGGGTGGGTGTAAATGGTCAAACACCGCTTTGATCATGGCTGGGGTAAATTCTTTAGAAGAGAGCCCATAGCGTCCGCCCACCACGGTAGGTAAGGTGCCTGTCCAGGCTTCATGCAAAGCAGTGACGACATCTAAGTACAGGGGCTCACCCCCCGCTCCGGGCTCCTTGGTGCGATCGAGGACGGCGATCTTTTGCACAGTTTTGGGCAGGGCTGCCACCAATTTTTCTGCCGACCAGGGGCGATAGAGCCGCACCTTTAGCACACCAACCTTGTCGCCCGTGGGCAGCAGCGCATCGACGGTTTCATGAACCGCTTCACAGCCCGATCCCATTAAAATGATCACACGCTCAGCATCGGCAGCCCCGTGATATTCAAAGAGCTGGTAATGCCGCCCAGTTAAGGTGCCAAATCGATCCATCGCTTGCTGCACCATGTCTGGGCAGGTGTCGTAGAACGAGTTCACCGTTTCGCGAGCCTGAAAATAGACATCTGGATTTTGGGCCGTGCCCCGTAAAACCGGACGATCGGGAGTCAGGGAGCGATCCCGATGGGCAAACACCCATTCATCCTCGATCATGCCTCGAAACTCCTCCCGATCCACAAGAGCAATTTTTTGCACTTCATGAGAGGTACGGAAGCCATCGAAGAAGTGAATGAACGGCAGGCGAGATTGCAAGGTAGCCGCATGGGCGATCAGCGCAAAGTCTTGGGCTTCTTGAACCGAGGCAGAACAGAGCAAGACAAAACCTGTCCCCCGCACCGCCATCACATCACTGTGATCGCCAAAAATTGACAATCCTTGGGCGGCTAACGAACGAGCTGCAACATGAATGACAGCACTGGTTAATTCGCCAGCAATCTTATAGAGATTCGGGATCATCAGTAATAATCCCTGGGAGGCAGTGAATGTGGTCGTTAGCGATCCCGTTTGTAGCGATCCATGCACCGCTCCTGCGGCTCCCCCTTCGCTTTGCATTTCAACCACACTCGGCAGGGTGTTCCAGAGATTCAACCGTCCTTCTGATGCCCATGCGTCTGCCCATTCACCCATCGGCGAGGCGGGGGTAATGGGGTAAATCGCAATGACTTCACTCAATGCGTAGGCGACGCGAGCAACAGCCTCGTTGGCATCTAATGTTGCATGGGTTTTGCTAGTCATAACATGAATCCTTTGGGTGGAAATCGCCATGGGTGAACGATCGGAGTAATCGGGGTAATGGCAGAGCAAGAGTCGCTAAATCTAAAAATTAATTTGATTGATCGACTTAGATCATCGTAGCCAATAAATAATCAAACCCAATAATCGAACAATAAGCTGTTTGTGGTTGTTTGATTGATCACACTGTTAATATCACAAATATCGCGCTGTTGATGCTGTTCAAGTTGAGTTAGCAAACCGTTCTGAATCAGCTTGGATCGATCCTGCATTAATCCTGCACTAATCCTGCATTAATATCGACCCTGCATTAATCTGGAGTCGATGAGGAATTGAATGCAGCCCATCCCCACCGTATTGATCCGTATTGATCCATATTGATCTGCAGATGGTCACATAGAGGCTCAATCCAATCGATAGCTCAAATAGATGTCCAGCCAGCTAGATATTTCAGATAGGCATCAGTGGCAAAGATCAACATACTTGAAAAGATAAACTATTCGCACGATCCAATATGTTCCTAGATGACAATAAACTGCTGAAAGCGAAAATAGAGCTGTCAAAGCACGCAATTGAGCCGATCTAATATTTGGCTAACACTTGGCTAACACTTGGCTAATACTTGGCTAACGCTTGGCTAATTGAGAATAGCTAATTGAGGCGGCAGATTTGGCTCAAATCAATTCAATGCATGGATTCAAAATCATCATAAAACAACCAGTTTGTTGTTTTAGTCTCCTCCCTTAACCTGATGATCTAACTTTATCTTAGTTCCCGATTTAGCCCTTCGTTGCAATTGTAAAACAACCTGCTTGAACCTGCTTGAACCTGTTTGCAACCACTGAGAAAACAATCAAAGCAAAACGACTAGAACCTATTTGAGGTTCAGAGGTTGGTTCTAGAAGTTTATTTTTCCCTATTATCTGCCAGATAAACAAAGATACTTGATGCGGGCTGTTAATTTTTTTGATGATTGTTTTTTGAGAACAATTAAGTTTTAGATTTCTTTTAAGGTGAGCCTATTGCTTTATCACTGTGAGATAGCGCCAAAAATGGAAGTTCTAGTTGTTCTATTCTGATGCTTCGTATTTGGGACTACATTTTTCTAGCGTAAAAGTACGGGATGAATCTGAGGAGCTTATTACATTTAGTAAATAAACGGACGAAGGGTGAAAGATGGATGCCAATCACTTCTTTGGTAGAAACTTCGGTGGAAAGAGGAATAACTTTAAAGAAATAATTAACCTTTGTCGCTAATTACTAATTAGATAATAGGGTGATAGACGAATCTAATGTCACCTGTATCGAGGGTTTCTTTAAGCTTTTGATGATGATATAGCAATCACCAACGATTTGTGAAAAGGGGGAGCTGTGCCGACCCACAAGCAAAGTCCAGTACCCTAACAATCTCAATCGGATTGCTATAGAGATTTCAGAATACTCTCAAGAAATGCTTGAAGTAGAATGGCGGACAAAAACAACATCAACCTTGTTTAATGAATTCTTTAGGAATAGTGACGCTTGGCTGTATGGTAATTGACTGAAATCCAGGCAAAATGATCGATTTGATCCGATCGTTAAATTCAGGTTTAAATTGAGGTTTGAAGTTTTGTTGTTGAGTGCCAGCACATTTGAGCACCAGCACAGAGTACCAGCACAGAGTACCAGCACATCAGAAGAGTGGAAGTATTCAAGTCTGAAAGACTAGGTCTTGAAGTACCAGGTTGAAAGGGTAGATCCTGAAATGCTTAGAACTGAAGGGTAGGGTCTGAAGTCAAGACTGAGGTATCAGAGCTGTAAAGTACCAAAACCGTAAAGTACCAAAACCGTAAAGTACCAAAACTGTAAAGTGTCAGGAAAATAATGGTTATGCAATCTTCAACTACCGCGCAATCCCCATCTGAGCAGCCTCCCGCGACACAACCCAAAGTAGCCAAGACAAAATCCGAACATCCCAGTGGCGATCGTCGCTTTAAGACACTCGATATGACGATGAAGCGACACCAATACAAGCCGGATGCGCTGATTGAGGTGTTGCATAAAGCACAGGAATCTTTTGGCTACCTAGAAGAAGATGTGCTGACTTACATTGCTCGGGGGCTAAAGCTGCCGCTTAGCAAAGTCTATGGTACAGCCACGTTCTACCATCTGTTTTCCCTCAAACCCAGCGGGGCCCATACTTGTGTCGTTTGTTTAGGCACAGCTTGTTATGTCAAAGGGAGTAACAAAGTGGCCGAGGAACTCCAGCAAGAACTGGGCATTCAAATGGGCGAAACTACACCCGATGGCAAGATTTCCCTCATGGCTGCTCGTTGTATTGGGGCTTGTGGAATTGCTCCGGCAGTGGTGTTTGACGGAACGGTAGCGGGTAAGCAGCAGCCGGAGATGGCACTCGCCCGGATTAAAGATTGGGAAGCTGAATGACGGGTTGGTAACGGGTCGGTAATTGGACTGAGAGGAGAGAGAGGACACTGGAATTATGGATTTATCTGAACTACTAGACATTGCCACAGCCCATCAGGCAAGTCAAAAACCAATCCGAGTACATTGTTGTACATCAACAGGATGTCGGGCTGCAAAGGCGTTAGAGGTATTTAAAAATTTGAAAACGGCAGTCGATGATGAGGAATTAAGCGATCGGGTGAATGTGGTCGGGGTGGGTTGTATGGGGTTTTGTGGTCGAGGCCCTCTCGTGCAAATTGACCCGGATCAGATGCTCTATGAAGAGGTTAAACCCGATGAAGCTGCCAGTATTATTGGAGCGATTAAAGGGGGCACGGCGATCGCCCTAAAAGGAGATGTGCAGCATCCGTTCTTTGCCCGTCAAGTCAAGATTGTGCGAGAACATAGTGGCAAAGTGGATCCAGAAAGTATTGAAGATTATATTGCGGTGGGAGGATATCGATCGCTCTATAAGGCGATTTATGAGCTATCTCCAGCCGAGGTGGTGGATGAAATTACCCGCAGTGGTTTGCGCGGTCGGGGTGGGGGTGGCTATCCTACCGGATTGAAATGGGCAACGGTGGCCAAAATGCCTGGGGATCAAAAATATGTGATTTGTAATGGTGACGAGGGCGATCCAGGGGCATTTATGGATCGGAGCGTCTTAGAAAGTGATCCCCATCTAGTATTAGAAGGGATGGCGATCGCAGGCTATGCGATTGGAGCGAATCACGGCTTTCTCTATGTGCGGGCTGAATATCCACTGGCAATTCAGCGCCTCCAGAAAGCGATCCAACAGGCGAAAAAGTACGGGTTACTCGGTAGCCAAATTTTTGAATCCCCCTTTGACTTTAAGGTAGATATTCGGATTGGGGCCGGGGCGTTTGTCTGCGGAGAAGAAACGGCCTTGATTCAATCGATCGAAGGAGGACGCGGCAATCCCCGCCCACGCCCACCCTATCCGGCTCAATCTGGGTTATGGAAGTGCCCTACCTTGATTAATAATGTGGAAACCTTTGCGAACATCAGCGCCATTATTCGAGAAGGTTCAGACTGGTATGCCAGCATTGGCACCGAGAAAAGCAAGGGCACTAAAATCTTTGCACTGACGGGTAAAATTCGTAACAATGGCTTGATCGAAGTGCCGATGGGGATCACGCTCCGCGAAATTGTGGAGGAGATGGGAGGAGGGGTGCCAGATGGTGAAGTAAAAGCGGTGCAAACGGGTGGGCCATCGGGGGGATGTATTCCGGCCTCCCTGCTTGATACGCCGGTTGATTATGATTCTCTGGTCGCGATCGGTTCCATGATGGGATCGGGTGGCATGGTGGTGATGGATCAAGAGACCAACATGGTGGAAGTGGCCCAGTTTTACATGGAGTTTTGCCGAGGAGAAACCTGTGGTAAATGTGTGCCCTGCCGAACCGGGACGGTGCAGCTCTATGCCTTATTGACCAAACTGCTCAGACATCAAGCCACACAAGCAGATCTAGACAAGTTAGAATCACTCTGTTATATGGTGCAAGAAACCAGTCTCTGTGGCTTGGGGATCAGTGCTCCTAATCCAATTTTGAGCACTTTGCGCTACTTCAATCATGAATATATTGAGTTACTCCAAACACCCAGTTACCTAAATGAAAAAGTGAATGACAAAGTAAATGGCAAAGTAACAGCAGAGCGATAAGTTCGTGATCAGGATTCTGCTGTGAAAGCACGAGGAGTAACCGAACATGAGAGAAGGATGTAATGCTGTGAAGAAATTGAGACCATTGTTGGGTCAAGCTGGAGCAGCAAACCCAGGGGTAAACCCAGAATATTTGGGGCGATCGAGGAGGGCGATCAATTGGGTCGATGTAGCCTGTAACGCTCCGTACCGTTGTGAGGTGAGGTAACCAGTCATGTCAGTCAAAACCTTAAAAATTGATGGCATCGATATTGCGATCGAGGAAGGTACCACCCTTCTGCAAGCGGCTCGGGCAGCCGGGGTTCCCATTCCGACCCTATGTCATTTAGATGGGGTTGCAGATGTGGGAGCCTGTCGCCTGTGTCTGGTAGAAGTGGGAGGCAGTCGGCGGTTGTTGCCTGCCTGTGTGACGGAGGTGGCAGAGGGGATGGAGGTACAAACCAACACGCCCAAACTGCAAGAATATCGTCGGATGGCGGTAGAACTGCTGTTTTCGGAAGGCAACCATGTCTGTGCAGTTTGTGTAGCCAACGGCAATTGTGAACTGCAAGATGTGGCGATCCAAGTTGGCATGGATCACAGTCGCTTTACCTATCGATTTCCCGATCGAGGCGTGGATGTCTCCCATCAGCAATTCGGGATTGACCATAATCGCTGCATTCTTTGTACGCGCTGCGTTCGGGTTTGCGACGAAATTGAAGGAGCGCATGTGTGGGATGTGGCTCAACGAGGTGCCGCCTGCTATATCGTGTCTGGGTTAAATCAACCTTGGGGCGAGGTGGATGCCTGTACATCCTGCGGCAAATGTGTGGATGCCTGTCCCACCGGAGCCATTTTCCGGAAAGGTAGCACCACGGGTGAAAAAGAGCGGGATCGCGCCAAGCTGGAATTTTTGGTCACGGCACGGGAGAAACACGAATGGACAAGGTAAAATTTGCCACGGTTTGGCTGGCGGGCTGTTCCGGTTGCCATATGTCGTTTCTGGATATGGATGAGTGGCTGATTGAACTGGCCAAGCATGTCGAGGTGGTCTATAGTCCGGTGGGGTCTGACTTAAAACATTATCCAGAAAATGTTGATGTCTGCCTCGTGGAAGGTGGAGTGGCGAATCAGGATAACCTGGAGCTGATTTTACAAGTGCGACGGCAGACAAAGCTGCTGATTTCCTTTGGAGACTGTGCGGTAACCGCAAATGTACCTGCGATGCGCAATATGTTAGGTGGCGCAGAACCAGTCTTGAAGCGAGCTTATCTAGAATTAGGAGATGTTGCCCCCCAATTGCCCCATGAACCAGGGATTGTGCCAGAATTGCTCGATCGGGTGTTGCCGGTGCATGAAGTGGTGCCGGTAGACATTTACATGCCAGGATGCCCACCCCCTGCCGATCGGATCCGGGCTACCCTTGAACCCCTGCTGCGCGGGGAAATGCCCAAGATGGAAGGGCGAGAAATGATCAAGTTCGGCTAAGTTTTGAACTTCTTTTAACTCCAATCAGTGTTTAACTCCAAACAGTTGGGAGTATCCTATGGCGAAAACAGTTGTCATTGATCCAATTACCCGGAT
The DNA here is from genome assembly GCA_025454395.1 of Elainella sp. Prado103. Taxonomy (GTDB): domain Bacteria; phylum Cyanobacteriota; class Cyanobacteriia; order Elainellales; family Elainellaceae; genus Elainella. The sequence goes on from JALOOM010000046.1 coordinate 11,415, forward strand.
TGAGGGTCATGCCAAGATCTCCGTCTATCTCAATGATGCCGGAACGGTCGAAGATGCGCGGTTTCATGTGGTGGAATACCGGGGATTCGAGAAGTTTTGTGAAGGTAGACCCTTTACAGAAATGGCTGGCATTACGGCGCGGATTTGTGGAATTTGCCCGGTAAGCCACCTGCTGGCAGCCGCCAAAACCGGCGATAAAATCCTGGCAGTCAAGGTGCCTCCAGCGGCCGAGAAACTGCGACGATTGATGAATTTGGGACAGATCACCCAATCCCATGCCCTATCGTTTTTCCACCTCAGTAGTCCTGACTTTCTGTTGGGTTGGGATAGTGATCCAGCCCAGCGTAACGTGTTTGGATTGATTGCTTCGGATCCAGACCTGGCTAGAGCAGGCATTCGGTTGCGGCAGTTTGGACAAACGGTGATTGAACTCTTGGGAGCCCGCAAAATTCACGCGGCTTGGACGGTACCAGGTGGTGTGCGTTCACCTTTATCAGAAGAAGGGCGGCAGTGGATTCTCGATCGCTTGCCAGAGTCATTTGAAACGGTCAATCTTGCCCTCAACCTGTTCAAAAACCTGATCGATAGCCAGCTTCAGGAAGAGGTGCAGGTATTCGGAGCATTCCCCTCTCTATTCATGGGATTGGTCAGCAAAACTGGCAATTGGGAGCATTACGACGGGCATCTGCGCTTTACCGATAGTGCGGGCAACATCGTAGCTGATCATCTGAGTGAAGATGACTATGCTGACTTTTTAGGGGAAGCAGTCGAGAAATGGTCTTACCTCAAATTCCCTTACTACAAGCCTTTGGGTTATCCAGATGGGATTTATCGAGTTGGGCCATTGGCTCGCTTAAATGTCTGCCACCAGATTGGCACCGAGGCTGCTGATCGCGAGTTGCAAGAATTTCGCGATCGAGCTGGTGGGGTGCCGACTTCTTCTTTCTTCTATCACTATGCTCGATTGATAGAAATCTTGACTGCGTTAGAGCATATCCAAATCCTGATGGATGATCCAGATATTGTCTCGAATCGAGTTCGTGCCACCGGAGGGGTTAACCAGTTAACCGGCATTGGCGTGAGTGAAGCCCCGCGCGGCACCCTATTCCATCACTACCAGGTCGATGAAAATGGGCTGATTCGTAAGGTTAACCTGATCATTGCCACGGGACATAATAACTTGGCCATGAATCGCACGATCACCCAAATTGCCAAACAATATGTTCGTGGGCCAGAGATCGCGGAAGGAATGCTCAACCGGGTGGAAGCAGGCATTCGTTGTTATGATCCCTGTCTATCTTGCTCTACCCATGCTGCTGGACAGATGCCGCTGCATATCCAGATCGTGGCGGCGGATGGACAGGTTGTAAATGAGGTGTATCGTCATTAAAGCTCGCATTAAAGTTCATCGGTTGCAGGCAGGTTATAGGAGCTGATCGATCGAAAATTATCGCCTTTTCTATCACTTGCCTTCTCTGTTTATCATTCATCTTGATTCATTCTTCATCTTTTCAAGCTATGGTAAAAGAACCTTTAATTCTCTGTATGGGATCGGCCTGCCATCAATTGGGGGTGTATGAGGTTTTGCCTAAATTACAGTCTCTGATTCGAGAATACCAACTCGATGATTGCTTGGTGCTCAAAGGTTCCTTCTGTCTGGAAACCTGTAGTGATGGCATCACCATGAGGTTTCGTGACCACTGCTTTATTAAAATTAATCCGCAAAATATTGAGGAGAAGTTTGTGCAAGAAATTCTACCGGCGGTGCAAGCAGTGGGTAGTTGTTCCTAGATGCGGTGAATGCAGAGATCGATGGCTGGAAGGTTCGATCGTTCAGATCTCTATAAATTTGCGTTGATGTGATGTTGATATGATAATGTCCAATGATCACAATCACCTCTGGAAATTGCTGTGGGAATACGAGCCAAATGGCTTGATTGCGGTCGATCCAGACATGTATGTCAGGCTGGTGAATCCGGCATTCTGCAAAATGTTTCAGACCCAACCGGAAGATATCATCGGTCAACCGGCTGGTGTGATCCTGGATGATATTGAAGATTTTAAGACTGCCTGGAAAACGAATTCAGTCGTTCGTAGAAAATTTCGAGAATATCCCCAATATCAGCTCTATCTGAATCAGACGATTTTTTCGATCGAGGATGAAGGAATTATTGCCTCAATTATGGTAGATATCAGCCATGATTTAGAACGGAAGCGAGAGCTAGAAAAATTAAAACGGGAAACGATCAAGAAAGTTAACGAAGTGGTCGATCATCAGATGAAAGTGGTACAAGAAATTGCTGGACTTTTGGGGGAAACTACCGCCGATACGAAAGTGAGTCTACTGAAAATTATTCAAATGATCGAGCATGATGTGATTTGAAGGTAGTCTAGTTGTGAGCCTATGTATTGTCCCATCACGGTCGATAACTTTTTGGATGTTTATACCTCTAGCCTCAATAAGAAAGGAGAAGAACTTTGTGGTGACAAAATTAAATATCGTAGAACAGGCAAGAAACTGACGATCGTGCTTTCAGATGGTTTGGGCAGCGGGGTCAAGGCGAATATTCTCGCGACTTTGACGACGGAAATTTTGCTGACCATGCTGGATGCCGATGTGCCACTGGAAGAAGTGCTCAAAACGGTGATTGCAACGCTGCCGATTTGCAAGGTACGCAAGATCGCTTATTCAACGTTTACGATCGTTCAGGTGGATGTAGAAACGAATCGCTTCACAGTGATCAATTTTGATAATCCAGCCTGTTTTTATTTTCAACAAGGGAAGGTTGCCAAGCTGGAAACCAGAACGGAGAATATTTTAGATCGTAAAATATCCATTTCTGAAGGGTGTTTGCAGCGAGGTGATTTTCTGGGTGCGGTCAGTGATGGTGTCCTGTATGCTGGTATGGGAGTGACCCTAAACTTTGGCTGGGGCTGGGATGATATTGCCAACTATATTGAGCAGATCTTTACGCGGAAGGTGCATACTGCACGATCAATCATCCAGGAAGTGATTCAAAAAACCCATTCGCTTTATCAAGGGGAGGTAGGGGATGATGCCACAATTGTTGGGATTTATATCCGTCGCCGAAATCCATTGATGATTTTCACAGGCCCTCCGTTAGATCGCGAAAAAGATGTAACTTATATCGAAAGATTACTGGATTTTAAAGGCAAAAAAATTGTTTGCGGTGGCACGACTGGGAATATTGTTGCAAGTTATTTAAATGAATCGATTGAAACTGATCTGTCTACTCTCCGCAAAGATGTCCCACCGATCGGAATATTGAGCTATGTCGATCTACTGACAGAAGGTATCCTAACCATCTCCAAAGCAACAGAGTATATCAAGAATTGCGATTGTGATTTGTCACGGTTGCGATTTGATCATAATGGGGCTTACTTACTCACGCAAGAAATCTTGCAAGCCGACTCGATTCTTTTTCTGGTTGGTCAGAGCATTAATGAGTTCTACCAAAATCCTTTATTACCCAAAAACATCTCGATTCGTCGAAGTCTGATCGAAGATCTAGTGCAGTTTCTGCGCAGCCGGCAAAAAGAGGTCGTGGTTGAATATTGTTAATAGAATATCGACGGAATATTTATAGAATATTCTTAATGTAATATTTATAGAATATTGATGGGAGTTGCATGGATCAAGGTATAGGCTGTCTTGTGATCGGCTATGGTAATACACTGCGAAGTGATGATGCGGCTGGTCAACAGATTGCTGATAGGGTTGCCGCGTGGAATTTAGAGCGAGTGCATTCGCTCGCAGTACACCAATTGACACCTGAACTGGCCGAGCCACTTGCAATGGCTCAAATGGCGATCTTTATTGATGTGTATGCAGTTCAGGAGAAGACGGCATCAGAGAAGACGGCATCGGTGCAAGTTATCGAACTTTCTCCCACGCTGGAATCTAATTATACAACTAGAATTGGGCATTCTGCCGACCCGCGATCGCTCTTAATGCTAGCACAACAAGTTTATGGGACTTGCCCACCCAGTTGGTGGGTTCTGGTGCCTGCTATCAACTTTGAGTTTGGTGAAGCATTATCCTCACTGACCCAACAAGGAGTTGTAGTGGCTCTGGAGCAGGTCAGGCAATTGATCCAAGATCAACTCAGCATTACGGAAAACGTGGCTGACTCTGTATGACTTCCCACTTCCCACTTCCCACTTCCCACCTCTCCTCTCCTCGACTTCTACTATAATGTGTAGCACTGAGAATGCCTGAATCTATGATGCCTGAACCAGATGATACCGAAAATGGTCAGATCCAGCAGGAAATTTTAATGGGACGACAGTTCTCTCTGGCAGAGGTGATCGGTCGCGAATGCGGCTCTTTTTTGAAGGGAGAATCGCCCATTCCTAAACTGTTGCAAGCAAAGGCTGAAATTAATCTCTATATCGATCGAAATTTAACAGATTCATCAGGGGTCTTAAAGGCAGTTTTACAAACCTTAGTCGCGATCGATGAGGTTGATCTTCGCTGCCACCTCAATGCGCCTCTGGATGCCTTACGAGTATTTTTGGAGGGTTTGGTGCGTAACCCTGAGCTGCTGTATGAGTTTGTCAAACAAGTTGATGTTAGGTGGGGGCAAATTTACGGAGAACGTCCCTATTTTCAACAACCTGGACAACTGCCCCATCCAGAGGATGAATATACTCATGAATCAGTTTATCAACAAATTGTTGAATTGCTAGGTTCGATCCCCATAAATGATCCAATGGGTGAGTGATCAAGGGATTGAAATCGTAAATATCTCGATCATGGAATTCTAAATATCATATTTGATGGTTTAGGTGGTGGAATCGAAGGGAAGTAGCACGATCGCTATCATGAAGATAATCGATCATGCTACAGAATGAGTTGAATATTCTACCTAGTAGCTGGTCAGACTATGATCTGAGAGTAGATTCTTATGCTTCTACTGTTACTGCCGCTAGAGCCTTTTTAGCCTTACGCTTACGTAGAGCCGCAGCCCCCATACCGATCACACCTGGTAGAAAAGCGGGTGATGGGATTGGAGTCGTCTCACCATTCTGGAGCACATTGTCTACGCGCAAATAACTATCAACAGCGTCATCAAGAGCATTGATGACTCCAAACCCCAATGTGTAGGTGCCCGCGCTAGTGATTGTGTATGAAAAAGAGCGCTGACCAGAAGAACCGTAACTACCGACTGTGAGAACATCAGCTAGCTTAGTTGCGGTCGATGACAAGGTAGTAAATGCAAAGTCATTGAATGGTATGTAGTCACTGGTCTGGAATAACCAATCAAATGAGATCACATCTCCAACATTTGCTGTAAATGTCTGTTTGATTGCAGAACCACTGAAGATTTCATCGTTAGATAAACTAGCCAAATCTCCAGACGATAAACCCAGAAAGTTTTCTAGGGCTGATGCACCGAAACTACCACCCGAAGTCATGGAAGCTGTAGGATTTCCGCCAGTGACTGATACATCACCCAAGGTAGACCAACCAGCTAGCCCATTTGAGAACCTGCCATTTAGAGTGGCGGCTGTTGCAGCATCGATGGAACCTAATGTACCACAGGCTATTGAACCGATTGCAAGGGCACTTTTCAGAAGTTGTTGTTTCATGGTTTTATCTAGAGTGAGAGAGAACTGAGTGATCAATTGATCCTGAATGACAACTAAGTTTTCAGGCTTCATAACTAAAACAAGCTATTCTTGTAGACTGTTGTTCAGCGAAACTAGAGAGCTTGGCTCGCAAGAATTCGCGGTTTGAATCATATTGAAGAATAAGCTCGTTAAGTAATAGTGTACTTAGTGCGTATAGATTTTTCTGAAAAATTTAACAAGTTAGACATATATTTAAGTGACTTTTAGATTTCTCGAAAATTTTGCAAAGCTGAGGTATATGCAAAGCTATATTCTACTTATCGAAAAAGCCCTCTAAACCCAAGAATAGTATTCAGAATTTGAGATAAAGGACTCAGCACCATGCCAGCAACCTGACTGAAGTCGGCAGTAACCGATCGCTCCACCACCACCACATCCTGATTCATTAGAATTGGATTATTTTCCTCGTTCACACCTTCATTGAAGTCAATCTCAACATCTTGCTTGGTAATAGTACCATTCGGGTTAAGACGCACTAGGTTGACAGAATCTCGATCGGCTCTTTCATTAAAACCACCTGCTACCAGAATGGCTTGATTGAGAGGCGTATTGAGTGGAACTTCAATGAGTCCTGGGCGGGCAACTTCTCCCGCAACATAGACTCGAATAGCGGGAGGCGCGAAATTTGCAGAGGCCAGTTCAGTTAACTCTTGGGCTGAAAGATTAGCTGCGGTTGGCACATGGACTTCATCACCACTTTGCAACACAATGTCCTGGCTTAAATCGCTAGATTGCACAAGGTTCCATAAATTAATTGTGGCTACCTGGGCTTGATCAGAGCCTACAGGACGGCGAATTTCGATCTTCTTCAAGTTAGCTCTGGCAGTAATCCCCCCAGCTTGAGCAATGATCTGAGTTAAAGTAGGAAATTTCTGCTCCTGGTTATTCTGAGTTGATTCAACGGTATAGGAACCAGGATGATTGACCTCTCCAGAAATAGCGATCCGAATTGGTCTGAGCTTAATCGGTGTAATAGTAATTAATGGGTTACGGATGTAAGTTGTGTAAGTCCCTGCGATCGATTCCGCGGCCTGCTGAAAGGTCTGTCCCTGTACAAAAACTCGTCCTCCTCGCGGTAAACCGATCGCACCATCCTGTAGAACGATCGCTTCACCACTATATTCTTCGGCTCCAAAAACATCGATTTTGATGACATCACCTGGCCCTAAACGATAATGATCAGACCAACTTTCAGAAGCTTCTGTATCGCCTATTTGTCTTAAAGTCTGGAGGGGGGGGACGGAAATGTCCGATGACTGCTGCTGTCGGATAGTAGATTGCTCCTGCGCATAACCAGGCAGTACGCATCCAGTCGTAAAAAACAAAGTAGAAAGTCCCAGGCAAGCCCAGGAGCTACAAGAATAAGATGTCTTAGACATTGTTTGATGATGTAATATCATATCATTGGAGTGACGAATTAGTAATTTTCTAGAATGCAGTGCGATACGGTCAAAAGATTTAATGAACGGAGTGCCAGAACCTTTTAAGTGGATGAAAATTTAGGTGGACGCAACTTTCAAGTGAACACAACTTTGCAGGACAATTTAGGCTCACAGGCGCATCTAATATGCGTTAAATTTGTATACTCGTTAAATTTGTCTAGTTTTCAAGAATCAATAGTCATTGATATTCTCCATTCTACTTGCGGTATTGCTGGAGATTCTTAGGTCAGTGAGGAGCAAAGCTAGCCTCTCGCTAAGCATCTTGACCGTGTATCCCACGGCTGCACAGCTTACTTGTATCGTGACTTAAGCCTTAACAATACTCCAATTCGACTTGAGAATTGGCTATACTGTTGCTTGGCAAAGAATGATGCAAGTAACCTGGAAGTTCTAGTTTATCGGCATCAACTTCAGTGTAGACGACTCCTCGTTGCCAACAGACCCACTTGAGAATTCGCAAAAATTCTCCATAAGCTGAATCTAATGACTGTTTTTGGAGTAGCTTCTTGATCCGGGTTTTGAAACTGAGCTTTTCAGCTCGAATTACCCCCGCTCGATCGCAGAGATGATGTGCCAACTTATAAAAAAAGTCCTGGCGACAGTTATGGATATGCTCGCGCAACTTAGCTAGCTTTTGATGGGCTTTATGCCAATTGTTTGACCCTTTCATTTTGTGATTCGCTCTTTGTTGCAGCAATTTCAGCTTGCGTTGGAGATTCACAAAGAATTGGGGGGTAGCAATCAGTTCTCCATCTGAAGTCGCGAGATAGTGTTGTAACCCGCCAGTGATTTCTAAGGCTTGACCATTGGGCATGACCTCAGGTACTAAAACATTACACTGTAGGGTAATCATGACGTACCACCCTGAAGCCCGTTTGACGACCCGCGCCTGCTTGATCTCAAACCCCTCTGGAATTGGGCGAGACATCCGCATTTTCACAAAGCCGACTCCTGGTAACTTGATGTGGCTCCCTCGGATGGGATTCTCTCCTAACTGGGGGAATAACAGCGATCGAATTCGTCCCGGTTTCTTAAATCGAGGGAATCCATGACCTTGTTTCCACATCGAAACAAATGATTGGTCGAGCCGCCTCAACACTTGTTGTAGCATTTGAGCATTTGCTTTCGCAAGATCATCATAAACCTTGCGTGCTTGCGTCAAAGCTTTGCATTGGCTGGCAAAGGATGGACGAGGAGCATCTGCAGGAATAATATACTCGGATCTGAGCGAACAGGCATTAATCGGACAGGAACGAGACTGATACCAGTCTTTACGCTCAGCTAATGCAAAATTCCAGACTTTACGGGAAGTCTCTAACCACTCCTCATAAAGCTTGACTTGAGCTGGTTTGAGCCGTAGTCGATAAGTGTAAGTCACATTCAACATGTCCGAACTATGACCCCAAGAATGACAGAACTGAAAAGACACTGACAATATTGTTCAGTAAATTGAAAAGGCTATGCCTTAATTCAGCAGATCCCGAACCAAAGATCTTGAATTAAAACATCCTTTAGCATCAGTCAATGGATCTATTAATAGATCTATTAATGGATCCTCTAACCGCTCCTCATAGGTGCGCACAAGTATCATTGCCAATAGAAGCCATGACTTTTGCTTAGAATCATCGGACTCTTGTGACTAGAGATCGGGATGCCAAGCTGAGAGCAGACCCAGCCAGGATGATGGCATTGAGGTGGTGAATTAAAGGTGGATAGGCGTAATCGAATAGAACTGTAGCGGACGATTGAATCAGGAAAAAATTGGCTGCTGCAAACTGGGAGTTGTAAAAATTAAGCTGTTACTAGAAGCTCGAAAAAGCTGAAGGGTGAGTTTTTGTCGTCTCATCATCAATGCTCTCTCAGCTTCTAGCTCAAACTATAAATTTGCTCCTATACAAATCCTTGGCTGAGTTCGTCTGGCTAAGACTTCAATCAATTGCAACAGGTTTCTATACAATAGCAAAGCATAAGTAATCATCTGAGATCAAGAGAGAAATGAGCCTCTATGAAAACTTTATACAGAAGTGAATTCCTTTTGTACTCGATCCCATCTTTTTGAAATCAAATCCGGTTTATGGCGGCAGTCTTGATATCGCCAGAAACCTATTTCACAGGTAGGTGAAAACAGTTATCTCTCGTGCTTTAAAGCATTTATTTTGGCTATTAACTTTAATCATTCTAAAATCATGAGATCATCCTAGATTTTTAACTTTTACATCTATAATTTTGAAAGAATAGTGTGTGCCGCTAAACATAAGAGGGTCGGAAAAGTAGGAAGGCAAGAAACCCTATTGTTCTGATACCCTGTTTATGGGATTTGTTCATCGCCCTTTTCATGAAGGCGGCTCGATTGGTGTAGAGATTATCATGCTCATTTAGTCAAATCCATCTTGATCTAGGGTGAGAGCATCTCGCTGAATGAACTATGGTTGATGGCAGTGCTGTGATTCAGATCAAGCGATCGACTGGGAGAGTTTACTTGCAAAGAACTCAGTTTAAATATCCATACCTCAAGTTAGTTGCCTAGATCATTGAATTAATTGCAGTAGCGCAAGTTGAGATCAATTTTTGTCTGATAATAGCTGCTAGATTGCTGGTTATAGGATTTTCGTAAAATGCAATTTTCAATGCCTGACTTCACTTGAGATACTGAATTGGCAAAATTTGCCTGATTCACACTGCTTGATCTATAAGGTTCAATTTGGCAGGGGCTTAAAGTTCTAATCGACACAGCTTAAAAAGTTATTCACTATATACTTTTGATCCTTATTCAATAAAAATCATATTCTACTGACTCTCCCATCTCAATATCTACTGACTCTCCCATTTGAGCCTCTACTGACTATATAGATTCTTTCTAGAGATGTCCCAAGTTAAGTGAAAACGATAGCTTTATTAAATTATCGTGTAGTTTTGTTGTAGGTCTCGACTCTGGATCTAAAGGTGGTTAGGATTTGAAAAGCGTTCAGGGAATTCCGTATTTTGCCGGTTGATCCTGATAGCTCTAAGGAATATTACTTAGATATAAGTAAGGTGTCCTGGTTTACTTGCAGTTGGCTTATCTGAAATACAGTGCAAAATAAACCAGTGCAAAATAAACCAGTGCAAAATAAACGGTCTCAATTCCTCCTGAAAATCTTGTCCCACCTTACAATCTAGTCATTTCCTAATTAACCAACCAGATGAAATCAGACAAAGCTGTATTGTGAAACTGTTTTTTGACAGTCACTTCAATCTGAGACAGAGAAAATCGGAGTTCTGCTCCAAGCTTCGAGTATCTGTTAATAGACTCAGTGAGCGGAATTTGCTTGGTGCTATAGCATGTCCTTCTGACCGATTAGGCGGTAAAGCATAGTGCTGTAGCTCCTTAAATATCAGTTTGCCTGTCTAAGCAATCTCAACGGTGATTTTGGTCAGTTGTGAACCGATTTGTTGCTGTGAGTTGGCTGCGAGTTGGCTGCGAGTTGGCTGCGAAAATTGTCCGTTCATGAGTTTCTACCTTATATAGTCTGGTTCATCATCGCTAGCTTTAGACTCTAAATGAAGGAATAAGCGCTGCTATGAAAATTGCGCTAGTACATGACTACCTGACCCAGAAGGGTGGTGCTGAGCGGGTGTTTGAGCTTCTTTGTAAGCATTTTCCTCAAGCCGATATCTTCACATCGCTCTATGATCCGCAACGAACGATCGATTTGCGAAATCGATTGGTGAATACTACTAAGTTGCAAAGTATTCCAGGTGCAGCTCGCTATTTTCGTTTATTTGCCCCCTTATATTTCCCAGCTTTTCGAGCTTTAGATCTACAAGGGTATGACCTGATTCTGAGTAGTACTACAAGTTTTGCGAAAGCAGTCCGAAAAGCTCCTGGTGCAATTCATATTTGTTTCTGTCACAACATCACTCGATTTCTCTGGGATACTCAAACCTATTTGCGAGGCTATCGAGAATATCAAGCGGTTTACCCATTGCTGGAGCCCATTTTTCAGCAACTTCGAAAGATGGATTTGGAGTATGCCGATGAACCAGATATTTATGTAGCCAATTCTACAATTGTTGCCAAGCGAATTTCTCAGTTTTATAAGCGCCCAGCCACGACGATCAATTATCCGATCGAAATAGAGCGATTTATCTTTTCAGATCAGAAAGAAGATTATCTTTTAGTTTCTTCCCGATTACTGAGTTATAAACGTGTAGATGTCATCGTTGAAGCTTTAAATTGGTTGGGCTGGCCGCTACTCATTACAGGTGATGGCCCTGAACGGAAACGACTGGAGGCGATCGCGTTAGATAACGTGTGTTTTTTAGGGCATGTCAGCGATGAGGAAAGGGCTACCCTGATGTCTAAAGCCCGAATGATGGTTGTGGCAGCATTAGAAGATTATGGCTTAGTGCCGATCGAGGCAAATGCGAGTGGTACACCTGTGATCTGCTATGGAGCAGGTGGAGTACTAGATACACAAATGCCAGGTGTGACTGGGTTGTTCTTTAATCGTCAAACCCCTGATGCTTTGCAAAATACACTTTTGCAGGCAGAAAATCTGACTTGGGATTACCAGCAAATTCGAGACCATGCGGTCACCAATTTCACTGAAGCTGCCTTTTTTCAAAAACTAGATACCTTTTTAGCAAAGGTTCTCGAACCTCCCCTAGCCAAAGCGATCCGTCTGTAATGAAAGTGGTAATACTATGACAGAGGCAAAGTTTAATCCATCCAGTGAACCTGAATTTGGTTACGGTCAGCTCTTTGGCATGTTACTCCGCCGTTGGGTATGGATTGCTTGTGCAGTCGGCGTAGGATTGGCGGGTGGTACCTATGTGTCAATGAACCAGAGACCCGTTTACATCAGTTCTATGCAACTGATTGTTGAGCCTAACTTTGACAACGAACTGACAGAAGCTGACCTTACGGGCGTATCCAATTGGCGGGTTAGTGATACGGATTATGCGACCCAACTGAACCTCATGCGTAGTGCCCAGTTTATTGAACAAACAGTCGATAAGCTGAAACAGGAGTATCCAGGTTTAACAGCCGAAATTGCTCGGGGTTCGTTTTCCCTTAATCGAGTAGTTGAGAAAGATTCGAAGAACCCCATCTTTACCCGAATTTTTGAAGCAAGATATATCGATGGTGATCCAATTAGGAGTCAGAAGTTTTTAGAAACGATTAAGCAAATCTATTTGAATTATAATCAACAGAAGCAGTCTGAACGGCTGGAGCAGGGCCTGCGACATGTCAATGAACGGCTTGCCAACACTCGTGATAATTTAGAACGAGCCCAAGCAGCTCTGGAACAGTTTCGCCAAAGACAGAACCTGATCGATCCTGCTTACCAGGCTCAAGCAACGGTAGAAGCACTCAATCAAATCCAACAGAACCAACGTCAATTGCTATCAGAAATCAGTAGTACCAAGAGCCGTTACCAAGCGCTCCAGCAACGGTTAGCCTTGTCTCCACAAAGTGCAATCATGGCAGCTCGTCTAAGCCAGTCTAGTCGGATTCAAGGGTTGCTCAACGCCCTGCAAAAAACAAACTTAGAATTGGCAAATCGCCGTATTCTTTTTACAGATCAAGACCCTGAAGTGCAGCGTTTTATCGAGCAGCAAAAGAATGAATTGGCAGCATTACGACAAGAAATTGCTGCGATCACACAACAGCCTAGCGCTGAGCTTGACCCCTCGTTGTTATCTCTTCTGCAATTGGGGGCAGTTGATCTACAGTTAGTAGCTGATCTGATTGAAACTGATGCAACGTTGAGAAGTTTAGATGCTCGATGGCAAAGTCTACAAGGCATGGAAGGTCAACTGCGGGCTGCAATCAACAACTATCCTACATTGATCGCTGAATATGACCGCCTACAACCCAGCGTTGAAATTGAACGTAATACACTGAAAGAACTCTTGGTTCAACGAGAACAACTCAGTGCTGAATTAGCCCGAGATGGTTTTAGCTGGGATGTGATTGTTCAACCCACATTAGGGGCTGAAATCGGTAGCAATTCTATGCGATTTATTCTGATGGGAGGGGTGGTAGGACTATTCATTGGTGGTGCATTAGCGCTAGCGCGTGAGAGTATGGATCAGGTGGTTCACACCTCAGATGACCTGAAAAAGCAAGTTCCTCTGCCTCTCTTGGGGATTTTACCTTCCCGCTCGTCCCGTCGCTTACCGCTGAGTGGAGCGAATAGTAACATCGCGATCGGTACACTTCATCCAGAATTAGCAGATTCCGACCTGATTCAGACCATTCTTTGTCCACCGTTTCGGGAATCGTTGGATCTGATCGCAAACAGTTTGCAACTCCTACAAACTGAACGTACATCCCAAGTCATTGGTATTACTTCTGGGCTTCCTGGTGAAGGCAAAACAACGCTGACCCTAGGGTTGGCGCTAAGCTTAGCTCGCATGAATCAACAAGTATTAGTGATTGATGCTGATCTAAGACGATCGGGCATCCAGAGGGATTTAGGATTGAGCTTTGAGGGCGGGTTATCGACCTACCTACAGGGAAAGCCGGGGAGTAATCCCACCCATCGTTTAGATTTTGATGGGAAATATGTTGATATTTTGCCTGCTGGTGCATCTCTGCATGACCCAATTACTTTACTGAGTTCTCCCCGATTTGAACGCTTACTAAAAAGGAGTAAAGAACTTTATGATGTCGTCTTAATTGATACACCTCCCGTGTTAGGGATGGCGGATGCCTTAAAGGTTGGAGCTGCCTGCGATAGTACAGTGATTGTGACCCGGTTAGACAAAATTACTCAACAGGAGCTGAACGAAGTAATGTCTGCCATGGCCCCTATTCATGTTCTTGGTATTGTAGCGAATGGAGCCAGAGATGGTTCTGCTCGACATATCAACTACACTAGCTCAACTTATAAAGCATATGCATTGAGGCAATCGGATGTTTGATCTGTCGGTTTTGATAGAGTCATAGATTGCTCAGAGATTAGCAATCAGAGATCTCTGCTGTTTCATTTGCATCTTGGTATCTAGAGCAGATCTCAATGATTGATCAGATTTCACCTTTCACAATTTCAATAGGATTGCTATAGAAGATTTGAGGAATTTCAGGGTGGAGTTGTCTTGAACGCTCTGACTTAAATTCCTGCGAGGGGCTCTACGGACTGAGAAATCGGTGTTTGCCCTACTTGGGGACAATACCGCTGGTAATTGCAAGCTTAATTCGCCCTCATTGATGAATGAACTATGACGCTCTCTAAGAATACATTTGAGACTTTCAAGCCAGCAGAACTCAAGTTTGAGATCTCTTCCTTCACTCCTATGTTGTCTTGCTATTTGCGGTGGCGACGGGGCAGACTGTGGGTTTATCCAGCAACCCAAGATAAAGTGGGAGTTGCTTTGCCAGCACTCGCTAGTGAAGATTGGTTTCGCGCTTGTTTGCTGCGATCATCTGTCAAATCGGTGTGTATTGATCCAGCGTCAGGATTGTCTGCAGTTACCCTCTGGTCTCGTGCTTGTGAAGTAGCTCAAAAGCCACTTTATTTAAAGCTGCCATCATCGGCATCATTACCGCAGAAGCGTTATCCGGTCGCATGGGCCGTAAAGCAAGGGTGCGATCGTATGGCTGCCCTACTGTTGCTATTGAGCTTGAGCCCTGTATTGTTGGTGATTGCTGGACTGATCAAAATCCAGGATGGTGGATCTGTGTTTTTTACTCAGCAGAGGGTCGGGCAACGAGGTAAGCTATTTCGCATAATCAAATTTCGCTCGATGGTGATTGATGCGGAGAAATTACATAGTCGGGTTATGGCGAACCAAACTGGCTTGCACAAACTCGAGTGTGATCCACGGGTAACTCCTCTAGGACGGTGGTTACGTAAGCTCAGTTTGGATGAATTACCTCAGTTGATCAACGTGCTGCGGGGAGAGATGAGCTTGGTGGGGCCTCGCCCTTGGGCTCTCTATGATGCAATACGAATCAAGCCAGAGTTGCACCAACGATTGAATGCACTCCCTGGTATGACTGGAGCCTGGCAGATTGAAGCACGATCGGAACAATTGGATCTAGATGCGGTCACAGAGCAAGATTTGCAGTATTTGAAAAATTGGTCTTTATGGCAAGATTTGAAGATTTTGTTACTGACAGTACCCAGTGTGTTGAAAGGGCATGGAGCATATTAGTCGCTTGATCTCTGATTCAAGCTCTATCTCAGCGATAACGTATGAACCAACATGAACGACCACATGGCGTTGGCACAGCATCTTCTGACCCCAATCAGTTTTTTCAAACGGCTCATTTGCAGAAAGACCTCAAGGGGCGATCGATTCGGGGCGGAGCGGTTACTTTAGTTTCCCAAGGGTTTAAATTTTTGCTGCAAACCGGAGGGACATTTTTCCTGGCAAGGTTACTGCTGCCTGAAGATTTCGGTTTGATCGGTATGGTAACCATTGTTTTGAACTTCGTTGAGTTGTTTAAAGATTTAGGGTTATCGGCGGCTACCATCCAGAAGCCTGATATCAATCATGCTCAAGTCAGCACATTGTTTTGGATTAACATTGGCTTTAGCTTACTCATTACAGTCCTCGTTGCAGTTCTCGCTCCTGTGATCGCTGTATTTTACGGAGAAGCCCGTCTCACTCCGATTGTACTTTGCTTATCTGTCAACTTTATGATTGGCGGTTTGGCCGTTCAACACCTAGCTTTATTGAAAAGACAAATGCAGTTTGGCAGTATTGCGCGGATTGAAATCGTCTCAATGGTCACAGGAGTTGGAACAGCGACGGTAGCTGCTGGGATGGGGATGGGTTATTGGTCGCTGATTATTTGGCGATTAGTGCAATCCCTGACTACCTTGGTGGGTGCTTGGCTGATGTGCCGTTGGCGACCTGGATTGATCAGCCGCTATGGGAATGTTTCTTCAATGTTAGTATTTGGCAGTAACATGGCTGGCTTTCATATTGTCAATTATTTTTCCAGAAATGCAGACAATTTTCTGATTGGTCGGTTCTGGGGGGCACAGCAGTTAGGTCTGTATGCAATAGCGTATAAACTATTATTATTGCCGATCGAACAAATTAATCTCCCACTCACGAATGTTGCACTGCCTACGTTAAGCCGATTGCAAGAAGAACCGGAAAAGTTTCAACGGTACTACTACCAAGCAATCCTGATTGCTGCATCACTGGGAATGCCGATTGCTGGTTTTCTATTTGCCTGTGCTGATTTAATCATTCCGCTGGCGCTAGGACAGCAGTGGATGCCAGTCATTCCCATTTTCCGCTGGCTCATCCCAGCCGCCTATGTAGGCACTTGTGGGATTGCCATGGGTTGGGCTTTCACTGCCCTCGGTAGAGTCGAGCAACAGTTCAGGTGGGGGCTCTTTGCCTCTAGTTTGACAGTACTGATCTTTGTGATCAGCGTGCGATGGGGAGCATTAGGGGTTGCAGTAGGCTATGGTTGTTCCAGACCACTTTTTTTGATTTTGGGTCTGTCATTTTGCTACCGAGGCACTTTTCTGAAGTTAAGCGATCTAGTGCAGATCCTCGCTAAACCTTTTCTTGCCTCAGTTGGTGCGATCGGACTATTACTCCTCATAAATCAATGGTTTCCAGATAGCATCCATTCAGCCTTACTTTTACTCCTAGATTGCACTCTGTATAGTCTATTTTATTTAATGCTTTGGATTGTACAACCTGACGGTCTCTCTTCCCTAAGAGAGATGCTTAAAATGGTTCATTCGTTGAGGGCCGTTGGATCATAAGACTGCTTACAATGCTCCCTGTGATTGAGAACGAGGTCAAAATATGAAGATAGTGATTACTAACACCGTTGCCTTAAACGTTGGGGATGCTGCAATTTTGAAAGGTGTTCTGAAAATCTTGCAGGCAACATTTGGGGAAGAAACAGAATTCATTGTCTATGACCGTCACCCAGAAGTAGCCCAAAGATATTATCCAGAGTTGAGATTTAAGCAACTGATCTATTATCAGTGTTTCATCAAAAGTAGGATTAAACGTCCAGTCAGATTAGTCCGTTACTTCAATAGAACTCGAGTTGAAATTGGGGCTTGGTGCTGGAAGTATGGCATAAAAGCCGCTTCTCGCTTATTTCTATCGAAGGAAGAATACGATACTTTTGCAGACTATTACAACGCTGATCTCATAGTCAGTACAGGTGGAACATACTTAGTTGAAAATTATCTGCTTGCACCGCGTATCTTAGATTACAAGATTTCACTTCAAGCCCAGAAACCCTTGGTATTTTTCACTCAATCATTAGGTCCTTTTAATCTACCTTTCCATCGGAAGATATTTAAGCGCGTGTTTGATCAAGCCGCTCTGATCCTGCTCAGAGATTGCCAATCCCAGAAACATCTTGATGATATTGGAGTTGATAATCCCCATGTCTATGTTACTCCCGATGCCGCTTTTGCGTTAGCTGAGCCCTTGATACCAAAAGCCCAGCCACAAACCAATGGGCTTACCTATAAGCCACGCATTGCGATTTCAGTCAGGAATTGGCAACATTTCAAGAGAATTGATCCAAAGATTGGTCAGAGAAAGTATCAAGAATCTTTACAGATACTCATAACTTATTTTGTAGAGAAGTATCAGGCTGAAGTCACGTTTATCTCGACCTGTCAGGGGATTCCTGAATACTATCTGGACGACTCCAGCATAGCGCAGGAAATTTATGATGCTTTGCCTCTCCCTGTTTCTTCCTCCGTACAGGTCAATTCAGACTTCCATGCACCTGAAGCTTTAGCGGAATTTGTCAAAACTTTTGATTTTGTGATTGCAACTCGACTTCATATGGCGATCTTATCGCTGGGAGTCGGAGTTCCAGTCTTTCCCATCTCTTATGAATTTAAGACGAAGGAATTATTTGAAAAGATGGGTGAAGGGCGATGGACAGTCGATATTGAAGATATTGAACCTGAAGCTTTTGTGAAATCTGTAGATACCTTCTTTCAAGAAATTGAAATAGTTCGCAATAATTTAATTACTGCTGTTGAGCAGGAAAGAACAAAGGCTTTTGAGACTTGTTTGCTACTCAAAGAAATCGTTGAATTAGTCTAACTGCTCAAGTTATCCACTGGATAAGGTTGACGTGATGAAAATTGCTTTCCTGGTGGGAGAATTTCCCACACTCTCAGAAACTTTTGTTTTAAATCAGATTACAGGACTAATCGATCAAGGGCATGAGGTCGATATTTATGCAAGTCCACCTAAGCAGTTGAGCAAGATTCATCCGGATGTCAAGAAATACGATCTACCAAAGAGAACTTTCTACTATGAAGAAATCTCACCCAACTATTTGTTGCGATCGATCAAGGGACTGTATCTATTTACTATTTGGGGAATACGCTATCCGAGGCAGATACTGCGGTCAACTAACTTACAGAAATATGGTAACTATGCCAAATCACTGCGATTGCTCCATGAGATTGTCCCTTTTTTGAGGCATGGATTACCAAAATATGATGTTATTCACTGTCATTTTGGGATGAATGGCATTAAAGGCATGTATCTGCGGCAATTGGGAGTCATTCAGGGCAAGCTTTCAACAGTCTTTCACGGTTTTGATATTTCTGGTTATTTGGATCAGGTAGGAAAGGATACGTACAACCAACTTTTCCGAGTCGGAGATTTATTTTTACCTATTAGTGAACATTGGAGAAAACGCCTTTTAGAGCTTGGTGCGCCTGACGAAAAAACAGTTGTTCATCACATGGGAATTGACTGCCAAGAATTTAAATTCAAAGTTCGTGAATGTAGTTTGGGTGAGAAAACACAAATTACTACGGTCTGTCGCCTGGTTGAAAAAAAAGGGGTGGAATACGGTATTCGAGCTGTGGCTGCCCTGAAAGAGCGCTTCTCGAATCTGGAGTATATGATCATTGGTGATGGGCCGCTTCAAGAAGAGCTTGAGCGTTTGATTGCAGAATTACAAGCTGATGATGTGATCAAAATTTTAGGATGGCAACCCCAGGACAGTGTAGTTAAGTGGTTAGAGAAAACTCACTTATTTCTGGCTCCGAGTGTGACTGCCCATGATGGAGATCAAGAAGGAATTCCAGTTGCACTCATGGAAGCTATGGCAATGGGTATTCCTGTGATTAGTACTTACCACAGTGGTATTCCTGAACTAGTTGAAAATGGCAACTCTGGAATACTGACTGTAGAACGAAATGTTGGTGAATTGATTGATCGATTCAAAATGTTACTGGGTAATCCTCAAGTATGGAAATCGATCGGTTTATCAGCTCGCCATAAAGTTGAGGAGGAGTTTGATGTCTCTAAACTGAATCAACAATTAGCTCAAAGATTTCAGTTATTAACTGAGGCGTTAGAGGTTTAGTTTATTAAATGTGTGGTCACTTAAGGAGTTCATTTGATGACTTTTGTTGATTTTATGATTGTTGGCGCAGCTAAATGTGGGACTACAACTATCGCTGAGATTTTGACCCATCATCCTGAGGTTTCCTTTTGTAAAATTAAAGAGCCTCATTTCTTTAGCAAAACCCTTGCTTGGCGAGAAAATCTTGAATCCTACAGGGCACTATATGATTTTGATCAAGGATGTATTCGAGGTGAAGCTTCTACCACCTATACTTGTTATCCGGAATTTAATAAGAATATTCCAGATGAAATTTACGAATTCAATCCTAATCTGAAAATCATTTATTTGATGCGAGACCCTATTCCCCGAATTAGGTCTCAGTATGCTCACAACTTGTTGAGAGGATACGCGGCTGCTACCGCTGATGCTGAGATCTTATCTAATCCTTCCTATATTAATCGCACTCGATACTATACACAAATCAAGCCTTACATCGAAAAATTCGGTAGGAGGCGGATTCTATTACTGACTCTTGAATCATTTGTTGCAGATAAAACGGCAGTCATGAGACAGATCGCGGATTTTCTGGAAATCTCAAATGATAGATTTCAAGACATTGAGGTAGTTAAAAATAAATCAGTTGGTGAAGTAAAAATTGACCATCGATTTGAAAATTTTATGAATAACAATCCTGGCTTACATATTTTAAGAAGATATATCCCTAAGTCACTGAAATCCAAGTTGACACCTCTCTTTTCAAAACAAATTTTTGCAGTGCCGGAAATTAGCAATGAACTAGAGCGTATTATTGTTAACTTGCTTTCACTTGAAATCAATGCGATCGAACAAGTCATGCAACGAGAAATTGTCGAATGGTCTTTTCCAAAAACTTTAGCAATCACAAACAATTTAGCAATCACAAACAATTTGTGAAAAGGGGAGGTGAGAGCACATCCACGCCTCAGAGACAAAGCCTTAGGATCCCATATAATCCTGGCAGGATCGCTCAAGTTTAAGTAAAGTCAGCTTTTAGGCATGTAAGTAAATCTTTGATGATCGAGTATGGCTGGACTAAAAAGGATCTTAAAATGAACTGCGAAACCCGAACTCCAGTTTCAGTTCAAGACAGACAAGGAGGGTTGATTATCAAGCTATTGATTGCTTGTTGTGCCGCATTTTTTTTGATTGGAGCAGGAGCAGTTTTAGGGTTACTTTTCCCTCTTTTGAGTGTTTTGGTGGGGCTCTTTCTCTACTTCAATTGTCCTATTCTATATGTTGGTTTTACCTTCTGGTTATGGGTATTAAGTCCTTTGGTCAATAGAATGATTATCTACCAGGGCGGCCCTCTCATTGGAGGACTGACTACAGTAGCTAACCTTGTAACCCTAATTAGCGTGATCACCTTTCTCCGGTGCCTACCTAAGATTATTAAAGGTAGTAATATTCCATTTTCTATCTGCATATTCGTTGTCCTGTATGGAGTAAGTATTAGACTTATTCAAGGCTCTTTCGATGATCTTTTGATTGTTGAGCAATCACTCGCATGGCTTTGTCCTATTTTATTTGGCTTCCATATCTCAACTTTGTGGAAAAACTATCCAGCTTTGAAAGTTAGCATACAATCCATCTTTTTTTGGATAGTACTGATTATGGGTCTATATGGAATATTTCAATACGTAACTGCACCTGCTTGGGATCGGAACTTTCTAATTGCTTCAGAGTTATCAGGAAGAGGAACACCTGAACCTTTTGGCATTCGAGTTTGGAGTACCGCAGAAGCTCCCCAGACATTTGCACTTTATATGATGGCTGGCTTCACGATGCTCCTTGCCAACTTTAAACAGTCTGCTCGTTTTCCAGTGTTGGGGGTTGGGCACTTAGCTTTCTTTCTCTCTTTAGCTAGAGCAGGTTGGTTAGCTTGGATAGTGGGTTTAACCCTATTCTTTTTCTCTCTCAGATCTAGCCAGCAGATGCGAATTCTGATTAGCATCATTGTCGGTATTACCTTTATTGTTTTTCTCATCTCTTTGGAACCCTTCAATGAAGTCATTCTGGAAAGGTTAGAAAGTTTTATAAATCTTGAAGACGATGTCAGTTTGAATGCTCGTAAAGAAGGATATGCCCTTTTATCAAAAGTTGCTTTTACGCAAATCCTGGGACAGGGTGTCGGAGCCCCACTGGATACCGGATCAACAGGATATTCGATCAGCGATGGTTCCATCATTCCACTTTTTTACTACTTTGGTTGGTTGGGCTCAGTTCCCTATCTCTTCGGTTTATTTTTATCCCTTTTTGCTCTTCTAAGGTGGCAAGGGGTTAGCTCAGACACTTTTAATAGTGCAACCTTATCCATTACTGCTGCGATCGTATTTGTGATTACGCTCAATCCAACTTTGAATGGTAGTAATGGCATACTGCTTTGGGGATTTATCGGTGCTGGACTATCCTGTCGAAAATATTATTTATCACTTGCCAAACCAAGACAATCAGGCTGATTTTTTCAAGTTGTATTCAGCATATTGATTACAGGTATATAAAGATTAAATGCTCTTCCTAATAATCTGCTCTTCTCTATGAACATTCTGTTAACCATTCAAGATCCCCTCAATCCAGACTCTGGTGCTGCCGGTAGTACGCTCAGGCTAGGGCAGTGCTACCAGAAATTAGGTCATCAAGTGAATTACTATTCCTTGGATAACCTACCGAAATGGCTCTCTGACAAACAGAAAAGAGTGCTATTTCCTGAATTTGTCGCAGCTCATCTCATCAAACTGCTCCACACCTCAAAGATTGATGTAGTGGATGGTTCTTCTGGAGATTTATGGTTATGGGCGTTGATTGTACAACGCTTTAGTCAGCTTCGGCCGTTAGTTGTGACTCGAGTTCATAATCTTGAGCATACTTACCAGGCGAGTCAATTAGCAGCAGCTCAGCGAGGTGAAATCAAGATCGGTTGGAAGTATTGGCTGTATCGAGGTTCTATCCGGCTCTGGGAAGTGGCGACTTCTTTGCAAGCTGCTGATCTGGTTTTTCAGCTCAACCGATCAGATCTGGAATATACTGTTCAGCACCTAAGCGTGCGGCGAGAAACATCCTATATTTTCCCCAATGGTATGCCTGATGAATTTCGCAACTTACCTTTGGAAAGGACACCAACGGAAGAGAATGCAATCATTCGGATTGCTCAAATTGGCACTTATATTGAACGAAAAGGAATTAAGTATAGTAGCCCAGCCCTGAACCGAATCTTGAAGAAATATTCAAATGTTGAATTAACCCTGTTGGGAACTCAATGTTTGGAGTGTGCTGATTCCAATAGGATCTATGCAGATTTCGATCCAGCTATCCATGATCGCATCAGGATTATTGACAAATATATTCATAGTGATCTACCCCAATTGCTACAAGGGCATCATATTAAGATTTTCGCATCTACCTACGAAGCTTTTGGCAAGGCATTAGTTGAAGCGATGGCCTGTGGGCTAGCACCCGTGACAACATCAGCCGAAGGGCCTATGGAAATCGTGAAAGAGGGGCATGATGCCTTGGTGGTTCCTCTACGGGACGAACAGGCGATTTTTGAGGCCTTGGACAAACTGATTACTGATCGGAATCTGTTAGACAGGTTGCGCTGTAATGCTTATCAAACAGCCCAAGCTTATGATTGGCTAGAAATTGCCAAAAAACGCCTTTACACCTATCAAGAGAGGCTTGATCGAATAGCTTGTACGATCACGCTGCCCCTCAATAACTAAATATTTTGGCTTCAGAACATTTAATTACGAAACGGTTGCAGTCTACAATTGATGTGAAGGAATGCTTGCCAGAAAGTTCAATAAGACCTACTATTTTAGCCTGTTTATCATTGTTGCTCTAGGCTGTTTACTTAATTTCAATCGTGCTTCTCTGCTAAGCGGGGAGACTGCAAAGCAAGCAAGTACTTTCATCGATACATTAGGGGTAAATATTCATCTCAATTACATGGATACTTCCTATAGAAATTATCAAAGTATAATCAAACCCAGGTTGATTGAATTAGGAGTACATTATGTTAGAGATGGCATACCGACAAAAGCGAAACAAGCTCAAGCTAAAATCCGGGATCTCTCTAGCTCTGGAATTAAAACTCTGCTGATTGTTGATCCAAAACACTTCAAGAATGTTGCAACAGTGATTCCCATGATTAAGACGCTAGCATCTAGTTTGGATGCGATCGAAGGCCCCAATGAATGGGATTTACGATCGGGTGTAACCTATCGAGATCAAGCATTTCCAGAAGGTTTGCGCATCTTTCAATCTGAGTTGTATGCAGCGATTAAACAGGATCCTGAAACGACACACTTCGATGTAGTCGCTCCTTCTATTGTCCAAACAGCCCATGCGGCTGATCTAGGAGCAGTTCCCTGTGATACGGGCAATATGCATACCTACATGGGTAGCTATCCATCTGAACCGAAACTTTTTCGGAAAATTGCTGATGCCCAGGTAGTTTGTCCAGGACAACCCGTGATGGCAACTGAAGCCGGATGGCATAGCGCCAAGACGGATCCTCGAAGTCAGGGGGTATCTGAGTCTGTTGCAAGCAAGTTAATTCCTCGGCTATGGTTAGAGTTTTTTAATCATGGCATTCAACGTACTTTTATCTATGAGCTCATTGATCTCTTCCCTGAAGATGGAGATAAAGAAAATCGCTTCGGGCTCCTGCGATCGGATGGATCTCGGAAGCCAGCTTTTATAGCACTCAAGAATATGATGCATTTGCTGGCAGATGCTGGATTTGCATTTGTGCCTGAAATGCTCAACTATCGGTTGGAGGGATCAGTGGGTCGCATTCATCATACTCTGTTGCAAAAGAGTAATCGCAATTTTTATTTGATTCTTTGGCAGGAGGTGCCTGCCTTCGATCGCCGCAAGAGGGACTTGGTGGTGCCCGATCGCTCGGTAACCCTAAGCCTTCAAACTCCCATGCAACTTGCTCGACTCTATCGTCCGCTTGAAAGTGATCAATCTTTAGCAGTATGGCAAAAACCGACCTCGATCCAGTTGCAAATTCCCGATCATCCGCTCATTGTTGAACTGGTTCCCATCTGAAGATTAGATCGATCTTTTAAGATGGTTTAGGGATCGATATGTTTGGGGATACAAATTATAAAAGGTAATTTAGATGGGGATAGTGAAATTATATATGTCACGACAGATTTTATAACTACATGTATCTAAACGAGACTTAAATCTAAACGTTTGTAATTCTATTCATAGCCCTACACCATCAACCTATCCTACTGGACTATCAGCCTCGATCCTTTGTGTCGGTATGGGGTGGTCTCCAACTTCGCCTGGGGGCTTGAATCGCTACCTCCACGAATTGACTGCTCAGATAGCGGCTGGTCAGGATTGGGTGGAGTTTTGTGGTACTGATCTACCGACTTGTTCTCCCCAGCCCCATCTAATTTTGACTACTCTCACTTCAGAAAAAGTCGCTCTACCTCAACGGCTATGGCAAGCTCATCAGCAGTTTAAGCAACGCCAGATGGTGGCTCCCAATGCTATCAATCTGCACTTCGCGCTCTATGGACTTCCCCTATTGAACCAGTTGCCTCAGCAAGTGCCTGTGACCTTTACCTTTCATGGCCCTTGGGCGATCGAGAGCCAGCACGAGGGAGCCAGCCCATGGAGCGTAGGGTTTAAACGGTGGGTAGAACAGAGGGTTTACCGGCGCTGCGATCGGTTTATTGTGCTCAGTCAAGCCTTCGGAATAATTCTGCATGAAACCTATCGGGTGCCTTGGGAACATATCCACGTTATTCCAGGTGGGGTAAATACTCAACGGTTTCAACCCAATCTGACTCGGCAGATGGCTCGTCAAACATTAGGTTGGCCGACGGATCGACTCATCCTTTTTTCACCCCGTCGTCTTGTGCATCGAGTGGGGTTAGAGGAGTTACTGAAAGCCATAGTGCTGGTCAAACAGCAGATTCCAGATGTCTGGTTGGCGATTGCTGGGAAAGGGCCGCAGCGAGAAACGCTCGATCGCCAAGTTCAGGAGTGGGGTTTGCAAGATCATGTGCGGCTGGTCGGTTACTTAGCGGATGACCAACTGCCCCTCGCCTACCAAGCGGCTGATTTGACGGTTGTACCGAGTCAAAGTCTAGAAGGATTTGGGTTAATTTTGCTAGAATCCCTAGCCTGCGGCACCCCTCCTGTCTGTACTCCCATTGGTGGAATGCCGGAAGTGATCGCACCCTTTAACCCCAATCTGGTGACGGCAACGGCTGAGGCAGGGGGGATCGCCGATCGACTGATTGAACTGCTGCAACGACCAACAGTGACTTTACCGGATCGGACAGCTTGTCGTGAATATGCCTGTCATCAATTTGATTGGCAGAAGATTGCAACTCAAGTTCGCACGGTATTGCTCAAGTCATCTCACTGAGGTCATGCGCATGAGCATTCTATTTTTAGATCAAAGCGGTGAATTGGGTGGGGCAGAACTCTGCCTGGTAGACTTGGCAAATTCTCTCAAGGATCGCTGTCTGGTAGGGCTATTTGCGGATGGTGCTCACTACCGCTTACTTCAACAGATGGGCATTCCTGCTCAAGTGCTGACGACGAAGGCTTTGCCGGTCTCTAAAGAAAGTGGAGTGTTGCAAGGGTTAGGCAGCTTGCGGCAACTAATTCCCCTCGTTGTCACGGTCGCAAACCTCAGTCGGCAACATCAAGTGATCTATGCCAATACCCAGAAAGCGCTGGTGGTGGGGGGCTTGGCGAGTATGATTAGCCAACGCCCATTGGTGTTTCATCTGCACGATATTCTGTCAGCCGATCACTTCAGTGCTACGAATCGCCGGATTGCAATCATGTTAGCCAATCATTTTGCTGCGCTAGTGATTGCCAATTCAGAAGCCTCTCGCGATGCTTTTATTCAGGCAGGTGGCAAGCCCGATCGAGTGCAAGTCGTCTATAACGGGTTTGATCCACAGCGCTATCAAGTCTCAACTCTTGAAACACAACAATTGCGACAACAACTCGGATTGTCTGGACAATTCGTCGTGGGCCACTTCAGTCGGCTCTCACCTTGGAAAGGTCAGCATATTTTAATCGAAGCACTCACGCATTGCCCTAACCCCGTCACAGTTTTATTGGTGGGTAGCGCTCTATTTGGCGAGAATGCTTATGTGAAACAACTCCATCAACAGATCGCGCAGTTAGGGTTGATGAATCGGGTACGTTTCCTGGGATTTCGAACGGATGTACCGCAGTTAATGTCAGCTTGCGACTTGATCGCTCATACTTCAACGGCTCCAGAGCCATTTGGGCGAGTGATTATTGAGGCGATGTTAGTAGGTCGTCCAGTGGTGGCGGCAGCAGCAGGTGGGGCAGTAGAATTATTGGTTCCAGGTGAAACGGGTTGGCTAACTCCTCCCGCTGATCCTCAGGAATTAGCAGCAGTCATCCAATATTGCTTTGAACATCCCGATCGCACAGCTAAAATTGCTCAGCAGGCTCATCACATAGCTCGTGAACGATTTGATCTGAAAGCGATCAATCATCGTATCGATCAATTACTTGAACAGGTGGTGACTATTTAAGGGATGAGTTGCATCCTTGAGCGGTTACTTTGTTTTCCAAAGCATCTTTTCCAAAGCATCTTTTCTAAATGACCTTTTCTAAATGACCCAGAATTTGTTCCTCCTAATCTTTATCCTCAACTAAAACATGATTGGCAAGTTGTTTCAAGAAACGAGCCCCTCGCTCGAAAGTCAGAGCACACCTGAGTTTAACCTGTTATTACATTGTACTAATCATCACCTTGATCCAGGAGCTGAAACGGAAATCAAAAACTTACTGACCACTGCTCTAGACTGGAAGCTGCTGTTAGAACTGGCTCTGCGACATGGCGTGGTTGGCTTATTCTATCAAACCTTACAAAAAGTGGGTTTTGAAGCTGTACCCTTAGAAATTTCCCGATCCCTTTTAGTCAATGTTCAACGATCCACCTTGCATAGCATGATTTTGATGCAAGAACTGCTACGCTTACAACCCCTGTTTGCAGCTCAAGCCATTCCTGTGATTCCCTTCAAGGGCCCGCTGTTGAGTACAGAACTATATCAAAATCTTGGCTTGCGAAAAACAAGCGATCTGGATCTGTTGGTTCCACCCGAATACTTTCAGCAGGCGATTGAATTATTGACACGATCGGGTTATGCGGCTGTCCGTGATTGGTCATTCCTAAACCCTGGTCGGGAAGCGGCTTATATTAGAGCATGGCATGAATATTCGCTCACCAATGGCTCAATTTGCATTGATTTACACCAAACACTTACACCCAATTATTTTCTCAGCCAAGAACCCAGTTTTGATCAACTCTGGCGAAATCGTCAGCAGGTTTTACTGTCTGGGCAGCCGATTTGGAGTTTTGGCAATGAAGATTTGCTTATTTACCTGACAGTTCATGGTTCTAAGGAATGTTGGCGCGTCCTCAAGTGGATTTGCGATATTGCTCAATTTGTGCAAACTTATCCTGAAACTGACTGGTCTCGCGTTGTCCTAAAGTCACAAACTCTAGGCAGTGAACGGATGCTCCTGCTGGGGTTTCGGCTAGCGCAACTGCTATTGAGACTGACTGTTCCGCCGGAGATTCAACAGCGGATAATGTCCGATCCAGAGTGTAATGCTCTTGCCCGTGAGTTGGCTCTCAATCTATTGAGTCCTGATCCTCGTATCTCCAACAAATTCAGTTTAAAGAAGACACTATTTTATTTCAGAATGATGACCACGACTCGCGATCGGTTAAATTGTCTCAACTGTTTATGGAAGCCTATTCATCGCAACCTGATTATTCTATTTCCCAACAATCGGGATGAGTCTTTTTGGAATCTACCCTCGCAGTTACACTTTCTCTATTACTTACTCCGCCCTTTTCGACTAATGATTACTCGATTATCTCCCGCTAGAGATTCATAGCTCAAACCCTCTGACAATCAGATTCATCTTCCTATTCTTAAATCACCAAAGCATGAAGTCGAAACAGTACAAACTTAAAGTTAATAAAAAGTATGGGAAAATGTATTGTGGGTCAATTCAAAATCTTGTATTTTTAGTATATTAAACGTAGAGTTGAATATGCACTGGATTTCCTCCGCGAGCAGGTTATCATGTCATACACCACTCGAATTGATATTGAACTCTGTTGGCTATCTCTACCGATGAGTGGCTTAACCAAAGGCTTTTTGAGCATCAGATGACTGGTTTGCAATCATCAATATTGTTCAAATTTCTGATCAAAAATTATCCGATCGCATTCGAGAAGCATTCCAGCTTTATAGTTTTAACCAGGTTTCACTGCTCATCATTTCCTTCT
The DNA here is from genome assembly GCA_025454395.1 of Elainella sp. Prado103. GTDB lineage: Bacteria > Cyanobacteriota > Cyanobacteriia > Elainellales > Elainellaceae > Elainella. Next base: position 40,180 of record JALOOM010000046.1, read on the forward strand.
ATTGACAACAGCCAGATCGGTGACTAGCACCTGTTTGTCTGAGATAGCTAGGAAGTGAGATCACTCCATATTTACTCAACTTCATTTCATCTTTCCTATGGCTACCACTGCTCCCAAATTTGTACCGTCGTTTGATCCGCAACCCATGAGCCGTATTGTCGGCTTTGCTTGCTTGGCAGGGTTCTTGGTCGATTTGTTGCTCATAGCTTTACCTTCGGCTCCTAGCAATCCTGAGTGGCGTGTTAATTTCCTACAACAGATGAGTGACCGCAGTATCATTCTGTTGTTCGGCGCAGCACTGGTGATTTATGGCAACTTAGAAAACCGTCGTTGGCGTAAACAGCTAGGAATGGGTACCCTCGCCATTGGCATTGCTTTTCTGTTGTCTTGTGTGTTGACGATTTCAGATGGGCTGAGACTGAGCAGCCTTGCAGAGCAGAACATTACGGATCAAGCATCACAAGTTCAAACCCAAATCCAGAATGCGAAAGAGGATCCGGAACTGGCTCCGAATGTTACCCCAGAACAACTCAAACAAGCTGCTCAACTGATTGATACTAGAGTAGTGTCGTTAAAGCAAACTGCTAGATCTAGTATTCGGAAGACAATGATCGCTATTGTTGCCAATTTAGTTGTGATTGGAGTTGCTCTCATTAGCTTAGGTTATTACAGTATGCGTCCCCGAAGGAGTTAAGATCGATGAAATGGCAGCAGCAAATCGGATGGCAGATTCGCAGCTTTCTATATACTCATCTCCGTACCCGTCATGGACGCTTTGTTTTATGTGGTTTATTAGTTGGACTATGTTACTTCCCTGTATGGTTGGGGAGTCTGACGGTTGCTGCCTTTCAAGGATCAGCAGGTCTACCATTAGTGACAGCGGCTGTGGCTTTGGGATTGTATGAACTTTGGAAACGGCGGCAGGAATTGTCTCTATTGACGGCCTCCAATGAAGATCAGTTTTTAGGTCATGCTCTGATTGTGAGTGGAGCGATCCTATTCCCATTTTGTCGAGCTGCTGTCTGGTCACAGGCATTGCTCTGGTTGTTGGTTCTGAGTGGGATCGCTTGCAGCTCTTGGGGAATCAAATTTTTCCAACGATATGCCCTAGTCGTGCTTTTGATCCTCATCAGTGTCTACCCTAAACCAGGGTTGATGGCCCGTATTTTGTGGAAAACCTTTACGCCACCGAATTTGCTTGAAAACTTTATGGCCTGGAGCGGCACTCAGACCCTGAAGATGATGGGACAGCCCGCCGAAGTCACGGGCAATATTGTCTCACTACCTGATGGATCGGTGGAGGTGGCATGGGGATGCAATGGTTTCAATATGGCATTCACAATGGCAGCAGCCGGTCTGATTCTGGGGCTATTTTTACAGCAGAGTTGGATTAGAACATCAACAATGATGCTCATCGGTATCCTCCTAGCATTAATCTTCAACATTCCCCGGATCGTTTTACTAGCGTTTGCTTCTGTCTACTGGGGACAAGAAGCCTTTGATTTTTGGCATGGGCCGATGGGTGGGCAATTGTTTACTGGAGTGTTATTTACCATCTATTACTACGCTGTAATGGGGTTTATCAATCAAACTTCGAGAAAAGTGCTTTCATAAGATCGATTAAGCGATCGATAGTTTAATCCCTTCGGCTTCAGAACTATCCCTCCATCATTTCCACGCAGCGGACGGACAAGACATTAGTCAGGTTACTGAGAATATATTGCCGCCGCTTATCGTGGTCGTTGAACTGCCTGAGCGATGGATGAGGATGTCGGTATATAGAGTCAGATCTAGGGCGATGCCATCGACAGTTACGTAACCTCGTACCGCAACCATTGGTTGAGAGGGCAGATGCAACGGTGCAAAATCTTATTCACTCGCTGCTTTTACAGGAGCGATAGGTTCTGGGATAGGCTCAGTGGATGAACCAAAGGCAACCCGTAAAAAAGGTGGAGCCAGGAAAGTTGTCAAGATTACCATGATAATAATCGATACCTCCAGCGGCTTATCCAAAATGCCACTCGCTGAGCCGATGCCAGCAAACACTAGACCCACTTCACCTCGAGGGATCATCCCAACCCCGATCGCCGCTCGATTGATTCCGGGTAGTCCAAACACAACCCAGCCAGTTACCAGCTTGCCAGCGATCGCCACCCCCATCAAAAAGACAGCAATCAAAAGTCCCGCCCGGTTCTCTGGTACCGTCGGGTTCAAAACACTGAGGTCGGCCCGCGCTCCCACCGTCACAAAGAAGATGGGTACCAGTAAATCGGCGATGGGTTTGATTAATTCATCGAGCTCATTCCGGGCATCAGTTTCATCGAGCACCAAACCTGCTGCAAAGGCACCCAAGATCGCCTCAAGATGAATAGCATTCCCTAAAAATGCCATAAAGAAAGCGAAGATGAATGCTGGAATCACAATGTTTCCACGGGTTTTGAGCTGATCTACGATCGCCACGAAACTTTTGTTAAAGACACCCCCCAACAAAATTGCTCCAATCAAAAATGCTGTCGCGCTAACAATCAAGTAAATGACATTGGCAACATCAATTTCACCCGTTTTGGCTAAGCTGGCGACCACCGCCAGGACAATGATGCCGAGGACATCATCAATCACTGCTGCGCCAACAATAATTTGCCCTTCTTTGGATTTGAGTTGACCTAACTCCGCCAACACTTTAGAGGTAATACCGATACTCGTTGCTGTTAACGCTGCCCCCGCAAAAATTGCTGGAATGGCGGCGACATGAAAGAGCAGCATTAACCCCGCCGTGCCTGCCGCAAAAGGTGCTGCGACTCCGACACAGGCGACAACCGTGGCTTGAATTCCGACTTCCTTCAGTTGTCGCAGATCGGATTCCAGTCCAATTTCAAACAGCAGAATAATCACGCCGATTTCAGCCAGAACCGAAATCACTTCACTTTGCGACTCAAAAATTCGGGTCAGCGCGTCTGGTGTCAATTGGTTCAATCCTTGCAGCACCGTCATAATCACCGAGTCAGAGGCAGACAGCCCTCCCTCAGGAAAGATCACCAGGTGCAACGCCGAAACGCCGACAATCACACCAGCGACCAGTTCCCCCAAAACGGGCGGAAAATCTAATCGCCGAGCGGCCTCTGCGCCAAACTTGCTGGACAGATAAATCACCACCAGCGTCAGCAATACGCCAGACAGAATAATGGGTGAATCCTCAGCAACAATGGTCGCCAAGCATGGTATTGGAGCCATGAGAGCGGCGATCCCCCCCATGAAAGGAGGCAGAATATGGGACAAAATCATGAGTTTAAAGCGATAGAGGTCAAGGGTTTGAGGGAGTCATAAAACTGCGGACAGTTATGAAAAAAGCAACCGCTCGAATCAAAGACTGTCATGCTTGAATGCGGTTGCCTGGATCGGGACAAGCCTAGTTGTCAATGAGTGAGGGAGCGAATAGGTGTTGAGCGTCTCTTGAATCAAAGCCGTCTCGATTCAACAGCCGTCTGGGCCACAGAAACTTCTTCCGTACAGAACCTCTGCTTCACAGATGTAAGCAATGCCCGCATAATCCGTGAAATACTTCATTGCCACTTTATCCGCAATATCCTCGGCCATCTCCCGACTTTCGGTGAGCACCTCGAATTTTACATTTGAATCGGTGTCAGCAGTGTTGGGTTTACCCGTAGAGCGCACGTTGCGACTGCCTTTACCGCCAGTATCCACTGCCGTATAACCAGTCGCCCCGCATTCTTCGATGATCTTGGCGACCTTTTTCATCAGCACCTTTTCCGTGACGATGACGAGCTTGTTAGCCTTCTTAGACATATTGGCGATCTCCTGAAAGATGTACATTAATCTGCTGGGTCTGCCAGGGCAAGGGAGCACCGACAGACCGCGGCCCATCTGGGATTAGAGCCCACCGAGCGCCTGAGCAAGCCCGACGAAGAACGGGATACACAAGCCGATCGCAATAGGTGTGCCGATGGCTGTGGACGCACCGATATAGGCGGAGGGATTGGCCGACGGGATACCCGCTCGCAACGTGGGTGGGCCTGAGATGTCTGAACTAGAAGAGGCGATGACGGCCAGGATTACGACACCGCCCATGCTGAATCCTGTGGTGTAGTGGGCAATCATGCCGAGACCGAAGGCGACTAGCCCATGCAGAAACGGTGCTACCACACTATACACAACGTACCATTGAGCCACCTTACGCAGTTCGCCAAGTCTAGACCAAGCTTCCATTCCCATCACTAGCATCAGGATCGCCAGCAAGCCGCGAAAGGCAGGATCGAAGAAGCCTTTGTAGACACTTTCCGGCTGGGCGAACAGACCAAGCGCTAGACCTAACAACATGGCAGATAAGGCAGGACCCTGGAGACTTTCCTTAATAATCGGCCAGATCTGAACCCGACTCTCACCAAGCCCCTTCTGCTGGTCGCGATACTCCTGCTTGGTGCTGGGATAATTGACTGCCTCTACGGCACTAGCCTCTAGGGCAGCAGACTTAGCCTTCTTCTTGTTGAGATAAATGTTGGCTACCACAATCGCAGTGACGAGCGCTGGGATATCCATGAAGGGATAGAGTGCGCCAGCCCATGCCTCATATTGGATGTTTTGTTCTTCCAGTAACGTCAGACCAGCAGCCATGGTAGAACCACTCACAGCTCCAAACAACCCTCCGGTTGCGATCGCATCCACGGTTTTGACCTTTGGCAGCCTGGCCAATGTATAGCGCGCAATGAAGACAACCAGAATCCCTACTACTACAGCAAAGATCATGGGTAACACCATCTCGGTCAGGTTGGAATTACGAATCGCAATTCCACCAGTCAGACCAATTTTGGTGAGCAGCATAAAGACAATGATCGAACAAATCGCCTCTGGAATGACCAATTCGCTACCGAGGGCGGCAATGGCCATTCCACCAATCAAGAAGCTAAGGGTTGGGGACTGCAACTGAATAATGAAGTCCTTCACAAAAAGAGACAAGAAATCCACCGATACCTCCTTGTGCCTCCTCTGACGAGGAGGGTTGTAATAAATGAACTGAATGAACTTTCAAAAGTTCAAGAGAGTCAGAGTGAAGAGATTCAGCGTTGGGATACCGCTAAACAGGACGACAAAAAAGCCGCCACGAACCGCCCCATAGAGTCCACCAGGGGATGCAGGGAATGCACGTCAGAGGCAGCGCCGCAGTCCAGAGCTGGGGGCAATGACACTACGGCAGCCGTGACACCGCCGCAGGTATCGCCCCGGAGGTAATTAAATCGGATGAGATTGGTGATTGTCATCATTGAGGTAAATGAATAGTAGATTCAAACTAACCAGAAGTGACTTATTTCATAGATAAGGATCGGCTATAGCTAAAAACTAGCTAGAGAATAGAATCTGGTATCTACGATCGCACGCCCAAAGAAGTCTCAACAACAGACTGCCGAGAATGATTGCCGAGCGACTTCAAGCTCCGAAAAACTAAACCGTAATCGGTTCAATCATTTGGTTATTTTTAACTGTACGCTACTCTGAGTAGGATTACTTATAGAGTAATCAAGAAAAATATTTCTAATTTCATAGAAATTTATCTATGGTTTTTTGGGTCACTGGTCCCGCGAAGCGAGAGGTTGGCGGCAGTAACCTCACCAGTCGTTGCGGTGGGAGTGGGGCGGTAAATCATGCGGCCTCATTTCCCACTGACCGCCTGTGCGTTGCACATAAAAAATGCCATTGAGGATTCCTCAAAAACCTACCGCCCCTGGATGTCTACCTCCTTTCGGTTGAGGCAGCAGGAGTTTGAGAATTTTCCATTCGGCATCGCTCAAGCCACTCGGATAGGGTTTGCACAAGATAGACTTGGGAGGTCTGTTCCCGCCCCGGCAGAACAGCCGCATCGGCAATGCGATCGGCAATGAGCAGTTCCCCCGTCAACCCCAATTCAGGTGATGTTTTCCAGCGCCATTGCAACTCAGTCATGAAAATTCTGCACAAAATTGTTCTAGGTCATGCGCTCGCGATCGGAATTGCTGCGATCGGAACCGGGGTTGGATTGGTGATCGGCTATCAACGAGAGCGGCAAGAACTGCAAGAACGCGAGGCGGCGATCCATCTATACCGATTTCTGACGGTTCTACAAGCTGATATTCTCTACAATCGTCCCGCCAAGCAATTAGGGGGATATCTTCAACAACCACAAGACTTTGATCGCGAGAGTAAGGCTCTGATTCAACGAGTGTATGCGATTCGCACCGCTATCCTTCAGGAAATTAATACAGAAACTTGGTCGGGGGGAATACCACTCAAAACCACGTTGACGCAATATGTCACCACTTTGGATCGAATCGTTGAAAAACTCAATGATTTTATAGCGGCAGTCGAGCAACTCTCGACTCCATCGACTGATCCAACCCAGGTGAATGATCCAGCGCAAGCCCAGATGTTATTAATTGAACTGGTCAACAGTCCTGAATTTAAGGCATTTATTGAATTTCCAGATCAGTTGGTGGCTGACCAGCAACAGGCTGAACAACGGGAAAAAGCGGCGATCGCCAATTTGAAGCATGTGACCACCTTACAAGCCCAGATCACCATCATTAGCTTAATTCTATCTATTGTGATCGCAATGGGGTTAGCTCTTTACACGAGCCACTTGATTGCCTCTCCGTTGCAAGCAGTCACCCACATTGCCTCCCGCGTCACACAAGAGTCTAATTTAAATCTGCAAGCTCCTCTGTTGACTCAAGATGAAGTTGGGACTCTGGCTCTCACTTTAAATCAACTGATTAACCAAGCACGATACCTCCTCGATCAGCAAACCGCTAGCTTACTGCGAGAGCAGCAACGAGCCACCGAGCTTTCCCAAGCCCTCACTGATTTGCAAGTTGCGCAGCAGGATCTGATTCAAGCAGAAAAAATGGCTGTCTTAGGTCAGCTCACCGCCAGTGTAGCGCATGAACTCAATACCCCCTTGGGGGTGATTCGAGGCGCGACCAGCAACATTATGATGTCTTTACAGGTTGTGCTCCAACAACTCTCGGATTTCTTATCCCACCTATCCGACCAACAACGAGCTGACTTTCTAGCCGTCGTTAACACTGCGATCCAAAAACCATCCCTGCCAACCCAAGCTGAACGACAACTGCGACGGCAATGGCGCATCCGACTAGAGGCACAAGGGATAGACCAGGTAGACTTCCTGGCGACCCAGCTCACACTCCTGCGCTTAGAAGCTGATACGCCCCTCAATCTATCATTTTTATTGCAGCCCAATGCACCTGCCCTTCTAGAAATGGCCTATCATCTGGTCTTGCAACAGCAAAATGCAACCAGCATTCAACAGGAGGTCGATCGAGCAGCCAAAATTGTCTTTGCGTTGAAAAGTTATAGCGATCAAGGGCATATTGGCGAAAAAAGCCTGGTTCAGATCACTGATAGCATTGAGGTTGCGTTAACACTCTACCAAAATCGCCTGAAACAGGGCATTCAAGTGAGGCAGCATTATGCTCCGGCAATTCCCCCAATTTTGGGTGATCCCGATGAAATGATCCAGATTTGGGTCAACCTGATCGATAACGCGATCGATGCAATGGGGCAGACGGGAACTTTGGATCTGGCAGTATTTGAGGATAACGATCAAATTGTGGTGGAAGTCACCGATTCAGGGGTTGGGATTCCTGCGGCAGTCGCAACCCGGATCTTCGAACCTTTTTTTACGACGAAGCAACGCGGAGAGGGAAGTGGGCTAGGGCTCGATATTGTTCAGAAGATTGTCCGCAAACATGGGGGCGGGATTGCAGCAAGTAGCCAGCCTGGACAGACAACGTTTCGCCTTTGGTTCCCTCGCCAAGCGGATATGGAATGAGCATCCGGTCTGCCCCTGCCGATTCATCCGCAGCTTAGAATAGTTCTAAATAACCCCGCCCTCCCCAAGATACAACCTCGGCATGACTGACTAACCGATGTGCTCACCATCGCGCAGTGAGCCGATCCAGTATAATTTGGTTCTTTAATTTGGCTTTTATCAATTCGTATGACTAATGAGAATACCTACCATCCTCTGTGTCGATGACGAACACAATGTTTTGCTCACCCTGAGAGCCCAGCTACAGCGGCAGTTTCCTCACTATACGATCGAAATTGCGGAAAGCGGGGTTGAGGCGTTAGCACTGGTTGATGAACTCTGGGCAGACGGCGGCGAACTATCCCTCGTCATTGCCGACCAGATCATGCCGGGGATGGGAGGAGATGAACTGCTGATTGAGCTTCATGCCCGCTATCCCCAGATCCTGAAAGTGATGCTAACGGGACAGGCGAGTCCGGAAGCAGTGGGCAATGTGGTCAACCGGGGGAGTCTGTATCGATTTCTGCCCAAGCCCTGGGATGAGGCAGATTTGAACTTAACCGTGGCTGAGGCAATGCGGCGCTATCAGCAGGAGCAGCGGTTATCCCAACAACAGCAGATCCTGGAGCAAGCAAATCGCGAATTAGTAGCGTTAAATGCTGATCTCGAACGTCAAGTGCAGGAGCGGACTCAACAACTTCGATCGAGTGAACGACAGTTTCAGATATTCGTAGAGCATACACCGGCTGCGGTTGCCATGCTCGATCGAGAAATGCGTTACCTGCTGGCTTCTCGACGCTGGCGAGAGGATTACCAACTGGGCGAACAAGAGATTATTGGTCGATCCCACTATGAGGTGTTTCCCACAATTCCGGATCGCTGGAAGGAAGTTCATCAACGCTGTCTAGCTGGGGCGATTGAACGCGCTGAAGAAGACAGTTTTGAGCGGGAAGATGGTTCGATAACGTGGAACCAATGGGAAGTGCGGCCCTGGTATACCGATCAGCATGAGATTGGTGGCATCATCATGTTGACGCAAGTGTTGACCGATCGCAAACGCACAGAAATTGCCCTCCGTCAGAGTGAAGCGAGCTTAGCAGCGGCCCAGCGGATTGCCCATCTTGGGAATTGGGAATTTGAATTAGCCACCCAGAAAGTGCGTTGGTCTGAAGAGTTGTTCTCTCTCTATGGACGGGATTCTGCTCAATGGCAGCCGACCTATACCGAATTTCAGCAGCAAGTTCACCCGGAGGATTGGCCTCCTTTTGAACAGGCGATCCAGGCGGCGATCCAGCAGGGTACGCCCTATACCATCGAGCACCGGGTATTTCGCCCCGATGGGGTGATGCGCTATGCCCTCAGTAAAGGGGAGGCAGTGCGGAATGCTCAAGGACAGGTGATGAAACTCTTTGGTACCACACAAGACATCACCGAATTGAAGCAGACTGAACTAGCGCTGCTGCAACGGGAAACCCAATTACAAGCCATTGCTGCCAATATTCCTGGCGGAGTCTTTCGTTTAATCTACCATGCTGATGGCAGTCATACCTGTCCTTTTGCCAGTGAAGGCTATCGGACTTTATTTGGGGTTGATCCGCAGTTTTTGCAGACAAATCCTTCTGTGAATCTCCAATGGGTTCATCCTGACGATCGACAAATCTACCTGCAAGCCGCCGAACAAGCGATGATGCAATCCAACGATTCCTTCTATGGTGAGGTGCGCTATTGTTTGCCTTCAGGTCAGGTGAAGTGGATCGCAACCACTGCTCAATTGCGTCGCGAGGAGAATGGCGATGTGATCGTAGATGGAATTGATATCGATATTACTGCTCAGAAAGTAGCGGAAGCTGCTTTACAACGCAGTGAAGAGCAACTCCGTCTGGCCCTGGACTTTGGGCAGATTGCCATTTGGGATTGGGATGTGGCCAGTGGTGAACTGGTCTGGAATGAGACCTCCTATCGTTTGCTCGGTTATCAGCCCGGTGCAGTTGCTCCAACCTATGATACGTGGTTGCAGGCTGTGCATCCAGAGGATCGCGAGAGATCGCATCAGGCGATCGTGCAAGCGCTGTCCGAACAACGAGACTTCTCAATTGAATATCGGGTGGTTTGGCCAGATGGCTCTCTGCGCTGGATTTCGGATGCAGGACGGGGTATTTACAATGCTGATCACCAGGTCGTTCGTGCTGTTGGTGTCATGCTCGATATTACACAGCAGAAACAAGCAGAAGCCCAGATTCGCCAGAGTGAACAACAGCTTCAGGCAACCCTGAATTTCACTGGGATCGGGGCTTGGAGTTGGCATCCTGTAACGGGCGAGTATGCCTGGAATGGCAAGATGCAGGAATTGCTGGAATTGCCCTTGGGCTTAGATAATATGTTTCAAGTATGGCGCGATCGAATTCATCCAGATGATGTCGATCGGGTTGTTGATCATATTCAGAAAGCGCTAGAGACTCGTAGTTCTTTCACGGAAGAATATCGCTATAACCTCAATGGTCGCATTGTGTGGCGGTGGGTGCGCGGCCAAGCAATCTACACCGAAACAGGGGCGATCGAGCGGGTATTGGGAGTTTTGCAAGATATTACTGATCGCAAGCAGGTCGAAGACTCGCTGCGCCAGAGTGAAGCCAAACAGAGTGCATTGATTCGAGCATTGCCAGATCTGATCATGCGGGTTAGCCAAGATGGCATGTATTTAGACTTCTTGACAACATCCATATTTAAGGTTCTGGGCGATCGAACCACCGTGGTGGGTACCTATGTTTGGGAAACATTACCCCCTGACTTGGCTGAGCGGCGAATGAATGCCATTCAAACAGCCTTACGCACCGGAGAAATTCAGATTTATGAGCAGGAACTTTGGATCGAACAGGGGTGGCAAACCGAAGAGTGTCGGGTGGTGGTCTGTGGTGATCGTGAAGTCTTAATTATTGGACGAGACATCACCGATCGTAAACGAGCTGAAGCAGCCCTCGAAGAGAGTGAGGAACGACGACGCTTAGCCCTAGACTTAACCGAGACCGGCAGTTGGGAGTTTGAGGTTGGTAGTGGCATAGCCATCTGGAGTGATAGTCACTATCGCCTCATGGGGCTAGAACCCGGTGAATTACCAAGCTGTTATCAAACCTGGCGCGATCGAGTTCATCCTGAAGATTTAGATTGGGTTGAACAAGCATTCACGCAAGCATTAGAAACCCATTCTCCCCTAGAGGTAGAATATCGGGTTGTTCATCCTGATGGTACGGTGCGGTGGGTGCTGACCAAAGGGCAGGGAATTTACAACTCGTTCAATCAACCGATCCGCATGTTAGGAGTCATGATGGATGTCAGTGGGCGCAAGCAAACTGAGATCGCCCTGAAGCTCAGTCAAGAACGGTTAGAAACCCTGGTGAATGCGCTTCCCTTTGCCGTATGGGTGAGAGATTCATCCGATCGGGTAGTGCTGCAAAATGTTGTGGATATGACCCACTATGGTGATCAGTTGGGTACTCACATCGACCAGATTGACCAGTTTGACCAGATTGACCAGATTGACCAGTTTGACCAGTTTAATGGCACAGCAGAATGGAAGTCCCAGTATCATCGGGTTAAGGCGCAATATGAGATCGGTGAATTTTTTACGATTGAAACGGTTGAGCAGATTAATGGGCAGGAGCATTTCTTGCTGCGGATCACAGCTCCCTTACCGGATATTGATGGGGGCAAAGGTATGTTTGGGGTCGCAGTGGATATTACAGATCGCAAACGAGCTGAGCTGGCATTGCAACAACTGAATGAAGAGCTGGAACTGCGGGTACAACGACGCACAGAAGATCTACAACAAGTGAATCGGCAATTGCGCGATAGTGAAGCCAGGTTTCAGACTTTTATGGATCATAGCCCCACATCTGCGTGGATTAATGACATGGCTGGGATGATGGTTTATTGTAACCAAACCTACTGCCGGACATTTCAGTTACCGACCTTAGAAGTGGTGGGTCAGTCTATCTTTGAACTGTATCCTCTGGAAGTGGCTCAGCAATTTTTGAGTCATGTTCAAACGGTGATGGCAACCAATCAAGTCCTAGAAACGGTTGAATATTGTACTCGCCTGGATGGGACTTGGGGGGATTTCTTAGTCTACAAATTTCCGATTCCCGATTCTTCTGGACAATGTTTAATTGGAGGAGTAGCGATCGATATTACCGATCGTAATCAAGCGGAAGCAGCACTTCGTGATAGTGAAGAACGGCTGCGTTTAGCCTTAACTGCGGCAAATCAGGGGCTTTATGACCTGAATCCCAAAACGGGGGAGGCGATTGTCAGCCCCGAATACGCGACGATGCTGGGCTACGATCCAGAAACTTTCCGTGAAACCAATGCTCGATGGTTAGAGCGATTACATCCTGACGATCGACGATCTGTTGCTGAGGTCTATCGGAGCTACATTGCAGGAGAAATTCCAAATTATCAAGTTGAATTCCGCCAGCGGACTCAGGATAATCAGTGGCGATGGATTCTTGCGCTCGGTAAGATTGTCGCCTGGGATGAGTCAGGGCAGCCGTTGCGAATGTTGGGAACCCATACTGATATTCATGAGCGCAAACAGTTAGAACAGGAGCTGCGCCAAATCAATGCGGAATTAGAGCATCGGGTGGATGAACGCACTAATGATCTAAGACAGGCCATGGAAGCAGCCGAAGCGGCGAACCGAGCTAAAAGTACATTCCTCACAAACATGAGTCATGAGTTACGAACCCCACTCAATGCCATTTTGGGTTTCAGTCAGTTGTTAAATCGCGAAGATGCCTTACTACCTGAGCAGCGTCAAAAAATTAATATCATCAATCGGAGTGGCGAACACCTACTCAATCTGATCAATGACATCTTAGAGATGTCTAAAATTGAAGCAGGGCGAGTCACGATGACAATGAGTCATTTTGATCTACTTGAATTGCTCAATGGTCTCCAAGAACTATTTCGACTTAAAGCCGAGGCAAAAGGACTGGATTTGCGGATGCACATCGCTGCTGAGACCCCTCAATATATTCAGGCGGACGAAAGTAAGTTGCGACAGGTCTTAACCAATCTATTGAGCAATGCGATTAAGTTCACGCCGCAGGGGCATGTGTTGTTGAATGTGCAGGCAGTATCAAAAAGTGAACCTCAAATCGTGCCTGCTCAAGGAGCCGTACCACACTCCCCGCTGGATCAGCCAGATCATTGCGATCCAGATCATTGCGATCCAGATTATTGCGATCCAGATCATTGCGATCGATCCATCACTTTACATTTTGCCGTTGAGGATACGGGGCCAGGAATCCATTGGGTGGAACAAACAGATCTATTCGAACCCTTCGTGCAAACTAGAGCAGGTCAAAAATCGCAAGAAGGGACTGGGCTAGGGTTGCCGATTAGCCGTCGGTTTGTCCAACTGATGGGAGGTGATCTGGTCTGTTCCAGCATCTACGGACAAGGCGCAACGTTTAGCTTCCAGATCCCGGTCACAGTCGTGTCGGCTAGTCAGTTATTCCTGCCAGACTCGTCCCGTCAGGTGATTGGGTTGGCTGCCGATCAACCGGGTTACCGGGTGCTGGTGGTTGAAGATCAGCTAGAGAACCGTCTATTCCTGGTGCAACTGTTGCAGATTGTCGGGTTTGAAGTAGAACAGGCGGCAAATGGACAGGAAGCAGTCACGCAATACCAACAGTGGAACCCCGATTTGATTTGGATGGATATGCGAATGCCAGTCATGGATGGGTATGAGGCGATCCGTCAGATCCGCACCTTATCGGGTCAAACTCACTCTCCTAAAATTATTGCTCTGACAGCTAGCGCCTTTGATGATGATCGAGCGGCAATTTTGAGTACGGGCTGTGATGACTTTGTCCATAAACCTGTGACGGAAGCAGTGTTATTTGAAAAAATGGCAGAGCATTTGGGAGTCGGCTATTTGTATGCAGAACAATCGGAAACTTCAGCAGGCAAGGGAGAAGCAGATCGATCGACCCCTACTATTTCGGTGGCAGCCTTACAGACAATGCCCCTAGCCTGGATCGAGCAGTTACAATGGGCAGCCCGGATCGCCGATGATGAGATAATCTTGCAACTGATCGACCAACTGCCTCCCAGTCAAGTGGCTTTAGCCGATGCGCTTAAAGGCTTCGTCTACGAAATGCACCTGGATAAGCTGATTGAATTGACGCAGCATGTCACGGCTGGCGATCCCACTTAAGGGTTTCTGCTCCTCCTAGCGCTTTGGCTCATGCCAGATTAGAGTCAGGTTGCCGTACCCACAGTAATATAATGCTGGTAACCACAAACATCTGGAAGGCGATCGGCTGTCCATTCCAGTCTGGGGATTGCCACATCACAAACCATTCTCCCCCAATGCCCAGAAAACCGAATAGCCAGAGCCAGCAACTGGCCGTTAACCCAATCACAATTGGGGACTTGGCGGCATTGAAGCTCTCTGCATCCGCCTTGAGCGCACGGAACAATCGCCACGCACCGATCCAACAAAACCCTGTCGTCAGGGCTTCCCAAACAATAATGCCACTAAAGATCCAATGATGGAGGCGCGGACTGGTGAGAGCCCGCCAAGTCAGTGTGCTTTCGGGAAAGATGGTATCCATCGAAAGTACATGCTGAACATAGGCAAAGTTACTACCATAGTCTGTTAGATTGTTGAACACCACGATGCTAAAAAAGCAGGCAATCCCAACCACCAGCACAAGTTTGGAAATTCGATCGATCACCGAATAACTCCCGATTAAAAATCACATTATGCTCATCATCCACGATTTACCGACTCGTCGGATGGTTAGACTCGGATATTTAGACAACGAACTTTTAAAACAATGAGATTGACTCACTTCTGTCTCTAGTGTGACGTATTTCGGTTCATCGATCTTCTAGCATGAGCTTGGAGTAAGTCTGATATTGGCTGATCGGGTGGCCAATCTGACCGCCAATCTGGCGGCTAATACAGCAATGGATAGCAATACATTGCAATACATGGATAGATAGATGGATGAGGATACTCATTGTCATCAAAGCTTAGCGATCTCGATTTTTGGCTGCACTGTCTCGTAGTCCGGATTCGGTTAGTCAGGATGCGGTATTGTGGCAATTTTTAAGGATCCTGCCTGTATAGCAGTCCTCAATCTTAGATGGAGTTTTTGGCGTGTGGCTATCCTGCCCATATGGGCACAGCCTTTCCAGTTTTCACGATATAGGAGCGCGATAGAAATCACACCATTTTCGGGCGAGATAGCTGGCGACAATTACCAATAATTGCAAATAACTCCAAATCAGGAGAGGTTTACGATGAATCAATCGATCAAGGTGCAAAAAACAGTCACAATTAACCGTGCTCCCCAAGAACTATATCGCTGCTGGCGTAATTTTGAGAATTTACCTCAGTTCACCAAGCATCTCAAAAGCGTGAAAGTTTACAATGACCATCGATCGCACTGGATTACCAGTGGGGTAGTCGATCGCAGCATTGAGTGGGATGCCGATATTGTTGAAGATCGAGAAAATGAGTTAATTCGCTGGGCTACCGTGGAAGGAGGAGATGTCTCTCACTCAGGTTTAATTGAATTCCGTCCGACACCAAACGATCGGGGGACGGTCGTGAGAGCTGTTCTGGAATATGATTCGCCCGCAGGAGCAATTGGAGACACGATCGCTAAGTTGTTTGGAGAGGCTCCAGAACAACAGTTGGGAGATGATTTGAGCCGTTTCAAAATGCTGATGGAAGCAGGTGAAATTGCCACCACTGAAGGACAACCCCATGGTGCCCAGTAATGGATGTTAAATGAATGCTGATGCTGAATAAATGCTGATGCGCATCTAACAGAAATGCTAGTTGAAATATTTTTGAACTCAGGAAGAACCTATGAAAGCAGTATGCTGGCAGGGAACCAATAAAGTAGGAGTAGAAACCGTCCCCGATCCCAAAATTATTAATCCGCGTGATGCGATCGTCAAAATTACATCAACCGCAATCTGCGGTTCTGATTTACATCTCTATGATGGATTCAATCCGACCATGCAACCTGGAGATATCCTAGGACATGAATTTATGGGGGAGGTGGTCGATCGCGGCAGTGCAGTTAAAAACGTAGAAATTGGCGATCGGGTTGTCGTACCTTTTACGATCTCTTGCGGTGGCTGCTTCTTTTGTCAACGGGATTTATGGTCATTGTGTGACAACTCTAACCCAAATGCATGGATGGCCGAAAAGCTGATGGGCCATTCCCCTTCAGGCTTATTTGGCTACTCCCAATTAACCGGGGGCTATGCGGGAGGACAGGCTGAATATGCACGAGTCCCTTTTGCTGATGTCGGCTTATTTAAGATTCCCCCAGAACTGCCCGATGAGCAAGTTTTGTTCTTTACTGACATTTTTCCGACAGGTTATATGGCGGCAGAAAACTGTCATATTCAGCCAGGGGATACGGTAGCCATTTGGGGCTGTGGCCCGGTAGGTCAGTTTGCTATCCGCAGTGCTTTCCTGTTAGGTGCTGAACGAGTGATTGCTATCGATCGGGTGCCGGAACGATTGGCAATGGCAAAAGCAGGCAAGGCAGAAGTTTTGAACTACGAAGAGGTTGAGGTTGGGGAAGCTTTGAAGGAAATGACTGGTGGAATTGGGCCAGACTCGGTAATAGATGCAGTTGGCATGGA
The DNA here is from genome assembly GCA_025454395.1 of Elainella sp. Prado103. Lineage (GTDB taxonomy): Bacteria > Cyanobacteriota > Cyanobacteriia > Elainellales > Elainellaceae > Elainella. The sequence goes on from JALOOM010000046.1 coordinate 56,672, forward strand.
AGCCCATGGCATGGGTCTAGCAGGCATCTATGATAAAGTCAAGCAAGCCGTGCGCTTGGAAACCGATCGCCCCCATGTCTTACGTCAAGCGATCGTAGCTTGTCGAAAAGGAGGCACCGTTTCGGTTCCAGGAGTTTATACCGGCTTTGTAGACAAGATGCCAATGGGTGCCTTCATGAACAAAGGCTTGACCATGAAAACAGGTCAAACCCATGTCCACAAATATCTCCCGAAGCTATTGGAATACGTGCAGCGAGGTGAGATCGATCCTGCTTTTGTAATTACGCATCACCTGCCGCTGGAGCAAGCTCCCCATGCCTATGAGATCTTCAAGCACAAGCAGGATAACTGTATTAAGGTTGTGCTCAAGCCCGGACAGGCGGCTGAATAGGGGTTTGAGCCGTGAGATCTTGCAAAAATGTAATTCATAATACTAGGAATCAAAAAGGTAAAACAGGATTTTTGCCCTTTTTGATAGATAGATGATTGATAGAGAGTTGATATGCTCTAGGTCAAGGAACTTAAATCTAAATCAAGGAGATGTCATTATGGTCTCTAATGGAACAAAAGCAATGAGCGATCTTGAATATGATTTGCTAACAGTACTGCGAAATAAGGCAGAAGCAGTTCAAAGCTATGATGCCTATATTCAAGATGCCCAACAAGCCGATTCACAACCTTGTGTACAATTGCTTCAGAAGTTGCAACAGGAGGATATGAAGCAGGCAGAAGAAATCCGGCAACATCTCCAACAGGTGATGCAGAGTGGCAAGATGTAACTCAGCAAAAATTTGACTTTTGAGTCAGTCAGGGGGACAATCCTACAGAGTGGGAGTTGTCCCCTATTTTTGTCGGGTTATTCCACCCTGTTGCCTTAATAGCTCCTGGTTGAGCACCAGCCCTGATATCTCGCTCTGACAGCTTGCCCCGATATCTCAAATTATGTCCACGCCTCGTCTCCCCGATGCTTCAGTCTCTTCCAAACTGACCCCTGCTCTCCCCGATGCTGAGATCATTCTCTACCCTAACTTCTGTGACGCTCAACAAAGCGATCGGTGGCTAGCAGTGTTCACTCAGACGATTGCTTGGCGGCAGGATTGGATCCGCATCTACGGGCGCTCACTTCTACAACCGAGGCTAACCGCCTGGTATGGCGATCCAGAGAAGTCTTACACCTACTCCGGGTTGACGATGTTGCCCCAATCCTGGACTCCTGCTTTACTCAATCTGAAAACCCAGGTGGAAGCAGCAGCCGACCAGAAGTTCAATAGTGTCCTCCTCAATCTCTATCGGGATGGCAACGACAGTATGGGGTGGCACAGCGATGATGAACCCGAATTGGGAAAAAATCCTGTGATCGCCTCATTGAGCTTGGGTGGAACGCGACGGTTTATGCTCCGCCATCGATCGAGGAAAGACTTGAAATATGAGTTAGCCCTCACTTCGGGAAGTCTATTGATTATGGCTGGGACAACGCAGCATTATTGGCAGCATCAGGTACCCAAAACCAAGCGAGCAGTGTCACCCCGGATTAACCTGACCTTTCGATGCATTGACTAAATGGTCGCTGCTGATTCAACCGATCACTGATTCAACCGATCACTGATTCAACCGATCACTGATTCAACCGATCACTGAGCCCGTTGGGTATATTGCTGGACAGATGGTGATATGGCTATCGTGGAGGGCAACCGGGGATCGGGAATGGGAGATAGGGGCATCAGCCGCAAAGGGATCTCTCCTGCCCACACAGGCAGAGCATAGTCTGCTTCATCATCCTTGGGTGATCCTGTTCTCACTTTGGCCGAAGCTTCATGCAGCGGCAGAGCTAAAACCAGTGTTCCAGAAATTTCCTGGGGGGTGGGTTGGCGAACTTCTGCCCATCGATCGGCAATAATATGTTCGGTAAAGGACTGCAAAGCTGTCAATTTTTCGTCAGGTGAGGACACAACCTCGGCCTGACCAAAGATGACTACCGATCGATAATTCATAGAGTGATGAAAAGCCGATCGCGCTAACACCAGTCCATCTAGCAAGGTCACCGTCACGCAAACCTCAAGTTGAGTTTTCAAAGCTCGCAGCATCCGGCTAGCAGGAGAGCCATGGATGTAGAGCCGATCGCCCGATCGGCCATAGGCGGTTGGGATGACAAAAGGTTGTCCTTCAATTACAAACCCAATATGACAGATGAGCCCTTCATCCAGAATCTCATAGACCAACGCCCGCTCGTAATGCCCTCTTTCAGCAAGTCGTTTGACTTGGCTACGCGAGGTCATTGGCAGTGCATCAGAGGGTATCGTTCCACTTACTGTTGGCTCTAGTGTCACTGGATTAGATATGGATTCAGGATTCATTGATGTCATCATTCCATTCCTATTGTCTTTCTATTTCCTATCTACTTCAATACAAGTAGCGTTCAAATCGAGTCGCATTAAATTACCCTTGGTGAAACCTAACCGTGAATAAACAGGTTTACCAAATGGCGAGAATTCAGTACAGATCAAACTCAACCCAGCCTAATTGGATTAAGTGGACTCTGGCAATAGCCAATTTTGTAATTTTATACCAGTCCACTACCCTACTTGGTACCGATACTTGAAATCACGCCAGAACATCTACTCGCCTATGAACAGCACTGAAGCGCACAGCGCGGAATCATCCGGCCGGTTGGGTGTCACCGGGTGGATGATTCGAGTAGCCGCTTGACTTGGGCATCGTAATTATCTTGGGTTTGACTCTCGTAATTGGGACCGTAAGAAGCCTTGGGATCGAAAGGAAAGCTCGATTGCAGGTAGTTCAGTAGGCTTTTGTTGATCGCCTTTGCATTCCACCACGCCGTTCCGTAAAAGTATGCCCCCGCAAACGCTCTAACGTCACTGAAATCTGCGTCTTTCACATTTGTGAAAATTATCTGTGCATTGTCTAATCTTGTGTCTTGTAGGTTCACACCATTCCAATCAGCTCGGTGTATCCTGGCACCGGATAGGTCAAGGGGCTTTGGTGGCTTTGTCCCCGTCTTTAGCAGCGCTCCTATCTGTGCAGACAACACAGGTAGTGTGCCTGCCGCGTAGTCGTAAGTTTTGCGTTCTTCAGGAGTAAGAAGACTTATATTATTTATATTTTGCGACGGATCCCAAGATTTCCCAAGCACTGGGTTCACCCTGGTAGCGATTGCTCGATTAATCTGAACTATCCTTTCTACGTTCTCCCACGTTACAGGGGTAAAGGCGGATCCAAAAAGTCCCTGAAAAAACACCACATCCGAACTCGTGCTCAACAAATTGACAGCAAGGTCTTTTGCTTGGGTTTCATATTTTTCAGATCGAAGAAACGGCTGAATTGCTATAATACCTGGCGATAGCTCACCTGAGTCTGACACAGTCTTCAGGGCATCGCGCCACTGGAGATCTAACAGCTCTACCTGCTTTGCTTGTTCCGTGCGGGTAAATTGATAGGTCTGGCTCGCTAAAGTAGCAGCTAGGGTAATTACCGTTATGATCGGGGTGAGTAGCGCAACATAATCGCGAATTTTCTCCGATCTCTCTCTCGCCTGTGCAGTATCGTTTTCGCGCCTCAATTTCTGAGCTTCTTGGTTTAGTTTTTCAAGATCAAATGGCGTGCGCTCAAGCTCCGCTGCAAGCTTGAGAAAAGCGGCCGCTTTTTCTGCGATTTGTGTTGCATCGGTCTCTGACTGGGATATTTTCGCGTGATCCAAGAGTTCATTTGCGAATTCTCTGAGCTTTTTTATTTCAGCGTCTAAACTTTCGCTTGTCATATAAGACACCAACTATTTGTCATACAATATACTACTGTAATCTTTAGCTAGCTAGCATTCCGTTTCTACATCACCTTTCCACAATTTCTGCATTGACTTAGGCAACGCCCGCTGACTGGTAGATTTCGGAGCCTCCGGGCAGAGCATTGAAGCCAAAGGTGCTGAAGGGCACGCACTTGGGCGATAGTTTCAAGATCACGATCGTTATGAATCAGAAGCAAATCATTGTCCAGTGCCGCTTGAGCAATGCAGCAATCGATTGGGCTACGAATGGTGAGTCCTTGGCGACATAAATTAGAGTTGTTGGGAAATCGCTCTAGATTCAGCATGAGGAGCCACCGTGCTACTGCCTCGCATTATCCACTATTTCCCAACAGGTCTAATCATAGCAAAGCTTTAATGTAGAAATATTTTAAAGCTTTAGAATAGATAGTCATCGGGTATATCTTAGGACAAGACAATTATAGATTCCCCCTATGTCATTTATCCTTACCCCTCGATTAACCTCCATTCGATCCCAGCAACATCAGCTTACATCCTCTGATCTACACCTTGCTTATCTAGAGTGGCATCAGGGACAGGAGCCCTTACTATTACTACATGGTATGGCCGATCACAGTTGGGTGTGGGTAGAACTGGCAGAAAGCCTGGCCGATCGCTATCATATTGTGGCTCCCGATCTGCGAGGACATGGCAATAGCAGCAAACCGCTGAGTGGCTATCGCTGCACTGATATTATTGCCGATTTAGCGGCCCTGATGCAGGATCGAGACTGGCAATCAGCCCATGTTGTTGCCCATTCTTGGGCAGCCAAAGTCGCAACGGTATGGGCGACACAACATCCGGAAGCCATCCGTAGTTTAGTGTTGGTCGATCCATTTTTTATTAATCCCATTCCTCGCTGGTTGAAGCCAACTTTTCCGATTTTGTATCGAGTTTTGCCCTTTCTGAAAATGCTAGGCCCGTTTTCTACCTATGAGCAAGCGGAACAACAGGCTAAGCAGCTTAAACAATATCGAGGTTGGCGTGAGATCCAGCAAGTGATCTTTCACGAGAGTATAGAGCAGAAATCATCTGGGGAATGGGGTAGTAAATTCGTTATGCAAGCGAGGGATGAAATTTTTGAGGATGTTATGAAAGTTGCGGGGTTAACTCGCCCGATCGCCATTCCCACGTTGTTTATTCAACCCGCACGCGGTCTAAATCGCACAGCATGGCAGCTTCGGCCTTATCGCACCTACCTGCAAAATCTCCAGATTGTTCAAGTACCTGGACATCACTGGTGTTTTCTGGTGGAACCGATCGCGTTTAATCAAGCCGTTGCTCAGTTTTTAGAGGCTCAATGTCTAGAGGCTCAATGTCTAGAGGCTGAATCGATCGAAACGTGATAGCTGGAGCAATCTTTACCGCCAGAATAGCATCTGTTTTTCTGGCGTGACGATAAGCAGCAGAGTGATTTTCTGTTTACTATTTCCGATTCAGTCTCCTAAAAAACTACTGCGGCGTAGCCGCTAAATCTGAGGAGTGATGCAGGTTTGTAGTGGGCTCAAAAATGACAGTTGCTCCTAGTTGTTTTGCCTGACGCGGCAACTGACGAATGACTCATGCCCGATGCTGAGTGCATTGGCTTGTTCAGGCGGCACTGCCTTCAATGGCACGCGATACTTGAGTGTGTGATAAACAATTCATGCTAGCTTATGCGCGATCGAGCTAATTTTTTTGATCGCTGCTGCATCGCCAGGATGAAGGTAAAGATGTGCTTGATAGTACAATGACTCTCTCAGTAGTAAATCTAAAAATATGCGGAAAGATTCTCGCTATTTGACTTGAACAGCATATTATGGAGACAGATTCTACCTAAATAGTGATTTTTGGGTGTTATGCCGAATCGTTCTGCCTATCTGCCCCCTGTGGGATCTTAGGCGGAAAGATTCAGCCTATTAATAGTTATGCCGCAAGTCCCCGGTTGTGACAAAGCCAAGAGATAACTCGCTAGTGTTATTGCCAGGACATCTCAAAGTTAGAGGTTGATTGCTACTTTGAAATTGTCAGTATGATAGATAAACAGTCATAATTGGGAAAATATTGAACGAGCCGCGTTACCCTTATAAAGAAATGAGCTTTGAAGAAGACATTGCAAAATTGAATGAATTCTACTTTTTTCGTGAGTTTACATTCTCCGAAAATACTTTTCGCAAGTCGCCAACAGAAGAAGTTGAACTTGCTGATAATATTGTCTGGCTTGATGAGCCTTTAATTGTGTATCAATTGAAGGAACGCCAGCCTCCAAGCAATACAAATTCTGAGAAAGAACAGAAATGGTTCAAGCGAAATATTATTGACTCGGCTAAACGGCAAATACGTGATACTCTCGATTATTTACAGAATCATAGTAATATTCAAATCCAAAATCATAGAGGGCATATTTTTGACATTAAAGTTACTTCACTAGACTCTATCCATAAATTGATTTTATATAAAGCTCATGAATGTCTTCCTGAATGTTGTAGAAATCTAAAACACCATAGGAGCCAAACAGCAGGTTTCATACATCTTATTTCTTCAGATGATTATTCAGGCATTGTCAAAACACTACTTACGCCTGCCGAAGTTGCAGACTATCTTACATTTCGAGAAACACTTGTCAGCAAGTGGGAAGAAGACACGTTGAATTTACCCGAACAGGCTTTAGTCGGACAGTACTTGTCTGGTGATTCAGAGCATAGACCTAATCTGCACTTCATTGAGTATCTTCGACTTCTTGAGCATAAGGCTGAAGAGTGGGATCTGTCTGGCATAATAAGCATTTTCTTGGATCGTATAACAACTGGCAATCCTCCAGCCGACTACTATTATATTGTTAGAGAAATTGCCAAGCTGAAGAGAAATGAGTTGCGGGAGTTCAAAACTCGATTCAAGCTATCCATGGACAAAGCAAAGATTAACGAGTTTACATTACCCTATAGAATCGCTTTACCACGTACAAGTTGTGGTTTTGTGTTTATTCCCTTAACTCATGACTTCCTAGAACGTCGTCAACAATTTCTTCAAAATCTGACTTACGCACATAAGTATGACCAAAAGCTGCCCAAATGTATTGGTGTTTCTTTTGCACCTGAAGAAGATGGTTGGTATTCAGTAGAGTGGTGCTACATAGAGTTCCAATGGGAATATGATCAGGAATTAGAAAATATGCTGAAGCAAAGCAATCCATTTCGTGAGGTACAGGTTGCTGAACTTCCTCAGTACACGTTTGGTGCTGAGGAATAACTACTGTGTAATTTGCGCCATAACAAATCGTTGCAGCGGCGGAATAAAGACGGTTGATTAGAATACAAAGGTTACTAGCCGCCGCTGAACTCAATCGTTAGACTGCTCTCCACAGGAAATCGGATAGTTGGATAGCTTGTGGTTTGCATTTTCGTAACAGTCAATTTTTCTTGTCCAATAAAGGCAAAAGGAGTACTTAGAGAAATGAGTGCAAGGGATAGTGGGCTTCAAATTTCGGACAGTGAGGCAGATGGTTCATTGATACCAGAGGTGATTGAGTTTTCAATTTATCACCAGCCGGATAATGAGCTTGCTGTGAATGGGCTGAGATACGTCATCAGATCATCGAATCGAATTTTTAGAATTGAAGTGCTTGAAGGAAATGGTTCCCAGGAAGACGATGAAAAAGAATTCCAGTCTTATCCTTCCAACAGCAGAACTCTTGAGGAATTGCTTGAAAATCGGCACGAGTTGTTTGGGGAAGTGCAGAATTCTTTACTTGCTTCTGTCCCAAATTTGCTAGGGCTTATTGAAGATATCCGACCATTTTCAGAGGAGGGATAGGCATGAAAACACCAGGTTTCATTATTAAGAACGATACGATTTGGCCTCTTCAGATCTCTTTGAATCAAGTCGGTCCACTTTACTATGGTGTAATTCAGCCCGGAGAGTCGTTTGTGAGAAGCACAGGTGCAGTCTGGTTCACTATCAAGGCAGGTGTATTTTTGGATGAGAAAGATAGGATAACTAGCTGGGATGTTGTTTGGCCAATTGCAGCAGTTACCGCTAGTGTACTTATAACTGCTGCAACTGCTGGTGCTGCTGCTTATGCTGCGGGTCCAGCGATGGCAGCAGCAGGAGGAGCAACTGGAGCTATCAGTGGTGCAACAATTACGGGTCTTAGCTCAACTGCTCTGGCTGCTACTAGCATGGCAGCATCAACACTGGTAGGCGCTGGTTTCTCAGCGGGTGCAGCACTTGTCGTTGGAGGAGTTGTAGTAGGTGGTACTGGCGCTGCCTTGTCTGCCACAGCAGCAGCAGCTTTAAGAGATATCTTTTCCCAAAAGAATACAGCAGCAAGCAAAGCTGGATGTTACGCTGGTCCAGAGTGGCCTTTCCGCAAGACTGTTCAACCCTATCGAATAACAGGTGGACCAACGTTTCGACAAGTGCCAGGTCAAAACCAAGTAGAACTCATAGGTGGTGAGTTAAAAATTGAACGGTAAGCTCGAATTGAGCTTTAAATTGCGTTCAACGTGATTGCATTTTTAGTAGGTTGGGTTGACGAAAGACACTCAACCTTTTTTGTCTGTCCATCTCTCCCTTGATCGATTACTGTCTTGATCAATCAGGGGAAACAGTTGGAAGTCCTGAACTACCTCATCACACGATTGGTAGAATAATAGAAGTGTTGTTATCGATTGCTCAGTTCAAACGACAAGCCAGCACCCTCGATATCTCTATCAAATATTAGGCGAGGAGATTCTCAAATGCCATTAGCTGAACTCATGTCCCAAATCCAGGGGCTTCCAAAAATTGACAAGCTTCGGCTGATGCAGTTTTTGGTAACAGAACTGGTCAAAGAAGAGGATGCAATTTTTTTTGTTGCAAACCAAGAATACCCTGTCTGGTCGCCCTACAACTGTTCTGAGGCTGCCAATGTTTTAATGAATCTTCTGGCAACAAAGCAGCACGAACAGAATGGTTGACGCTCAGAGATTTTCTTACAAAATTATTGACAGCAGTCTTGGCATGGTCGATCGAATGCCATACCTGCCTTTGACGCTCAGCCTTGATGGTCAATCCTTGAATACTGAGGGTTTACTAGACACAGGCGCAAGCGTCAATGTTTTGCCATACGAGCTAGGGATACAACTGGGTTTGATCTGGGAAAATGAGACACTCTCAGTTGTGTTGGCAGGAAATCTGGCTCGATTTGAAGCTCGTGCAGTCGTTGTTGATGCTCAAGTCAGTTTATTTCCGAGGGTAAATCTAGCATTTGCGTGGACACGAGCAACCGATGTGCCTTTGATTTTAGGACAGGCTAATTTCTTCTTCGAGTTTGAAGTCTGTTTCTTCCGTGCGCATTCTGAATTTGAAATTCGCCCTAAGCAAGGTGGATAGCGATAAAAATGCAATCTCACTTGGAAGCGATCGGTGAGGCACGGTCTAACAATTCGCTTGGAGCGGACGACGAAAGATCTTGGTGCTGAGTTCAAGGTTACTTGCAGCCGCTCAAGCGCAACGTTAGGTGCTGATCTGTTCATAGGTGCGATACCGTAGAATTCGAGGGGAGACGTTTAGTATTAAATAAGAATTGCTTTCTGGAAAATGCAAAAA
>JALOOM010000047.1 GCA_025454395.1 Elainella sp. Prado103
ATCAAGATTTTTTAGATCAAGATTTTTTAGATCAAGACTTTTTAGATCAAGACTTTTGAATATTGGGGCAAATGGTATGGTGAATTCGCTCAATTTCGGGTTGATCCTGCCATCCTGATAGAATGCCCAATAACTCCGCTTTCAGCAAGTTCAGCGCTTCAATTTGACGGGAGATCTCCACCACCTTGGCTTCTAGATGCTGCTTCACCTCCCCACAGGGCAGCTCACCCTGATCATGTACAGATAAGATTTGCTGAATTTCCTTCAGGTTTAACCCTAACGCCTGGGATCGCCGGATAAAAGCCAGGCGATTCAACGTTTCGGTATGAAACAACCGATAGCCCGACTCCGATCGCTCTACCGTTGGCGACAGCAAGCCAATCTCATCGTAGTAGCGAATGGTCTTGATCGGTAAACCACTGGTTTCCGCAACTTCTCCAATCTTCAGCAGCTTATTCATCGCATTTCAGGCAGGTTCATTTCAAATGCGTTTCTGTGGGACGAGGCAAAGGGCGATCGGGATAACCAGTCAAATAACGCATTGGTACCGAGTTCACCTCAATCGACTCTAGCCGCGACTTGAATGGGCGTAAGGACTGCCGCCAAACTCTGAGCACAATAGCAATGCCAACGATCGCTAAACCAGCTCCCATCAATGAAGCCCGCTGATTTACAGTTCCTAGTGCCAAATCCACTAGCCCGATCGTCAACACAAAGCTGGAGACCGAGTCACGTCGTCGCAGGCTTCGCCATCCAACCTGCCAGCCTGATGGTTGGATGTTGTATTTTTGCGGCATCACTCCAGCCCCCTCCATCTCACTGTCCAGGGATATAAGCCTTCGCCAATCCGCATCTATCCCTGGTGCTTACCTCCTACTCTAGCGCGGGACTTCCAATCTGGAACAAAGGGCACTGGAGGAAGAGGCTAGCGATGATCCGAGAGACTAGCTGGGCAATGGCAGATAGGGCCGATCGCTAAAATCAGGTAAAATTACTGGCTCTTTAGTCAGTTTCTCTAGAATTAGCTCAATCGCTTTTTCAAGCTGAGTATCACAACCGTTCACCCAATCTTGTGGGGTAATCTCAACTTCAATATCCGGATCGGTACCGTAATTTTCCACCTGCCAACCGACATCTTGAAACCAGAACGCATATTCTGGTTGGGTGACTGTTCCACCATCCACGAGCCGATGTTTAGGCGAGATGCCGATCACCCCACCCCAAGTCCGTTGACCTACTAATATCCCTAGTTGCATCAGCTTGAAGGCATGGCTAAACACATCCCCATCTGAACCTGCATATTCATTGGTGAGCGCCACGATTGGGCCAGCGATCGAATGCACCGGGTAGGGTTCCGGCTTGCCCCAGCGCGAGACATCGTAGCCAATTCGACGGCGAGCCAACTTTTCCAGAATCAATTGGGAAACATGACCACCACCGTTATAGCGAACATCTATAATTAGACCGGGTTTATGCACTTCCGCAAAATAGTAACGATGAAACTCGGCATAACCAAACGCAGACATATCGGGAACATGAATATACCCGACCTGCCCATTGGTTGCGGCTGCCACCTGTTGATAATTACACTCTACCCATTCCCGGTAGCGTAGCAGATGGTCACTGGCCAAAGTCTTCACTGTAATCGTGCGAGTTTGACCTGTCCAGGCGATCGGGGGTTCTACACTGGAGGTTTCTAGAGTGACAGGCTCTAGGGCAGGAGTTTCGGAAGTAGGAGTCTCGGAAGTAGGAGTCTCGGAAGTGGAAGTCTCTGAAGTAGAACCATCTAAAGTAGAAGTCTCTGAAGCCGAGCCGTCTAAAGGAGTACTTACAGGCGGAGATGGCTCAGCAAAAGTGAGTGCCACTTCACAATGGGCCTGGTTGACTAGCAAAGACTGAGGACTCTGATGGCGACTGACTCGCTCGCCGCCGATCGCCAATAACAGATCTCCTACTTTGATATTTACCCCCAGTTGTTGCAGCGGGGAAGCCTGATCAGTCCAAGTATCCCCCTGAATGATGTGGGCAATGCGATAGGCATCAAACTGCGGATCGTAGCGAAAATCGGCTCCTAGCAAGCCCAGCCGGTAATCGGGCTCATCACGATAGTCTCCTCCCCATTCGTAGGCGTGGGAGGTACCCAATTCACCTTGCATCTCATCCACCAAATCGGCAAACTCCGATCGAACTGCCACCCGATCCAACAGAGGACGATAGCGATCGTAGACCTTTGCCCAATCCACACCCGACATATCTGCCGTCCAGAATTGCTCTTGCTGCAATTGCCACACTTCCCGGAACATTTGCTGCCACTCCTGCACCGGGTTCACCGCCACTCTGACCCGATCGAGATCGAGCCAGCCACTTTTCCGTCCGGGTTCGGTGTCTTTACGTTCCCGATCCTGCGGCGAGATGCCACAGACCCGTAGCCGATGCCCCGAACGATAAATTAATGTTTTGCCATCTTTGCCAACCCGAAAACTACTGACTTCTGAAGCGATCCGCTCCTGCTTTTGTGACTCAAAGTCATACATTTCCAGGGAGGTTTTGCCATTTCCTCCATTCTCCATCCGGTGATCCAAGCTGCCTCGCACCGGCTCAGTCAGAAATAGCACTTTACCTTCTACTCCCCAGATTTGCCGATAGATCCCCTCTGAAACCGGAAAGCCCAAAACCCGGTGGTGAATGCCCTCCAGATCGACCTCTACCGTAATCGATTTCTCAGATTTTTCAGTTGATTTTGCTGCCTCAGATAGGGGGTGCTCCGGATCAGATGAGGCAGGTGGCAACTCAGCGGGGGAAGCACTGGCGGGATCGGTGATTGGTTGGGGCGAGGGCTCGATCGGCTCAGGGGTTTTGGGACTGTTTTGACCGTTCAGTAGGGCGGCAGAGAGGACGAACGGCGAAGGAGTATCTGCTTTCAGGGCGATCAAAAAAGGGCGCATCGATTTGGGAAAGCTGAGGTCGAAATAGAGGTTGTCATAAACAGGGTTGAACTCTCGTTGGGAGAGAAAATAAATAAATTTGCCACTTGGATCAAAACAAGGGGCCACATCACGGAATCGCGGCTGGGTTAACTGGTGCGTCTCTCCAGTGGGTTGATGCCAGAGCTTAATTGAGTAGGTTTCCTGGGTTTCAGCACAGCTATAGGTGACCCACTGCCCATCGGGGGCCCAAGCAAATCCTCGGATGGCATGAAAATCGCTGCGATCGATGATCTGTGAGGTTTTGCTGGTTAGATCAACCCAGATCAGCTCATGGCGATGGTTGCTCAACACCACCTGATCGGCTGTGGGAGACACTTCCAGCCAGCGAATACGTCCTAGATCCAACCCGCTGAGCCATGCGGAGGACGGATCTGCACTAGGGGTAAAGCCGACGGTAAAACTGGGGGTCAAAATTTCTAATGTTTCATCCCCATGGCGATCCGCAACAGTGACCAAGCGCTGCGGATCCTGGAGCCAACGGGTCAGGCGATAGCGTACCCCTGCTTTCTGCCCCAATTGAAATGCCGGTCCTTCCCAGTTGCCAAAACAAAAGCTCTGACCGCGGGTTGTGATCGCGACGGAATGACCTTCTGGATGCAGATCATAACTGCTGAGCAGTTCTGCCGCATCGACAAACTTGCGTTGCCGTTGAATCTGGGGGCTATGAAATTCGATCGGAATCAAGCGATCGGTTTGAGCCAGCGGGTCGTAACAAAATAGATCAGCCCCGGCATGGTAGACAATCAATCGTCCATCAGTGGTGGCATTGCGGGCATAGAAGAGGCGCTGCCGAGTATGCTGCTGTAAATCTTCACCATTGGGGGTACAGGAATAGAGATTACCAATACCCTCGTGATCCGACAGAAAATAAATGCGATCGTTGATCCACATAGGAGCGGTCAAATTCCCCGGTAGATCGATCAATCGTCGAAAGGTGCCATTTCCATCGGGATCAATCCACAGTACCCCCACCCGACCGCCGCGATAGCGCTTCCAAATGGCTGGATCATGGGTATTACGCCCCAGCACAACCTGAAATCCCCTGCCTGTTGCAGCTCCATAGGCTAAGCTATGGGCCAACCCATAGGGCAGAAGTTCCGGTAGTCCGCCATCGCGTTCAATCCGATAGAGATGAGACAGGTGGCGCAAGGGTTGCTCGGCACTGCTAGCAAACAAAATATACTGGCTGTCAGGACTCCAACCGACCCCATGGGCAGCCCCCAAAAAGGTTAATCGCTGCGCCATACCACCCACCGCAGGCATACAGTAAACTTCGGAATGTCCTTCTTCTCGCCCCACAAATGCCAGCGATCGGCCATCGGGGGAAAGTAAAGGTCGTCGTACTTTGCCTAAATTAGCGGTGAGGCGATGGGCAACTCCACCGGCAACAGGCACACTCCAGAGATCATCTTCACAAACAAATACAACGCGATCGTTCCCGACTGTGGGATACCGATAGTAACCAAATTGTTGACTCATGCCGTTGGTTCGGGAGGTGAGAAATTTTTTCCATTAAAGCCTGCCTCACCGAAAACGAGGGTGTCAATTGCAGCGATTTCTCCCCGGTTCTTCTGGATTTGCATCCAGTTTTCAGTCCATGCCTCAGTCCATACCTCAGTCCATGCCTCAATCCATGCCTCAGTCCACACCTCAATCCATGCAAGAGGAGCGATCACACTGCACCGCGTTGAGCCACCTTTAACCAATCGGGGCTGACTCGATCGAAGCAGCCGTGCCATTGGGAGGATTTTCATTGCCCCCAGGTTCAATCACGGGCTTGACCACGGGCAAGGCCACTTTCACCGTTGTGCCATGCCCCAAACCCACACTGTAAAGGCTAATCTGCCCACCCATCATTTCAATCAAATTTCGAGAGATGGCCAGCCCTAAACCTGTCCCCTCAAAGCGGCGAGTCGTGGAACCATCTACCATGACAAAGGGACGAAACAACTTATGTTGTTGGGAAGGATCGATGCCAATTCCCGTATCCTGCACCGCAATTACCACCCATTGCCCACTGTCATTGCCGTTGTGATCAGTACGATGGCCATTGGCAGTGGCCGATCGCGAACCAAATTCGTCTCCATCTTCCAGCCGCATTTGTACCGTGATGCTGCCCTGCTCGGTGAACTTGATTGCGTTGTAGATGATGTTGAGTAGCACCTGTTTCAAACGGGCCGGATCTGCCTTCACTAAGATCGGTTCGGGAAACTCAGGGGTACGAAATTCCAACCCTTTCTGCTGAATTTGCACCAGTTGTAAATCCACGACATCTTTGAGGATTTGCCGCAGATCCAGTGTTTCGATCGAAAGCCGGACTTTCTTCTGTTCGATCCGTTGAATATCCAGAATGTCATTGATGATATTCAGGAGGTGGATCGCGGCTTTGTGTGCCTGCTGCAAGAAGTCGATCTCTTCTTCACGGCTATCGCAACAGTCATCCACAACGAGCTGAATACAGTTGATGATCGCGTTTAAGGGCGTGCGCAACTCATGGGAAGTGTTGGCTAAAAACTGGCTTTTGAGTTGGTTGGCTGCTTCCGCTTCCTGCCAGGCCGATTCCAGTTCTTTGGCACGCTCTTCCAATCGCCCCACCATGTTGTCCAGCACTTCTGCTAAGTGGTTGAGCTCGCGAATCCGAAAATTTTTGGGGGCTCGTTCCAACGGATCACGACGGTGAATGCGCAGAGCATACTTCCCCAATTGTTCGATCGGCAAAGCTAAATCGCGAGCCATATAGAGCATGGCCAGCAGATGGGCTGCTAGCAATCCCACCGTTAAAATCAGCAGAATTTGGGTGATTTGATCCAACCCCTTGAGGGCAACTTCGGCCGGAGTAACGGCTAAGATGGCCCAGGTTTTGCGATCGGTGGTGGTGGTGGGCACCTTCAAAGGGGTAAACCCAACCACCCACTCCATTTGATCACCGGTCAGGTTGAGTAGTCGGGCATCGGCATTGCCCTGTTGGATGGTCGTGAGAATATCCTGCAAGCGATCACCATTTGCCGACTTAGCAATGTTCAACCCAATTTGACCTGGAAACGGGTGGGCTAAAAAAGTACCATCTTCATCGATCACAATCGTGCTGCTCTGCAATGTGCCAGGAACATCTGGGTCAGCCGGATTGGCTTCCGTTTGTTTGATGACCGTCTGGGCTGTCAGGCTATAGCGCAACTGCCCTGTGGTGTTGTAGACCGGCGTGCTCAGTAGCAGATTGAGTTGGCTAGATTCAGGACTTTGCTCCGGCTGGTTGATTTGATTGATCGTCAAGGTGTAAGCGCCTAGATCAAGTCCGCCGGGATTGCGCTGTTTTGCCCACCCGCTGGTATCGATCGGATCTAAAACCCGATTGCCACAGGTGCTGGCGATCATAGTAGCCGTTTCCAGATCTTTGAGCTGAAGACAGCGAACCTCTGTGGGTAATCGAGAAGACTGAAGCTGATTGAGAAAGAGTTCTGCCGAAGCCGGTGAGCCAAATTGCAACGGAGCCGTTTCGCTGGCAATCGCCAGACTCGCCTGAAGGGCATTAATCGAATTCTGGATCGCCTGCTCTTCTTGAACTGCTCTTTGCTTGAGATTTTCTCGTGCAGTTTCCAACAAACTACTCCGTGCTTTCCGAAAAGTCACTGCCATCCCCAAAAACAAAATGGGGATACTGAGCAGCAAAATCCGCAGCAGGAGAATGCGGCGAAACGAAGACTGACCCACCATAGCCATAACTCAGTTCCAATGTGAGTGGTCACCCTAGGGATGCATCCCTAATTAAGATTAATACCCAACCCGTCCGGATCAGTGGGGCATCTGTCAGAGAAATTGATTTCTTCAAACACTCTTCATTCAGCTTACATTGGATCAAAACTGGCCCAACGGGTAGCAGCACTTCGATCGAGGAGAGTCAGCGAGTTCAGTAAGAATATAGATGCTCTCCTCAAGATCAATCACTCAAGATCAATCACTCAAGATCAATTATTCATTTAGTCAGTCACAAAATCTAAGTTACAAAATCTAGGTCACAAAATCGATCAGTTACTCCCAGGCAACTCTTCCTAGGCGACTTCCCTCAGGCGATTTCCCTCAGGCGATTTCCCTCAGGCGACTTCCCTCAGGCGGCTGATCAACCTTCAGCATAGCTCTTAAATGCAGCGATGCGGTTGGGTTCACCCCCTCTCACCTGTCCCTCCCTCACCCATCCCCCCCTCACCCGTCCCCCACCATGTCTGCGACCGATCGACCTGATGTTCTGCCACTTGCTGCTTCGCCACCCCATCCCTCTTGCCCACTCAGACTCGATCGACCTTACACGACCCTAGTGCTGGCCATGAGTGCAGATGGCAAAATTGCCGATCGCGATCGGGCTGCGGCCCGGTTTGGCTCGCCGCGAGATAAACAGCACCTTGAAACTCAAATTGCTCAGTCGGATGCCGTTTTGTTCGGCGCAGGCACCCTGCGAGCCTATGGCACGACCCTGCGCGTCACCCAACCCAACCTGTTAGCC
Organism: Elainella sp. Prado103; assembly: GCA_025454395.1. Lineage (GTDB taxonomy): Bacteria > Cyanobacteriota > Cyanobacteriia > Elainellales > Elainellaceae > Elainella. The sequence continues at coordinate 7,483 of JALOOM010000047.1, forward strand.
CTGCGAGCTCAACAAGGCCAACCCAGCCAACCGATCCAGATTGTTTGCTCCCAATCCGGTCAGTTTGCGCCCCAGCTCCCGTTCTTTCAGCAGCCGGTTCCCCGTTGGCTTCTGAGCTGTCCCAATCCCGATCCTGACCAACTAGCACAGTGGAATTCCCTATTTGAGCGGTTGATCCCGCTTTGTCAGTCCGCAGGCCAAACAGATTGGCACGCTACCTTACAGCAATTGCAACGATTGGGGATCGATCGGTTGGCAATTACGGGAGGGAGCGAACTAGCAGCCGATCTGTTCGCTGCTGATCTGATCGACGAGTTTTGGTTGACTATCTGCCCGCTTCTGTTGGGTGGCATTCAGGCTCCCAGTCCGATCGGTGGGTGGGGCCGTTTAGAAACAGAGGCAGCGCGATTGACCTTACTGTCTTGTGAGGTGATCGATCAAGAGGTGTTTCTACACTATCGTCGAGCAAATGAATGAGAAGGCAAGCGACTTGGTGACTTCCCTTGGCGACTTCCCTTGGCGCGTCCTGTAGGCAAGCCCCATGCATTAAAGCAACTTACGTTAAAGTAACTTAATAGTCCCAGCTTATCTAGCTCTAGTTCCAGCTTATTAGCCGCTCGGCTTGTCTTCACTTCCTCGATATTTCTCGATATTCCTCGATCGCCCCCATGTTCAAACCACCCCAATCTCCTTACTCGATTACCTGGATCGACAAAATTACCGAAGTACCTCAAGCCGAATGGGATGCATTAGCCATGCCACTGAAAACCCCCTTTCTGGAGTGGGAGTGGCTTAACAACATGGAAACCTCCGGCAGTACAACGGCTAGAGCGGGCTGGTTACCCAATCACCTCACAATTTGGAATGCAGGCAGTTTGGTGGCGGCTGCACCACTTTATTTAAAGGGACATAGCTATGGTGAGTTTGTCTTCGATCACCAATGGGCTGAACTGGCCCATCGCCTCGGGATTCAGTACTACCCGAAACTATTGGGCATGTCCCCTTTCACGCCCGCAGAAGGATATCGATTTTTGATTGCCCCCGGTGAAGATGAAGATGAGATCACCGAGTTAATGGTGTCCGCGATCGATCACTTTTGTGTACAAAACCGCATTTCAGGCTGTAGCTTCCTTTATGCCGATCCCCAGTGGCGATCGGTGATGGAAAATCAGGGTTTTACCAGTTGGATGCACCACAGCTATATCTGGTCGAATCAGGGCTTCCAAACCTTTGATGATTACTTAGGGAGGTTCAACGCGAATCAACGCCGCAACATTAAGCGTGAACGCAAAGCAGTCGCCCAAGCTGGCTTGCAGCTACAGGCAATCACCGGCGAAGCAGTTTCCCGTAGCTTACTTTCCCAGGTCTATGACTTTTACAGTGACACCTGCGATAAGTTTGGCTACTGGGGCAGTAAATATCTGACTCCCCGTTTTTTTGAGCAGCTTTACCCCCACTATCGCCATCGCGTGGTTGTATTTGCGGTCTATGGTGAGCAATTACCGCAACACCCGATCGGGATGTCGTTTTGCCTCACCAAAGGCGATCAGCTCTATGGTCGCTACTGGGGGGCAACCCAAGAGTTTGAAAATTTACACTTTGATACCTGCTACTACACTCCGATCGAATGGGCGATCGAGCATGGCATCCAAACTTTTGATCCGGGAGCAGGTGGTAGACATAAGAAGCGGCGCGGCTTTCCGGCAATGCCCAATCATTCTTTGCATCGCTTTTATGACGCAAGGCTAGCGAAAATTTTCCATTCTTATATCGATGAGATCAACGAAATGGAACAGCAGGAGATTGATGCCATCAATGAAGATCTCCCCTTTAAACAACAGTAGATTCAACCAAAGATTCAACCAACCGTAGGTTTAATCAACCGTAGATTTAATCAACCGTAGAAGATGAGCAGCGGGTAGGGAAAGGATGCAGGATGCAGGATGCAGGATGCAGGATGCAGGATAAAGAGTGAATCAAACTAGAATCAGCGACCGTCGCACCGACGACCATCCAGGGTGAAACCACGGGACAAAGTGCAGACTCTACCACTCGCCACAGCGCCCAGTGAGTTCCGAGAGATTTGTCCCCCTGTCGGGCGGCGGACATGACAAGGCTGACCTGAACTCTGGCAATAACCACTCCAGAAAGGACGCATAGCAGTTGCACTTTGAGCAGCTCTCTGCCATCGGTTCACACTCGCAAGTCCTCGATCGGTTGCCGCACTCCGCATCACTTCAGGACGGGAAATGGCATTTGTTTTAGCCGTGGCAGGGCTTGAACCCGATCTAGCAGGCTGGCCGCAAAGTTTGGTTAGGTCGATCGATCGCCCACCGACAATATTCATAAAACAGATCGATTCCGAGGCAGACACAGGGGGGGTAATCGCTGAAGCCAAGACAACTGGCACAAGGGCAAGGGGGGCTTTCATAAATTCTGCAAGAGATGAGACTACTTCCCTTATTCAGTCCCCAATCCCGTAATCCTAAAATTTCGAACAGGTTCAACCAAAATTTAAAGTTGGTAGACCTGGTTCTAAAAACCTCGCTCTGGGTTTATATGCATGACATGCTTTGTTGCGTCAGGTTTTCACTGGACTGTTTATTTGATCGCCCCTCAAGCGCGGGGTTCGGCTACTAAAGACAGACTATAAGGCACAGACTTCGCTGAGGTTGAAACTTGAACGACGTAACTTCCTGGTGCTAGATTACGATTTTCGATCGCCACCCCAGCCCCACCATTGGTATTGACCTGATCAATGATAGTGTTGACATCATTTCGTAACCGCACTGTGATTTCACCATTCAGCAGGTTGCCGTTGAGCCCCGTCAAACGGAGATTGAATTGGCTTTTCGGTACGGTGAAGCGGTAGTAGTCTTGCAGATCACCCACCCCTACAAAATCCTGCAACAGGGTAGGAGTACTGCTCAAGCTGACTTCTCTCCCAGCATTAGGGGTATTACCGGCGGCATCGGCGATCGAGGTGGCCGCAAGGCTGAGTCGATAATGGGTTTGATCTCGATCGGGTTGGGCGGGTTGAACCTGGACAAAATAAGTGCCCGCTGGCAGCGTTTCATCTAGGTTAAAACCAATCCGGCCAGCCGTCGTACGGCGTTGCACCACATTCAGGTTGCTGTTGCGGATCGTTACCGTCACGTTACCGTTGAGCAAATCACCATTCAGTCCAGCCAGCCCAAGGCGCACTTGTCCTGTGGGAGAACCGTTACTGCCTACTGTAAATCGGTAATAATCATCCCGATCCTCAGCTCCAATAAATTCATCCAAACTGAACGGAGTGGACGAAACTTCCAGGGTGCGAGCCGTACTCGGCAAGTTACCGACATCGGGAATCGGAGTAGTTTGTACCCGTAGGCGGAACCGGCTCCATTTACCGCGTGCCAGCACAGGCTGAACAAAATAGGTACCCGGAGCCAATTGAGCGATCTGGATATGATCCGGGCGATTGGCTAATCGACGTGATGCCGCTACTAAGCGTCCCCGATCGTCCCGTAGTTCCAGGTTAAGGTTAGTATCGCGTCTGGTATGACTCAAGAGAGCAGAAAACTGACTACGAGCGGCAAACCGAACCCGAAACCTGGGAGTTGGCCCATTTTTCTCCAACAGTCCCCGAATGTCTTTTTGAATCCCAATCCGATCGGTAGGAAATAGGGGAATCAAATTCCTTGCTTGATCCATGGATGACCTCCACTCTACGATCCAGGAAACACTACCCCGATCCACTCAGACGCAGGCATTCGTGGGTTATTCCCTAGAGACATTCCCCACAAGCAACTCTTACTCTGTGCAACTCTTACTCTGTGCAACTCTTACTCTGTGCAACTCTTACTCTGTACAACGTCAAGTCATCGATCGATTCAGGACAGTTTTGAGAATTTGCAATGATTTCTTTACCAATCGAGCAGGATCAACCCCATCACTGTCGATTGAGAGAAAAGATGCTGAACTTGCCCCTGTAATTCTTCAGCCAATCCCTTTGCAACAAAAGCTCAGAGCGCCCCAGCAGAGCCTTGGTTAGCAACTGTTTATCAGCAACTGTTTATCAGCAACTATTTACCAGCAACTGACACAGCCTGAGTGCTGCAAGCACATTCCCTGCAAAGGCAATCACCCCTAATTCACTGCGGCGGATTCCATTGATTGAACAGACTGGGTGAATTGGATGATATCCTGCCGTGGATCAACAAATACGACTTTGACATCGAAGCGATCACCCGGTTCCACAGCCCGATCAAATCGCATCGCCATTTCGAGACCCAGATCTTCCAACAACACCAACCCTAAGTTCTCATGCTCCCGCAACCAGCGCAGCATCAAAGCCTGCCACACCTGCTTGGAATGCCGCCTCAGATATTCCAGACTCCAGTAACGATTGGTCTGACGTTCCACTAAAGTCGCTTCGTAAGCCGTGTTGCTGACAGCTTGAACCAATTCTTTGGCCTGTTCGATCGAGAAGGGTAGATCGTCCCCCCGTAAATGGGCTTTGATCTGAAAATGAGCCAGTAGATCGGCATAGCGGCGAATCGGAGAGGTCACCTGTGTATAGGTATTCAGCCCCAAACTGGCATGTCGGATGGGCGTGATACTGACCTCACTGCGGGGCATACAACGACGGATCGCACAATCTCGGACTGGCCCGGGGGGGAGTTTGAGCAGTTCCTCTTCAGGGGGCAACTCAGGTTGAGATTGACCGCGAAACGGCAGCGGCAAGGCATGAGCCTCACCATATCGGCCGGCTACTTCTCCCGCCAAAATCATCATCTCAGCCACGAGGGTGCGAGAGGCGGAGTCATCCAAAACATTGATCGTAATCTCATCATCCTCCACTTTAATTGAGGACTCTGGCATATGAATACTGATTGCCCCTTGAATCTGCCGCCAACTCTCCCGCCGTTTAGACCAAGTAGCCAGCGCTTCCAGTTCAGGTTCCGCATCGATCCCAAGCTCTAACAGCTCATCGACATCATCGTAAGTCAGTCGATAGGTCGGTCTCATTAAGCTGGCATGGATCTGATAGTCTTCGATCGCCCCATCATCGGTCAAAATCACACCAAAGCTGAGAGCCGTACAAACCTGACCCTGATTCAAACTCATCGGCCCAGTCGCCAAATCTGGCGGAAACATGGGCACCATGCCAGTCGGCAAATACAGGGTGGTTGAACGCCGCCTTGCCTCTAAATCCAACTCATTGCCTGGAGACAACCAGCGAGTCGGATCGGCAATGTGGATCCAGAGGCGATGCTGTCCCTGCTCTAGAAACTCAACACTCAGCCCATCGTCAATTTCTCGCGTGCTTTCATCGTCGATCGTATAAACCTTCAAATGCGTCAAATCAAGCCGATTCGCATCCCGATCGATCGGTGGTTCGATAAGACAGCGCTGAGACATTTCCAGAACCTTGCTAGAGAAATGAGTAGGGATTTGGCTTCGCCGCAAAAACAGATTCTCGTGGAGGCTCCAAAGTTGAAGGTCTACCAAGAGCTGAAATGCAGCCTGAGCAGTTTCAGTCCGTCTCAAAGCAGATAGAGTTTCCAATGCTGGAGTACGGTGGTTTGCTTCTTCGCCAAATACTGCAAACTTCTCTAGCGCTTCAAGGCGGGGTCGATCGCTACATAGCCATTCTACCTGCTCTCCCGCGAGGGCTTGTTCGACTCGCGCCAAAAAACCTTGCCATTCCTGCTGTCTCTGGTTTTCCAGTTCCAGTTGCCGCTTTAACTCCACCACCTGTGCAGCCGGCCGGGGCTCATAGCGATCCCCCTTTTGCTTAAAATACAATCGGTCTTCAGAGAGCAAATAATGGGCAGCATAACAAAAGGGTGGGCTCTGGTCAGAAAATAGCAGTTGAGCCATGGTAGCTGGATCGATCGTTTCTCCATCCTCGACCAGGATCTCCCAGGCCACCTCCAGGCTAGATGGATCAAGATAGTCCTGCACCTCTTGCCAGAACTGGCTAATCTCAGTGGCTTTATACGTGTTTCCAGACAGGGTGTATGTAATTTGCCGAGGGTGCAAGGTATGGGTTTGACCCCGTTCATCGATCACAACCCAATGCTTCTTGCCTTCTGGCCGCTCGATCACCCCCAACCGGCGCTGGCGTGACTTCTCTGAAGAATTGTCGCTTTGTAGCCGAAACTCAACTAAAGTGCCCTTCTCCATAGTCTGCCGTAGGGTGGGAATACAGATGCGAATCGGTCAATGGTCATCGGGTCAATATTCAAATGAATGTCGGCACAGAAATGCCCTTCAAGGCCGACCCCATCCACAGCCATCCTTAGCCTTCACGGTTAATGAAAGGCAGTAAAGCCACAATCCGAGCGCGCTTGATCGCCTGAGTTAAATCGCGTTGCTGCTTGGCAGTCAAACCCGTGATGCGCCGAGGCAAAATTTTACCGCGCTCCGTAATGAACTTGCGCAGCAGATCTACATCTTTGTAATCGATCGGTTCACCTGGCTTGATCGGGGAAACGCGACGGCGAAAGTAAGTCATAAACGAAAGTCCTCACCTGGATAGACAACTTCAACGTGGACAAAAGTTAAAAAGCATAAGTACCGCAGCTTAAAGCTAAGTGCGGACTAAGTGCTATCGCTGAATACGACTGCTACAACACGATAGCAAGGCTGATCTCAAACATTCCATAGCCAGAGCCCAACCCTAAAAATCAACGGCACCCAAGTAGGAGTTGCCCTCAATTCAAATCAAATAGGATTCCAGCACCAGACCTCTAAGCTACTTGATCTCTTTATGAACCGTATGCTTATTGCAGTGGGTACAGAATTTATTCAACTCTAGGCGGTTGGTGGTTGTGCGGCGATTTTTGGTGGAGGTGTAGCGTGAAACCCCCGGTGATCGCTTGTCCGGATTCGTCCGGCACTCAGTGCATTCCAGCGTAATCGTAATACGGTTGCCCTTCTTAGCCATATCTCTTCAAAGCCCGGTTGGCGACAATTAGACACAATCTCTTATTATTTCACACGATTCCCTAGATCGGCAAATTTAAGCTGAATTCGATCGCTTTAACTCCCGAGCCAGAGCATCTGGGAACGGCGCATCTGGGAACGGCGCATCTGGAGGACAGGGACTGGCAAGGGGAAAGGTAGCTACCGCAGACCCACTATCTATTGCAGTAGGATCAGTCGCAATGGTCAGTCGCAATGGTCAGCCGCAATGGTCAGTCTCGGCAAATCCAGCAATGTCTGGGCAAATCTCGGCAAATCTCGGCAAGGATCAGGCGATCGAGGAATTATCAAGGTTTTGCTAGTTTTCTACTCAACGCACCAGCCATAACCCGCCATAATCAAAATAGGTGATCAGATTTAGTCACCGACCCAACTGTTTGCTCGAATTTTGATCGCATTCAACTTGCTCGAATTAAAGATCGCATTCAACTCACCCCATCCAATTGCTTGAATCTTCAGCTCATTGGTGTGTTTCGCTGGTTGCAGACCGCTTCTGTTGCAACTCGCCCCTGGCTCCCATCACTTCGATTTATTTTTTACAATTCGTAACCTGAATCTCAGGAATCGTCCGGCGGAGGGATAACGATCCAGTCTCTCACTATAGGAGACTAGAGCCAGATTAGACGGGACGATCGCTGAATTGGATTGATTAAAAACGGCAGATCTACTAAGGAGGAATTATGAGAGCAGTACTAATGGCAGGTGGATCAGGCACGCGACTGAGACCTTTGACCTGTGATCTACCCAAGCCCATGGTACCGATTCTCAATCGTCCGATCGCTGAGCATATTTTGAATTTGCTAAAGCGCTATCGGATTCAGGAGATCATTGCCACGCTGCACTATTTGCCTGACATCATGCGGGATTATTTTCAAGATGGTAGTGACTTCGGCGTGCAGATGACCTATGCCGTTGAGGAAGATCAACCCCTCGGCACTGCTGGCTGCGTCAAAAATGTTGCGGAGTTGTTAGATGATACATTTCTGGTCATCAGCGGCGACTGTATCACCGATTTTGATTTGTCGGCAGCGATCCAATTTCACCATGCGCGTCAGTCTAAAGCCACCCTCATTTTAGCCAGCGTCCCCAATCCAATTGAGTTTGGGGTTGTGATTATGGATGAGCAACAGCGGATCAAACGGTTTTTGGAAAAGCCATCCAGTAGCGAAATTTTTTCTGACACGGTGAACACAGGCACTTACATTCTGGAACCTGAGGTGCTGGATTATCTGCCGTTTAACCAAGAAGCTGATTTCTCAAAAGATTTGTTCCCCTTGCTCCTCGAAAAAGGCGAACCCATGTATGGCTATGTGGCTGAGGGCTACTGGTGCGATGTGGGACATTTGGATGCCTACCGAGATGCCCAATATGCCGCTTTGTACCAGCGCGTCAAGTTAGAGTTTGATTACATTGAACGATCGCCCGGTTTATGGATTGGGCAAAACACCTACATCGATCCCTCAGCGCATATTGATACCCCGGCTTTAATTGGTAGCAACTGTCGGATTGGAGCTCGGGCGCAAATTGCCGCCGGTACGGTGATTGGAGACAACGTAAGCATTGGATCCGATGCCGACCTCAAACGTCCCATTATTTGGAATGGTGTCATTGTAGGCGAAGAAGCCCATTTGCGAGCTTGTGTGGCCGCCAGAGGCACGCGAGTCGATCGGCGGGCTCATGTATTGGAAGGCGCGATCGTTGGTTCTCTCTCCACGGTTGGGGAAGAGGCACAGATTAGCCCGAATGTGCGGGTGTGGCCCAGCAAAAAGATTGAACCCGGAGCCATCCTCAATATGAACCTAATTTGGGGACAGGCCGCCCATCGTAATTTATTTGGATTACGGGGTGTGTCAGGGTTAGCCAATGTTGATATCACGCCAGAATTCGCGGTTCGGTTAGGAGCTGCCTTTGGTTCCACCCTGAAACCTGGAGCCTATGTGGCTGTTTCGCGGGATCAACGGCCGATCTCTCGCATGGTGTCTCGTTCCTTAATTGCGGGTCTGATGTCGGTGGGGGTGAGTGTTAAAAATTTGGAAGCCACCGCCATTCCAGTTTCGCGATCGGCCGCCCCAACCCTAGCGGTAGCCGGGGGAATCCATGTACGAGTCCATCCAGAACGCCCAGATCATATCTTGATTGAATTCTTTGATCATAAGGGCATCAATCTCTCCAAAGGACGCGAGAAAAAAATTGAAGGAGCCTACTTTAAGGAGGATTTCCGGCGGGCCCAGATTCAAGAAATTGGCAATGTTTCGACGGTTTCTCAAGCGACTGAAATCTATAGTGCCAGCTTCGAGCGTCACTTAAATGGCGAAGTGATCCGCAGCAGTAATTCCAAAGTGGTGATCGACTATGTCTATGCGGTATCGGGGGCCGTGCTGCCGCAAATTCTTGGTAAGTTTGGTTGCGATGCAGTTGTCTTGAATGCCAGCCTCAGCCAAATGATTCCGTCTGTGTCCGATCGCGAGGCCCTGCTCAGTCAGCTTGGGCATGTGGTGGAAGCACTCAAGGCAAATCTGGGGGTACAGGTGGCGGCCAATGGCGAGCAATTCATTTTAGTAGATGAGGCCGGCAGTGCGATTCGGGGAGAAATGCTGACGGCTCTGATGGTACATATGATTTTAACCGATCACCCCAGGGGTACCGTTGTGGTGCCCGTCAATGCCTCCAGCGTGGTAGAACAGATCGCCCGTCGCCATGATGGCAAGGTGATTCGTACCAAAGCCAATCCCACCGCTCTGATGGAAGCTTGCCATGCCAATACCAATGTTGTCCTCGGTGGCAGTGGTGAAATGGGTTTCATCTTTCCACAGTTGCATCCTGGCTTTGATGCCATGTTCTGCATTGCCAAACTGATCGAACTGCTTTCCATGCAGCAACGGGAAGCCTTTAGCAGTACTCCACGAACCTTAGGTCAAATTCGGGCAGAGCTCCCTCGCGTGTCGCACCGCAACCTGACCGTTCGCTGTCCTTGGGCAGTCAAGGGATCGTTAATGCGTCACTTGGTGGAAAGCCATCCGCCCGAAAACCTCGATCTGACCGATGGAGTCAAGATTTTTAATGCCACGCATGATAGCTGGGTGCTGATCTTGCCGGATGCTGGCGAGCCATTGGTGCATCTCTATGCCGATAGCCAAAATCGGGGCTGGGTAGATGAAACCTTGCGAGAATACCGGGGCTATGTCCAGGAGTTTGTCGATTCCGATCATCAAGAGGAAATGCCGGAGGAGGAGTAGCAAGTCCACCCCGATTCACCGTGCCGATTTATGCCAGGTTGGCTAAAGTGTAAGAACCAGATTAAAATAATACATTTGTACCGCTAGGAGAGCTGTATGAATAGCTGCATCTTGATGGCCGAAGTTGTCCAAAATCCAGAGCTACGCTACACCCCAGATAACCAAACCCCGATCGCGGAAATGTGGGTGCAGTTTGCCGGATTGCGAGAAGACGATCCGCCCTCTAAGCTGAAGGTTGTCGGCTGGGGTAACTTGGCGCAAGAAATTCAGGAGCGTTATCACGAGGGCGATCGGGTGATCATTGAAGGGCGGCTGCACATGAACACGATCGATCGGCAGGAAGGCTTCAAAGAGAAGCGGGCCGAACTCACCGCCCAAAAAGTTTACTTACTGGGAGCCGATACTAACCTCAGTGTGAGCACAGCAGCAACACCTGCCCCAACAACAACGACGGTGAGCCCGTCCCAAGTGGCCAACGAAGTCCCAAAAGCGAAACCTGCTAGCCGCGCTCCTAAAGCAGAACCGGCATTGCCCAAAACGCCGGCCTACGCTGCCCCTGCCCCCGAACCGATCGACTATGACGAGATCCCGTTCTAGATTGGCGCTCAGGCAGCCGGTTGGATTGGCTGATTCTGATTGGCTGATTCTGATTGGCTGATTCTGCATCAATAGATCGCGCTGTTTGCGGTCTGAGGCAGCCCAGTTGTTTTGGTTAGAGATTGGAAAAACTCGTTAAAACCGATAAGCCAGGATCAGTGGCAAAACCGCTAGCCTTAGAGTAACATCATCTTCTCAGATGGCTAGAACCGCTAAATATAGGTTTTAGCCCACCAAAAACCTAACCCGAACGATCCGGAATTTCCTATGGTTCAAGACCTCGAACGTAGCCGTCCAATCAACCAACTTCCTGAGAACGCGCCCGCCGCCAATCCTGTGTTCTTCCGTACCTATAGCCGTCGCGATCTGACAGTCGATCAACAGCGGGAAAGCTGGGGAGCCGTCTGTGATCGCACCCTGGCTGGTTTAGTGAAACTGGGACAATTGAGTCCGGCTGAGGCTGAGCTAGTCGGCCGGATGCAGCGTCAACTTAAAAGTCTGCCCTCAGGGCGATGGCTCTGGGTAGGCGGAACTGGTTGGATTGACAGACAAGAAAATTTTTCGGGAGCATACAACTGCACTAGCACAAATGTAACGGATTGGCGGGCCTTTGGGCTAATGATGGATCTGGCCATGATGGGCTGCGGCACCGGAGCGGTTCTAGAACCCAGATATATCAACCAGCTTCCCGCGATCCGCAATCGTCTAGTCATCACGGTTCAGACCGAAATTGGCACAACTGCTCCGACCGATCGCCAGGATGAAACCCGCGTTACTGTTGCAGAAAATCAAGTGACGATTCAGGTGGGTGATAGTCGTCAGGGCTGGGTACAGTCCTATCAAGCACTGCTGGAACTCTCCACTGACGAGCGATTCGAGGGAGAGATCCAGGTCAATATCGATTTAGGCGATGTCCGTCCCGCTGGTGAAAAACTGAAGGGTTTCGGTGGTGTGGCTAACCCGATCCGGCTACCGGGACTCTACGAGCGCTGTGCCCACATCTTGAACCGGGCGATCGGACGGCAGTTGACCTCGGTGGAATGCTGTTTATTGATCGATGAGGCAGCGGCTTGCGTCGTAGCCGGAAACATTAGGCGAAGTGCCGGGATGCGTCAGGGAATTAGTAGTGATGATGCCTTTGCTGCCGCCAAAGAAAACCTCTGGCAGCAGGATGCCGCAGGCAATTGGCGGATCGACCCAGAACGGGATGTGCTGCGGATGGCCAATCATACCCGTGTCTTCCATCGCAAACCCACTTTAGAGGAATGCGTAGATGCCGTACGCAAACAGTTCTACTCCGGTGAAGGCGCGATCCAGTGGGCGGGTGAAGCGATCGCTCGAGCCAATATAGATTTGTTGGATACCCCTGAATTAAAAGCCAGTTTTCTGCAAGCTTACGATCAGGGCAACGGGACTGAATGGCTCCAGTCTCGCTATCCTCATCTGAGTGTCGCAGAGTTAACGCATCGGTTAGGACGCTATGGGTTAAATCCATGCGGAGAAATCCTGGGTGAGAATTTTCACTGTAATTTGGCAGAAATTCACCTGAATCAGCTCGATCCCGCTAATTTGCAGGAGCAAGAGGAAGCCTTTACGGCCGGGGCACTAGCCGTAGCATCACTGCTCAACCACCAATTCACCGAGCCTCGCTATCAATATTCACGGCAGATCGATCCGATCGTGGGTGTCTCTTTCACCGGCTTGTTTGACTTCTTTGTACTGGCATTTGGCACCGACTGGCTGCGCTGGTGGGAGCAGGGTCGGCCAGATACCGTGAGCGGGCTTCAGTTCAGACAGCAGGAAAAAGAATATCTGTCTCGCTGGAAAAAGATTGTCCATCAAACCGTCTGGGATTACTGTGATCGCCACGGCTTGAAGCGGCCCAACCGTTGCACCACCGTTCAGCCGGCCGGTACAAAATCTCTGTTAACCGGAGCAAGCCCAGGCTGGCATCCACCCAAAGCTCAACGGTTTATTCGGCGCATCACTTTCCGCAAAAACGATCCGGTTGCACTCGCTTGTCTGGATTACGGCTACAAAATTGTCCCCTCCCAATCTGATAAAGATGAGCAGGGGCGCTTGCTGGATGATGCGTTTGATCCCCGCTGTACCGAATGGCTGGTGGAAATTCCGGTGGAAGTGCCTTGGGCCAACCTGCCAGGAGCCGATCAGATCGAGATTTCCCAGTTCTCAGCCCTAGCGCAAACAGATTTCTACATGCAGGTGCAGAAGCATTACACTGCCCACAACACTTCTGCCACGATCGAGCTGCGGGAATCGGAAGTAGAAGCGTTAGCCCAGCGCATTCATCAGGCGATCGCCACCGACGAAGGCTACATTTCGGCGGCCCTGCTAGCTCGCTTTGACGATCATCAAACCTTCCCGCGTCTGCCGTTCGAGCCGATTTCTAAGCAGCAATATGCTCAGCTTAGCCAGGACGTGTTGCTGCGCCGCAAAACCGATAATTTCCAGCGGGCATTGGCTCGCTATGATTCTGGGGAGCTGTTTGAAGCCGGGCCAGCAGGCTGTGATAGCGACAAGTGCATGATGCCAGAACAAAAATAGGCGGATTCGCACAACGCGGACTCAAATTTCACGTTACGATCAACAGTGGTGATTGTAGTGTTTTGAGTCAAGGGGCGACATGTTTGTAGACGAAATTACTCCTGTATTTAAAGAGCTAACCAGCTATCCAGTGGCTTTTCTGGGTGGCTTTTTTTCTGGGCTGTTGCGGCTTAACTTAGGTGAAGATCCAATTAAGAGCTGGCTAGATCAAACCGCAGGCACTAGCTCCACCCCCCCTAGCAGCCATAATGGAAAAACCGGCGGCCCCCAGTCAATCGCAATTGACTAATTCAACGATCGACTCATTCTAACTACTCATTCCGACTACTGATTCTGAGCGTTCCTGAGGTGCCTATGACAGATCATGCTGCAACGTTGATTGTTGTGGGAATGCATCGATCGGGCACCTCTCTGACGGCTGGGCTGTTGCAGAGTGCGGGACTGCATATCGGCAGCGAGTTGATGCAGGGCAACTCCTCTAATCCTAGAGGACATTTTGAGAATATCGACTTCTATCGATTTCATCAGGCAGTGCTGCGATCTCAGGGGGTTAACGAGGACGGCTGGACATTGCAGGAGTCAATTGCCGTAGAAGATCCCTACATCCAGGAAGCCCAAATCCTGATCCAGCGTCATGGGATTGCGCCTATGTGGGGATGGAAAGATCCTCGCACCGTTTTGTTGCTTAACTTCTGGGCGCAGCAGCTACCGGATAGCAAGTTCCTCTGTGTCTACCGTGCCCCTTGGGAAGTCGTTGATTCTCTCTATCGACGCGGCGACAAGCTATTTCAGAAACAGCCAGAACTCGCTATCAAAGTCTGGATTCACTATAATCGCAAAATTCTGGATTTTTACAAAAAATCTGTCGATCGGTGTATTTTAGTGAATCTCTCTATTGTTACTGCGTCCTTTTCTAAACTGATCGAGAAGCTTAATGCTAAGTTTGAACTTCATCTTTCTCCTCAGTCAGAAGCTGAGCTATACAATCCGGCTTTTCTCGATCGACAAACTTCGGAAAGTCACTACCCTAGCCAAATTGACCACTATTTCCCGGAAGCGATCGAACTCTATCAAAGTCTAGAGAAACAAGCCTGGTATCCTAAGAAATGCAAGCCCGATCGGACGTGGCGTACTCGGACAAAAGCGGATTCCCATCGGATCGCGGCTTTTCAAAACTGGCAACAGATCCGTGAATTGGAACGAATGAATCGAACGCTAACAGCGCAACTTCAGGCTGAACAAAGCCAAGTTCAACAGTTGCAACAACAGGTCGATATCCTAAACCTCAATCCAAGCCGGGCAGACTACGAAGCCTTGCAGCAACAATGGCAGGGAAATGAGGCAAAACTCAAGGAAATCCAAGCCGATCGATTGAAGCTTCAGTCCTCCCTGGTCGCAGCAGAACAACGGTTGCTGGAAATGCAAGTAAGGCTAGACAAAAGTCGATCGCAATCTGAAAGCCTGAAGATTGAACGATCGCAGCTTGCGGCAGACTTTGAGGCGCAGGCTATCATCCTCCAACAGATGCAGCAAGACTTAGGCGTAGCAGTCCAGCGAGAAATGGATCAGCAGGCTGTCGTACAAGAGCTGCGTCAATCATTAACCGATCGTGAATCTGAACTTAATCGTATCCAAACAGAGCTGCATCAAACCGAAACCCAACGACAACAGTTACAAACATTGCTAGAGGAGTCCCAGGTGGATCTGGCAACGACCCAAGCGGCACTCCACACCTCGGAGGTTCATTTATCAGCAACCCGCAGACAAGTCGAAGCGTTGCAAGCTGAATTAGACCAAGCAAAGGTTGAAAATGTCCATTTCACCGGGCAACTCCATCAGTACCAGAATCAGTATCAGACAGAGTTAGCTGCCTCTCAACTGCAGGTGCAAGAACAGATTGAATTCCTCGGTGTAACTCAAATCCGACTGCACCAAGCCGAATTAGAGTCACAACAATTAGCAGCCAAATTGCAAGATAGGGTTCAGCAACTTGAGCTTGCTCAAATTCAGCTTCAGACCGCCGAAACCTCGATCGAGCAACTGCAAATCCAACTACATCAAACCCTGGATCGAGAAGAATCAGCACAAGTGCAACTGGAACAGACTACTACTCAATTGCAGCAGATGCAGCACCAACATCAAGCAGCAGAGCTTGCCCGTGATCATCTCGCTGTTCAGTTGCATCAGGCTCAGGCTCAGGCTCAGCATACTCAGACTGAGCTACAAGTTCAACTCGAAACCAAATCCCAGCAAGCCGTACAGCTTCATACCCAGTTGGAGGAACAATCGCATCGATCCCTACAGCTTCAAGCTCGCTTACATGAACTACAACAGAGCTACGAGCAAACTCAGGCTCAACTCCAACAATCCCAAGCAACCTTAGAGCACTATCGTTATCAGGTCGATCGATCCAACTTTCAAGCGACCCTAACTCCGCCAGAGATACAGGCATCCACGCAATCACAAACTCAGCCAGAAACTCCATCTCCTGAATATCAAATGGCTGTCTGGGAAGCCTGGTATGCGTTTCAGCAGGGTAACTTTGATCAGATGAGCCGCTATCTCAAGCAATCGTTACAACTGACTGCAATGAATCGATCGGAGATCATCTTGGAGTGGGTGAGAAGCTTTGACCAGTTGAGCCGCTCACAGCAAACAACATTTGCGATCGATCAACTACTCTCTACCCCAGAGTGGCAACATCTAACTCACCAATTGATCAGAAAGAAAAGATTGGTGATTCCCTAAACAATACTTTACTGCGAACTTTACCGCGATGATATTTGCCTTTTCTGGATCCAGAAACTTCCACCTCCAAAGTAATTTCCATTCAAAAGCCGCTTTACCAAATCTGGATATTGATAAAATACATAAGCAGATCCAAAAGTGACTTCAAAAGCAGCGGAATACATTAAGAGTGCCTGTAGAATATACTGTTCATTCCAACTTCTTCCTTTCTTCAGCACCCATTCCTTGGGATAATCCCTAGGAAAGAAAATATCGTGAATATGGATATGAACTCCAGACGCTAAACGAGGTAGAATTTCAAAGTAGATGTAATTGACATCGCTACCCGTTTTTGACACATGAGAAGAATCAATAAATAAGATATCACCACTTTGTAGCTCTGTAAAAGTTGAAATTGGAACTTCTTCAACTCGTCTAGAAATTAACTGAGTAATACCTGGTACGCCTTTAACTAAAAACTCTCGTGGATGAGGTTCGATGCAGGTGAATTGTAGGGTGTTTTTCAGAAAACGACGATTGACATCAGCCACCAAAAGTGACGAGAAGCCTGAACCAATCTCAATCATGCGCTTTGGGCTCAGATACCGCAACAAGCAGAATAATGAGCGAGAATCCATCCAACTATATTGGGAGTTACTATTATAGAAAGTGAACTCATCTGATTTTTGGTCTGGATAATTATAATCTCGAAGCAGGGTTGGGAAAATTTCAGAGATTAAATACTTCTGCTTCTCATCATTGAAATCAATTCCTAAAATTTTAGGGTACTCTGTCCAAATTCGATGTTGATCAGTAGTAGCTTGACCCACATTGACAATTGGGGAGTAGAAATGACCATCGACAAACTCTTTTGGGATATTCTGCATTATTTGTCCTTAAAGCAGACTGGACTAAGATTTAGATATCACTGTACGATCGAGCCAACTGGTTTGACTGTGAGAAGCCTATTCTAAAAATGCCGCTTGAGTAGAAACCGGCAATTTAATTAGGGCAATTTAATTAGTAAGAACGAATGCAGTAATCAGGAGTCCAATGACGGAAGCATTTCGTCTCCGTCGCCTGATGTCCCATGACTGCAAACATCATCGTAGGTTTTGCTAAACCCACATCGATAAATTTAGTATTTAGGTTTTCTACAAAATCAATAAATTGGCAATCTTGCATATTGTCAGGATCAAGATTATGTCCATAGCCGCGTTCAATGAATGGATCGATAATATTCCCATATCCCAAGAACGCTTTAAATGCAAAACGATCAACCAAAGCTGGTAAAACATCTTGAGATCGAATTCCTTCAAACCCACGCTTTGAACAATCCCAATTGAGATACTGCGCGTGATATTGGTTAAATTGATAATTAAACTTGTAATGATCAGGAATAATTGACCATAACCCTTCGATCACTTCTAATGCCTCTGGCCAACGCATATGGCCATTACGGCCAATCATATCAGCCGTCAGAAACAGTCCAGTTAAGCTCAATGTCTGTTTAAGAGTATCAAATAGGTGTTCTAGTTCAACGATATGATGAAGCGAATGATGAGCAATGATAACATCATAAGATTGATTGGATTGCCACTGGTTTAAATCGCACTCTGTCAAGACTAGATTTTCGATTATGCCCTGTTTGGTAGCTTCAATCCTAGCTCGCTGTAACCGAATTTTTGACAACTCTAAACATTCAATCTTGAAGTGGTTTATCCCACGTCGCTTCAGCTCAATCGCCAAACCAGTCTCTAGTACACAGTCACCTGAACCAATACTCACGATCATCAGCGGCTTATCCTCAACTTCCTGCTGCACAGCTTGGATATGTTTCAGGTAGAATTCTCTAGCATCAGTGCAGTCCATTACCTGGTTGAATCTTGGCCGAATATGTTTTTGCATCCAATAATGATAGATAGGCGGCAGTTTCCAAACTATTGCAGTATTAGCAAACTGTTGAATTTGAGTATCGACTCTTGCTTGATAATCCACTTGAGTAGAATTAGGATCATTCAAAGAAGCTGGCATATTTTGTCCCCTTAAAAAAATCTTTTAATTCGTCAAAGTTTTCGATCGCCTCATTGAGATTATCGCTACTTAGTTTGAGCATTCTTGTTGTCATCACTTGTTGGGATATCCCCAAAAATGCTTGAATTTCTGCCAAAATCGTCTGGGATCGCTGACTGACTAGCTCCTCATAACTAACTTCATAGATAGGATGCCCAGTAAATAATTTTTGGAAAAAGCTGTACTGCCTATCCGTTTCTTCAAAATTTGCTAAGCATTCTAGCGGCTGAAGTCGAACTGGTTTTACCACAGGAATTTCCTGCCCTTCAAGCCTCATGGTTACGCCAGTGACATGATTAACGACATACCAAGAGAGATATCTAGCTAATGAGTTCTGACGGCGCAGGTGAATAATTTTGATATCCTGATCCTCCTGCACAATATGGCGAACACGAGCCATGCGAGGTTGCACCAATTCGTCATGCTTGAGCTTGAACCCAGCAACTTTACGCCCCTGTGTATCCCAGGCAATTTTGTAGAGAAAGTGGTAGGGGTGAGTGTTACGATAGTGTAGCAAAGCTTGGTCAAGCCCTGTCCCCGGACGATTCCGAATACTGTAGCGACCTAGTAAGTCGTTAACGTGGCTAGGGGCATAAATCTCGCCGTGACACAGAATATCAGGATGAGACTGTAAATAACTGGTCAACAGTGTACTGCCAGTCCGAGCAGCACATGTAATCATAAATAAGTTATCACGAAACATGAATGCTCCTTCCTATAATGAGGGCTTTGCTATGGCTTGCAACTTCTGTGGTTCTCTTGGTCATGAGATTCCAGAAGCCGATCCATCAGATTGGAAAGGAAGGAGCAGACAGTCTTGGCTGTAAAGGGTTCCACTGCCGCCAAAGCCGCATCGGATAATCGCTTCCACAAATCCTGGTCTTGGTAAAGCCGCAAAATTTGAGCCGCGAATGTTGCGGCTTGATCCGCGACAAGCACTGTCTCATTCTCAACTAATCCCATACCTTCAACGCCGATTGAAGTAGAAACCAGGGGTAAACCATACTCCAGGCTTTGTCCTACTTTGCCTTTCATGCCTGCTCCATAGCGCAAAGGAGCTACAAAGATTCGACGCGACAAGAAGTAGGGAGATACGTCAGCGATATACCCAGTTACGATGATGCGTGGATCAACTGCACCCAGTTGCTGAACTTCTTTGGGAGGATGACTCCCCAATAACGTTACGGTTAAGTCAGGGATCTCCTGCCAAACCGCTGGCATGATTGCCTGATAGAGCCAAAGGACTGCATCAACATTGGGAGGATGGTTATAGCCTCCAATAAATAGGAGCCCCGATCGCTCCATAAAGCTAGGACGATTACCCTGATAAGGATGATGAATGTTAGGAACAACCGCAACATTTTGCACACCTTGTTCCTGCAACAGTTTTTGTTCAACTGATGTCACTGTGAGGGTTAAATCAGCTTGCTTCGCCAAGGCCAATTCTAGAGATTGCATCTCTACCCAGGCTGGTGTTGGTTCGATGGGATTAACCGTTAGCTGCATTTCCCAGGCTCGCTGCAAACGAAGATAATGTAGATCGATCGTGTCATAGATGATCCGAATAGTTGGATATTGCCGCAACAATGGCAAGTAACGCTGAGCAATAGCAGGGAAGCAAAGCCAAGCGCAATCTACCAGCGGCAGACGCTCTTTGATCTGTTCCATCATGGGAAGCCCATAGCCCACTTGGTGATACAAGACTTCAACTTGTAGATCTTGTAGTTCGCTCACATAGGGTTCTTCCTTCAGTCCATTATCAGGGGCAAAAATAACGTGATAGTTTAGCTGTTTGAACAGTTTAATGATTTCAAATAATCGTCTTGCTCCTGATTCTTTGTCATAACAGGGTGGATAGGGATTGATGATTAAAACAGTACGTTTACCAGAATGCCGTCTTGCTGCTTGAGGCACCTGTTCTAACCCTTGATTAGGTGGATAATCAATCAACACCTTCTGCCATTTATCTTTGAATTTCTTGGCATTAATGATTTGGTAGTGCTTTACTCCCTCGTCAGTTGATGTACCTGATGAAATCCCTTCGTAATGTACTACCTCTGATCGAGGTTGATAAACGACCTGTAATCCCAGCTCGTGACGGATGCGGAAGCAGAGATCCGTATCTTCGTAATAAGCTGGAATAAAGGTTTCTGAAAATCCCTGAAGCGTTTCAAAAACCCACCGTCGAACAAGTAAACTGGCTGCCGAGCAATAATCAACTTGACGTAAGTAATTATATTGTGGATCGCATGGATTCTGC
This sequence comes from Elainella sp. Prado103, assembly GCA_025454395.1. GTDB lineage: Bacteria > Cyanobacteriota > Cyanobacteriia > Elainellales > Elainellaceae > Elainella. The sequence goes on from JALOOM010000047.1 coordinate 27,916, forward strand.
ATTCTGCCATAGTTCCACCCTGAAGCATCGTTCCAGATGATCCCACCCGCTTCTTGTAATAGTCCATTGGGATAAACTAACTTAGAGCCAACCGCGCCAATTGTTTCATCGTTCTCCAGGCTTTCTATAAGATACTCAATCGCTTTAGCTTGAATTTCAGTATCATTATTCAAAAAATAAAGATATTGACCTTTCGCTTGTGATGCTCCTCGGTTACAAGATCGAATAAACCCAGCATTTTTTTCATTGTTGATCAAAACTAGGTTCTCAACCTGTTCTAAAACAGTTTGAGTCTGATCCGTAGAACAATCATTGACAACAATGATTTCTATCTGGGTGTTCGAAGCAAGAGATCGCGATAATGATTGCAAGCAATGATACGTATAGTCAATTTCGTTATAGACCGGGATGATGCATGAAACTAAGGGAGTTTGACTGTAGGGTAAAGTCAGCTTTTCTCCTGGCTTAAAGAAATTAAAATTGCACTGCATTGATGCCGCGATCGGTATCATAGAAGAGCGATGGGTTGACTCTAGTGATTTTGGCAAGGATGCTTGTAGCTGTTTGACCAGTTGCCGGAAAACCGTGGCACCAGTGATATCTCCTGTTCTGGATAAGGCATTTGCTAAACCTTCATACAGTTCTGGACGATCGGGCTGTAGCTCGATCGCTTGATGATAAGTCTCGATTTGATCTGGATCTTGCTCAATCGCACGCTGATAATGCTGGGATGCGGTCGCTAACAGTTGGGTGCCATATCGCTTCAGGGCATTCGCTAACTTTCGATCGATCCCAGGCAACTCTGGATTGAGAACGATCGCACTGCGATAGGCCGTAACCGCCCCGCCCCACTGTTCTAGCTCCATCAAGGCTTCACCCAGGTTATAGTGAGACCAATGAAAATCGGATTTGAGGGCAATGGCTTGTTCAAAGGCGTGGGCTGCTGCTGACCATTGCTGAAGATGGAGTAGGGCATCTCCCAAATTATTATGCGACCAGGAAAAAGTGGGGTTAAGGGTGATCGCTTGACGATAGACAGCAACGGCCGCCGACCATTCTTCGCGTTGTGCCAACAGATCTGCGAGTTGATGGTGCGCTTCCCAGCAGGTGGGTTGCACTATAATCGCTTGACGGCAGACTTGTAAGGCCAAATCAGCGTTGCCTCGCTGTAAAGCCGTTTTGACTAGCATCAAGTAATGCTGAATATTTTGGGAATCGAGCTGCACCAGATGGGCATAACAATCCAACACGGCTGACCAATCTTCTAGCTGCAACAAAGCTTGAACCAAAGATTGATAGTAGGTGGCACAAGGATGCAGCGCAATGGCTTGACGATAGTACTGGATCGCATTTTGGAGCTGGCCTTTACGAAATAAGGCTTCGCCCCAAGCATAAAAGACTGGAGCACTGGGTTGGGTCTTTGCTACATAGCGGTAACAATCGATCGCTAAGTCGAGCCGATCTTGCGCTGCTAAGGTTTTTCCCAGATTGAAATGTTGGCTGGGAGTGGCCCAGTCGGGTTGAAGTTGCAACGCCTGAAAGAGGGCATCGGCGGCAGCAATCGGGTTATGGAGCTGTCGCCAAATTTCTGCTAAATTCCAGTGAGCGGCGGCTTGCTGTGGATCGATCTGCAAGGCTTGCTGATAACTGGTAATCGCCTGCTCTAGCATTCCTTGCTCAGCATAGTAGGTGCCCTGATCGACCCACTGTTCAGCCGAATTGAGTTCAGATACAGCAGGTTCAGATAAACTCTGAGTAGCAAGTCCAATCTGATCTAAAGACGGAACAGGAGGAGGGCAAGGTTGCAGTGGGAATACGGCCGGAGCTTGAGTTGGCTGATCGAAGGAACTCTGGAAGAAAGTCTGGGGGGATGGATTGATCGGCAGAGAATCGATCGAAACTGGATCAGAGACTGATAGGGACGGTTGGATCGATGTTACCGTTTGAATTGCTTCTGCTTCTAAAAGACTAGCCCGACTCCAACATTCGGCCGCTTTGTCTAGGCAATTCAGTTGCGTCCAAATCCGAGCGAGGTTGCGGTAAGCCCCAGCAAAATTAGGCTTGAGTTGGATTGCTTGTTGATAGTCGGTAATCGCTGCTTGCCACTGGTGCTCCTGAGCTTTGAGACTGCCTAAATTGGCATAAACCTCTGCCCAGTTCGGCTGAAGCTGTAGAGCTTTCGTATAGGCTGTTAATGCTTCAGTTCGTTGACCTAGTGCTTGCAGTGCATTGCCTTGCAGTTTATAGGTCTTGGCACTGGGTTGGAGAGCTAAAAGCTGCTCACAGTAGGTCAATACGGTTTGCCATTGCTGAGTGGCAGCAGCAGATTCTGCTTGAGATAACAAAAAGAGCAGTTGTTCAACATCCACCGTTTCCATTGAAGTCTGAGCAGCAGAACTGGAAGCACGGATAGTAGGGGGACAGGGCGGCTGGGGGGATGCTGATTTCGATCGAGTCAACAGTTCAATCGCTTGCCGATAGCAGGCCGCTGATTCAGCCAAACTACCCTGAAAACTTAAAGCTTCAGCCAGAGACTGATAGACCTCAGGAGATTCAGGATAGCGTTGTAAGACTTGGCGATAGTACTGAATAGCGGCTTCCAGGTTGCCTTGTTTCAGCCAGAGATCACCTGCTTGCAAGCACTCTGGTAATGATACATCTGAGGCATCAGGCAGTAAGTGGGTGGATGGGGCAGAAGCGGCAGAGAAACCCGCTTCAAATTTCGCACCATTTCTGCTCATAGCCCAGCTTACTCCTTGCGGATAATCAGTTGATAGGATCGATGTAGAACTTGAATCTGATCAGACATTCCAGCCAAGAAAGCATCAATTCCCTGCTTAGGGTCTTGCCCTGGCAAGTTTGGATCTTGCCACTCGTAGTCATCAAAAATCATCAAACCGCCTAACTTCAGCAGCGGCCAGGCCAATTCAGCATCACGATAGACATGATCCGCGAGATGGCAGCCGTCCACATAAATCATATCGAACGAATGCGGGGTTAGTGCAGGCAATAAATCATGGGAATGCCCAACCTGCACCTTGACCCTTTGAGCAGCACCAGTTTTGCTCAAGTTGGAGCGGAATAATGTTTGAAAATCTGGATCAATACAAGTCAGGCTTGCGGTGGGGTGGGTCAACACATGATCGAGCAACCAGCAGGCAGACATGCCTTGATAGCTCCCGATTTCCAAACCATGTAAATTGGGTTGATGGGCGATTACCGCTAGAAACGTTTGCCAAATCGGGATGTTGTGGGAGAACCAATCTTGGGTGAACTGATAGTTGCGCTGAATACACTCTGGCCAGTTACGAGCAGCACAACCCTTTTGAAACCAAGTCGTTGCCTCTGCGATCTCACCCGATAAACTGAGAGCTCTGCCCCAAAAGGTGTAGACCCAAGCCTGATCTTGTCCAGCCGCTAGGGCCATCTGGCAGACTTGAATAGCCGCCTGACCCTGCTGCTGCTGCAATAAGGCATCAATCCATTGGTGATAAGCCCAGGTCAACTCTCTATCTGCCTGAACGGCTGCCCGAAACATGGCAGCGGCTTCAGCATAACGTCCCTGACGGAAGTAGAGATTTCCTATCTCATAGTAGAAACCACCAGATTGGGGAGAATCGGAATCGACTTGCCTCAGTCCCTGTTGGTAATGATCTAGTGCCGCTGGCCAGTTGCCTTGATGTTCCAGCAATTGGGCAAGCTTCCTGTGAGCTGAGATGTAAGTAGGCTGCAATTGGACAACTTGGCGGTATGCCTCGATCGCCGCCGTCAGATTTCCAAGGGCTACTTGAACCGTTGCCAAATTATAGTAAGCTTCGAAAAAATCGGGTCTGAGCTGGATTGCATGTTGATAACAAGCCAAGGCCAGACTGAGTTGATGCTGCTGAAATAGTTGGTTGGCTAACTCAAACTGGTTAGAGGATGTTCTCCATTCGGGACACAGATGAAAGGCTTGCCAGCGGTGTTGAACCGCTTCCAGCGGCTTTTGCAGTTGAGTGTAAATATTAGATAAGCTCCAATGTACGCCAGGCGAATTCGGTTCTATATCCAACACTGATTCGTAAGTTGCAATCGCCGCTGGCCATTGCTGTTGCTGTGCTTGTAATTTAGCAAGTGCCGCCAACATACTTGCACGATCGATCTGAGGCTGGATCGCACAAGTATGCCAATACAACGCCTCTTCAAAACGTCCTAACCCTTGTAATAGATTACCCAGAGTCTGACAGGCAGGAATCAGGGAGTGTTTCGATTGCACTGCTTGTTCACAGGCAGCAATCGCTTCATGGAGCAACAGGGTCATGGAATTAGCCAAAATGAGCGACTCAGGATTAGAAAATCTCAAAATCTGCTGCTGTGACATTAGGAGCCCCATCCAAGCGCAGCAATGCTACCAGGCTACCATTCGATCTCGTGCCATAGACTGTCCCGGTACTGCTGTCATAGATGATTTTGGCAGTTTCAGAGTCACTCAGATCACTCAAACTTTCTACGACTTTGAAATCTTGCCGAGATAGTCTGCCGGTTGTCTCGAAGTTCATGCTTTGCAGCGTGCCCTCCAGCAAAATTTGATCATCTTGGGGATTGAAGTCTCGAATGCGATCGGCTTGATTGCGGCGGGCACCACCTGTTGAACCTTTTCTGAAGCGAAAGGTATCTTTACCCGCACCACCCGAAAGAATATCGACACCGCCACCACCTTGAATAATATCGTCCCCGGATCCCCCTTCAATTCGGTCAATTCCGGCGGCTCCGGCTAGATTGTCATTGCCGTCTCCTCCGAAGAGGCGATCGTCTCCTGCTTGCCCCCGCAGTTGATCATTGCCGCCTGAGCCATTGATCACATCGTTACCACCACCACCAGAGAGGATATCTGCTCCTGCTCCTCCAGTCACCCGATCGTTGCCTTCACCAGCATCGATCGTAAAAATGGTCGGATCAGTCAGGGAGATGGCCTGAATAATGTCATCAACAGGGCTACCGACAGCCGTTACAGTTCCAGGCGGAGTTAAAGGTTCTGGCAGAATTGAGTTGGTTAACGTCACTGGCTGCTCATTGATGATTTCCAGCCCAAATGATGGAAAAGATTGCGACCCTGGTGTAACAAGCAATTCTGACATAGAAACTTAAACCTCTTCTAGAACGATGCAGATGTAAACAATCAACCATTTGGGATGTTGAGCAACCAGGAAATGCAAGGCTTGAGATAAAGGGCTAGTGATATCATGCCAAACTACTGCTGATCAAACTGCCGACGCAACCCTATCTATCCTACAAAGATATTCAGGAACTAGAGCTGGGTGCTTGCATGAGATACTGGCAGAATCGCATAGTTCATTGTGCAAGGATGAGAGCCTAGAAGAATGAGAATCCTGAATAGCACGGTTCTGAAGGGTATGGGGCTTGAACCGGGCAGAATCCATAGGCTGAGCTGAAACGCCTGGCTGAAACCAACTCACCTGAAACTCATCTCAATCAACTCTATCTTATTGAACCCGGATGAAAGCAATAACTAGCACTGATTATCTGGAAAAACTTAAATTTTTCTAAAACCCGAACATTCCAAGATCTGATTACCCCTTAACTCCCAAAGACCCTTTTTAAGGACATGGACTTTTTCAAATCCCAGAGTCTTTGATTAGGCTCCGAATTGCTTCCGTGATCCCACGGATTTTTACCATCGGGATAAAATAGCCTCCAGGTCAAGTATGACAATACTTGAAGTCAACTGAGTCTTTTTCTCGATTCCATCCAGGTAATTTATCTTACCCAACAGCATCCCATCGATCGGCCTAAGATCAGAGCCTGGAGCGAGCCTGAAGCCAATTCGATCCTGTTAAGGTTACAGGAGCTTCTCTAAGCCGTATACCAATGATTTGAGTTGGATGACTTTGCGGATGGTCAGCAAAACTCCGGGCATATAGCAGGCTCGATCGCTCGTATCATGTCTCAGGGTATAGATTTGTCCAGCCGCACCAAAAATCACCTCCTGATGCGCAATCAGACCTGGCAAACGAATACTGTGAATCCGAATCCCACCCTGGGTCTGAGATCCTCTGGCTCCAGCTATTTTTTCGGTTTCTTCTACCTGGGGAGGGTTAAAAGGTTTGCCAAATTCCTCAAGCAACTGAGCCGTTTGAATGGCTGTACCGCTGGGAGCATCGGCTTTTTGGTTATGATGCAGCTCAATAATCTCAACATGATCAAAATATTGGGAGGCCCGCACGGCTGCTTCTTGCAGCAAAACAACACCAATGGAAAAATTAGGCACGATCGCTACACCAATGCTGGCTTTGTCAGCAAACTCTGCCAGATCAGCGATTTGCGCCGTACTTAACCCGGTTGTCCCGACGACTGGCCGTACACCATAGGCAATTGCCGCACGAACATTATCATAAATTGAATCTGGGTGGGTGAAGTCTACCATAACGGGGGGTTGGCGTTCCTGTGTAGCCATCACCAAGGTGGACTGTAAATCGTTTACTACAGGAATTTCAAGGGGTTCAATTCCTGCCAGTTCCCCCACATCTTGCCCTTGAATACCGGGACTGCGATCGATCGCTCCCACCAAATTCAGATCGGGTGCAGCCGCCACTGCCTTCACGACTTCACGACCCATTTTGCCCGCAGCACCATTCACCACAACTGGGATCGGGGCTGATGGCATCGGAGGAGGAGATTGAGTTGACATGATGGTTTTTTTTCTGCAACGCGACAAAGGCAATTGTAGTGGGAAAGGGAGAAATCGGGTAAAGGGGAAGCCGTTAGAGCGACTGCACTGTGTCACAATGAGAGACAGTCGTTCAATCTTTTGTTAGTATCCCAGGTTAATTTCCGTGATTACTGCCACAGCCAATCCATCTCCGAAGGTTTCTACTCGCCGTGCCGTCTTTCCGTTTACTGCAATTGTTGGGCAGGAGGAAATGAAGTTGGCGCTGTTACTGAATGTCATTGATCCCAAGATTGGTGGTGTCATGATCATGGGCGATCGAGGCACTGGTAAATCCACGACGATTCGAGCCCTGGCGGATGTGTTGCCGGAAATTGAAGTCGTCGCAGGTGATCCCTTTAATAGCCATCCTAGTGATCCGGGGTTGATGAGTGATGTGGTTAAGCAACAGGTGGAAGCCGATCAACCCATCGAAACAGCCCACAAGAAAGTACCTATGATCGACCTGCCGTTAGGTGCAACCGAGGATCGGGTTTGCGGCACGATCGACATTGAAAAGGCCTTGTCAGAAGGGGTGAAAGCATTTGAACCGGGGCTACTGGCGCAAGCCAATCGCGGCATCCTCTATGTGGATGAGGTTAACTTGCTGGATGATCATTTAGTGGATGTGCTGTTGGATTCGGCTGCTTCAGGTTGGAATACGGTAGAGCGAGAAGGCATCTCAATCCGACACCCGGCTCGCTTTGTGTTGGTTGGGTCTGGGAACCCAGAGGAAGGTGAACTGCGGCCGCAGTTGCTCGATCGATTTGGCTTACATGCCGAAATTCGGACTGTTAAGGAACCGTCTCTGCGAGTGCAAATTGTTGAGCAACGTTCCGATTTTGATCAATCACCGGATAGTTTTTTGGAGCAGTATCGTCCTCAACAGGAGGATCTGCAACAGCGGCTTGTTAAAGCTCAAGAGTTGTTGAAGTCCGTCACGATCGATCACGACTTAAAGGTGAAAATTTCTCAGGTTTGTGCTGAGCTAGACGTGGATGGGCTGCGTGGCGATATTGTGACTAACCGTACCGCTAGGGCACTTGCAGCCTATGAGGGACGTACAGAAGTGACGATCGATGATATCCGTCGCGTTGTTGTGATGGCATTGCGGCATCGGCTTCGCAAAGACCCCTTGGAGTCGATCGACTCAGGCTATAAGGTTGAGAAAGTGTTTAATCAGGTGTTTGGGATCGCCGAAACGGATAGTTCCAACGGCAAAGGGTAAGCACGATCGGAGCTGGGATAACCTGGAATTTAGACTAGCTGGGCAGGATGAGTCCTTGCTTAACTCTGCCCAGTCAGCCTGGTTTAGGGCAAATTATTCTATTCAAATACTCCAGTGTGGATCGCTCAGTCCATCGCAATGGGGGCCAGCCCCAATCCCAATTGTAGGAATCATCAGCTTCTGAGTAATTTGCAAGGCAAGTTGATCGGGAATATGCTCCAACACAATGGCAAAGGCACCCGCTTGCTCTAAAGCGATCGCTTCTGTCAAAATCCGTTCGGCAGCCTCAGCAGACTTACCCTGCTTACGAAATCCACCTAACTGATGAACCGATTGAGGGGTCAAGCCCACATGTCCCATCACCGCAATTCCGGCTTGAACTAAACGAGCAACTGTTTCTGCCATTTCCGGGTAACCCCCTTCAAGCTTAACGGCCGCTGCTCCAGTCGTCTTTAAAATGCGCCCAGCCGATCGCATGGCTTGCTTGGAACTTTCCTGATAGCTCATAAACGGCAGGTCAACCACCAACAATGCCCTTTCTACTCCTCGTCGGACTGCTTTCGCGTGATGAATGATCTCATCAAGGGTTAAGGGTAAAGTGGTGCTGTAACCTAAAGCAACCATGGCTAGCGAATCTCCCACCATCACCAAGTCTGCCCCGGCTTGATCAATGGTTCGGGCGATGAGGTAATCCCAAGCGGTCAATGCCACGATCGGACGACCATCTTTCTTGTAGCGAATGAGCTGCTGGGTTGTCACTGCCATGGAATCTTACTCCGCCTTAAAACCAATGCTCTCTCTGACTTCAGAATACCGCAGTGAGGAAAATCCTTGGGCCTAGTAAAGCTGACTTAACTGACAAGGTGTATTTCCCAATTAGTTTGTTTCCGATTCATTTGTTTAGCTATTCGCTCTCAAAAATTAAACCGATCAGGGATATGAAACAATCTCCTCAGCCTAGCCGTTCCTCAGGACAATCCAAACCAGTTCATCGTTCCCGTACTCAGGCACTACTTCAGCTTGTGCAACAGCTTGTAGGCATTGGGTTGGCGTTTATCCCGATCCTATTCAAGACAGTAAAACAGGTTGGGCAGCAGTTGCTGATTAGTCTGCAACAACTCCATCGACAGTGGATGGCTGCCTTGCCTCGGATCCGCCAGGCTCTACCTGCCTGGAGTCGTCATATTCCAGACTGGGGAATGACAACGATCGCCACCACATTGTTGCTATTGCTTGTCGGGTTACCGATCGGACTGGTGCGCCAGCCTGCTCCTGCTCCTACAACAGCTCAACAGCCCGAACCGGCATCCCCCCAGAATCATCTACCGGCTAAGCCTGCCCGGCTCACTGCCATCCAGACCCAACTAACAGAAATTGCCAACCGATACCAGGAAGACCTGATTCAAGCGACTCAGCTCAATTTCCCTGGGCATTGTTTGATCTTGGTAGTAGCAGAATCATGGCGGTCGCTACCCATTGAGCAACGGGAACAACTAGCCAACGAATTACTACAACGATCGCAAAAACTATCGTTTCAGATTCTGGACATTCAGGATGAAAACGGGAATACCCTAGCCCGCAGCCCAGTCGTGGGAGCCAAAATGGTGATGTTTAGTCAGGCGGCATAGGCAGTTGCCCAGTATAAGTTGCCCAGTACAAGTTGCCCAGTATAAACAGGATCGATCGCCAGCCCACTCCTCTACCCAAGTCGAGTCGGACTGGCGGTTCAAGCCCATTAAAATCTATGCCGCTAGAGCCTACTCTTCCACGTAATCCTCGTCTAAATCATCATCATCGCTCATGGGAGCCACGGAATTTGCAGAGACGATCGCCCCCATTTCCAACTTCTGACGCACAAGCTTCTCAATTTCCTGAGCAAATTCAGGTTTTTCTTCAAAGTACTTCACGGCATTATCACGCCCCTGGCTGATGTTATCGCCGTTGTAGCTATACCAAGCCCCTCGACGGGTAATTACCCCGGTTTCCTCGGCTAGATCGACGAGACAACCCATGGTTGAAATCCCCTTGCCAAAGATAATGTCGAATTCAGCAACGCGGAAAGGCGGAGCAATTTTGTTCTTGGCAACTTTCACTTTGGCTCGAGTGCCATATTCCTCATTCCCTTTCTTCAAGGTTTGGACTCGCCGGATATCCAACCGCACCGAAGCATAGAATTTGAGCGCATTTCCACCCGTTGTGGTTTCCGGATTGCCATAGCTGATCCCAATTTTCTGCCGGAGCTGGTTAATAAAGATAACACTACAGCCGGTTTTGCCAATGTTGCCAGTAATTTTGCGTAGAGCTTGGCTCATCAGACGAGCTTGCAAGCCGACGTGGGCATCCCCCATTTCCCCTTCAATTTCTGCCCTGGGCACTAGCGCAGCTACCGAATCGACAACCACGATATCAATGGCATTCGATCGCACCAGTTGATCGACAATCTCTAGGGCTTGTTCGCCTGTATCAGGCTGAGAAACCAGTAAATTCTGAATATCTACACCCAAAATGGCTGAATAGCTTGGATCAAGAGCATGTTCGGCATCCACATAGGCAGCCACACCACCTCCTTTTTGCACTTCAGCCACCGCATGTAAGGCTAAAGTCGTTTTACCAGAGCTTTCTGGCCCATAAATCTCAATAATACGACCCTTCGGCAGCCCACCCCCCAATGCTAAATCAAGGGTTAAGGCACCACTGGGAATCGTTTCCACCCGCATCCGACTGGCATCACCCAGCCGCATGATTGTGCCTTTTCCATAGGTTCGATCAATCTGAGTAAGCACCAAATTGAGCGCCTTTTCGCGTTCCGTCGTTTCATTACTGGTCGTTTTAGCCATTCCTACCTCAAAACAGAATGCCGTAAATGTAAAAAACTGCTGAATCCTGGGGGGCGATCGATTGTTTTCAGTCTAATCGCAGACTTCAAGATTGCAACCATGAACTTGATGTAATTCAGAGCTAGAAGCGTCTTTCATTCAGTAGAGTAGGTTTCGAGGCGGTTCACCGTTGGATCAAGGCAATAGAATGCAACCCAGCGAACGGTCTAGCCCCAATGAGTTTGGTTACTCTATAAACAGATTCATGCTTGGATCAGCGACTCAAGTAGTCGGCCGATCTGAGTTGAAACCCTTCGCCGGACAAATATTTGCCGGATACATAACTGACCTTACTCCTGCCCCAGTTCTTTTGCACTAAGTTCTTTTG
>JALOOM010000121.1 GCA_025454395.1 Elainella sp. Prado103
GAGGCGATTTTCGGTGGAGGTGACCCACTCACAGAACTGAGCCCACAGGTTGGCGCTTTCGCGACGCTGTAGAGTTGTCGTCATGTTTCGATGAGTGCTGTAAGTTATCTAGGTATGATTCAGAGCGAGTTGCCTCAGCTCATGTACCCATATTAAGAAATATGTTGAGGTTTGTAAAGGAGTATGAGAGATTTTCCGATCTTCTCCAGATTCTCTTAACAATTCGCAGCGTATCAGCCTGGTGGCCAGCCCATGGCGCGACCGCCTAGCAGGTGTAAATGCAAGTGATACACGGTTTGTCCGCCATCCTCGCCGGTGTTGATCACAACTCGATAGCCCTTTTCCAGTCCCAACTGCTCAGCGACTCGCTTTACAGTCAGTAACAAATGCCCCATTAAGGCATGATCCTGTGATTCGGCATCAGCTAGCTTGGCGATCGGTTGTTTTGGAATCACCAGCACATGCACCGGAGCCTGCGGATTAACATCCTTGAAAGCCAGACATAGATTGTCCTCGTAAATAATGTCAGCAGGGATCTCTTTGCGAATAATCTTGCCAAAAATGGTGTCAGCAGTTTCACTCATGGCGTTCACAAAATTAAACCTAAAGAATGGGAGTTTGCTGCCATTCTAATAGGATGAGAGTGGCCAACAATTCCAAATTAATATTTGGTGAATGTTAAAAGCCGAGTGCTCCTGGAATTTGCTAGCCTATCTCATAATTTCGATGAGTGCTAAAGCTCTCTGGCGGTTAACAGCGGTCGAGGGCTTTTTTGTTGCCCTGCGTTCTGCCCGTTCCGGCATTCTGGGCATTCTAGGTATTTGAAAATATTTTTCTGGAACGCCCTGTGCGCTGAAATTGAATTTTGGGCATTCTACCTGATCAGAATCAACGTCGGGTGCAGCAGGAAACCTCATGTTATCCAGAGTTTGGAGTGCTTCGCTGGTTGGGATCGATGCCGTCAAGGTCGGAGTCGAGGTGGATGTTGCAGGCGGCTTGCCGGGCATGGTCGTCGTGGGTTTACCGGATGCAGCAGTCCAGGAAAGTCGAGAACGGGTGCGGGCTGCCCTCAAAAATGCGGGTTACTTGGTGCCGATGCGAAAAATTGTGATCAACCTGACCCCAGCCGATCTGAAAAAAGAAGGCCCCAGCTTCGATCTGCCGATTAGTATTGGTATTCTGGCAGCTTCGGAACAGGTCAGCACTGCCCAATTCGATCAGACCTTACTGCTGGGAGAAGTGTCGCTCGACGGCTCATTGCGTCCAGTAGCAGGGGTGCTGGCGATTGCGGCTGCGGCTGAGAAACTGGGAATTCAGCGGCTGGTGGTGCCGATCGATAATGCGCGAGAAGCGGCTGTGGTGCAAGGCGTGCAGGTATATGGATTCAAAACACTCTCGGAAGTTACGGATTTTTTGAATCAGCCCGATCGCTATCAGCCTACTGTTTTGGATCGTAAAGAAGAGTTGGTGCGATCCTGGGTAAACCGGCTGGATTTGAAGGATGTCAAAGGGCAGTCCCATGCTAGACGTGCCCTAGAAATTGCAGCGGCTGGCGGACACAACCTGATTTTTGTCGGGCCACCGGGTAGCGGCAAAACCATGCTGGCGCGGCGGCTGCCTGGAATTCTGCCTCGGCTCGATTTTGAGGAAGCCCTGGAAGTCACTCAAATTCATTCCGTGGCTGGACTGCTGAAGGAACGAGGCAGTTTGATCGGCGATCGACCGTTTCGTAGCCCGCACCATTCCGCCTCTGGACCGTCATTAGTCGGTGGTGGCAGTTTCCCCAAGCCGGGCGAAATTTCTCTGGCGCATCGAGGTGTGTTATTTCTCGATGAATTAACCGAATTTAAGCGAGATGTGCTGGAGTTTTTGCGGCAGCCTTTAGAAGATGGGCATGTGACGATCTCCCGCACCCGCCAATCGGTATCGTTTCCGGCTAAGTTTATGCTGGTCGCCAGCACGAATCCCTGTCCCTGCGGCTATTTCGGCGATCCAGTTCAACCCTGCACCTGTTCTCCCCGCCAACGCGAGCAGTATTGGGCCAAGCTGTCCGGGCCGCTGATGGATCGGATCGACTTACAGGTGGCAGTCAACCGATTGAAGCCGGAAGAAATCACCCAGCAGCAAACCGGCGAAGCCTCAGCCTCCATCCGTGATCGCGTCGAGACTGCCCGTGATCGGGCCCGTCAACGGTTCCAGGACTGCCAACTGCACTGCAATGCTGAAATGCAGAGTCGCCATCTGCGGCAGTGGTGCCCCCTGGATGCGACAACGAGTACGCTGCTGGAAAACGCGATCCGTAAATTAGGGCTTTCCGCCAGAGCCACCGATCGGATCCTGAAAGTCGCCCGTACGATTGCCGATTTAGCAGGCGTAGCAACCATCCAGACCAGCCATGTGGCAGAAGCGATCCAATATCGCACGATCGATCGAATGCAATAGCTTAAAAATATTCAAAATAATTGAAGACAAAAGCGGATAGCCCCAAAAAGACTGTCACGATCGCGATCCCAAAAATCTCGATTTTGAGGCTAGAGGGTCGATGTGCAGGCACCAGCCAGAAGTTCAATAAGCGTGTCACCAAGGGCATTACAGCCCAGGTCAAAATCGAAGAGGTGATCAGGTTATTGGCCAGCATTGAGTTGGCAGGCGACCAGGAATCCATGATGTCAAAAGCCGCAAACAGCAATGATTGCAGCATTACAACTGGGTAAAGCCCCAAAATCACTGCTAAATTTTGCTTCCAAGCGGGTGGGTCTAAGCCAATCTGCTCTGAGCCGGTTTTATGTGAAAACCAGCCTTCTAGCCCGGTAGCAAAAGACTTGAAGTGATAGGTCTTGAAAATACTTTGCCCAGATTCGATCACGGCTTTACGATCGGCGGATTTGAGCCAGCGATTGAGATGTGCGGTGGAATCAAAGTGGATGATTGAATACCAGCGCAGTTGATCGGCTTTAACTGGAGAGCAAAGATCGACCCGAATGAAACCGGGACAGCGCCGAGCCGATCGGGTCAGATTGGTATGCCAAAACCGGAATGCTAACCCTTTGCCTTTAGGTACGACATGCTCGATCACGATGCTGGCATGGGTTGAACCAGCATGGGTTGAACTGGTATGGGTTGAACTGGTATGGGTTGATTGCTTAACAGGAGAATCTGGCATTGTGGCAACGATCTATTCCTATGGCTCAAGCTATTCCTGGCTCAAGCCTGCCGCCAGATCGTTGTCAGCAGCACGCCTGCCAACCCAAACTTTGATGCTTCTAGCACCCAGTAGCTACTGTGCATCTGAGCCATCAGCGCAGCATTCCCCGATCCAGCAAACTGATCGAGCTGAAGCCCCAAGGCTCCCATTTCGGGGGTTAACCCATAGGTAAAAATCAGGACGATCGCCAACAGCACAAAAGCGCTTACTACTTGCCAGCGCTCGATCGCTCCCGCTTCCTCTGCCAGAGTTTTGAGCAACAGAATGCCGGTAATGACGATCGCTGCACAGACCACTTCTAGATGGTTGAACGTTTCAAAAAGAAAATAGCCCGCGCTGGCAAACCCTGGTTGAGTCACCATTCCCGTTGCATAGAGGCTGGGCATGACAATGCCATCTAAGATCAGACTGGCACTGAGCCAGAATGAGAGGGTTGCCAACACAATCAAGCGCCACTTAGGACGCGAAAAACTCGAATTTGTTGTAGCTGCCATTGTTTAAAGTCTTGTCAAGAGCGACACTTGCTTCTACTTCGAGCTTAGCCGAAACCTCTAGCTCTGAACGTGAAGTATCATTGCCCTAAGGTGAAGCTGGATTAAGCCAGCGTGTGAAGGTGAAATTGACCGTCAGCACCTCTTCGGGAGCATTTTGAGGTAATGGGGCAAAGGGAGCGGCGGCTCGGACGGCTTCTAAAGCGGCTTGATCAGCGACGGGATCCCCAGAAGTCTGCATGATTTGCAGCCCTGTGACTCGTCCTTGCCGATCGACACGAAACCGAATTTGAGTGCGTCGGGTCGAAGCAACTGCCACCCGTTGCCAATGTTGATCGATTAATTGGTTTAATCCAGCCAGATAAGCACCCCAGATTGGATCGACAGTGGCATCTAAAGTGGTGCCAGTATCAGCCCGATCGGACTGGTTCAGGCTTTGCAGCCCAGCCCCAGTTTGGGCAACTCTGTCCAGTTCAGAGCCCGCAGAAACTGGCATTCGACTTGGAGCAGATCCGATCGATTGACTCCCATGCGCAGGATTGGCAAGGCTAGCTGAACGCGGAGGCATTTCATTGATTTCGCTGACGATCGATCGCGCGGTGGCTGGAGCAGAGGGCGGTGAATTGGGTGCAGCAGGGGCAATGGGTTGATTTGGAAAGATTGACCGAGATGAGGTTGCCGATCTGGGAGAGGGAGTTAGGGAAGGTGAGGCAGGTAAATCAGACGGCTGGGTTGGGGCGGCTGGGCTAGAGCGTTGGAGTTGCCTACCGGACGGGACTGATCGGCGGCTGGGCTGACGACTCATGACAGGCGATGACTCGGATCCTAAGCCAACCTCAGTTCGAGTGCTGGCAGCAGTGGAAGGTTTGGCGGCTCCCGTCGCAGCATGATCAGTCGCAGCATGATCAGTCGCAGCTTGATCAACAGAAGAAGATCGATTGGCGACAGATGGATGGACGACAGATTGATGAGCGATCGATTGATGAGCGATCGATTGAGACTGGGATTGTCTTGTGGTCGTCGAAGGCGGGGGAGATGCAGTTGGGGTGGACTCCAGATAAACAAAATCGATCGGGGTCGGGGGGGTGGGGAGCACTGACCAACCCTTCAACCATGGGTGAGAACGCCAGAGTAATAAACCACCAACTCCATGCAAAATCAGCGCTAAACCGAAGTAACCTAGCAACCAGCGATTTTGATTGACTCCCTGCCTGGATCGATATGCCTGCACTAAACTCATACTGATTCCTCGCGATCTGCTCTGCCCGATCAACTGACGAAAAGCACTCCCGCTTTAGATTATGATTAAATTTGTAATGATTTGAGCAGGACTGTTTAAAGAACGATTATGGATATTCTGACGCTGGGTTGGGTCTCATTACTGGCTGTATTTACCTTTTCGATCGCACTGGTTATTTGGGGGCGTAACGGCTTCTAAACCTTTTTTAGAGTGGGCGAATGCGTCATGACGGCTGAGTCTATTTTTCTCACAGTGTTAGCAACAGCAGCGTTGGGCTTACTGGTGGCCGTAACGGGTGGAGTTGCCTATCTCACCTCTGTAGAGTGGCGCGACCGGCGGCGGCTGGATCGTGAGAAGCGCAAGCGTTGATTGACTACCAATCATCAAATCATTCGATATCGATTGCCTTCAAATCGATTGTTTCCAAATTGACTGTTTCATTGACTATTTCCATTACTCAAAAGCATTCACAGCCGTAGGAGCGCAGTGACCTCCACGGCTTTGCTTTTTCAGATGGTTAGCTTTTTCAGATGGTTAGCTTTTATCAAATGGTTAGCTTTTTCAGATGGTTGTTAGCACCCTACCGCACGATCGCTTCCATCGCATGTTTTTCCCAAAGCGATCGATAGAGTCCAGGTTGGGCCAATAAAGCTGCGTGGGTGCCGGATTGGACAATTTGTCCGTGATCCATCACGAAAATGCGATCAGCAGTGGCGGCCGCAGATAATTGGTGGGAAATAAACAGCACCGTTTTACGCTGAGTGCCTTCTGAAAGATTTCTCAGGATCGCGGTTGCGGTCTGATTATCGACACTGGACAGGGCATCGTCCAGAATGAGCACAGGGGCATCTAGCAGCAAAGCTCGCGCTAAAGCGGTTCGTTGGCGCTGTCCACCCGAAAGGGTAATGCCTCGTTCCCCGACGATCGTTTTATATTCTTGAGGAAAATTAAGAATTTCCGGGTGGATTTGTGCTTCCTTCGCCGCTGTTTCTACTTCGGGCTGCTCACTGGTGGGATCGCCATAGCGGATATTATTTTTGATCGTAGTACTAAATAGGAAGCTTTCTTGCGGCACATAGGCGATCACAGCTCGCAGATCCCGCAGCCGAATTTGGGTCAGATCGTAACCATCCAGATAAAGTTGACCTGGGGCGAGATCGAGGAGCCGCGGCAGTGCATTCGCTAAGGTTGACTTGCCAGAACCGATCGGCCCGACAACCGCTACAGTTTCGCCCGCTTCGATCGTAAAGCTAATGTCTTTGAGGGCCGGTGTCGCAGCACCTGGATAGGTATAGGTGAGATGCTCAGCCTTCAGTTGACCTCGCACTTGCGTAGGAGCTAGAACAATGGCATTGGCTGGATCCTGAATTTTGGGCTGTGTGGCTAAAATTCCTTCTAGGCGATCGACACTGACTTCACCACGTTGATAAGCTGTGATGGTAAAGCCCAGTAAGGCTGTAGGAAACACTAACCGTTCTGCGAAGAGTAGCAGAGCCACAAAATCACCCACACTCAGGGTACCATCCGCGATCAACCCCACCCCCAACGCTAAAATCACCAACTGGCTAATACTGGCTAAACCACGCAACAGCGGAAACAGAGTATTTTGCGTTTTGGAGAGGCGTAAGTTGGCGCTCAAAAGCCGTTGATTGAGACTGCGAAATGCCTGCCGCTCGTTGTCTTCTTGGGCATAAATCTTGATCAATGCCATGCCGCTCATATCTTCCTGGATTAAATCACTCAGATCGGCGGTTTGCTGCTGCACGGCGAGCTGTTGGGATCGCAAGCGATGGCTAAACAACTGGACTAAAATCAGAATGCAGGGATAGACTGCCAGAGCGGCAAAGGTTAACCCGACGTTAATCCGCATCATGGCAGGCAAAGTCAGACTATAGGCAAAGACCATGTTTGCCAAACTTAAGACTGCGAAACCGACCAAGCGCCGAATATTATCGACATCGCTCGTCGCACGACTGATCAGATCCCCTGGGGTATTGATCGTAAAGTAGGCAGGTTCTAGGGTGAGCAAGTGTTGAAAAATCCGAAATTTCAGATCGAACTCCACCTGCCGCCCAACACCGAATAGGGAGACTCGTGAAACCATCCGCACGATCCACATGATGGCGGCCAGCACCAGAATTAATCCTGCGTAGTAGATCACCCGTTCGAGGCTAAATGTTTGCTGAAGTTCATCCAGTCCATTGCGAATCAAAAGCGGAATGTAAACCCCCAGCGCGTTGACGACAAAGAGCGCAAAAATCCCGGCGGCGGCTTTCTGCCAGTGTGGGCGCATGTAGCCGACCAGGGTATGAAATCGTGAATGAGCCATAAATGCTGCGATCGACAATCCAGAAAACCCTTTCCATTGTCGCGCAAGCCGGAAATTTCTGGCGGTATTCCCTATTCGATTCGGGGCTGGCAAGGTCGAATTCGCTGCTGATCCCGGTGCTGCAAACGGATCAGAATTGAGGTTTGAGTCGATCGCTAAACCGCCAGTGGATCGGCCAACCAGCCCCGGATGAAGTAGTACACCGTAGCCAGATATTCATTCACGACCCGTGACGTAATCACCAACGCTTCCGCACTCGGCAGCAGATCGGTTAAGGCCGCTAATCCCCAGCCTCTTTGCAACTGAAAGATATAAAAATCAGTGGGGCAAGGGGTGACTTCGAAATAGACTCGCGTAAATGTCGAGCTAGCCCGGCGAATCATGATGGCTGGCGCAACCAGCACGATCGGCACTCGTACCCCTGGGGCACTGGCTTGCTTCAATTCCCGTGCTCCGTTATCGCAGAAGGCAAAGATGCGACAATCTACATTTTCCCCTTCTGGGCCTAATAACAAGCGGCGGATGGCAACGGCACTACTGCGGGGATCAATCCCAATATTATCAATCTGAATCTGAGATTGCGGCACGCCATTGGCCGTCAGCACATTGATTACAGTCTGATTTTCTCCTGTGATCGGGCGACCATCGGCATCTACTGGCAATGGGCCAACACTGACGATCACCCAGGGATTGCTACCCCGCTGGGATCGATTCAGATAGAGTTCGGCAGCATAGATCAAGCGAGATTGCAGCGTGACGCTGATTCCAGTGCTAGGGCGGTCAATCTGAGTGTGAATTCGCGCCGATGGATCGAGAGTCATGGTATCACCCAAAACGACGATCGCTTGGACTTGACGCGGATTCGTGCGTTCTTGCTGGTTGATGGCTTCCAAGACCGATCGTTGTTCCGTTTGGGCAGTGAGCAGATAGGCGGTGATGGGTAAGCTGCAAATCAGCAATACCAAAAATGCGGCTAAAACCTGTTGCCCTTTGACTTTTTTCCATCCTTCAGTCAGAGCATAGGCCAGTAGAACTAGGGTTAAACCCAGGGGGCGGAGTGGGAAAGATAAAATGGCCCATAAAATGCCGATCGTGCGATTGGTCGGATAGATAAACGCCATGAAGATCAGCGAAATCAGAACCGCGACCCCAAACCAGGCAAAATATTTGGTGTTGTAGATGGAGGGCCAAAGTGCCTTCAACAGGTAATACAGCCCAACCAGAATCAAGATTTGAGTAATCAGCTCGAACATGGCGGCGTTCCCTTACACCCCTTTGCGTGCTACTTTCGTGCGATGACCGATCGGCAAGACACACTAGACCTGTTTAACTCTACTCAAAGTCAGGTCAAAACAATCAGTGAACTGCACGAATTTTAGAAAATTCCTCTGCAATCTCCAGCCCTCATCTCTGAGCACTGAAATCTGGGCACTGAAAGGTGACTCGATAGCTGGGATCGGGGCAAGATCGAGCCAGGTTGGGGGCGTTCTGAGTGTCGGGGCGAGGCAGGGAAATTTGCCAGACGGGAAGATTCTATAGCAATGCCGCTTTAGGGGATCGTGAAATGCTCATAGGTGAAATGCTCATAGGTGAAATGCTCATAGGTTTGCCCCATGCGCTGTTCATGAGTCGTGATGATTGCCCTAATGATGATTCCCTCGATAACAGTTGACGATCGCAACAATCTCATCGGCACCGATTCAATAGGCTCCTGACTTGCTGATTAGCACCCCGATCGTCCGCCAAATCAAGGCTAAATCATAGAACGGGCTCCAGCGATGTTGGTAGCGGAGGTCAAGTGCCAACACTTCCTCAAAATTTTTGACAGCAGATCGCCCGTTGACTTGCCACTCACCGGTGAGTCCAGGCTTGACACTGAGCCGTTGCCAGTGGTGGTCTTCGTATCGGCTCACTTCATCGCGGGTAGGAGGACGGGTGCCCACTAAGCTCATATCTCCTCGCAGCACATTCCAAAACTGGGGAAACTCATCCAGGCTAGTTTTGCGGAGAAATCGCCCCACGCGGGTGACTCGGGGATCCTGCTGGTTTTTGAAGATCAGCCCATGAGCTTCATTCGGCACTTTGGCTTTTAACTCATCCGCATTGGAGACCATCGATCGAAATTTCACGATCGTGAACGGCCGACCTTGTAAGCCAAAGCGTTCCTGACGATAGAGAATGGATCCAGGACTATCCAATCGAATTGCGATTGCGATCGGGATGAATACGACCGCTAACGCAAGTAGCCCTACGATCGCACCCAGAATGTCTAGGCTGCGTTTAACCACACAAGAAGCAGAAGGATGGGGAAGATGAGGCAGTAGATGAGCGTTCACCGCAAGATCGGACTGATCATTGACTGCTGCGATATCCGTCATGAGTTGCACCTAAACAAGCTACCGTGAGATTGCGAGTTCTAGAGACTGAGCGGGTTGGACTCCACCAGTTATGCCTGATCTGCCGCAACTGAACAGTGGCTTTAAACCTGGTAGCTCCCGACCCACGGACTCCAAACTTTGCAAGAACTTTGCAATGGATTGGTCAGGGATCAGTATGTATTGGCTAATCTGCTGAGTCTTTCTGTTCCGGTCAGGCTCTCTATTTCAAGCTGATTCCTGAAGTGATTGCCCTATTACAGCGCTCTATTCACTAGGGAATCAATATGAAAAATACGTAAAAAGCTGAGCCCTTATTAGACAATGTCTACGGATTTTCTGTCTAGTCTGTGCGGCTACAAAGACACTTGAACTTTTAAGTATGCCCAGTTTTATGAAGCTTTCATGAAGCTTTAAGCATTCCAACAATGTTTTTCTCATTTTCCTCCGGATATCAATCAAGTGTTTTTCGCTTGTGTTCAGGTTTGATTAGGAGAATTCCGATCGCATCCCCGGATTAGATGTGAACTTAGCTGAGCAACCCAGGTCTTTGTGCGAGGATGGAAAAGCTCAAGCTATATCTCTTGTCCCCATCAAATTATTTGTTATGCATCGGCTCGCGGCTCTACCTGGAGGATGGACTCCTGATACCGAGGGAGTGATTTTCATTGATCAGACTCCCGCCCCTCTTGTACTGATCACGGCGGCTGATACTGATATTCAAGTCATTGCGGCAGCACAGGCACAGTTGTCTGCTGATTTTCCGGATCTACGAGTGGCAAGCCTGCTTCAGTTGCAGCAAAACTTAACGATCGACACTTATGCAGAAACCGTGCTGAGTCAAGCAAAGGGGATCGTGCTACGACTGTTGGGGGGACAAGCCTACTGGAGTTACGGCTTAGAAGTGGTAGAGCAGCTTGTGGAACGCACAGGCGCGAAGTTGCTGGTCTTACCCGGCGATGATAGTTCCGATCCGGCGCTGTTCAGTCATTCCACGGTGCCGATCGCCGCAGTCGATCGCCTCTGGCGCTACTTTAATGAAGGCGGCATTCAAAATGTCACCCATGCGCTGCAATGGATCGCCGACCTCTGTTTGGGTAGCGCTTATCATCCGCCCGCACCGCAAGCCATCCCCAAAGTTGGGCTTTATCCTTGGCGGGGCTGGGTGGGCTGTCCCAATCCGGCGGCTTGCCCGAATCCAGGCTTATGTCCCAATCCGCTAGCCTGTCTCGATCGCACCAGTGAACTTAATCGATCCAGCTCGGCTCATTCAACTCAGGTGACCGATCCGAACCGATCCGACTGCGACCGATCCGATCCGATCCAATCCGATTGCGACCGATCCGACTGCGACCGATCCGATCCGATCCAATCCGACTGCGACCGATCCGACTGCGACCGATCTGACTACGACCGATCTGACTGTGACCGATCCGATCCGATCCAATCCGACTGCGACCGATCCGGATCACACCCTGACGCATCAGGGGAACTGCAATGCGGTTACACCTTTGCCTCAGGCTGCCCTTCTGTTTTATCGAGCCC
>JALOOM010000122.1 GCA_025454395.1 Elainella sp. Prado103
CCAGTACTCAGAACCAAGCCCTCAATGCCCTGCTTTTTTTGTATCGGGTTGTTCTACAGCAAGAATTAGTGGGAATTGATGCGGTGCGGGCGAAGAAATCGCGCTATCTACCCACCGTCTTAACTCCAGATGAAGTGCATCGTATTATCTTCCACTTGTATGGTGTGCATAAGCTGCTGGCTCAATTGTTGTATGGCAGTGGATTGCGGCTGAGCGAAGGATTACAGTTGCGAGTCAAGGACGTTGACTTCACCCAACATCAATTAGCTATCCGCGATACCAAAGGTAAAGAGAGCCGGGTCACCATGCTGCCCACCGCTGTGGTTGAGCCCTTACAGCAGCATCTTCAGACCGTGCGACAGCTCCACCAGCAAGACCTCGATCGCGGCTATGGTTCGGTTTACCTACCGTATGCACGAGAGCGCAAATATCCTCATGCCGATCGCCAGTGGATTTGGCAATATGTTTTTCCAGCCGATCGGCTCTTCCAGGATCGACGCAGTCGAGTCGTTCGACGGCATCACCTGCCTGAGACAGGCATTCAACGAGCGGTGTGGGCTGCGGTGCGGGCTGCCGGAGTCGAGAAACGAGTCACTTGCCACACCTTTCGCCATAGTTTTGCCACGCATCTACTCCAAAATGGCTACGATATTCGCACTGTTCAGGAATTACTCGGACACAAAGATGTCAAGACCACCATGATCTATACTCATGTCCTCAACCGAGGCGGACAGGCAGTCAGAAGCCCCTTGAATGCCTAAACCCGATCGCTCACCTCTCTTGACCACCTATAACACAACTAGAACATCACCCACTACATCATCGATTATACTAAATCTGTATCTAGTCTGAATCATAACCTTGCCCACATCCAAGCTAAAATTCTCTGCTCGATCGCCTCTTTTTCCGGCTCATTCAATAGCTCATGGTATAACCCTTCGTATAGCTGAATCTGCTTATTCGCCGATCCAGCCTGCTCATAGAGCCATTGACTACCATCTGGCGGCACCAACCGATCGGCCGTACCGTGCAGAATTAGTAAAGGCACCTGAATCAAATGCCAATGGGTATGAATTGCCGATATAGCCGTGAAAATTGCAGCGATCGTTTTCGCTGTCATCTTAGAATGATAGACCAGGGGATCGGACTCATAAGCGCGAACCACTGCCGGATCGCGGCTAATCCAGCGGCTATTGAGGCGAACCAGCGGTAAGTTAGGGCTATAGCGTCCTAGCAAAGGCACTAACCAGTGAGTGAATGGTGACTCAGCACGTAACCCCAACAAAGCCGCACTCAAGATCAAGCCCTTCAGTGAGTGACGCAGTTGAGCAGTTGCGGGTAACTGGCAATCATGCAGTAGCATCACCGTCCGAGTTGTGATCGCCCCGCCCAAGCTATGACCCAATAAAAACAGCGGTTGATCCGGTTCTCTGGCGGCCACCTGCTGCCCAAAACAGATGACATCCCAAGCAAGCTGATCGATCGAACAAACCTGTCCTCTGGCACCTGGCGATCGACCATGACCAGGTAAATCGAAGGCATAAACCGTCACACCTTGAGTCGCAAACTGTTGAGCGATCACAGCATAGCGGCTACTATGCTCCCCAAACCCATGCACGACTATCAGTACTGCCGCCGGATGAGGAGCCAGCCACACCTGTTCGTAAAGCAACCCGCTCGGCGCAGCCCAGAACCCAGCGCGATGAACAATCACCCCATCAGGACGATCGCCCGATGCATCCCCTGACGTATTCCGTGATGAATATCCCCAATGACTCAACTCAACGCTCCACCACGCTGAGATTCCGCATAGGCTGCATACACCCCCTGCACGTTATACCAGTTGAGGAAAATCCGAGCGATTTCCAGCGCGAGTTGCGGTTTGTGGCGATCGATCAACCATTGCAACAGCGGAGCCATGCGGCGTTCGTTCAGCCAGCCTCGCATTGATAGCACACCCCAAAGCAGTTGGTGGATCCAGGTCATCTGAATCATCATCTTCACCTCCCAGGTTGGGTGCTTCTGATAAAATAACACCCCCATCCGCCCCCGCTGAATCTCTTTGTCGATCAAACTTGGCAACTGATCGAGCGCAAACGGTGGGTGCCAGTGATAGCCTCGGGCTGACGGGCATTTGATCAGCTTCAGCCCTAACTGCTTCAGGCGCACCCCCAACTCCAGATCTTCCCAGCCATAAAGCTGAAATCGGGTATCAAACAAGCCTGCTTGCTCCAGCCAATGCCGCTCAATTGCCACATTGCCGGTTGCGAAGTAGGCAGCCGAAAAGTCAGTGATCTTGTAGGGTTCTGAAGTCGGATCGGCAAAGTTGCAGGTGTTAATCACACTGCCATAAGTAAAAATTCGATTGTGCCCCAAATCCTGCTCTCCCTGCCGCAGCGCTTCCGCATGGGACTGCAAGAACTGTTCAGTTACAACTAAATCGCTGTCAATGAAAACAATGATATTACCTTTTGCTCGCTGCACGCCCAAATTACGAGCCGCTGCCGGCCCTTGGTGATCTTGCTGAAACCAGCGCACATGGGGCAGATCAGTTTGCTGAAGCCAATCTAGCGTAGCATCTGTAGAGCCATCATCCACCACCACCACCTCATAGTGAGCGATCGGCTCGCCATACTGCTGATTTTCCAGCGCTCTCAAGCACTTTTGCAGGATCGGCAATCGGTTATAGGTTGGAATCACCACGCTAATGAACACGCTCTTCTCACCACCTCACTGACACACTTAACAATTTACACGTCTTACCCTTCAATTATCATCATTCCCAACCCTAATCCCGCAAAAACCGAGCAATCTGTGTGATGACGGACAGGAAAATTTGCCGATTTGATTAGATAATGAAGGCTTTGCTTGAGTCAGCGCTAAGAGTGAGTTTGGCACTGCTGGGTACAGCTTAAATACAGATTGATTGGCATAGGGTAACGAGGAGGAATTTCCACCATGAAAGCACAGGATTTTCAAGGACAAACGATCGCCTTTGCAGGTTCCGGCGGGCTAGATAGCTGCACCATTACGCGCTGGCTCGCCGATCTAGGGGTAAACGTCGTGTGCTTCACGGCTGATTTAGGGCAACCCGACGAAGAAGATGTTTCCGCCATTCGCGATCGGATGTTACAAGCCGGAGCCCAAGACTTTGTGTTGCTGCCCACCCGCGAGGCGATCGCTGACATTGGCGTGCAAGTGATCCAAGCACAGGCTTGCTATGAGGGACGCTACTGGAACACCACCGGCATTGCCCGCTGCGTCCTCACCAAGGCCATGATCGAAGCCATGAATCAGCGCGGTTTAACAATTTTGAGCCACGGAGCCACCGGGCGCGGCAACGATCAAGTGCGGTTTCAGCTCATTACCAACATGCTGGCTCCCCAGTTTCAAGTCTATGCTCCTTGGCGCGATGAAAGCTTCTTAGCCCGGTTTCCGGGGCGTAGCGAAATGATCGACTTTTGCCAAGAGCATGGCTTAACCGTTTCAGCCACCAAAGAGAAGCCCTACTCTACGGATGCCAACCTGCTGGGGTTAACCCATGAGTCAGGGATGCTAGAAGCATTGACCACCCCAGCCCACTTCGTCACGCCGATCATGGGCTGCTATCCAGTCGATGCTCCCGACAGCCCTATTGAATTTAGTGTCCGGTTTGAACAGGGCCGACCCGCGATGATCAACGGGCAACCCACTACAAATCTGGCAGCCTTCACACAGGCTAATGCGATCGGCGGTCAGTATGGGATCGGTATCGGCACCCATTTGGTGGAAAATCGCTTTGTGGGGATCAAATCGCGTGGTGTTTATGAGAGTCCGGGGGTTGAGCTGCTAGGTACTTGCTATGCCTATTTACTTCAGTTGGTGTTGGATCGGCGGGCCCGCGAGTTTTATGACCAGCTTTCTTTGCTGATTGCTAAACAAATTTATCAAGGTTACTGGTTTGATGTGGCTACTCAAATGGCGCTACGGGCGATCGAACGGACGGCCGAGCTAGCCACTGGCACGATCACCGTCTCCCTTTACAAAGGCACGATCTCATTTGTGGCAGCCACCGATGTGTCAAATTCCATCTACTCAGAGGAAAATGCCTCCATGGAAGGGGTGGGGGAATATAACCACTCTGATTCGGAAGGGTTGCTACGAGTGTTTGGGGTGAGTGCGCGGGTGCTGGCGACTAGCGGTCAGATTCCCCACTAACATTGCTCTAGCGTGCTTGAGTTGGGGGCAAGAGCGTGCTGGTGTTGCAACTGTGCTACTGCTGGTGCGATCGAGGTAGGGATGGAGTGAGGTGAAATAGGATATGCATTCAACCCTCCCCCTGCCTCGCTGAAGGTTCATGATCGCTTGAGACTTGTGATCGCTTGCGGCTCGTGATCTGTTGAAAATCTAAGACTGTATGGTTGGAGGCTGAAGGTTCTACGCGCAAACTGCCCGACACACAGGCTACTCGATACAAAAACTGCTCAGACAAAAACTGCTCAGACAAAAACAACTCGATACAAAAACTGCTCAGAGATATGGCTCCGGATAACCGACCCGCAGTAGGGTGATAGACGAGGCAGTTTCGTGACACACTGAAGCAGATCAAACGATCGATCTGCTAGTGATGATCGATCGAATGGTGAGAGCTATCTTCTGTCAACGCATGCGCAACCCGAATTTCCTGAAAAAAATCCTGTTGGCCCTGTTAGGCTTCGCTGCCCTCTATGCTGCCCTGATTCTCCTCTTGCGCACGGTTGGACTGGATAACGCCCATGAATGGATCGCTGCGGCTGGCAATTGGGCCCCGATCGTTTTTGTCGCGTTATGTGCCCTCAGCCTGGTGCTGGCTCCCCTCAGTGGTAGTTCGCTATTTATTGTCGGTGGAGCCTTATTTGGTCGAGAAAAGGGCTATGTTTTGAGCTTAATTGCTTCGATCGTGGGATGTAGTATCAACTTTTGGATCTCGCGCCGCCTGGGACGTAATGTGGTGTCTCGATTGATCGGCAACAGTAATCTCAAAGCGCTTGATCAATTCA
The DNA here is from genome assembly GCA_025454395.1 of Elainella sp. Prado103. Classification (GTDB taxonomy): domain Bacteria; phylum Cyanobacteriota; class Cyanobacteriia; order Elainellales; family Elainellaceae; genus Elainella. The sequence goes on from JALOOM010000122.1 coordinate 5,019, forward strand.
CTGGGCAATTGCAAGGTAACCGAGGTGTGCTTTACTTAACCCTAATCATGCCGATCTCGCAAGATATTATCAGCTATGCGGCTGGCTTAACTCCGATTTCCTACAGTCGTTTTTTGATCGCGCTGATCCTCAGTGGGGTCGTTGTGATTGGGGCTTATATTTATCTGGGTACTAGCCTTCTGGAAGTCCTGGTGCGCTGAGTGAGGCTCTGACTCCGCAAAAACTTCTTGAAAACTGCAAAACTGCTCAAAAAAACAGCTCAAAAAAACAGCTCAAAAAAGATTTCTCAAACCTGCTGCTGCAACGGGAGTGTAAACCAAAAGCGTGAGCCCTGCTGCGGGGCGGTTTCTACCCCAATCTGCCCACCATGGGCGGTGACAATTTGTTGACAGAGACAAAGTCCGACACTAATGCCAGTGCGACGGCGATCGGCTCCATTTCCCAACTTCAGTTCAAACAGGTGGTCGGTTTCTGGGGGGGCAATGCCACGACCGTTATCAGCCACAGTACAACGTAACCCATGGGCTACCAATTCAACCTGAATCTGAATATTGACTCCGGGCGGGTTATGTTTGATCGCATTAACGAGGAGATGCCGCAACACTCGTTCAACCTGCTCCGGATCAGCATTCAGGCATGGCAGTTCTGGCAGGTCACAGGCGATCGTGGCCTGATTTTGCTCCATCAGAGGTTGCAAATCACAAATCACCATTTTCACAACATGGGTGAATTGCATAGGCAGGGGAGCTAACCGAACACCTTCAGTTTTATTCGTGTAAACCTCCAGTAGCGAATTGAGCTTACAGAGCTGGATTTCGCCCGATCGAGACATCCGTTCTAGCATCGATCGAGGAATTGTGATTACATCTCCTGGTTGTTGCTGAAAGTTATTTAACAACATTAATGTGCCAATTACACTGGTGCGGAGATCGTGTGCGATGGCATGTAGGAAAACATCTTGCAATTGATTCATCTCCTCCAGCTTCGCGAGATTCACCTGAAGCTGAAATGTACGTTCTGTGACCTGCTGTTCCAGGCTACTATTGAGATGCTGAACTTGCTGATACAGTTGTCCTTGCTGGATAGCGATGGTCACCTGAATCGCTAACTGTTCCAGCAGTTCGATCTCTAGGGGTTGCCACTCGCGAGAATGGTTGCATTGATGCACAATCATCAGCCCAAATAAACGGTTAGAGCGATCGACCATGTTCTGCGTCGGCTCAACTGCCATCAGATTGGCTGCTTCAGACTTACTCACATCAGATTCCTCTCGGAGGGCGACTCCTAGCCCTGCTTTCACCTGATAACGCTCGTGATATTCCTGAATAAAAGGGGTATATTGCTCCTGATCTGAAGAGATATCATTGGCAATGCAGATGTGGGAATCAGCGAAGATGGCCTGAATTTCAGCATAAACACTCGAATCCGAAGTCCAGCCCAGCGCCGAAGTCCAACCTGGCAGCACGGATTCTGCTACAACGATCCCCTGTCCTGAACGATCAAATTGGCACACAAAAACTCGATCGGCTTGTAAAAGCTGCCGAACTTCCTGGGTGGTTGTATTGAGAATTTCTTCTAGATCGAGTGATCGATGAATTTTGGAGGCAATCTCATTGAGTAGACGATTTCGTTCTGCATTCAGTCTCAGTTTTTCTTCAGTTTGTTTATACTCAGTAATATCTAAAACTGTTCCAGTTGCACTTTCTTCACTGATTACAATTTGTTCCTCAATCACGCGATCGGTTCCATCCGGAAGCCGCAATCGATAATCCATCCGATAAGGAATTCTGGCGGTGAATACCTGCGATAGAGCTTTCTGCACCTGATGGCGATCGTCTGGATGGATAGCCTGGAGAAATGCTGTGAGGCTAGGAGGACGACTGCCGACGGCAATGCCTAACAAACGGTAGAGTTCATCAGACCAATTCCACTGTTGTTGTTCAAAATTAAATTCCCAACTTCCTAATCGAGCTACTTGTTGAGCTTTCGCTAGACTCTTTTGACTGTTGCGAAGCAGGCTTTCAATCTGGCGACGTTCGGTTGCGATTGCGCCCACCACTAACGCTGTCATGGTGATTACCCCAATAAAGGCCTGCTGAAGCAGTAATAGCTGGTACGGAGTGGTGGTCACCACAAAGAAGGGGCCGCGATCGGCGCTGGTGCCCATAACTGAGAACAAACAAAGAATGAAACTGGCGATGATCCCCAGGGGTTGTCCAAACCGCAATGCTGCCCAAATCACCAGCGGAAATGGCAAATATTCAATGGGGTAACCTGCCCATAATGCATTGAGTTGGGAATGAAAAATGATGGCACTGAGCCCAATCAATACTGTAAAACAAACGATTAGCTCAATGCTGCGAAAATAATTGAGGCTTTTCAGCAACTTCGATCGCGATTGCCAAGCTTGGGATAGGACTAACAAGAAGGGGGTAAATACTAAAATACCCATACAATCCCCTAGCCAGTAGACCCACCAAGTTGTTTCCACCGCCAGCCAGTCGGTTTGTTGCATCAACACTCTGGTTCCCGTCCCGATCGTGGCATTGAGGGCAGGGGTCAAAATGGCGGCAAAACTGATGAAACGGAGCACATCGGGCAGCCGATTGAAGGTGAGCGAAAAGCGATTTCGTTGCAGCAGGGTTGCGCCAACCACCCCCGCTAAGGTGCCGCCTAGAGCCGATCCGGCTGCCAAGCCCACTGAAATCCCTAACCATTGACCGATGAATAGAATCCCCAGCGTGATGCCTGGCCAAATCTGTCGTCCCTGATGCAACAGTATAAATAGCCCGATACCGGCAGGTGGCCAGAGAGGAGCGGGTTCAACCCCAAGCTGCAACACTTCAAACACCAGCTTGGCTACTCCGAAATAGAGCAACGCTGAAACCCCAATTGAGAGACAGTACCGCTTCAGCATGGTGACAACCGATCCAGAGGGGATAACCGATCCAGGCGTGAGTCCCACCACGTTGCTGGGTTGGTCAAAATGGAATCAAGGTGGTACATAACGCCTCCGCAAACAGTAGCCGCTCAACCCTGAGCAACGGGATTCAATCTCAATGGTCAACTCAATCGGCGATCGTCATGCCTGGAGGGTAAGCTAGGTCTGTCCTGATCAATCAATGATTGCAGAACAGCCCCCAACCCCTGATTGGGCGATCGGGATTTTACATCGAAACCGAGTGTTCGGTAACCTTATGTTCAAGAGTGCCGCAGATGACAAAGAACCCACTTCCCCCAGACGGATGAGCCGAGATAAAAATAGATAAAGCTAAATATCCTGGGTTGACCCTAAACAAAAACGAATCAAGCTCAGTAGCCTAGGCTCACCCTAAATATAAGGAGATGCAAGGCAGGAAAATGCAAGATAGGGCAATGCAAGGAGTAACCAAATCCAAGGAGTAACCAAATCCAAGGAGTAACCAAATCCAAGGAGTAACCAAATGCAAGGAGTGACTAAATGACCTACGATACCCAGAGCAACCGAGAATGGTGGGCCCAACGGTGGGTCGATGTGCTGGAGTCCTTTGGTTGGGTGCGGCGGTTAGCGCGGGCGCGTAACTATGCCCGAGAAGGCAATGTGCTGAAGATTGAGTTTCAGGGTGCGAAAGTTTCAGCCTTGGTTCAAGGCACTGCTCCCGAACCCTATAAAGTATCCCTCTCCCTTGACCCGTTTGATGATGAGCAGTGGCAGTATGTGACTGAATCGATGGCCGAACGAGCCATTTTCTCGGCCAAGCTGCTGGCAGGAGAAATGCCTCAAAACATTGAAGAAGTGTTTACGGCTAATGGGCTCAGTCTTTTTCCCCTCACCAAGTTTGATATTCACAGCAAATGCTCCTGCCCTGATCCGGCCAATCCCTGCAAGCACATTGGTGCTGTCTACTATCTGCTGGGCGATCGATTCAGTGATGATCCGTTTGTCTTGTTTCAACTGCGGGGCCGCACCAAGGATCAGATTATGACTGCCCTGCGGCAACTGCGGAGTAGCCATGCCGAAGCAATCGATGCGCCAGAAGTGACAGAAGCCGAACCTGAAATCGATCGGTTTTGGCAGTATGACCAGCAACTTGAGCCGTCTTTAGTGGTTATTACCCCTCCACCCACCAGCGAAACTGTCTTGGATGTCTTAGGTGCGATTCCTCTCAAACCAGAAGCCGGTGGTTCCACAACTGGGGGCGGCCATCTTACCGAATACTTACAGAGTATTTATACTCAGGTGAGTCAACAGGCTGTGATGACGGCGATGACCGCCGGACACCGGGAAGAATAAGGGTTAAACAAAAAGCCCCCGCCGAAGCGAGAGCCTTCTGTTTAGGATATCAAAACAAGATTAGTCGATATCGCCCATTGCGAGTACGGGTTCAGTCTCACGATCGATCCCTTTCTCGAAACCAGCCGCTGCCGCACGAGCACGACCTGCATGCCAGAGGTGACCCACGAGGAAGAAGAACGCGAGTACGAAGTGAGAGGTCGCCAACCAAGCTCGGGGAGACACAAAGTTCACAGAGTTGATTTCGGTTGCTACACCACCCACCGAGTTCAATGAACCGAGCGGCGCATGGGTCATGTATTCAGCAGCACGGCGAGCTTGCCAAGGCTGAATGTCGTTCTTGATCTTATCCAGGTCAAGACCATTCGGTCCGCGCAGTGGCTCCAACCAAGGGCCTTGGAAGTCCCAGAAGCGCATGGTTTCACCACCGAAGATGATTTCACCAGTTGGAGAACGCATCAGGTACTTACCCAGACCTGTTGGGCCTTGAGCAGAACCGACGTTAGCCCCCAGACGCTGGTCACGGATCAGGAAGGTCAAGGCTTGAGCCTGAGACGCTTCAGGGCCGGTCGGACCGAAGAATTCACTGGGGTACGCGGTGTTGTTGTACCACACCATACAGGAGGCAATGAAGCCCATCAAGGACAGAGCGCCCAAGCTGTAGGAAAGGTAAGCCTCGCCTGACCAGATGAATGCCCGACGTACCCAACCAAACGGCTTGGTCAGGATGTGCCAGATACCGCCTGCGATGCAGATAAAGCCAACCCAAATATGGCCGCCAATCACATCTTCCATGTTATTGACGCTAACGATCCAGCCTTCACCGCCAAAGGGAGACTTCAGCAAGTAGCCAAAGATCACCGCTGGGTTCAGGGTGGGGTTAGTGATCACGCGCACGTCACCACCGCCCGGTGCCCAAGTGTCGTACACACCGCCAAAGAACATGGCTTTCAATACGAGCAAGAAGGCACCACAGCCCAACAGGATCAAGTGAATCCCGATGATGGTGGTCATTTTGTTCTTGTCGCGCCAATCGTAGCCGAAGAAGGAAGAATACTCTTCCAAAACTTCCGGTCCACGGATCGCGTGGTAGATGCCACCCAGACCGAGTACAGCGGAAGAAATCAGGTGAAGCACACCCACAACGAAATAGGGGAAAGTGTTGATGACTTCACCACCTGGACCGACACCCCAACCTAGGGTGGCCAGGTGAGGTAGCAGGATAAAGCCCTGCTCGTACATCGGCTTCTCAGGAATGAAGTGAGCCACTTCAAACAGGGTCATTGCACCTGCCCAGAAGACAATCAAACCAGCGTGAGCTACATGTGCGCCCAACAGCTTACCGGACAGATTAATCAAACGAGCGTTTCCAGACCACCAGGCAAACCCGGTTGAATCTTGGTCACGACCGCTCATCATCGAAGTGTTATTAGAGAGCGTTACCACGTGGCAGAACCTCCTCAGGGAATATAAAGCGCTCATGGGGCTGGTCTTGGGGAGCCATCCAGGCTCGGATGCCCTCGTTCAACAAGATGTTCTTGGTGTAGAAGGTCTCA
>JALOOM010000123.1 GCA_025454395.1 Elainella sp. Prado103
GATGATGTTGTTGCCGTAGAGGAGAGAACCTGCAACGGGCTCGCGGATGCCATCGATGTCCACGGGAGGAGCAGCGATGAAGGCGATGATGAAGCAGATCGTTGCCGAAAGGAGCGTCGGGATCATCAGTACGCCGAACCAGCCCACATAAATGCGGTTGTCGGTGGAAGTGACCCAGTTACAAAAACGCTCCCAGACATTCGCATTTTCGCGACGTTGGAAAGTTGTAGTCATAATGATTGCTTTCGTTATGAAACGATAAAAGATGTATGAAGCAAGATGAACCTTGCGTGTCTATATCTTATTGGAGATCCCTGATTTTCTAAAGTCCGATCGGTTTTTCTTAATCTTTATTGATTGAGTTTTATTAAAGATCAGCGGTTTGCGATTGGTGGCGATCTAAATCAACCTTTATGAGCGCTATATCAACTAGATTAGTCTTCTCAAATCCTTGTCAAAAAAGAGTTTTAGCTGGCATCTAAAATCTGGACAATGATTGAAAATCAAATTTTTTCTTCAAAAAAGTTGTTGAATGGCAGCAAGAATTCGCCAGCCTAGCACTTTATTATTTAGAAATAGTAAATAAACGGAAATTTATCTTAATTAAATTCAATCTGACTTAATGGAGCCGGATTTAATTAAATTCCCTGGAAATTACATTAGGCAGGGAATCCCTAATTTCTCTTTAGGGATTGAATATTGATCAGGAATGAGCATTTGCTCACAATATGTTTACTAAAGTTTATAGATAAGCTTCAAGGACATTTCAGGGTTGTCTGGGATGGCAATCGAAAGAGTCCATCAAAAGAGTCCATCAAAAGAGTCCAATGTTTGTCGCAGTTGCGCGATCACAGCGGCGGGCTGTTCCAGATGGGCAAGTACACCTGCCTCTGGAATAGCCGGTAAAAACCGAATCATCTGGGGGTTTAGGCTAGCCAAGCGCTGCCCGATCGCTACACTGCTAAACCTGGATTTTGCGCCCCAAGCAAAGGTGGTTGGCACCTGAAGTTGCGGTAGGTAGAGCGCCAGATCAAAGCACAGATCGCCTCTGAGGGAAGCAAGCGCGGCGTATTCCGCATTACTCTGCTGAGCACTCGTCAGGTAGGCGGCAATCATTTCCGGCGTGATCCGGGCGGGATCGGCAAACAGAAATTGCGACATAAAGGTTTGGATCGCCCATTCATTGGCTGCACCCAATTGGTAAATGAGGCGATCGATGCCTGGAATGCCAGCAAGTTTAGCAGATAAATTGCGGCCATAATCCGCACCAAAATCGGCATACCCGGCTGGTGCAACCAGAAAAAGCTGATGCACTAACTCCGGATGCTGGATCGCCAACCGAATCGTCAGACCGGCTGTTAAAGAAGCTGCTGCGATCGTGACGGGTTGACCGATCCATCTCAGCAACGCAGTCAAAATATCCAGGTAATCCTCAACCTGATAGTCTTGGACAGGATGGGTAGACTGACCCCAGCCAATCAAATCAGGGGCAATGACTCGATGGGTGGTTGCAAAGGCCGGATAAACTTTCGACCATTCATAGGCAGAGGAACCGCCTCCCAAACTATGCAAAAACACCAGCGGCGGAGCAGTTTCATCTGCTACCGGCGTGTAATAAGCCATCACGCCCAGTCGAGTTGGGATGACGCGCTGCCCAAAACCCGGCGGTTGAAATTGCAGCATTAGCGCTCTCCTTCTCGGTTCGTTGATCCTGTTTCCTCCCGAGATGCCGCATCCAGCTCCGGCAGCATCCACTCCAACCCGATCGCCACCCGGCTATCCTTTTGCGCTGGCGCGTTTTGTTTTTCTAGATCGGTGGAAATCCGCAACTGATCGGTGACGGCATAGCCCAGAGACAGAGTACTAATACCGACTTCATCCGAGCTACCTGGCGCAACCCATCCCTGCGTCAAAGTAATATCAGCGGCTCCGGTACGGGAAGGCACCCACCGCAGCCTGAATCCAACGTGAACCCCATCGGTACCGTAGCGATCGGTTTGAAGATGGCGATAGCCCAACACAGGCGCAACATTGAAACTGTTACCCAGCGGTAAAACATAGTAGTGCAGATCGCCTCCATAGGCTTGTCGATCGCCGTTAAAACTGCCTTGGTAATTGCCGCTGACCGTTAAACCTGTGCCTCCGATCAATAGATCCTCAATGCCGATATGCCATCCGGCTGCTTGTTGGTGGGCTGGAAACTGGGAGTAGCCCAACCGCAGCCTGGTGCGAAAACTGGGATCGCGACGAATTTCCGAGCGCACATCGGGCACTTCTTCCAGCCAACGCTGCAACACAGGACTGTCTTGAATTACAGCAGGATCGAGATCGATCGCGCTCGGCTCTAAAGGAGAGTTTTCCGGAGAGTTTTCCGGATCGGTTAAGCCTTCATTGAACTGATCTTCTAAATTACGATCGATTGGTTCGCTAGCGTAATCATTTATATGATCATTCGCGTTCTCTGAAGGGTTTGCAGCAGATCGATCGAGTTCAACAATTTCACTGAATGCCAGAGAAGATGCCAAAAAAGATGGTAAAGAAAGGGGATGTGGGACGACCAACCCATCCGAGCGCAGATCGTCAGTCAAATTTGCAGAAGGATGAGGTGCCGACTGCAATAAAACTGAACTTTTTACCAAAGACAGATTCGATAAATTCGATAGATTCGATAAAACTGTGGGGTCAGGCAAAGTCACTGGTGCCGCAATCCCAGGTAGCTCTGGTAGAGCCCATTCCAGCAGCATACCGATCGCCCCAATGCCGATCGCCTCAATTAGCCGTCTCATTGCCCTAGTTCTCTTGTTCGTCATAGTCCTCATAGCGGCTCGGCTGAGCCTGTCAAATCGCCTTGGCCATAAATAGATTGGTTTGATAGGAGAGCGCCACTCGTCGATCGGGAAATCGATCACACCACTGGTCAAACAACTGCCGGAGATCCTGGATCAGCCGCTCATGTACTGCTCCTGTTTTGGGAACAAAGGAGGTGCTGAGGGCAATTCCCACTAGCCCATCTCGATCCAGCCAATGCGTATTGGAAAATTGAAAGGTCATGTAACCCTCAAACAGCGAGTGTTGGCTGAGGGCAGCTCCATCGGAGGCTTTGCGATCGAGTCGATCCAAATAGCGGGCATCAACAGCCTGCCGGATCCTGTGCAGATAGGCTTCAGTAAAGGTATCCTGACGATTGCGATCGTTCCAGAGCAGTGCCACGCTGCCTCCGGGCTTCAAGATGCGATGAAACTCCGCTAGCGTTGCGGTGGGTTCAAACCAGTGAAAGGCTTGACAGCAGGTAATCCCATCCACCGATCGATCGGGCAATGCCGTATGCTCTGCCGATCCGTCTTGGTAGGTGACCCGCTCGTGAGGAACTGCTGCTGCCCGCATTGCTGCATTCGGTTCAATTGCCCAAACCTGCACACCGCGATCGGCAAATAAACGACTGGAAATGCCGGTACCAGCCCCAATATCCGCAATCACGCATTGGGATAAATCGCCGAAGCCTTGCAAAATCTGGTCGATCGCGGCTGCCGGATAGCTGGGGCGGTATTTGGCATAGTCATCAGCGCGATCGGAAAACCGCTGCTGTGGATTGTGAGTGTACAGCGGCGTTGGAGCAGAGAGAGGCGATGGAATCGAGGGAATTGATCCGCCGGTTGATTCGGGACTAGGGTGAGCATCAGCCATAGCAAAGAGTGGAAATCGCAGGGAGCAGGGAGCATCAGCAAACCGCTCTCATCCTATCGTCTCAACCGTAAGTTTGCGGGTATCTCTGATGATTTGGGGATGTGACAAGCTGCACTTGCCAGCATATAGTGAAAACACAAGGCTTGAATTGGTCTGAACCAGCTTTCTACGGTGTACCTCATTTAGTCATGTCTCCTTCTTCCCAGGTTTTTCCCGTTCTTTGGTACGAAGATCACGTCCGCTTGATCGATCAGAATCATTTGCCCACCAGCTATGAGGTCGTAGAAATTAGTCGCTGTGACGATATGGCAACCGCGATCAAAACCATGATTGTGCGGGGTGCTCCGGCGATCGGGGTGGCGGCCGCCTACGGGATGTATTTGGGTGCCCGCGAGATTACAACCGAAAATCGCGATCAATTTTTGATCCAGCTTGAGCAGGTGGCCCAAAAGCTGCGAGAAACCAGACCCACGGCGGTCAACCTGTTTTGGGCGATCGATCGAATGCTCAAAACGGCGCGTCAGACTGTGGGGAGTGTCAGCTATATCAAAGAAGTTCTGTTATCCACTGCCCAAACGATTAATGCCGATGATATTGCTACCTGTGAGGCGATCGGTGCCCATGGCTTACGAGCTTTACCCCAAACCCCAGCCCAACTGCGGCTACTCACCCATTGCAATGCGGGAGCCTTAGCGACGGCTGGATATGGCACAGCATTGGGGGTCGTGCGATCGGCCTGGCAAGCGGGCCGATTAGAGCGCCTCTATGCCGACGAAACGCGCCCCCGCCTGCAAGGAGCCAAACTCACGGTTTGGGAATGTGTGCAGGAAGGCATTCCGGTGACTTTAATTACCGACAGCATGGCAGCTCACTCGATGAAGCGAGGGCGGATTGATGCTGTTGTGGTCGGGGCCGATCGAATTGCAGCCAATGGGGATACTGCCAATAAAATCGGCACTTACAGTTTGGCCATAGTGTCTAAAGCTCATGGGATTCCATTTTTTGTGGCGGCTCCCCTATCGACGATCGACTTTAAGCTGAGTACGGGCGAGCAAATTCCGATCGAAGAACGCGATCCGGCTGAGATTTATCAAATTGGCAACACCATTATCTGTCCACCGGGCACCGAGTTCTATAATCCCGCCTTTGATGTCACTCCCGCAGACCTGATCACGGGCATTATTACCGAACATGGTGTGATGAAGCCTGCGGAGTTGATGCAATTGCAGACCAAACAGGTAGTGTAATGCAGTCCAATCAGGCGAATTCAGATCCGCTAGGGTGGGTGAGGTAGGTTGACAGTGATGGAGTTTGGGCCGGGAGTTGCCGTAACGTTTCTCTATTATTTCAGCAGCACAGCAGTTGTGTTGGCGTTTGTGGTGTCTCAGGCATTGGATATTGGGATCAGTACGGGGATTCCACAGCAATTTGGGGCGATCGGCGGTTTAGTGGCTGGGATCCTGGGCACCTATTTCAATCGCACGGTACGGTTCGAGTTGCCGATCAAATCTGAGCAGCAGTTTTTCAACCGATTAGAGCCAGTGCTGGACAATCTGGGCTATCAACAGGTGGAAGATGCCGAAGATGACTCCGAAAAAGTGCCTGGACTGCGGGTATATGAGCGAACGGCTCTGAGCAAATGGTTTTCTGGGCGCATTTTTGTCCAGGTGGAAGGACAGCAGGCGACGATCGCTAGTCGAGCTGTGGTGATTCGTACTCTGAAGCAGGTGTTGACGTGAACTGGGTTTTGGTTGTGCTCTTAGGGCTATCAGTGGTTGGGCTTTATGTTTACGGCAGCAAGTTGCGGCGCGTACAACAAGAAGCTCCCACGCTGAGCCCGATCGATTTTCCAGACTATCGATCCGCTTCCTCTGCTTCGATCGCGGTGATTATTCCCGCCTATAACGAAGCCGACAATATTGCAGATTGTGTTTTAGCAGTATTAACCGGCACGACGCTCGCGGCCGATCGGTTGAGCCTTTGGGTTGTGGATGATCAATCGACCGATCGAACCTGGCAAATTCTGCAAGATTTACAGCAGCAGTTGCAGGATTCTAGATTGCACCTACAACCGGGACTCCCCCGACCAGAGCAGGAAGTTTGGGTGGGAAAAAATTGGGCTTGTACTCAGGTCGCAGAGCAGTTAGACAGTGACTACTTGCTATTTATTGATGCAGATGTGCGGTTACAACCCGGTGCGATCGAGCTAGCACTAGCGGCGATGGATCGGGATCAAATCGACCTCCTGAGCTGTGGGCCGGCGATCGTTTGCGGCTGTTTAGGGGAATGGCTGGCTCAGCCGCTGATCATCAGTACTATCCTGGTGGGTTTCAGCTTCACAGCCGTGAACGATCCCAACACCGACTCAGCCTTTGCTGCTGGCCCATTCATGCTGTTTCGCCGTCAGGCTTATCAGCAAATTGGCGGCCATCGATCAGTGGGCGATCAGGTCGTGGAAGATGTGGAACTCGCGCGTCGTGTTAAGTTTCACGGCTTAAAGCTTTTCTATATCCAGGGCATTAATCTGGCTAAAGTGCAGATGTACCGATCCTGGGGAACGCTTTGGGAAGGTTGGACTAAGAATCTCTATCAGGGATCGCAGCGCAATTTCAAAGGCATGATGTTTTTCATTGCTGTACTGCTGCTCATTTGCTTAGTGCCTTGGCTGGGGCTAGGTTGGGGGCTAGGTTGGGGGCTAGTTTGGGGGCTAGGACGCGGATTAGGTCAATCAGTTAGTCTCAGTACCCTGATCATTTTTGGGCTGTCGGTCGCTGGTATCATCCTGCAATATGACATGCGGCGGGTGCTGTCCATTGTTTCTGGCATTGCTCCGCGCTATTGGTGGCTGACCGGGTTAGGTGGGTTGGCGGTGGTAGGGATCGCGGTTGGATCGATTATCAAAACCGAAACCGGCTGGGGTTGGACTTGGCGCGGACGATCGTTAGACTCAGTGCGCCAGCTAAGAATCCGCAATCTGCAACATTAGGCGGTTCCCCCGGTGTATTGGCATTTCCCGGTAGCTCTTGAAGTCAGCCCTTTCAGTATTTCTATGATCAGTATTTCTATTAAGGGCGTTGTCATCCATCCCATTGTGATGTCCGATCTTCTATGAAAATTGCGATGAAAGTTTACGGTATTCCCACCTGTGGCACCTGCAAAAAAGCGCTGCAATGGCTGAAAGCTCACCAGATTGATTACGAATTTATCAACACCAAAGAACAGCCGCCCGATCGTGAGAGGATCCGGGACTGGGTGGAAAGTTTGGGCGCAAAGCCGCTGCGCAATACCTCCGGGCAAGCCTATCGAGCCCTCAATAACCATCAGAACTGGACGGATGAACAGTGGATCGATGCCTTTGCTGAGAATGCCATGCTATTAAAACGTCCCCTATTTGTGCAGGGCGATCGAGCTATTGCAGTCGGATTTAAGGAGGCTGTCCTCCAAGAAATTTTTGGGCTTTAGGTTGAAGCTGGGTGGGGAACCTAGGATGGGTGGGCAGCCATGGCATATTCGCGAAAGCGCTGCATATCAGCATTGAGGGTAGACTCTACCACGCGCCCCAGAAATAAATTGTCCATAATTTTGCCAAGAATGCCTGGGATAGCATAAGCAACCGTCAGCTTGACGATGCTGTGATCGCCCCGATCGTAAAACCGGATCGCTCCTCGATTGGGTAAACCATCGACCGATTCCCATTGAATCATTTGATGAGTCACCAGTCGGGTAATGCGGGATAGCCAGCTAAATTCAAACCCGCCTGAAGCTAACTTCCACCGGGACAGGTTGGGATCGTTATCGAGCACCTTAACCGAGTCGATCCACTTCATCCACTTTGGCATCTGCTCTAAGTCAGACCAGAGATCCCAAGCGACCTGAATAGGCACATTTACTTCAATTTGAACACTGTGTTCCAACCAATCTGACATAGAGACAAGAAAAAGGAATGTGAGCAGTACTGGAGCCAAACCATCCTGTAGTAAAACCGTAACAAGTAAAACCCCAAAAATGGTTCAGGGAATTGGGTTCAGCCTGAACCGCAGGTTGGGGAGGCTAAGCATTAATACTTAAATAACCCCATCCCTTTCACTTTATAACCCGTGGGTTCAAGGATGGCTTGCGCTGCTTGTTTGCCCGAAATCGTCGCTCCTTCCATGCTGTCAATGTAGTCTTGTTGAGTATAGCTGCCTGCCAGGAAAAAGTTGGACACAGGGGTTTTTTGACGTGGCCGATAGGGATCCATCCCCGGCTGTTCCCGGTAGAGTGATTGAGCCAGTTTAACGACATTAAACCAGGTCATGGTGAGTTCGCGGGATGAAGGAAACAGGTCATGAATTTGCTTCAGGGCATGTTGAGCGATCTCTTCGTTGCTCATTTTGATAAATGGATCGCCCGGAGTCAGCACAACCTGCATTAACGATCCCTGCCCTTCCCGATAGTAATCTTTGGGGCTACTGAGAGCCAGATCGGAGAAGCAAGAAAAATCAGCATCAGAACTGTAGAGTAAGTTATCAATCCCGGCGGCATGGTCGAGTTGGCGACGTTGTTCAGCATTTTGCATTTCAGTCACCCAGCCATCAAATCGTAACTGTACCGTCACCACCGGAACCGCTTCTAGCTGATAAATGTTGTCAAATTCGCTCCACTTTCTCCATTCACTAGGCAGCAAGCGCTGAATTCCAGGTACATCGCAAGCCGCCAAATAAGCATCGGCTGTAATTACCGCTTCTGTATCCCCGTGAGCAATCACGAGCCCGGTCACTTGAGTTTGGCCGTCCACTTCAGCAAATTGGATCGATCGAGTCTGGCGACGGGTGTGAACTTTCGCGCCTTTCGCTTCAATATAGTTCACGATCGGTTGTGTCAGGTAGCCATCGGGCGAACCCGCCAGCATATTCAGCCGCGAAGCCTCTGTTTTGGCTGCAAACATCATGAAGATGGTCAGCATACAGCGGGCAGAAATTTGCTCGGTATCAATAAAACCAAGGGCGAGGGCGATCGGATCCCACAGCCGCTTCAGGCTATTTTGTGACCCGCCATGGCGGCGAAACCAGTCGGCAAAGCTAATCGGATCTAGCGATCGAATCCATTGCATGGCCAGGTCATAATTCACCAATCCGGGCACAACGGGACTGGTACCGAGGGCGATCGCATTTTGCAGCTTGTCTCGCAGGGTTAACTGCCCTGTTGTGAAAAAGGCTTTCAAGCCGTGGAAGGGAGCCCCTAGCAAGAAACGAAAATCAAGTTTGCCGATCTGGCCGCCTCGGTTAATAAAGGTATGGACATGTTCTTTGGGCAGCAGATGCTCAAATGCGCCCACTTGCTTCATTAAGGCAAAGAGGTTGTAGTAGTTGTTAAAGAATACATGCAGCCCCATCTCGATGTGGTTGCCGTCTGCATCGACCCAACTGCCGACCTTGCCTCCCACAAAGGCCCGTGCCTCAAACAGTTCAACTTCATGACCGGCATCGACTAGCTCGACTGCTGCTGCCAACCCCGCTAACCCCGCCCCGACGATCGCTACTCGCATGCCATTCTTCCCACAAAATTTCTTTACATATTTTATAGCGATAGTTACTGGGTTGAGGATGAGTACTGCGATCGAACCCTTGAGATTTCCTGGATTGCAGTGTAGATATCCCTGATCGGGCTACCTCGTGAAGCTAGCTATCGCTGATAACCCTGGATAACCCTGGATCTGCCAGTTGATAGGCTGATATCACGAGTAAAACCTAGATGGACAGCGTAATGGGTATGCTAAATATAGACTTCAAGCGCAGTGAACCGACCTACCCGACTCAAACTTCACCCTGACAAGGCTTTTTCATTTGACACCTCTGGTTATGACCGATTCTAATTTTGGCTGGCAACATTGCTTCATCGAAACCAACCATATTCGCCTCCATTGTGTGACCCAAGGGGAGGGTGAACTGGTCATCTTGCTGCATGGGTTTCCCGAATTCTGGTACTCTTGGCGCTATCAAATTCCTACCCTGTCCCGACACTTCAAAGTCGTTGTTCCCGATCTACGAGGCTACAACGATTCAGATAAACCCAACACAGGATATGATCTGGATACTTTGAGCGCTGATATACAGGGATTAATTGAATATTTAGGTTATGCTCGGGCGCACATTGTTGGACATGATTGGGGGGGAACTATTGCTTGGCATTTTGCTCAACGATTCCCGCACTGGCTCGATCGCCTGGCCATTCTCAATGCCCCTCACCCTCAACAGTTTTGGCAGGAATTTGTCGGTAATTTGGATCAACTGCGACGGAGCTGGTATTTATTTGCATTGCAAGTGCCCGAATTACCAGAATGGCTGCTGAAACAGAATTTACGCCGGTTTGTGAAGGAGTTTTTCCAGGGGCAAGCTACCCGTAAAGGTGCCTTCACGGCTCAAGATACCGAGCTTTATCAAGCCGCCTTAGAGAAGCCAGGTGCGCTGTCAGCCATATTAAGTCACTATCGGCAACTGCTCTCGCCGCAAACTTGGTTGGAACATTGGAACCGATCGCCACAATTAGTGACAGTACCAACGCTGGTCTTATGGGGTGAGGATGATTTGCTATTGAGCCGGGCGTTAAGCCAACAGCTCGATCGATTTGTTTCGGCACCGTTTAATTTTAAATTGCTGCACCAATGCGGCCACTGGGCTCCGCAAGAAGTTCCCCAAACCGTCAATCGGGAATTACTAGATTTTCTGAGAGAGTAATTTTGCCGATGCAACCCAATTCCCCGTAATTTTGCGGTTATTGGGATGGTCGGAAACTCGTAAGCTGAAGAGTGGAAAGGGAATGCATCTTGAGAACAATTGCATATTAACAGTTGCATCTTGCAGTTTCGCGCCTATTTGCGCCTATTTGTGCCGAGTTTTGCATGGCTGGGTTGCCCTCCCTGGCATCTGAGACAGGATGGTTTTGACTGCCCGGAAACGGTGATCGATCAAGGTCAAATGGCTAAAAACCGCTTTGGTAACCCTCAATAGATCGCGTAATTCATCTTCCTCGTGAAATACTTGTGGACTAGCAGGTAGAGACTTCAGCCCATTTGCACTGCTAACCATTTGCACTGCTAATCATGAGACATAACGACGATAAGTGATTGAACTAATTAACTGGGTTACGTGGGGATTCCACCCCATTACTGACTCAAAGTGATAAGATAGGGTATCATTTGCTACCTGTCGATGGATGGGTGTTAC
>JALOOM010000048.1 GCA_025454395.1 Elainella sp. Prado103
CTCTGGTCATTCTGGCTCTGGTCATTCTGGCTCTGGTCATTCTGGCTCTACTCACTGGATTGGGCGCAGCATCCAAACCTTGATGGCAGAAATCAGCGTGATTTGGCTACTCTGTCTGGGCGTATTCATGGTTGTGCTGTCTTCAGGGGTGCTAGCCGCTTCCCAATGGCAAAACTTTTCAGCCGTTGGACAATATGGTATTCTGCTCACCTACACGCTTGCCTTTGCGGTTGCGAGTATTTGGACAGGTCGCCAACCTGCCTTGCAACTGACTGCTCAAATGCTCCAGCTTGCGACCTTACTGATCATTCCAGTCAATTTCTGGATGATGGATGGTTTACAACTCTGGCGATCAACCATCGGGCTAGGAGTCTGTTTGCTATCCGGACTTCTGCTGAGCGGAATGACTAGACAACAATTCTCTCGCTTACTCACTGGATTTCCTCCAATCATTCAACGTTATCTCGTACTCAACAGCTTTCTACTGAATGGATTACATTGGGGCTGGAGCATCCCTGGGTTTCCGATCGCCGCAACCTATATCGGTACCATCAGTACTGCTTGGTTGATTTATCGAGTAACCCAAACGTTTACTTCTGCTTCTACTTCAGCTTTTTCTCCATCTCCCGCTTTCTCTTCACCGACAGATATCGATCGCACTTCTGAATCTCCCCTCCAAATTACACCCGTTCGATCAGCTCCCTCCTTCCCCTTACTCCCCTTATCGTTAATTATCAGTGCGGTCTTGCTGTTGATGGGTCGGGCAATTTTAGCCGCAGCAGTTCCCTTGTCTGATCTGGGTTTGGCAGTTGGGATTTGCGGTTGGCTATTTTGCTGGTTGGGGCGTTTGGAATACAGGCAGAGAATTCCGTGGGGAATGCTAGGAGGCGGATTATTGGCGATCGGCTGGGTTGCCTGCATCGGCAGCGATCCACCTATACAAGCCCTGGCAATCAGTGGATTAGCATTATGGATCGAGGGCGATCGGCTCTGGCGAGCACAGCATAATAGTCATCAGAGAGATGGTCAGAGTAATTATCAAATCAGTCATCCGATTGATGAGCAAATTAATATTCAAGGCGGTAGTCAAAGTTATATTTCAAGTAATTATATTCACCATCAAGCTGCGATCGATTTGATCAGTAGTTTGGTCATCGGACTCCAGACCTACAGCTTACTCTGGAGACTGATTCCCGCAGCCACACGGCATGGCATTTTGACCGTCGCAGATGCTTGGTTTGGGGATGCCGGATTACCGATCGCCCTGTTAGGAGTTGCGGGCTTACCTTACCTCTGGCTCATGCTGGGAGTGGGTGCATTTTGGCAACAGCAGGGGCAAACGCGCTTTGTAAAATTGACAGAAAGATGCGCGATCGGATTGGGTGCCATTTTGATCCTGTTCAGTTGGGCAAATCCCTGGCTACGGTTCCTGACGTTAACCGGAGTTGCCCTCACATTTTTACAACAACATATCCTGCCACGACAACGCCGTGCTCTGGGTTGGATTTACCTCTGCCATGGATTACTGTTAGCTGCGGTAATATCTGGGATTGCCGCATTTTGGCCAGATCTTGCCGGGTTAACCTGGGCCCAAATTTTGCTGGGATTGATGGCGATCGAATGGGGCATGAGTTTGGGACAGTCGGCTTGGCAACAGAGTGGTTGGCCATTTGGGCTGGGATTATCCGGACTCAGCTATGCTTTGCTGTTTGCGATGATGGCTCCGTCAGTGAGCAATCCCTCTGGGGAGGCTGACCTTTCTGCTGCCCTAGTCTGGTTGGTGACCCCGGCGCTACTGACGGGTTTAGCAATGAGGTATCGCAGAAC
Source organism: Elainella sp. Prado103 (assembly GCA_025454395.1). Classification (GTDB taxonomy): domain Bacteria; phylum Cyanobacteriota; class Cyanobacteriia; order Elainellales; family Elainellaceae; genus Elainella. The sequence goes on from JALOOM010000048.1 coordinate 1,828, forward strand.
AGCCGTTGAACTGAGCAGTGGGGGGTTGTTTGCCCTCTTGTTTTTGCTCCATTCTCGTTCGAGCTGGCTATTGGCAGCGGGGGTAGCGGTAGGGCTGATGGCAATTAATACCTGGATTTTCTATCGCGATCGACCCAGCAATTCAGGTCGCTTGATGCGGCCGATCGGAGCGGCCGCCATCACAATCGGCTGGGGATTGGGGTTGGAAATCCTCGCTTTTTGGCAGTTTGGGTCAGACTGGCTCAGCTTCGATCGCAGCATTATCCTATTCGCGATCCACCTCTGGATCCTATGGCTGATTTGGGAGCGAACCGGCAAACCTCAACCTGGGGAACCAGATGGGCAATGGGCAGAAGACGCGGCGTTATCCCTGAGCAGTTGTTACGGAGTAGCGGCCAACAGTTGGGCGATCGGGCTCAATTTCATCAGCCTCAGTTGCTTGAGTTTATATGCAATCACTCACTATGTCTTCCCGGTGTTTTGGCCAATTTCTGGATGGTTGATCGGCGGGCTGATCTTGCTGGGATCTGCGATCGGCTATCGTCTTTGGCAGGCAGAAACCGAGTGGTGCTACTACAGTGGAGCTTGGGCGATCGGCATTTTGGTTGGGCTTCTGGTGAGTTGGACAAACCTGGCAGGGACAGAGTCGATCGCAGTGTTGCAAAGGTTAGCCCTTGGCATGTTGGGCTTGGGTTTGGCCAGCCAATTAGCCGGAGATTGGGCCGTCAGACGATCGGGGCTGTACCGATCGAGTTGGCATGGGATCCCGTTAATTTATGGCGGATTGGGGTTGGCCGTAACCTCTCAAACTTGGAGCCCCATGACTGGACTCTATACCCTGGCCGCTGCCCTGATCGCCTGTGGAGTCGGTAGCCGCTCGCCAGCCTTAAAACCGCTGACGGGGTTGGGGCTTCTCCTCCGTTCGATCGGACTATATGCAGGATTGCTATATTTTCTCAGGCAGTCCCAGGGAGAACCCGGAGATGGTTGGGCGATTCTGGCTGGGTTGGCGATCGGAATTGCTGCGGTCGATCGCTGCGGGCAAAAATGGTTACTTCCTTATTTACGCCTGAATGCCCTCACTTTGCGGCAAGTCGCTCATTGCCACTGGCTCTTGGGTAGCAGTTTGGTCATCTTGTCTCCCCTGGGAGGGCTAAGCGATCAGGGAGCAGTGATCGGCTTAGGCATACTGGCCGTCAGTGCCGGTTACGCTTTGATGCAGGGGCGCACCCATCAACCCGGTACAGCGCCACAACAGGCTGGCTGGATCTATGCCGGTCTGACGGAGGTGCTGTTGGGATTAGCCTATGGGCTCGATCGGTGGATTCCTGATGCCAGTTGGCTGTTGTCCTGGGCAGGTAGCCTAGCGGTGGGCGTAGGGTTGCTACTTTATTTTCTACCCTGGAACCGTTGGGGATGGATCCAAACCCCATGGTGTCGGATGGCGATCCTACTGCCTGGCACCGTGACCCTGCTTACCCTAACCCAAATTTCGCTACAAAGCCTGCTGATCGGGGCAACGTTTTATGCCTGGATCGCCAAAACGGAAGTTCGGCCACGCCTGAGTTACCTGAGTTTATTCCTGTTTGACTGGGCCGTCGTGCGGTTTTTGCTGGCTCAGTCTCTGCTCACTCTCCCCTGGCTAGGACTGCTACTCTCTGGATCACTACTGTTTGTCGTTCAAATTGATCCTGGGTTGCAAAGCGCAACCGCTAAGGAGAAACGACACGGGTTACGCTTTTTGGCGGTGCTGCTGTTGAGCGTGACTCTGTTTTATCAGGCAGAGTTGGAGGCCGATCCCGCCTTATTGATCCGGTTGCTCACTTTAGGTTGGGCAATGGGGCTAATTTTGGCAGGTTTAGGGCTGCGCATGCGGGCTTTCCTCTATGGGGGAACGCTGACTTTTGTAGGGCAGGTAATGAGAATTTTAGGTCTTTTTATTTGGACAGAAGCCCTGTTGTTGTGGGCGATCGGGATTATGATTGGGCTGTCGTTGATCTGGATCGCAGCTACCTTTGAGGCTCGTCGCAGCCAGGTGAATGCACTCATGCAATATTGGTTAAACGAGTTAGAGGATTGGGAATAACCATCAATCATGATCTAGGGAAACGACCTGACAAACCGGAATACCCTTTCAGGTATTCAGATTAATATGCCATGATGAAAAAGCTGATGCGTCCCCATTTTCCCGTCCTTCAGAGATGATCAGAAATGATCGAACAGAATGTTGCTGATTCTGCTACCCACGCTACGCCCCATTCTGCCTATACCACATCTTATGGACAAGCAGCGATGGATATTCCAGGCGGCCCCGTGCCCCTGAATTCGCCTTTCTATATTGAACGGGTGGCTATTGAACAAGAAGCCTTTGCCCAACTAGAGCAGCCGGGTGGTTTACTGCGCTTGAAAGCACCCCAAAAGATGGGGAAAAGCACTCTGATGGTGCGGTTGATCGATCGATCGATCCAGCTCGATTATCGCCCGCTTTATCTAGATTTACAGTTGGCCGATCGAGCCGTGTTAGCGGATGCCGATCGGTTCATGCGCTGGTTTTGTGCGGCTGCGAGTCGGGAGTTAGGTTTGCCATCCCAGGTAGAAGCCTATTGGAGCCAAGGCTTAAATAGCAAAATGAGTTGTCTGCTTTACTGGCAGCACTATTTACTCCCCCAGATTGATCGGCCAGTGGTGCTACTCCTAAATGAAGTCAATCGGCTATTTGATTACCCAGTGCTGGCGCAAGAGTTTTTACCCTTCATTCGATCGCTCTACGAAGCCGCACGCTATACGCCTATTTTGCAAAAACTACGGCTGGTGTTAGCTTACTCCACCGAAATTTATGTGCCCCTGCAACTCCATCAATCTCCCTTTAATGTGGGGGTGGCGATCGAATTACCTGAGCTGACTCTGCAAGAAATTCATACGCTGGTCGATCGCTATCAGCTACCCTGGCAGTTTCCAACCCGAATGCAGCGAGTAATCCGTATTTATGAATTAGTCGGTGGACATCCGTATTTGGTACAGCTCGCCCTACACCATTTAGCTCAAATCGTTCAAACGCATCTTGTTCAACCTCATACGACTCAAGCTCACTCAGCCCAAACCCATTCAGCTCAGGACTATTTAAACGAAGCACCTTCAACCCAGATACCTTCAACCCAGATACCTTCAACTCAGATACCTTCAACTCAGGCACCTTCAGCGCTAACCCATCTCACCCCAGCCAAACCGACCTATCTAACTCAAGCGCACCTGCCGATTCCTCCCGGCTTTACACCCACAACTCCAGCCCCACTTGGAGCAGAGGTTTTCCAACCACTGGCGAAAAATATTCATGCTCCTGAGCCTACCCACCCGATCCATCCCCATCAGACTCCAGAGGAATCCAATCTACCGCTAACGGATCAGCCCTCTCTAACGGATCAGCCACCCGCAGATCAACTCCTGATCTCCAATCTTGATGCAGCCCTCGCCCAACTTCTTGAGCAGGCTCCAACCTTGCAAGGGATTTATCGCGATCATTTACAGCGTCATTTAGCCGTATTGCGAGTTCATTCAGATTTGGTGATCGCCTTACAGCAGGTTCTTCAGATGGGCGCGATCGAGCTACCAGCAGCTCAATCCTATAAACTTCAAAGCCTGGGTTTAATTCGTTTACGGGGCAACGAAGCGATCATTAGTCGTCGTCTCTACCAACTGTACTTTAGCCGTCATTGCCTGCAAGATCCGATGGGTTGATTAAACTCAGCGAGGTTACCACTCACCCCGCTGGTCTGCAAAACCGTGCTTGAACCTTGCAGTCCACACGACTCCTCAAAGTTTATTACCGGATCAGAGCGGGTTGCGGCATCGTATGGGGCAGGGGAGATGGAGCCAAGGGCAAAGTAGCTAAGTTCGACTCCATTTGAGCTTTCACCTGATGCCGAAATGTGAAGAAGTGTTCACCGATCCCTAGAGCCGTGAAATAGTCATAGAAGAACTGTGGCTTCTGGAGTGCAATGAGTAGCATCTGTTTCCAGAACTGCCAACGGGTCGATCGCACGAAACCCTGTCGCCAACAGATTGCCAAAAACAGGCGAATCTCATGCATACTAATGGGGCGTTTACTCGGAGGACGCTTTCCTTCCATCATACTGAAATGACGAAAGGTACGTTTCAGATATGCCATTGGATCATAAAGCTGCCAGAATGCTTGAATGTATTCGTTGACGATCGTTTCTACTGGGCGGGTAGGAATAAAGTTCATGAGCGATCGTTGAGAACCTAAATATTCATCAAACCCTTCCAGTAACCGTTGTTCTTCCTTGAGCCGTTGCCACATTGCCGTGTTGTGTAGGGCTTGCAATAAATTTAAGTGCGCCTGTGGAATGCCAGTTTCCTCAACAAATTCCTGGATCCGCTGTCCAGCCCCCGGTTTTTCACCGTCAAAACCCAAGATAAATCCAGACATGATCTGCAAGCCTGCTCGTGTAATTTTTTGACAGGACTCTACTAACGATTGCCGCATATTTTGTTCTTTGTTGGCGACCGCCAGACTATCAACATCAGGAGTTTCAATCCCCATAAAAATCATCGTAAAGCCGGCCTGTACCATCAGATCGATCAGCTCCTCATCTTCTGCCAAATTCAGCGAAGCTTCAGTCAACAAGATGAATGGGTAATTTTTAGCCTGCATCCAGGGAATGAGTTCTCGTAAAAACAGTTTGGCGTTACGCTTATTGCCGATAAAGTTATCATCCACCACAAACACCAAGCGTCGCCAGCCCGTTTGATAGAGCGCTTCAAATTCCCGTAACATCTGATCTGGAGTTTTGGTACGGGGCTTACGTCCGTATAAATTGATAATGTCACAAAATTCACATTGAAAGGGACACCCACGCGAAAATTGCAAGGTTACCGCTAAATAGGCATCTAGATCGAGTAGATCAAAGCGTGGAATAGGCGTTGCCGTCACATCCGGTTTTTCAGCGGCTCGGAACACACCGCTTTCCTCTCCCCGTTCAAGGGCTGCCACAAACTGGGGAAGGGTGATTTCTCCTTCGTCTAGCACCAGATAATGGGCACCTGCCTCTAAAGCAAATTCAGGCACCGAGGTCGCAAATGGGCCGCCAACAGCTACTTTCTTACCCATCGCCACCCCTTTTTGAATCAAAGCCCGAAAATCTTGGCGTTGAATCACCATCGCGGAAATCATGACGAGATCGCACCATTGCCAATCAGCATCCGATTCGAGTCGGACATTTCGATCGATTAACCGAAACTCCCAAGTTTGGGGTAAGAGCGCTGCAACCGTGATTAATCCAAGCGGGGGATTGGTTGATCGCAATCCAGCAATATCCAGGGTTTCCTGATAGGACCAAAATGAATTCGGCAGAATTGGCCAAATCAACAGCACTTTCATAGGCACTCCGGGGCTAGAAGAACGAGTACACTTCTTCAAATTTACGGCCGAATTTTTAAAAAACCAGAATATTCTTTGTTTTGCTTCAATAATCGACACTTTGCTTTGCTTTTCGTAATTTTTCTCGGTGTAGTTTTTTAGTACCGCTCCTGGATATCCATTGGGAACACCGAGCTTAAACAGGCAAAAACGTTGCTCAAGATTGTTCTAGCAAAACATCGAAAGCAGTAAGAATAGAACTCGGAAACCAGAGCAATAAAAGATGCAATCACAGGCTGGTATAACAGATCTGGGGGATGCAATCTTCTCATTTAAGGGTGGATTGCCAATCAGCAGTAGTCCGATCGTAAGTGCGACCGCAGGGCAGAACCTCTCTCTTGAGCGGTAGAAAACTGTAATTCATAAAGTAAATTTGGGTCATTCGTAATCAACTATTCATCAAAGTGACCCGCAAAGCGATACAAACTTGGGATTTTCGGCTGGGCCCGATCGTTTATTTTGCAGTCGCTCGATCAATTACCTAGAATGACTGAGGATCAATGAAGGCTCAGGTTTCAATACTCAATCAGGATTAGATAGGAATAGAATTATATGAACAACTGGATCGAACTCGATCTATTTGGTATGGGCTGTGGGTTAGGACTGATCTTACTGAGCCTGGGATTAGCATCATGGCAACGTTTAGGCATAACCTGGAAGATCGGAGTCGCCACAGGGCAATCCATTATCCAACTCTTAGTACTGGGATATATCTTAGAGCTAGTCTTTGCACTCCAAAATCCAGTCATTGTCTTGCTTGCCATTATCGGCATGATTGCGATTAGCGCGATTGTCACCCGGAATAAAATTGGCAATAGAGTTCCGTATTTACTGCCGATCGTCGGAATTTCTCTCGTTATCAGTACTGCATTGACGCTAACATACACTCACCTCCTCATTTTGCGAGTTCAGCCCTGGTATACTCCCCAATATCTGATTCCTCTGGCAGGAGTTTTATTAGGAAATGCCATGAATGCGGCTGTGATCGCAGGTGAGCGGTTTATCAGCAATGTCAATCAGAACCAAACCGCAATTGAAACCCACCTGAGTTTAGGCGCAACTCCTCGCCAGTCCACACAAGCCTATCGTCAGGAAGCAATCAGAGCCAGTTTGTTCCCGACTTTGAATTCGATGATGGTAATTGGAATCGTCACATTTCCCGGATTTTTTGCCGGACAAATGGTGGCTGGTATGGATCCCCTCAATGCCTCTCTTTATCAAATGCTAGTCATGTTCATTCTAGTGATCACCACCCTGATCACCACCAGTCTGCTAATTCAGGGAATCGATCGCCAGCTCTTTACCTCTGCTGCCCAATTCAAATCATTTTAAGCAAATGGTAAGCCGACTGTCCCTTTAATCTAATTCTCTGCGACCCTCCAAAGCCCGTGCCAGAGTAACCTCATCTGCATATTCCAGATCGCCACCCATTGGTAATCCAAAAGCAATACGAGTTACTTTGGTAAATGGCTTGAGCAATTGCCCAATGTAAAGCGTGGTAGTTTCCCCTTCCACACTGGGGTTGATCGCTAAAATGACCTCTTTAATATCTTGCTTACTGACCCGTCGCACCAGTTGAGTAATATAAAGCTGATCAGGGCCGATCCCATCCATTGGCGAGATTAATCCCCCCAGTACATGATATTTCCCTTTATATTCACGAGTTCGTTCCAGAGCAATTACATCTCTCGAATCAGAAACCACACAGATAGTGTGCTGCTCTCGATTCGTGTCACGACAAATTTCACAGACCGGCTCTGCCGATAGGTGAAAGCAAACCGAACATAACCCCACCTGCTGTTTTGCTTCCAAGAGAGCTTGAGCCAGGGCTTGTACCTCAGCTTCCGGTCGTTTGAGGATATGGAGAGCCAATCGTTGTGCAGTTTTGGGCCCCACCCCAGGCAGGCGCTGTAGTTGCTCAATGAGTCGAGCGAGAGGGCGTGTGTAGACTGTCAGAATGCCTCCTCAAGCAAATCAAACGATGAGAATCAATTTCATCTTGCTTCGATCCTAGCAATTTTACTGAATTTCGACTGATTGGGCGACTGATTGGGCGATCGATTTTGCCATTTCCTGAAGACTGTTTCCCTCGCCTTTTTCTAGAAATACCCATTCTAAACGGCTCTAAACGGCTCTAAACGACCTCTGGTTACCCCCTAAATTCTCCTCATAAAGTTAGATAGCTCGCGTGCGCCGTTTCTTTCCTAGAGTGGAGGTTATTTGGGGTCACTTTTGCCATGCTATTGGAAAATTGAAGCGAGGCGCAAAGTGATGAAATTACCACCAATCCTGATAGGGTTGCCCCTGCTCTTAGGGTTGTCGATCGCAATCGGTGCCTGTGAAAGCCGCGAAACTGAGATCGAAACTCCGGCGGATGCACCAGCGGTCACGCCCGATCCCACCCTCTCACCCAATCCCACCGTACCAGCTCCCGTATCCCCAGCTCCAACCTCACCCTCACCCACTGCACCTTAAATTCCACTCAATGCCGATCAGCGACTAGATTGTGTCGCTTAAACAAGCCATGCAATCTAGCCGGTCGATAGCTGGAAGACGGGACTCGTTCAGCCTGCTGCGTTTGACTCGCTCTGTTCAGCTTGTCTCAAATAGCCTTCAATCAAATAGTCTGTCCCAATCAGTTGACTCTGTACTTCTTCCAACATTAAAGCTTGCGTCATTGCTGTGAAGCCAAGCTCACCGATCGGTGAAGGAGCCATCTTGCCACCCACCAATTTGGGCGCAATAAAGGCATAAACTTTTTGGATCGATCCCGCCTGAATCGCTTCAGCACTCAATACGCCTCCCGATTCCCACAGAACCAGCAAGGCTCCTCGTTGGGCAAGGTTCTGCATAACGCGATCGGGAGTTAAGCTTTCTAGGGCAACCAGTTCAACCCCCTGATGCTCCAGCTTTTGCAGCAGCGGCCTCGCTTCTGGCAGATTCAGCCGTTCTGGCTCTGTGAAAACCACCGTAGGAGCCACTTCGGTTTGCCATAGTTGTGCTTCAAGCGGTAAATCGAGCGATCGACTCATTACCACCCGGAGTGGGTTACGTCCTTGACCATGACTGGTAAGGGCAGGATGATCTTGACGCACCGTGTTCCCCCCAACAATCACGGCATCGCAACCGCTTCGCAACTGATGCACCCAAGTTCGGGCCGGTGGAGCAGTTACCCAAGCGCTATGCCCAGTTGAAGTAGCAATCTTGCCGTCCAGGGTCATGGCATATTTCAAAATGCCAAACGGACGTTGATATTTCATCCGATGCACAAAGCCTTCGTTCAGTTTCAGGCAATCCGCCTCTTCCACCCCCACAATCACTTCCACCCCCGCTGCTCGGAGTCGCTCAATGCCCTGCCCCGCCACTTGAGGATTGGGATCCACCATCCCCACAACGACCTTGGCAATCCCTGCGGCAATGACAGCATCCGCACAGGGGGGAGTGCGTCCATAGTGACTGCAAGGCTCTAAGTTGACATAAAGGGTTGCTCCTTGGGCTCGATCGCCCGCAGTTCGGAGAGCAAACACTTCGGCATGAGGGTCACCAGCTTTAGGGTGGAAGCCTTCCCCCACCACTTGATTAGCCTGAACAACAACCGCTCCCACCATCGGATTCGGCGCAGTATAGCCAGTCGCTTGACGGGCCAGGGAAAGACAGCGCTGCATCATCTGGCGATCGAATGAAGTGACTGGCAGAAAGGATTGAGGATCGGGCATAGGGCAGTCCAGATAAAATACAGCCAGATGGAGAGTATCAACCAAAAAGTAGAACTTTACAGGATCCTCAGCAAAGATTTATGGTTTCTTTGGGATCTTTGCTCGATAGTGAATAAACTGTCATCAACAGATAGGTTGCCATAATCAATTGCTGTAATCAATTGCCGTAATAAATTGCCGTAAATGGTCAAACCGGGTCTGCCAATGGCGACAAATGGGACAGTATCCAAGCAAAATTGTCATTTTTTGTTTTTTCCTCTTGGCAGAATCACAAATTAGCGCTATCAATAGCTTCACGTTCTGATCGTTGACCGACTTCAAATAATCTGGATTTCAGACGATTGGATCGCGTTGCTTATCAGTCGCTCATCAACTGTGCAGTTCACTGTATAGTTTTGATCGGTCTTTTCACTTAGTATGATCCGGAGGTTGACAAACTTCGTTATCAGAACTGCACGAGAGGATTTTCCTGAGCAAGGTGACCCCAGCAAGGTGACCCTTAGGAAGGTAGATCCTGGAAAACATTGCCAAATTGATCTAGCAATTATTTGGGCATTCGTTAGAATTTATCCCAAATGCAGTTGCCGCCATGCAGTTGCTTTGGCCGGTTTGGTCGTAATATCTCCACTCGAAGAACAGTTCAGCGGGTTATATGATTTAATCGCTGATTTCTCCTGAGTTTGTCTGTCTAGTGATTGCAACCTTGCGTTGCTGCAAATTCATTCTGGTCGGTCTTCATTTGTTGGATCTAAGGCTTTTTGAATGACTGCTGTGCCTGCCCCTCGACAGCCCTCCCAACCCTCTGATTTTCCTGGTGCCAACAACTCGTCACCAGACATTACGCCTGTGTTTGCGTTGAAGGAGCTGGTCTCGCGACTGCATCGAGAGCAGAATAAAATTCAAGATTTGCTCAGCTCCTTGGGGTTTGCCCTCCGCAGTTTCAAAAATTTGAATCAATTTCTAGAATTGACCCCACTGATTGCCAGTCGTGTCACAGATGCGGATGGGGGGGCTTTGGTGCTCTTTAAGCCCAATGGTCAGATGCGGCTAGAGCGACTGCATTGCCAAGATAATAGTTGCCAAGACATTCGAGTGGCGATCGAGACAGCAACTCGGCAACTGACTGCGGCTGGAACGGGCATTCCGCCCTATGGCAAAATGGTGCCCCAGTTCAACAGTAATCGCACTGCGGCCCTGGATTATCATGTCAACGCTACCCTCGGTGCTTCGGTGCAGTTGTTTGGCACTGCCATTCTGACCAAGAATGTAGAACGCGGTCGGCTGTATGTATTCAGTCGCGATCCCGAATATACCTGGACAGAAACTCGCCAAAAGCTGGTGCGGCTGGTGGCCGATCAAACCGCAGTGGCGATCGAGAACGATGAACTCACAGTTGAACTACGCAAGAAAGAAAGGCTGGATCGCGAGTTAGAAATTGGAGCCGAAATCCAGCTCCAGTTGTTGCCCCGCCAATGTCCCAACATCGAAGGAGTCGCGTTAGCGGCCCAGTGCAAAACAGCCAACCGGGTAGGGGGCGACTATTACGATTTCATTCCCGCCAACTATGATCAATTTCGCAAAAAGCCCGGTGCAACTGATCCCGGTAAGTGGAGCTTGGCGATCGGCGATGTCATGGGCAAAGGTGTCCCAGCCGGACTGATTATGACCATGCTGCGGGGCATGTTACGGGCGGAAGTGCTGAACGCCCATTCTCCCTCACGCATCTTGCAGCATCTCAACCATGTCATGTATGCCGATTTAGAAAACTCCAATCGGTTTGTCACCCTGTTTTACTCAGAATATGATGCTAAAACCCGCACCTTGTCTTATAGCAATGCGGCCCACAACCCCCCCCTCCTGTGGCAGGCCGCAACCGGCACACTGAAACGGCTTGACACCCTGGGAATGCTGATTGGACTGGATATGGATAGCAAATATCATGAGGCGCAGGTACAACTCCAGCCCGGTGATACGATCATGTACTATACCGATGGCTTTACGGATGCCGCCAATCAGAGTGGTGAGCGGTTTGACGAAGAGAATTTAGCGCGTCATTTCCAATGGGCTTGTCAGCATTGTCAACATCCGCAGGCCATCCTGGAATACCTGTTTAGTCAAGTCCAAAAGTTTATTGGCTCGGATCGCCACAACGAGGATGACATGACCCTAATTGTGATGCAGATTAAGCCTGAGCCAGCAGAACTCAGCTAGTCTTGGAATTGCATGAGAACCGGCTCCCAGGAGATTTGCTTGTACGAGAACCGTCCTGCCTAAAAACCGGGCGCAAAAAATCCTGACTCAAAGTGGAAGAACTATGGCAAACTAGGGTTCGATCGCCCCCTAGGTTTTGTTTGAGGTGTTTGGCAATGGTGTGGATGGATTTAGTGCAACAGATCACGCCCTGGATGGCTGAAATGGGATCGGGAACCGGCCTGCTCGGAGATCTGCATCAAAGTGGACTATGGCACTCGACCCTGGAATGGGGGGTGTTAGCACAACAGTTCGATACAGATGTCTTCAGAGGTACACGCACCATTTTGAATAACCTCATTAAATCAGGACAACTTTGGGCATTCCTGCTAGGGTTAGCGGCTGGCTATATCATTCGTAGCGCCACCACCTACGGCTAAAGGTGCGTTCTGAGTCACCATTGATTAGCAACTCGCTTGTTAGCACCTGCCTTGGTCAGTTCTTAGAATCCTCTCTTTGTATTATCCATTCACCCTACTTCAGGAAGGCAGAACCTTGGTCAATCCCGCCTCTGTTTCAACTTGGAGCCAGCGATTTGAGTCCGCTCTTCATCCAGTCATTGCTCAGTTTAATGCCAGTATCGGTTTTGATATTGAGCTAATTGAATATGATCTAACTGGCTCCCAGGCTCATGCCCAAATGTTGGCTTATACCGGCATTATTACCCGATCAGAAGGCGATCAACTGGTTCAAGGACTGGAACAAATTCGGCAGGAATATCGATCGGGCCAGTTTCAACCGGGCATTGAAGCAGAAGATGTCCATTTCGCCGTGGAGCGACGGTTGACAGAGTTAGTAGGCGATGTGGGTAAAAAACTGCACACAGCTCGATCGCGCAATGATCAGGTTGGCACTGATACGCGGCTCTATTTACGCGAGCAAATCAGAACAATTCAACGACAATTACTCGACTTTCAAGCCGTATTGCTCCAACAGGCAACCCACCATGTAGAAACCTTGATTCCTGGTTATACCCATCTACAACGGGCCCAACCTCTGAGCCTGGCCCATCATCTGCTGGCCTATGTAGAAATGACCCAGCGGGATTGGCAACGGTTGGATGAAATTTATCACCGTGTCAACATTTCTCCCTTGGGGTGTGGGGCTTTAGCAGGAACAACCTTTGCCATTGATCGCCAATTTAGTGCCAATCTTTTACAGTTTGAGGCCATTTATGCCAACAGTCTGGACGGTGTGAGCGATCGAGATTTTGCGATCGAGTTTCTCTGTGCCACCAGCCTGGTGATGATGCATCTGTCTCGTTTATCGGAAGAGGTGATTCTCTGGGCATCAGAAGAGTTTCGGTTTGTGACCCTCAAGGATAGTTGCGCCACCGGCTCAAGCATTATGCCCCAGAAAAAAAATCCGGATGTGCCGGAATTGGTGCGGGGAAAAAGCGGACGTGTGTTTGGTCATTTGCAAGCCTTACTGGTGCTCATGAAAGGGCTCCCCTTGGCTTATAACAAAGACCTGCAAGAAGATAAAGAAGCCCTATTTGATGCGGTTAAAACAGTGCAAGCCTGTCTTGCTGCCATGACCATTTTGTTAGCGGAAGGGTTAGAATTCCAATCCGATCGACTCAACCAAGCAGTCACCGAAGATTTTTCTAACGCTACCGATGTGGCAGATTATTTGGCAGCCAAAGGAGTCCCATTCCGGGAAGCCTACAATTTGGTGGGTCAAGTGGTCAAAACTTCACTGGCGGCCGGCAAGCTGCTCAAGGATTTATCGATCGAAGAATGGCAAGCGCTCCATCCCGCCTTTGCACCGGATATTTATGAGGCGATCGCCCCTCGTCAGGTAGTAGCGGCGCGCAATAGCCTGGGTGGCACAGGTTTTGATCAAGTTCGCCAAGCCCTGGCTGCGGCTCAACAACGCTGGAATTACTTAGCTGGTCAATCGAGCTGATGATAGGCTGATTATATTGAGCTGAATATGGACAGTGGAAGACTACTGACCCAATGCTAGCGCTGGCTGCCAATAGCACTCAGTACAAATAGCGCTGGGTGCAAATAGCGCTGGGTGCAAATAGCGCGCTCGGTACAGACAGATTTTCTCTCTCCCTCAGGCAGATAGTTTACTAAATCTTAAGCAATTTAAAGAAACATAACGAAAACTGGAAGAAATCAAGAACTGGTTATTGGTTTGGCAGGGAAAGTCGCTAGGATTCTTAGTATATATAGCTGACTTTTGGCAGAGTGCGATCGCTTAGCTCACTCTGAACATTTAGCCTGAAACCTATAAACCTGCCACTATTGACCTATGATGACCCAGGAACTTGATCGAGAAACCGAGCGCTATCTAGCTGACATTCTCCAACAACAGCAGATGACGACTGATGAATTGATCCGCCAACTGATTCACGATCGATGGTTGATGTTACAGCAAGTTCCCACCTCGCCTGAGCGCCATGCTGAGTTGGAGTCTGAATTAGCGCTGGCGACTCCTAAGCCTAGAAATCAAAAACAGCCTAGAAATCAAAAACAGGTGATTGCCGATTTTGTCAGACGCAAACATCAGCGAGTGGTGTAAACAGGGTCAGATTTTAGGGTCAGATTTTGAAGAGTTAGACTGCGATCGAATTATTGAAATTCCCCCATCGGTATCACTGTATATCGGTATCGCTGTATATCGGTATCGCTGTATATCGGTACCACTGTATATCGGTACCACTGTATATCAGTATCACCGTATCATGAGCTTCTTTCAGACCCGAAAGAATGAGCAGGCCTTAGCGGCCTGCTTTTTTTAGAACGAGTGTGAAACCTAGCTCCAACCGCCGACTCGAATTCCGGCTCCCAAAGCTACAAATAGCACCGCCAAAGTTGTCACACCCAAAATGTGATAGGCCAAGCGATTCAGCGTTTCCTTGGTTAAATTAGGAATGATAAAAAAGCGAGCATGAATCGCCAGCGCTAAGGTGCCCAGTAGCAACAGTAATTTGATACCGATGTAAGTCGAGAGATAGGAATCGAACGCTAGAAAATTTTGGAAGCCAGGGAAATAGATCCAGGTAAGCCATAAGCCAGTGATCACTTGCAGCGCCAAAGCCGCCAGTCCAAATCCTTCAAAATGTTCCTCAAACTGATGAATTCGATCAGGATCACGATTTTTCAGCGCTTGAGGTAAAACCGTAACCGCTAGCACCAGATGGCCACCTGTCCAGACTGTCGCCCCCAGGGTATGCAAAAAAATGAGGAGTTTGAATAGCATAAGGTCACCTGCGTTGAAAAAGGGTTTGAACTCAGAAAAGTGATGTGATCACGGGCGATCGATTCAGCGTATTGGTTCAGCGTATTGGTTCAGCGTATTGGTTCAGCATATTAGTTTAGCGATTAGTCTAACGCTCAGTTCAACCATCAATCCAGTCGGCGATTAGTCCAGCAATCTGGCAGTCAGTAATCCGGCAGTCAGTAATCTGGCAGTCAGTAATCTGGCAGTCAGCGATCCGGCAGTCAGAAGCAAGCGTAAATTGAGCAACCCTAGAGCGAACTGGAAGCCTGTACTACGGAAGATCGATACATTGATGCCGAAGGCTACTAACGATCAGTCCGTTCAGTTCTTCGAGCAAGCATGTCAGGATTTGTTAATTTATCCAGAAAAGCTGATCTCTCTCGGCCGTATTTTGTAAAAATGAATACAGAAATTATTTGATTTATTCCTCACTCCCAAAACTGAGGAGCGATCGGTTCAAACGTCATAGATTTGAGTACGGAGAACAGGTATGTCCCTTCAAATAGCTGATTGGGTTGATTCACAAGTTGATTCACCTGCCTTAGATTTATCCGATCTAGAAACAGCGATCACATCAGGTTGGTCTCCTGTTTGTCATATTACCTATACCCGTGACACCTGGGTTAAGCTATTGCACTCGCCAAGTCAATATGCTTTAGACGAAGCCAAGCTGCTGTGTCAAGCTGCTCCTGATACCTGGATCGCCTGGGTGCCAGATTATGGTGAGATCTGGCTGGATAAAAGTCATTTTTACTGCTAAAGGCATGGTAGGCAGAATGACAACTAGCTGAATATGGTTGCTCCAATCGAGCATCAATACAACTGAATATAAATCCAAAAATCGCTGTGAAATGCAACTGTTGATCATCCAGACAGATTAATGCAATGAACAGAGAATTAGTCATTGATTGGGATGAAATGTTTGAGTATCTACCAGGTACAATTGTAGAACTCAAAGCCAGACCGGGAAGTCGCGATCGAATTGCATCTTATGAAGCAATGATCGTGCCTCCCATCTGGCTCGTTAATGATCCCTGTCCGCGCTATCCTCATGAGCTGTGGATCATATCGCGTCAAGAAGTCAAAGTTTGTGATGTCGAGTTTCAGCCTGGGGTAGTCCAGACTTGCTAGGTGAACTCATGAACGGGTGCGGCACATCTTGTTCAGCGAGCACTTTCAGTAAGCATTACTTTGACGGACGTAAGAAGGACGACCCCACAGTCATCCTTCTTGTTGTACATCTTTTCTTGCTGAGCATCTCTTCTTGCTAAGAGTCTCAGTATCCCTCAAATTTCAGGTGTTCTGTATCGATCGGAGGACATCACCGGAAGATCAGTGAGCAGGCTAGCCACCATTAGCCAGTGGGCTGCTTTTAGGGAACGGAGTGGATAGACCGTTGCCCTGATGCGTGACGCTTAGATCTTCCGGGATGGGCTTTGGGCGGCGAATATTGCTGGCAACATACCAGTAGGCAGCTCCCACAAACAGACCACCTCCAATCAAATTGCCTAACGTGACCGGAATCAGGTTATGCATAAATCCTAACCAGGAAATCGTGTCTGGATGGGGTAGCAATAAGCCGATTCCCAGCAAAGTCATGTTGGCAACACTATGTTCGAATCCGGCTCCAATAAAGGCAAATAGGCACCAGAAGATCAAGATCAATTTAGCCGTATCATCTTGCAGCTTCAAGGCCAACCAGACTGCTAAACACACTAGGATATTGCAGAGAATACCCCGAAAGAGTAACTCACTAAATGAGGCGTTAATTTTACTAGCAGCGACCTGTAAAACAAAATCACTAATAGGAGACTTTGCTGCCAAGCCAGATTGGATCACAATTACTGCCAAGAGCAACGAACCGACCAAGTTACCGATCCAAGAAACGATCCAGATCCGCAGGGTGTTGAACCAGGAAACGCGCTGGCTGAGACTACCGATCGTCATCACCAGGTTATTTCCCGTAAACAGTTCTGATCCAGCAAAGATTACCAACGACAGAGCCACTCCAAAGGAAGCTCCCATTAATGCTTTAGTGCCTGCCTCATGCGCCGCATTCAACGGTGCACCGATCGCAAAAATTAAAACAATGCCAAATCCTACATACATCCCTGCCAACATTGCCAAAACAAAATAGCGAGAGAGACTGGCATTCAATAACTCCACCTTAGACTTTGCCAGTTCAGCAATCTTATCAACGGTTGTTTCCAACATACATATTCTTCCTCTATTGCTTTGAGTACCTTTGCCTTGAGTACCTTTGCCTTGAGTCTCTTGCCAAACTTTGCCTCAGCTTAGGTGCGAGGCTGTAGAGACGACAAGTTAGGAGCCGGTATTTTGGGAGTTGCTTTTGTGGCGATCGCGGCATTATGGATGCCTTGATGATAAATTTCAGCATGTTCTGCACCTTCCACAACTAAGGTGCCAATTAATCCTTTCTCTAGCCGAGATAGGGCATGATCTACCAGCAAGAAATTGCCAGGTACATCAAGTGTCATTTCCACCATCGTGGCTCCTCCAGGTGGTACTGTAGTCGTCTGCACATCCGTCAGCGGCGGACTGGTGAGAGAGGCTTGTTCATAGACCCGATCCATAATTTCTCCAATTACATGGAACGACGAAGTATAGTTCGGGCCGCCCACCCCAAAATAGATCCGGATCGTTTCCCCGACTTTTGCCTGCAGAGGATGGTCTTTTTTCAGCGTTGCTTCCGCGCCATTAAACACAAAATATTCCGGCGCTTCACTGAGTAGTTTTTCTACGCTAAATTCGAGATTGCCCCGATTGCCGTGGGGTTCGACTGTATAGATCTCACCCTGCATCACATAGAACTCGCGATCGACCGGCGGTAGTCCCCCTTCCGGCTCCACCAGAATCATGCCATACATGCCGTTGGAGATATGGTGAGCCACCATCGGTGTTGCACAATGGTAAACAAATAAACCCGGATTCATCGCCTTAAAGGTAAATACCTTTTCTTCCCCTGGAGAAGCCTGAGTCATCACTGCGCCGCCCCCTGGCCCCGTCACCGCATGAAAGTCCACCGAGTGAATCATCCGGCTAGTTTTATGATTTTTGAGATGAACTTCAACCGTATCTCCCACACGCACTCGTAGCATCGGGCCAGGAACTTTATGATTAAAAGTCCAGTAGTTGTAGGTCGTATTGTCAGCTAATCGCCCTCGTTCTTCCACCGTTTCAAGATCGAGTCGGAGCAATTTAGTCGGGCGTTGGCCGATCGGTTTAGGCACATTAGTCGGCAGTTGGGCGATATCAACGGTTTTGATAGTATCTTCATCCACCTTCGCCGTAGTTTGCCCTTCCACAACCAGTTTGCCGATCATCCCTGCCTGCACATGGCCCGGGATCGAACAGAAATAGTCAAAAACCCCTTCCTTATCGGCGCGGAAGACAATGACTGAGCTAGAGCCCTGTCCCACCACCTTATCGGACTGAGTATTAAACTCAGGAACCGTGATATCGTGTTCAGCTCCATCCCCATCAATCAATGTAATCTGGACAACCTCTCCAACCTTCACTTTGAGATCGGGGTTGACTTGATGGTTAATTTTGCCCCCCACCCCTGCAAAGATCAGTTTGCCTTCGCCAATATCAGTACGAAGTTTAAATCGAACATCAGGCTGCACAGAATGAATATTAGCCGAGAAAGCCAACGGTGTACGAAAAGGAAAGACGAGGAAGGCACACAGCAATACTATTGTGACTAAACATTGCACCAGCCTGATCATCCCTGGTGGATGCTTGATCCATGGACATTTCGCCCTCAACCATCTTGCCCTCAACCATCTCGCCCTCAGCCATTTCGCCCTCAACCACTGCCAGAGTTTCATCATCCCAATATCTCCTTGAGCAAAGCTAGATTGAGGCAGCTTTAACCTGTTCGAGCGCGATCGCTCTGGGGAACAGCACATTGTTTTCTTTATGAACATGCTGATGCATATCCAACTCAAAAGCCTGCATAGCATCCAACAGGGCACGATAGGTATTGCAAGCCCAGTCCGGCGGCGTATAGTCATCCGTCAACTGTCGCAGTTGAACCAGATCGGCTCCTGCCTCATCATGCTCAAATTCCATCCGACCGATCGGATTGGACAGATTACCACAATAGAAAACCGGCAGGGTTGAGCTGGACTCTAGCTGACGGATCATCGGAAACAACACCTGCTCTTCCTTCATCAGGTGCGTAGCCAATTCCTGTGATAAAGCCAGAAAAATATCTCTAATCTGCATCAGCCGAGGTTCTTTGTCACCATGCACTGCTGCCACCTTGGTCACCATTTTTTCCAACCGTGGCAGTTCACGATGCAGATAAGCATGGTGCAAACGTTCAATGTGATCCGCCAGTTCACTCAGCGATAGAGCTGCTAGATTCACCTCAGGCAGAGCTGCCGTTACCGCAAAGTCTTCTAACTGAGCCAGAAATGTCTGTGGATCGATCCCCCGTTGGCGACAGGCTGCTTCTAGCGTTTGTTGGCCACCACAACAGTAGTCTACATGGGCTTGTTCAAATAGCCGGGATAGGGCTGGATAATCACGGACGATCGAACCAACGGTATCGTTCATTGCAAAGGTTGTCATGACATATTCCTTCAATGCGTGAATGGTTGAAGTGTGTATTGTTGGGGCAAGGATCTTTGGGGAATCTTTGGGGATGTTTGCCCGCCCCAAGCAGTAACCGGCATTATTCCCCACTTTAAATTGACTGGCAGTTTAAGACCATCCGAGGAAAGACTGCCTCATTTCGAGCCATTGCGATGGCAAATCTATTGATTCAGCACATCTTTCTTGTGTTGGGGGGCAGCAGCAATCGCTGCCACTTCTGAGCGTAGAGCTTCAGAAACTCCCATATCCTTTAGGGTTTCCAGTTAACCCACGGAAGATTCAGTCAACGAGGGTTCCGATGGCTGAGATTGCGTCGGCTGGTGGAAAATGGCCACCACCGATCGACCCACACAATACACCAGCATTAGCGCTCCCACGGTAAAGATAATGTCGCCCGGAATCCGGAGCCACACCGTCCATTGCATCCAGGCAGAACCAATCACTTCCGCACTACGGGCATACCAAGTGCCATGATTGACCGACTGCACCAGTTGATAAAAGCCGTTAGGAATCAAGCCAAACACCATCATCACCACCAATCCAGCATTAATCCACCAGAAGGCGAAGTTGAGGTTTTTTTCATCCCAAGCGCGATCGGGCGTAATTTCCCGGAGGGCAAACAGCATCAGTGCGATCGCCAGCGAACCGTACACGCCATACAGCGCAGAATGGGCGTGAATGGGCGTGGTGTTAATGCCTTGAGAATAGTAGAGCACGATCGGCGGATTAATCAAAAAGCCAAACACACCAGCCCCGACCAAGTTCCAGAAACAGGTCGCAATAAAGAACTTGAGCGGCATCCGATAGAATCCTTGTGCCTCTTGAGAAAGCTTGAGCGATTTCACTACTTCAAAGCCGATCAGAGTCAAAGGAACCACCTCCAGAGCAGAGGCCACCGAACCCATTGCGGTGATGAACACGGGAGTGCCAGTGAAATAGAGGTGATGCAGCGTACCGATCACACCACTGCCGAGATAGAGAATGGTAGTGATATAGGTTGCACGCAAAGCAGAAGAACGCTTAAGGAATCCTAATTCGCTACAGAGATAGGCGATCGCCACCGTCGCAAATACTTCAAAGAACCCTTCTACCCACAGATGTACCACCCACCAGCGCCAATACTCTGCCACACTTAAAGGGGTATGGTTGGTGTACATTAAGCCGGAAGCATAAAACAACGGAATTGTAATGGCGCTATAGAGAAAGAAATGATTCAGCCCGGTTTTACTACCTTCCGCCTTCAGAGCCGGTTTTAGGGCCCGGAACATCAACCAGAGCCAGAACACCATGCCGCCGATCAGTAGCAACTGCCAGAGTCGTCCCAGCTCTACATATTCGTAGCCTTGATGACCCAACCAAAAGCTCTTGTCACCGAGATAACCCTGAACTCCAGCCCAAGCACCCACCAGAGAACCCACCACCACGAGGGTCAACGCGATCAACAATCCGCCATTTCCCCAAGCTTGAAATTTGGGTTCATGCTTGCCAAAACGAGGCCCGAAATATAGTCCGGCGGCGAGCCAGCAAGTAGCGATCCAGAAAACAGCAAGCTGTAAATGCCAGGTACGCGAGGCCGCGTAGGGTAAATAGCTTTGAATGGGCACCCCATAAAAACCATCCCCCTCAACCGCATAGTGGGCTGTCACCATCCCCATCAAAATTTGCACAAAGAACAGCGCCATGGCCACGCCAAAAAATAGGCTAGTCACCTTTTGACTGGGGGTCGCTAGCCGAATTGCTGGACGAGCGGTCACAGACTGCACCTCTTCAGCATCTTCCTGGGTTAAATACACAAACAGAAATAGGGCAATGGCCGCGATTAGGACGATTACAGAAACGATCGACCAAATCAGGAACTGAGCAGGAGCCTGATTGCCAATCAGATCATCATGGGGAAAGTTAGCCGTATAAGAAAAGGGTGCATTGGGACGATTGGCAGATGCAGTCCAAGCAGTCCAGGTGAAGAAAGCGGTCACATCCCGAATTTCAGTTGGTTCGGTAAACCAGCCGCTGGGAATCGAGTGGATCGCCGAACCGCGAGACAATAAAGTCTGATAGTCGGCAAACACTTGCTGTAGCCCCTGAGTTTGGGCAGTCGTCAATAGCAGCACCCCAGTCTCTGGATCGTAGCGGTTGGTTTTAAATTCCCGCTGCACTCTCACCTGTAAAGCCGCTCGATCGACCTCAGGCAGTGCTTCCCAATCGGACTGCTCAAAGTTGGGATCGCTGTTATATAGCACCCCAGCAGTTGCCAGTCCCCAACGGTGCAGCACATCTGCTGTCCAGTCGGGAGCCAAATAGCTGCCATGTCCCCAAATACTGCCAATATGCTGTCCCCCTCGCGCCAGATAGGTTTCCTGTCCGGCTTGAATGTTCGCTTGGGTCAAGATCACTTCTTGCTGCGGCGATACAACCGTTGCTGGAATGGGCGGTGCATTTTTATAAATGGCTGCACCGGCCGAAATTAAAACGGTGAAGGTGACAATACAAATCAGCACTAGCCAGGCTGGTAGCCCAATCACTCGCCGAGTGCGCGATCGGGCAGTCATCGCGATATCAAAGGTTGGATTCGCCATAATTGTCGGTCTAGCGTGGAAATAACATCAAGATCAAGAACATCGAAATAGATGAGAAAGAGAGCGGGCAGAAGGACGACAAGAGACATACTGTTTGTAAACATCTGTAAGGTTCAATCAAACAGAGCCTGCCGCATCCCTTCGACTCATCAACGCTTTCCAGCGTAAGCGAACCATCTGAGAAACTCTTTGACTTAAGTCAAAATGAACCTTGAGAGATTCTTAATTTCGAGAGCTGTTTTAACTCTTATAAAGAAAGAAATATTTTCATGTTGAAAATACACAATGAATCAATTCTTTAAACAATTACTGAATCGCCAGTCAATCGTTAGAGTAGTAAGAAAAGTGCAGGAGGCAGAGGTTCTCTGATCGGGCAGATGGCGATAGAATTTCTCTAAAATCGGCGAATATGGGTTTCCAAAATATACTTCAACGGAATCTAAAATTAATACAGTAGATAACGCTAATGGATGGCTATGATGAATGAATCTAATATGAGTGATTGGTTGCAAACCACCCTGATTTTTGCAGGGCTTTCTCGACCCCAGCTCGTGTCTGTCCTGCAAATTGCCCAGTTACAGATCTTTCGTAAAGGTGAGCTGCTATTTAAACAGGGAGAAGTAGCCACGGGCTTTTTTATCGTTAAATCTGGGCGAGTCAAGGTATTTAAAGTCTCTCCAACGGGTAAAGAGCAGATTCTCAACATTTTTGAAACTGGCGAAAACTTTGCTGAGGTAGCAGCGCTTGATGGCAAACCATTTCCAGCCGCCGCCGCCACGCTGGAACCATCAGAGCTGATTTTCCTCCCCCGCATGGCTACTCTCGATCTACTCCGGCATTATCCTGATATTTCTATTAACATGCTGATCAGTTTGTCAAAACATTTGCGCCATTTAACTGGTGTGATTGAAGACTTATCTTTCAGAGATGTACCACAGCGTTTAGCAACTTATCTGTTGCGGTTGAGTCGATCGAGTATCAGAGAGAGCAACGATCGCACTACCGCAAATCCGATCGTCACTTTGGATTTAACCAAAAGTCAACTTGCTGCCGCCCTAGGTACAATCCCTGCAACTCTTTCCCGTGCTTTTTATTACCTCAGCAATGAAGGATTAATTGCAGTGAATGGCTCCCAAATTGAGTTATTAGATTGGGACAGGTTGCAACGCTTAGGACAATCCCTGGAAGAACATTCAAATACTTTTCCATGAATTTATTGATTGATCCATCGGTGCAATGATCTGAGGTTAATGAATACCCCAGCGTCTGCGCCAGCTTGAGGTCGATTCTCGATCGGACTGTTGTTGCTCGATCTGATGTCGCGCCAAAATCTGCTCGGCTGAGTCAGTGAGGGTAGGATCGCGGTAAGGAATCGCCGCTCTCGTTTGTAAATGCTCTTGCTCCATCGCAGAAAGGGGAATTAGGGTGCTGGCATCAAAACTGGCAGTGGTGCCTTGCGACCATTCATGGGGCGATGCCCGACCGTCCAATGGAATCGTACCAATCTGTAATCCGGTGGACATGAGGGCCGATCGCACTGAGGCTGAACGAGAGTAGGTGGCTAATTTGCCCGTTGGAGCCAGTCGAACCGCAACCTGTTGGAAAAACTCCACCGTCCAAAGCTGAGGACAGCGACGGGGCGAAAACGGATCAAATAAAATGGCATCTGCTTGAACGTGGGGAGCGAGTTGCTGAATGGTTTGGCGAGCATCACCGATCAACAAAGTCGCAGTCAGTTGGCTGGTTTGATAGTGATGATGGAGTGCTAACTGACGCAACATGGCTTGTACCGCAGGGATCCATGCATCAATTACGGGGGGATGGGTTGCAGCTATAGGAACCGAGGCATCTAACTCCAACCCATAGACTTCGATCGCGCAGTCGGGAACCGATCGCCAAATTGTTTCGATCGCTGCCGCCGTGTTGTAGCCCAAGCCGTAACAGACATCGAGCAACCGGATCTGCCCCCGTTCTGCCTGTTGAGCCAGTTCAGTGGCTTGGGCAAATTTCACAAAGGCCTCAGCCTTTGCCCCTTGTAGCGAATGAAAGGTTTCACCAAAGACTTCAGAATAGAAAGTAAAGGAGCCATCTGCGGTCGGTTGAGGTTGCCAGCTTATCATTGGTGCATCAACGGTTCAAAGGGGAGGATTGACTTGCAAGGATGGATCGAAAAGGGTCTCATCCGAACATTACTATATTATTATTGATGTTCGCCCTCTACGAATTTTCCATACTGTTATTCAGTATTCATGATTAAAGAAGTATCATTCCTGATCTATAGTCTCTACTATTCCAACCTGAATGGATACCTTTCTCTGCATCGAATTGGTGGAAAATACAATAGCTTACATGATTCTGAGATTAGTTTAGAATGACTCCTAGACAGCTTAGTATACTATCCCAAGAATAGAGCATAGTGAGGATAAAAATCAAAATTGGAATTCTAGCGATTCCCTTTCTGGCATACTTCGGCCAAGTTTTGTGTTTATCTCTGACTAATTTCTGACTAAAATCTAACTAATCTCTAACTAACACCAAATACTATGGAACAAGCAACATTTGGGGCAGGCTGTTTTTGGGGCGTTGAAGATAAATTTCGTCACGTTCCAGGGGTGATCGCGACCTCGGTAGGCTATATGGGTGGGCATTTTGAGAATCCCTGCTATTTAGACGTGTTATCTCGTATCACCGGCCATGCCGAAGTAGCCCAGCTTACCTACGATCCCACCCTGATCCGTTATGCTGAGCTGTTAGAGAAATTCTGGCAGATTCACGATCCCACTAGCTTGAATCGTCAAGGGGCTGATCGAGGCGAGCAATATCGATCGGTGATTTTCTATCACACCGCCGAACAGCGTCAAATTGCCTTGCAATCGAAACAAGCCCTTGATCAATCAGGGCAGTATGATCGGCCGATCGTAACGCAAATTCAACCCGCTTCGACTTACTGGCTAGCAGAAGACTATCACCAGCAATATCTGGAAAAAAAACGGCAGGCATCTGAATCGAGAGGGGTTTGAACTCTTCAGATAGTTGAACCCAGAAGCCTGCAATTAACTATTGACTAATTATTAGCTAACTAATTGGCTAACTAATTGGCCAACTAATTGGCTAACCAATTGGCTAATTATTGGCTTCCGGAACCATCACTTCTCCCTTCAACATGCGTTGAGCGGCATCCAGTAGCACTTCTTCCAAATAAGGCTTGGTAAAGTAGCCTTTAGCTCCCAGTTGCACAGCCATCTGCCGGTGGCGATCGGCTCCTCTAGAAGTCAGCATGG
The DNA here is from genome assembly GCA_025454395.1 of Elainella sp. Prado103. GTDB lineage: Bacteria > Cyanobacteriota > Cyanobacteriia > Elainellales > Elainellaceae > Elainella. Next base: position 26,945 of record JALOOM010000048.1, read on the forward strand.
CGATGGGGACTCTATTCAGATGGGGATCTTTCTGGATGCGAGAAAGGAGTTCTAACCCGTCCATCCTTGGCATTTCGATGTCACAGAAGACTAAGTCACAGGGCAGTCCAGACCGCAATTTTTCCCAGGCTTCCTGTCCATCTCGCGCCTGTTCAACCCGATATCCAACTTTACTGAAGGTCATCGATAGGAGTTCTCGTACCGTGATGGAGTCATCCACAATCAGTACGGTTGGTTCGGTTGCAGCCAGAGGTTCAGGCGGCAATTGATCCCCTTTATCCCATAGAGAAGCAGTTGGATCGCGGCGAATCCGACCTTGCCAGAGGTCAATCAACTCCAACACATCAGCGATCGGCATAATCCGCCCATCTCCTAATACCGTTGCCCCAGCGACCCCAACCGGCTTGGGAGCGGGCCCTTCCAGTTGCTTGATGACAATCTCCTGTTCGCCCAAGACCTGATCCACCTGAAGCGCCAGGAAATTACCTGCACTGCGCAACACCACGATCGAAATCATGTCCTCTTCCTGATTTCCACCGTAAACACTGCCTCGTCCCAACAGGCGGTTGTAGCGTAACAGCTCAGACAGCGGTTGGAAGGGCAGCAAAATATCACGCCAATGAATACAGGTGCGGCCCTGCTCATCGGTCTGAATCCGCTCTTTCGGCACATCTAACATATCCTCTACCCCATCCATCGGGAAGGCGATCCGAGCCCGATTGCTGATGCAGCAGAGTGCTTTTGAAATACTGAGAGTTAGCGGGAGCCGAATGGTAAAGGTGGTGCCTTTGCCAATGGTTGAGTCAATATTGATTGTGCCACGAATTTCATTCAGGTTGCTCCGCACAACATCCAGCCCAACGCCCCGCCCCCGCAAATCATCCACCTGATCTACAGTACTGAATCCATGGTGGAACAGTAAATCATAAACATCGAGGCGAGACAGATGCTGAGCTTGCTCCCGGGTGAACAGGCCTTTTTCCAGTGCCTTAGACTTGACGCGCTCTGGATCAATTCCAGCGCCATCATCACTCACAGAAATCACAGTCTGGTTGCCTTGGTGGAAAGCACGAATGGTAATACGACCGGCAGGAGCCTTACCAGCGGCAATTCGTTCTTCTGGAGTCTCAATTCCATGGGCGATCGCATTATTTACCAAATGAGTCATCGGATCGTACAGCATCTCAACAATCATTTTGTCGATCAGCGTATCCCGCCCTTCGATCGCCAATTCTGCCTGCTTCCCGTATTTAATAGAATTATCGCGTACTCCGCGCGGCAATCGATCCGCCGTTTGAGAGAAAGGCACCATGCGAGAGCGAGTCAGTCCTTCTTGCAACTGGGTCGTAATTTGCCGGAAGTTGCGCGTCACCTGATCCGTTTCTTCCACCACAAAATCGATGTCTGATGCCGATTCTCGTACTCGCACGATCAGTTCGATCATCTCCTGCGAAAGGGTATGGAAGCCGGTGAATCGATCCATCTCTAAGGCATCAAAACTCATCCCCGTAGAATGGCTGGTGGGTTCAGAGTTAAAGCTACTTGCAGTCGAGGATAGAGATTGACCACGACGGTTGGAGAGCAGGGAACTTTCGAGCAGGGATCGCTCATATAGATCGCGCATCCGTTGTCCTACATCGCTTAGCTGCTGCACCTGATAAAGCAGATTGTCCAGGAATTGCCGCAATCGTTCTTGGGCCTGTTCCAAAGTATTCCGATTCACCACCATTTCCCCAACCAAGTTATTGAGATTGTCCAGGTGTTTCACCGAAACCCGCATGGTTTGGTCGGTCAAGTTTCCTCGTCGGTTGGTGCGACGTGTCGCTGCGGCTGCATTGCGGCTAGGAGAAGACCCCACACCCAAGGCTTGATCGGCATCTTGAAGAAGCGCTTCTAAATCACCAAATTCATCGTCTACTACCGCCATTGAGGGTGGACTGACAAAAGGCAAAGTCGTCGCAACAACAGGAACGATCGGTTGCACGATTTCAGGTGTATCTTCGAGCAATGCTTCTAGGTCAGCAAAGTCATTGTCTGCTAAGTCTGCCTCATCTTCATGAATTGCCGTCACAGAAACATCATCTGCTAGCACCGCTTCAAGATCATCAAAGGCAACCGGCTCTGCTGCATCCTGTTCAGAGAGTAATACATCCAGGTCATCCATTTCTGAACCATCTGCTGCTGTTGCATGTTCAGAGGCTAACAATAGCCCATCTAGATCATCCAAATCATCCAAAGCAGCGACAGAACTATCATCGGGCAGGGATGGAAAATCAGAGGTTGACCAGTCCAAATCATCTAATTCGGCTTCTGGAATAATAGGCTCTAGCAGGTCTGTGGGTTGAATTTCTACTGCTTCTGGAGCCAAATTCATTAGTCCAAAATCTAGTGAGAGTTCTGTATTATCTGCATCATTATCTACATCAAAATTGCCTGCATCAAAATTGCCTGCACTAAAATCCTGATCCAGATCAACAGCATTATTTAGCCCAGCATTGAACTCAGTATTAAACTCAGAATCATCGAAAGCTAACTCAGCATGATCGAACTGACCATCGAGACTAAATTCATTTAGCTCAGATTCATCATTCACATTAGTATTGGCGTTGACGTTATCGCCGAAGCCCTCGCCAACGTTGCCAATATCATCAAAGGAGATTTCCTCAGCATTGCTGAGATTGTCGATCGAGTCTTCATTCAGCTCGGAAAAATCTAGAGAACTATCAAACGTGAGTTCATCATTTATTCCAATCTGGGTCTCTGCAAAATTCAGCACATCTAACTCCGAATCACCAAGCTCCAAGGATTCGGAAGATGGCGTGGTTGCTTCAAAGCCGAGATTGTCAAGTTCCAACTCATCAAAACCCGATGTAGAACTCGTTTCAAAATTTAGATCACCTGCATCTAGATCACTTACTTCAGGCGAGTCAAAATCAAACGCTTCAGCCGGACTATCTGCACTACCAAAGTCTAAACTACCGAAATCATCCATCTCAAAGTTGAGATCGCCCAACTCTGGCTCCTCGGCATCAGGGCTTTCAGAGGGAACATTAGGAGTCTCAAAGTTCAGATCATCAAATCCAGACTCCCCGAAATCCAAACTCTCAGAGGAGGGAACATTAGGAGTCTCAAAGTTCAGATCATCAAATTCAGACTCCCCGAAATCCAAGCTCTCAGAGGCAGTGTCGGTTTCGAGATTGAGATCGCCTAACTCAGACTCACCAAAATTTAAAGACTCGGCGAAAGACTCCGAATCAGTTTCAAAACTGAATTCACCCAATGATGCCTCAGGTTCCATCGGTTCGAAATTAAGCTCACCCAGTTCAGGCTCACCCAGTTCAGAGGCAGCATCAGTCACAAAATTGAATTCGCCTGACTCAGCAATCCCAAAATCGATCGACCCAGAGGCAATATCAGTGGATTCAAAGTTGAATTCACTTAATTCCACTGAGGACTCGGTAGATTCAAAATCAAATTCGCTATTCAGCTCACTATTCAGTTCAGCATCCAATTCACTATTTGACTCAGGATTGAGTTCGCTCAACTCAGATACATCAAAATTAAGGGCTTCAGCATCTGCCTCGAAATTGACAGCAGCTAATTCAGAGCCATCGATCCCTACAGATTCAGAACCTGAAGCAAAGCTTAAATCATCCAATGATGCTTCAAATTCAACCGCTTCAAAGTTCAGAGTGCCTGACTCCGAGCTAGCAAAATCTAGGGTCTCAGAGGGAGTGTCGAAATCTGCAAAATTGAGTTCACTGAGTGCTGTTTCAGAGTCACTAATTTCTTCAAATCCACTAATTTCTTCAAATCCACTAATTTCTTCAAATCCACTAATTTCTTCAAATCCATGAATCTCTTCAGGTGGATTGATTTCAAAGTTCAATGGCTCTAATTCCGATCGATCTGGCTCGATCGCCTCAGATGATCGATCAGCCGGTAAATCAGGGTTGTCAAAGCTGAGTTCATCCAGCCCAGAACCATCAAAGTCAAATTCACGATCAGATTCAACCTCAAGTTGATGCAATTCAGGAGAACCAAAATCGAAAGACTCAGATGAAATTTCCGTTGATTCAAAAATTAATTCACTGGATGCCACTTCAGATTCATGGGATGCAAAGCGAATCTGATCCAACCCAGAGCGATCGAGATCGAGCTCTTCCAAGGCAGGATCCATCGCTCCAAAGTCCAATTCATCCAAAGATTCAGTATTTTCAAAATTTTCAAAATTTAAATCGCCCAACTCAGACGAAGCTTCGGGTGTTTCAAGATTTAGCTCGTTCCACTCGGAACGAGCTAAATCATCAGCTTCTGTCTCTGCAAAACTCAGGTCACCCAGAGCATCTATCTCCGGATTAGCAGCATCCGAGAACCCAAAACTTTGAATATCAAAATCGGCTCCGTCATTCAGTTGCAAATCTGCATCAGGCAGTCCTGCATCCAAACCTGCATCCAAACCTGCATCAGCAGAGTCATTTGTACTGGTGGGAAGGTCACTGAGCTGATCAGCCAACTCAAACTCAGCAAGATCCACTGAATCAGAGAGAGCCGCATCAGAGATCAGATTGGCTTCCTCCCCCGTCACTGCAAACGGATTGTTGTCATCGTCCAGCCGGTCATCATCTAGCCTGCCATCATCAAATAGGGTTTGTGCTGGATCAAGCTCCATGCTGAACGGATCGTCCGTCGTAAATTCTAGAAGGACTTCCTGATCTGGAGACTCGGTCTGCTCTTCAGCATCAGCGAACAAATTGAGGTCAAAATCAGATGAAGATGCGAGATCGGGAGTAACAGATCCGGACTCCAACTGGGCTAATTCACCTTCGGATTCTTCCAGATGAAATTCAGCCAGATCAATCTGCGAAGTCGAACTCAGGTCTGTGAGGCTGAGATCGGCTGTCTCGTCATCTAGATTCCAGTTTGACTCATCCTCCAAAGATAAAGCATCCAGATTGAGGGCATCCAGTTCCTCAATACTGCTACCCGATTCATCTGCCGGATGATCGCCAATCCCAGCCTCAGTCGCCCAATTGAAACCTGAATCATCACCTGGATCAGGGATGGCAACCGAACTGTCAAAGGACTCACTCCCTTCTACCGCCAGCTCCCAATTGAAATCAGACGACGGCGGCTCCGGAGCCATGAGAAAATCAGGCAATTGCTCTGAGGAATCTGGCTCTGCCAGAAAATCCATCGGATCGGGTTCTGAGAAATCTGGCGGGGAGACTATCTCAAGATTTTCTGTTTCTAGCCAGGGATCAGCAACTGGGGGTAACTCTCTATTGTCCGACAGCAACTCTAGCTCCGCCGATCCAGGTTCACTCAATTCCCGCTCGATCGACTCTGCTGGGGCTGGGGCTCCGAACAAATCGAAGTCAGCCTCATCGGCGGGAGCGCTATCCTCGATTCCACCAGCGAGATCCAATTCGGTTAAGTCCTCTGGCAACTGCGGAGATAGATCCAACTCCAGCGCAGCATCGAACTCAGCCTCATCCAGCGCCAATGGATCCTCCAGGGAATTATCCAGCTCAAACTGACTGATGTTGGATGGCTCAAGCTGTATGGAGTCTAAATCTGAGAGGTCAAAATCGAGTGAAGGCTCCGGTTGCGAAGAGTCCGAAACCTCAAGTGAGGAATCAAAATCAAAGGTAAGTTCAGCTTCAGATGGGACAGATGAATCCGCCAACTCAAGATCGAAATTTAATTCTTCAGCATCGGATGCTGCGAACCAATCGCCCTCCGTTCCTTCTGATGCCTCGAATCCTGGCAAGTCAAATTCTGTCAGTTCTAGTTCTGGTGCCTCTAGTTCTGGTGTCTCTAGTTCTAGCGAATCCAGTTCTGGTGTCTCTAGTTCTAGCGAATCCAGTTCTAGCGAATCCAGTTCTGGTGTCTCTAGTTCTAGCGAATCCAGTTCTGACGAATCAAACATACTAGAGAAACCAAGTTCGGCGGACTCTGTCTCGGTTGCCCCGGTCACAGCATCGATCGTGCCATTCAGGGCAGGATCATCCAATAGGTAATCGCTAGACGATAAATCCAGCGAGGCAGCCCATTCGGTGGATGTTACTTCTTCGGATGTCTCGTCGCCTAGCAATGCAGAATCAATCCCAAAAATGGTTTCCTCGATCGAATCCTCTCCGTTAGTTGAAGCAGGAGTTGATTCAGCAGGAGTTGATTCAAATGTTGCTTCAAATATTGATTCAGGTGTTGACTCAAATGCCGAATCATCTAGTTCGGTCAGCAAAGAATCTAAATCTGCCGCAGTCGCCTGATCGCGGATTTCAGCATCAATGGCTGGATCGATCGCCAGATCTACGGCTGAATCGATCGCCAAATCGGCTACACCCATTTCATCTAAGCTCAATTGGAAATTCGCGGATTCTATCTGATCGGCCGCATTAGCATTCTCCAGATCGGCCATTGCATCCGCCGAGAAATCGAATTCAAGCCTATTTGACTCGGACAAGTCTGGTTGGATCTCATCCAGCAAACCCGATAGATCGGCCGTGTCCTCTAACAGCAGATCCTCTGGATTGTCCTGCAACAAATCAGAAAAATCTCGATCGGGCTCAAATACCAGATCGGTGCTGGCTTCCTCAGAACGAATGGTTTCCTCTTGCCAATTTAATTCCAGATTCGAGTCTTCCCCTTCAAATAAATCCGCCAGACTATTTAGCTCTGCCGCCCCTACTTCCGGCCCAGAAGGTTGCCCCATGAAAATGGCATTGGCATCGTCTAAAGAATCCAATCCAAATTCCAGGGAATCCAGATCGGCGTGGGGTTCGGCCATCTCGAAGCCCAAAGCATCAAACTCCAGATCGGTTCCTGCCTCATCTCCGTCTGCATTTCTATCCGCATTGATCGCCGCGTTGGGCAAGCTGAAATCTAATTCCGATCCAAAATCGGGGGGCAAATCCAGATTCGGTTCAAAGGAGAGCGTTTCACCGATCGCTGCCACATCTAAAGTCTCAGTTAAACTTTCAGTCAACGCAGGCTCAGGAGTAAGCTCATCAGCTTCGGCGAACAGATCAAATTCCGAGAGTTCAGGTTCAAGCAGCGGAGCCGTCAGCAAACTCTCTTCAGGGACTAACGCCAACAAATCAGCGCTAGCCTCAACTTGCACATTCCCGGTCAAGATCTGCTCTTGGGCATGTTTGATTTCTTTAATTAAGACAGGAGCCAAAGTGCGATAACTATTACCTGTCTCGGCGATCGCCTGTTCCGCCACCGCTAATAGGTCACACCAAGCCGGTAAATCAAGCTGTTCGCCGGATTGCGCCAAAGAACGACAGATCGCCTGTAGTTGCGATCGGCTATCCGCAGTATCTGCCTGTTTAAACAGTTGCAGCATTTCGCGCAGCCTAGCCGGAACATCATTTTGGAAGATGAACCGCAATGCACTCTCTTCGGTTGGAACTGCCATTGCAGCCGTGGGGATCGGTGGCGTTGGGACAGCCGTGGGCACGACAAAATCAACATCCTGGGGCGGTTGGGCTCCACATTGACTGACCAATTGACCCAAGTATTGGTTTAATTCAGCAAATACAGGTTCAACCCCTGCCATGGCTGCTTCTGCCTTATCGTCTGTCAAGCCAAACGGGCCTTGCAACTGTTCGATCAGCTCTTGCAGTGTGTCATATACCCGCAGTAGCAGGGTTTCCAGCCGTCGATCGATCTCGACTGGGCATTCTTTCAGCACTTTAAAGTAGTCTTCCAGCCGGTGTGCCGTGTGCTGAATACTGGTCAACCCCAGCATGGCAGCCCCCCCCTTCACCGAATGGGCTGCCCGGAAAACCTCATGCGCCATTTCTGGATCTGCAATCGTTGTCTGTAGGTTCAGTAAGCCCTGCTCAATGGTGCCGAGGTGGTCTTTGGCCTCCTCAATAAAGTAGCCCATGATGCGCTGTTGTTGTTCCGACAGCATAGCAGTATTCCTCTAAAACTCCGGGCATCTGCCCACAACACAATGCAACTGACGCAAGCACCCTAGATCATCAATCTGGAATTTGGCACCCTGGTGAGACTGGGATGCAACCGCTCTTCCACATTAAAACAACATAATGAAGCCTTAATGGACTTAATGTACCCGATTCCTCTCAAATCGACATCAAAATCGGCCGCCAACCCCTTGCCAAGGTAATCAAAGAACGATAGCAACCGATTTCAATCTCCTCATTAGCAAGTCTTCATTCAATGAGCGAGTCTATTGCACCACTGGCTTTTGGATACGGTGCGGGTGAAAAACTGAGGCAAAATTTAACGATCGTCTTCCCAATCAGGACAACGATCTTCCTCGACTCCATAAGGGTGCATGGCACAAATGAGGCGATTTCCGCCGTACACTTGCCCATGGTAATGACAGCAGCCTTGGCAAGTTTCGGGGATCGAGACCACCTCTGTTAATCGATCCTGATTAATTTGCCGTAGAAAGTCTAAATAGGCTTCTGCATCGGCTAAGCGAGTTTTGTGCTGCCGTTTGCACTCCAGCAGATAGCTTGTCGTGGTGTAGCTCAGCAAGCTTGCCGCCACTACAGTAGCAGTCACTTGAATAGATTGATTGGGGGCACGCACTGCTACCAGTAAGGCAATGCCCGTACAAATCCCTCCCAATACTGTTTTACCCATGCTGGTTCTAGACTCGATCGGCAGCACATATGAAAACTTAACTTTAAACTAACTGACCGACCTGAAAATGTGCCATTAGAATCGCATTAAAAAATTCCCCTTGGATCATCAGCCTTGAGCTTTATCTATCTTGACCAATCTTCATCAGTCTTAACTATTGCACTTAATTCCGGACTCACGACAATGGCTGATTCAAGATGGGAGCCAGTTGCTGCACATAGGTAGACCAAGCAGCAATGGACTGGGGGTTGTCGGGAGCGCGGCGCTGCAAGAGTACAACCCCATCTTGAAAATCAATCAGCCCGTATTGGCGAGTGAGCAGATCTTGAGTTCGTTCAACCGTTTGCATCAAGCTTTTGCGATAGTCCGCAAAGGCAACTTGATACTGCTCCAGATACCAAAGATCGGCAATGGCATATTCGACACGAATCACCTGATCGGCATCATTCCGCAACCGTAACAGGGGAAACCGCAATACTTCCCGGCGATTAGATAAGTGCGAGACAATATGATCGGTTGCAGTAACAGAGGCATCAGGTGGAATTTGCACTAATAGCGATCGAATGGCCTGGCTATGTTGAGCTTGCCGCATCGGAGAGACATACACCCAAGGCTGAAATGAATCGGGAATCAAAAACGACAATACCCGATTTGGATTGGATGTAATGGTGAAAAATAAAGATAGGACAATACAGAATGCCCAAAAGCGGCGGAAGCGAAGCCGCTGAAACAGCCTAGGATGGGTGTTCCACCACAAAATAGCACCGTAAAACAACCCTGGCACTAGGGTCATGGCGTAGCGCAAATGTAGAGATAAAGAAGTGATTGCTTCCCGTTGAATCAAAATTTTCAGGGTGGGAAATCCGGCCAGCAGCCAAGCCTGGGGTGAGATTACAGTCACAAAAGCCAAGGGTAGCCATTGACCTAGCAAATAACGTACCGTTTGACTAAAGGGGGTGAACAATTCCACAATCAATCGTCCAGGATTGCTCAGAATGCCCCAGAGGACTTGCAGGGTAGTTGCTTCTTCAGTCTCGACAAATTGGCCAAACTGTTCAATCATGAAACGTTCAGAGATATCTGCTGAGAACAGTGGCATGATCAAATTCGTTAGCAGCAGCATGTAGAGTAGGCTGAGGATACAAAGCCCCCCCCCTAAAATTACATGTCGCCGACTAGCGGCAAAATAGAATCCGATCCCAAACAGCACAACCCCACTATCTTCTCGTACTAACAAGGTGAGAATCGACAACAGCCCGACTAGCCACCAGTAACGTTTTTCGATCGCCCACAACAAGCCAAAGATAAATAACGGAATCTGGCAGATATCGTGAAAGTTAGCCACCGTCGGGCTAATCACTGCGGTGGCAGCATAGAAACTAATCGTGATCCAAGCCGACAGTAGGGGCGGATGATAGTGTCGCGCTAAGGCATATAAAACAAAACCGGCGATCGTTACCAGTGTCACTTGCAACACGGAAAGTCCGGCTGGGGAAGGGAAGAGGGCATAAAAGGGGAGCCACAGCAGCAAAGCAGGCGTAAAATGCTGTCCTAACCGGCGATAGGAGACATCCGGCACCGCACCTTGCATCACCAAACTCGATTCAGTCGAAGACAGCGAACTTTCAAACCAGCGCCCATGTAGATTATTCCAGAACACCTGATTGAAGATGCCCTGATCGAACGACACATAAGTAGGATAAAAGTTGTAATACCGCTGGAGCACCAAGCCACAGCAAATAAGCCAAAAGAGAACTGCTGCCCCGATAACCCATCGGAATGGAGTGTTTGGAAGTGATCGTTTAGAAAGGGAAAACCGAAGATTACGCCAAGCTGCCATGCTCTGCCTCAATGCTTGCTCAAACGTCTCACGTCTTGGACGATTACTCAAGCCTCAATTTGAATCGAAAGGGCAGTCCGATACTGATCAGGCTACCGCTGATCAAACTACTGCTGATCAAACTACTGCTGATCAGACTACACAGGCTCACACCAAAAGAGGCACGAAATCGATCGCGCCTCTGGCATTTAAATAGACTTTGGATGAACGCTAGCCCGTTTTTCTCTAGAATTTTCAAATCTCTGATATTTCGGCAAGATCAGTTATTTGAGAATGCCAAAGTAAAAGGCCGAAACCAGGAGGTTCCCGACGAGCAACAGGAGGGCCCATCCAGTCCGGAACGTATAGGCAGGTTTGCCGGTTTTAGTCGCCATAAACAATCAGCTCTCTTTATGTTCAAAGGATGTGTCTCAGTATCATTAATTATCGAGCAGAGCGTACCCATCTCACGCTAGATTTGGAAAACTTTGCACCTTTTTATCTGAGCTAATGAATTTGCGTGGGAGTCTCATCTGCTTCACCCGCATGGTAAGAACTCCGCACCAGAGGAGCCGATCGAACATGGGAAAAACCCAATTCACGCGCCTGATTCCCCAACTGTTCAAACTCTTCTGGAGTCCAGTATTTTTGGACAGGCAAGTGATCAAGCGAGGGACGCATATATTGCCCTAGGGTGACTCGATCGCAGCCGATCGTTCGCAAATCTCGCAGGGTTTCCAGGATTTCGGCCACCGTCTCGCCATGCCCCAACATCAATCCCGATTTGGTGGGGATGGTCGGATCAATTTGCTTCACCCACTTCAGCACTTGTAGCGATCGATCGTATTTTGCGCCCCGTCGCACCGAGCCCTGTAGTCGTCGTACCGTTTCAATATTGTGGTTATAACAGGCAGGACGAGCTTGCACCACCGTCTCAATCCGCTGATATTGACTCCGATCGCCTCCTGTTCCACCCCAAAAATCAGGAGTCAGCACTTCAATTTGCGTCTCAGGCATTTGAGCCCGAATGGCAGTCATAGTGGCTACAAAGCAGTCTGCGCCTTGATCGGGCAAATCATCTCTAGCCACGGAGGTCAAAACTACATAGCGTAATCCTAAAAGCTGAACGGCTTCTGCCACCTTGCGCGGCTCATCTGGATCAAGCGGCATGGGCGCATGGCCTTTATCCACCTGACAGAAAGCACAGGATCGCGTGCAAGTTGGGCCCATTAACAAAAAGGTGGCGGTGCCGCGGGCATAGCATTCCCCTCGATTCGGACAACGCCCCTCTTCACAGATTGTATGGATCTGTCGTTGCTTAATAATTTGCTGCACCGTGGAAAGTTCGCTGGCTTTACCGATCGGGCGACGCAGCCAACTGGGTAATCCTTCCACTAATGTGCGTGAAGATGGCGAAGGGGCGGTTGCATGAGGGGGGAGAGATGGAGCAGCAAGGGCATCTGGAGATGGGAAAGAACTAGAAGACTGCATCACAATATGGAAAGATTGTTATTTTTAACTTTTAGGGTAATTAGAAATGCTGAAGCTGGGTGGAAGAAACGCACCTCCTCGATCGGGATTTGAGTTGAATTGAGTTTTACGATTTTTTCAGCTTGCTCTAACGACATCAGGGTAAGTTTTAGCTCAAACTGGGCATAGTAAGACTGGTAATCGCTGGGCTCTCAAGTTAAGATTCAGACTACACAACTGTTCGATTGGCTTTGAAATGATCCCTATTTGTATGATCCCTATCTATGCCATATCTGCGCAAGTTGTATTCATTGGATCCTTTCAATTGCGGTTTCCAGCTTTAGCCAAGTGCCTAGCTTCATCTTCCTGAATTTATTTCGATCGAGCAATTCATCTTTTGCTTTCAGGAATTAATAATATTGAGTGTAAGCGAAGCTGACATTCTTTATCGTTCCTACACCGACCTAAGGAGTCCACCGTGGCAAGTCATAAAATCCTGGTAATCGATGACAGTCGAGTCATCCGCAATATGGTACGGGACATGCTGCCCAAAGGAAATTTTCAGGTTTTGGAAGCAAAAGATGGGGTCGAAGGGCTAAACTGCATCCGTCAAGAGCGTCCAAATCTGATCATGCTTGATTTTCTGCTGCCTCGGATGAGTGGCTGGGAAGTATTTCAGCAAATTCAGTCTCAAGCTGAACTGCAAACCATCCCCCTAGTGCTCATGTCAGGGCGACGAGAAGAAGTCACCGAAAAAATTTCGGAGCCGTTCGAATTCTTCGAGTTCATTGAAAAACCATTTGAGCAGAAAGAGCTGATTGAAGCGATCAAGTCTGCCATGGCTAAGTCCAGATTACCGCGTCCAAGGGCTGCGGCTCCTGCGGCTGTGGCTGCACCTACCGGCTCTGCGGATATGGAAGCCATGAATCAAAAAATGCAGAAAATGCAAGCTGAAATCGATCTGCTGAAGAAACAAATGGCGCAGCTCCTGGCCTTTGTTAAGCAGAAATTGAAGTAAGGCGATCCAGACAGAAATTAGGCGATTAGACAGAGCCAAGCCTTTTCGATCCCAAAAAATGGGCGTGAACCACGATCCACGCCCAAAACCCCCTTAACAAAACTCAAGGATAAATCTTGGATTCTGTCTATTAAGTCCCAGGATCGCAAATCTGGACGGGGTTCGCCTTCCCTCATTTGGCTGATCCAGTCAGAAGGGTTCTGCTCCAATGGAAGGAAATCCCGTAACTTACAGTGGCTTCTGGGCTGGGATACCGACAGGACGTGGATATTCCATAGGAGTGCAGGTCACTTTTTGAATATAAATACAGTGACGAGTATTCGCTGTTAGAGGGGTGACGAAAGCGTCAATGTGATCGATCCGACCACCCAGTAAGTCGAGTGCAACCTGTAACGCTTCAGTTTCGCGATCCGACCATTGCCCCCGATACAGCACCGCCGATCCTCCTAACTTCAGCAGAGGTAGGACATACTCAGCACATACAGATGCCGTCGCGACTGCCCGAATGGCTGCAATATCATAAACCTCTCGATGCTGGGGTAAATGGCCAGCTTGTTCAGCCCGATCAACCCAAGTTTTCACGGTGGCTAAGCCTAACTCAGCCACTAAAGTGTCTAGAAAAACAATTTTTTTACGGGTCGAGTCCAGTAAGGTGATTGTCCAATCGGGACGGGCAATCGCTACTGGCAACCCTGGAAATCCTCCGCCTGTGCCCACATCAATCAAGCGCAAGGCGGTTCGACGATCGGACAGCCAGGGCTGAACACCGCGCAAGGAATCCCACAGATGCTTTTCCCAAAAATCTTGCGGGTCGATGATCCGAGTCAAGTTTAACTGCTGATTGCCAGCCACGATCGCTTCGTATAGCCGTTGATATTGCTGTTGTTGTGCAGCGGCAGGCTGCCAGTTTAAAGTTTGCTGCCAAATATCGATCGGGTTGGGCAACGGGGATAAGGCTGGCATCATCTAACTCACTCCACCCAATTCCACTTGAGCCGCAATTCGCTGGTGAGGCGGCACAAATATGGATGGATCAACAGTTGCCAGTTCGCCATGATTCAAAGTCCAACAGCGATCAGCAAGGCTCACCATTTCACCAGGCTCATGGGAAACAACCAGCAAAGTCCACTGTTTTTTCAGTTGGGTCAACAAATTGATCACCTGTTGCCGCATTGACCAGTCTAATCCTGCGGTTGGTTCATCTAACAACAGTAAATAGGGCTGGCGAATTAACTGCACTGCCAGTGCCAGCCGCCGCTGTTGCCCACCACTTAAGGATCGTGGAGAGGTCGTGAGGGGAAGATGGCCCAATCCCACTGCCGCCAACGCCTGATCGATCCGCTCCTTGTTTAACTCAGGATGCCCTAGTCGCAACTCTTCCAATAAGGTATGGCCACAAAAATGGCGCTCTGGAAATTGAAACACTAACCCTGCTAATTGCTGAAGTTGATCGGGCGATAACTCTTGGTCGCGCCACAGGATTTTTCCGGCTGACTTTTGGGCTAACCCTGCCAATACTTCCAGCAAAGTACTTTTGCCTGACCCACTCGCACCAATCACTAGCCCCAATTGCTGAGGTGCTAGTTCAAGGTTAATATCTTTCAAAATCGCTAGGGGAGTTGCAGCCGGATGATAGGTCAAGTCTTTAAGCAGTAGCATTCAGGCAGTTAAGCAAGTGAGTGAGGACAGTAAATATGAACTCATGCAGATCAGGCAACCAATCCGCTCTCTCTTTATAACAGCTAGCCTGCCTCGACGGCGATCAGTCGGTATTGATTATCGTGTATTGTCCATACCTATCTCAGTCACGCCTATCTCAGTCACGCCTATCTCAATCACACATTCGAATCAACTCGCCTTAGAATCGGAACTTGAGCCAGGTTGTCTCGTCAATTTATCTCATTGCAATTTATCTCATTGCAAATTTATCCCGTCTCAATCGATCCCGCCCTTCTGCTGACGGTTTGTTCTTCCGATTGTTTTGCAGTTTGTTTCTCTACAGTTTGTTCCTTCACAGCCAATCATGATTCACTCAAAATCTGCTTTCTCTGTCGCTGGGGTTCGCCATTGGGCAACCATTGTCCTCAGTAGCATTACGATCGCTGGCAATCTATTCATCGATCCAGTCCTTGCCGATCCTTTCCGCACGAACAACCCGCGACCAATCGGCACTCAAACTGAACAAGCTTTCAAACTGCTATTTGAACAGGGAAATTACGTGCAAGCCGCTCAGACACTACAGGCAGCAGAATCAAATGAGCCGCTGGCCTACGCCCTGAAAGCCGCACTCGCCTACATCGACCAGAATTGGGATGTCATGGGGGAAAATGCTCGTTTAACCCGTGAAACGGCCGAACAATTAGTGGCAACCGATCCGCTCAGAGGCAATCTTTACATCGCTGCAGGGCAATTTCTGGAAGGAGCCCACACCCTGTCAACCCAAGGCGCAGTGCGAGCCACACCGACTATTCTCGCCAAACTTCAGCAAATCTTTAACAGTTTGGAAAAAGCAGAAGCGATCGATGCTCAAGATCCTGAGCTGAATTTACTCAAAGGCTATATGGATCTGATGCTAGCCGTAAACCTCCCCTTTTCCAGCCCCGAACAAGCGATCGAACGGCTGCAAACCTATGGGGGACCCAGCTACCTGGCCCAACGGGGTATTGCGATTGCTTACCGCGATTTGGATCAGCCCGACCAGGCCCTAGCGGCAGTGGATACCGCAATTCAACAGACCCCCAATAATCCGGAGTTGTACTATCTCAAAGCTCAGATTTTGCGGCTGCAAGGGAAGGGACAGGAAAGTCTGCGTTTTTTCCGGCAAGCCCTAGAGAAACAGAGCCAATTACCCCCTAACCTGGCCTATCAGATTGCCTGGGAGCAGTGTCGCACGGTCAATCAAGTCAGAAACCGCGATCGAGATTGCTCAGCAGTGGCCCAACGGCGACTCCAACAACCGAATGCTTCCGCTGAAGATGAATAAACAACCGGCTCTCTACCGAGGCTTGAAAAATCACCCGATCCAAGCCTTAACCGCTTTTCATCATTCTGGGTTCTAGGATCAGCTTACTCAAACAGACAAGGGCGATCGAGATGGATCGCCCTAACTTATACATTCAATTCCCCTGAATTTTTCGGTCTGTTCCACCTGTCCAACTGACCGGACTAAAGCTGAACTACCAGAGCGCTGGAACACTCCGGGGTGGTGTATTGGGGGCGGGGTTAGCTGGAGTTTCATCCAGTCGTGGATCAAATGGGATCGATTGGGAAGTCCCTTCTTCGCCTCCGGGGAGTTCCTGTAAGGGAATTTCTTCTCCTTGAGGAATAAAGCTAGGTAACACCTGACGAGGTCGGCGGGTTGCAGCAATACAGTTGGTCATCATTTCAGTGGTGGTATAAGCTGGAATTTGAGTGGCTAACCCTACCACACAGTTAGAAAAGCGGACAGGTAACAAGCTGCGACGGCAGAAATCTAACACATCAAGCGTGGCTGTACCTTCAGTTTTAATTCCATTGATACCAACCACACAGCTCGCCAATTCCTCAGGACGACGAACTCGACGGCAACCGGCAAGAGCATCTGCAGCAGTAATCTCCGTTTCGGCATCGATCGCCATCACACAGGCAGAAAGAGATTGAGGATACAGGGCTCCCCCACAAGCGGCGGCGGCATCCTCATCAGAGAGCCCCGTTGCTAACAGTCCGGCGGCACAGGCATCGTAGTCAGCGGCTGAGCTACGGTAGGGTCTGGGATAATAATGCGAGGCAGCTTCCGCTGAAATAGGCGATCCAGCAACCAAACAGCCAGTCACCAGGGCAGGCAAAGCAATTCGAGTAATTTTCATGCTGCGATCAAGACGAGGCGAAGACATATTAAAAATCTGCATATGGGAATCTGCATAGCGATCAAAACCGATTAGCAGAATCTGCCACTAGGTATACCTCAAAAATTGAGTTCTGCCTAGCCAAGTAAGAGCAGACTATCCCGATCGCGGTTCCCCCTCCCGGAGCATGGGCGCAAAATCTTGGTATTCGCTGTTGCGAAATCTATATAGGGCGTTCCCTCCATGCAATAATACTTCTAGAAGATCTGTAAATATGTCATCTAGGCACGATTGGGTTCGATCGGTAGCCCTAATGGCATTTCTACACTCAGATGGGCAAGACTCCGTTTGTCATCTCCTAAATTTGTCATCTCCTAAACCAGTCGGCAAACTTGAAGATTTTTGAGTGTAGAGTGATTCATACCTTAAGACTTCCTTTTCATTCAAACAACTGTCAAATTCCTACCTCTGCTTAGATCATGGCTCAACTTTCTGGAACTCCTGATGTCCCTGATTTAGGGCGCCGCCAATTCATGAACCTGTTGACCTTCGGTGCCATCACAGGGACTGCGTTAGGCGCGCTCTATCCCATCGTGAAGTATTTTATTCCTCCTTCAAGCGGCGGTGCTGGTGGTGGTGTCACTGCCAAAGATGCGCTGGGCAATGATGTTGTGCTGAGTGAACTCCTGGCAGCTCACAAACCTGGTGAGCGGGTTCTCGCTCAAGGGTTGAAGGGCGATCCGACTTATATTGTGATCGATACCGCAGAAGCCATCGCCGATTATGGACTGAATGCTATCTGCACTCACCTAGGCTGCGTCGTGCCATGGAATGCCAGCGAAAATAAATTTATTTGTCCTTGTCACGGTTCTCAATACAATAGCCAAGGCAAAGTTGTGCGCGGGCCAGCCCCCCTATCGCTGGCTCTGGCTCACGCTAGTGTCAACGAAAACGGTAAGATTGCCTTCACTCCCTGGACTGAAACCGACTTCCGGACGGGTGATGATCCCTGGTGGTCTTAAAAGCTTAGTTCTAGCCTGAATCTCGCTATTTTTGGCTCTCGTAATTGATTGATCTTGTGATCTCTCGTGACTGTCCGCATCCTTTGTTACTGA
Source organism: Elainella sp. Prado103 (assembly GCA_025454395.1). GTDB lineage: Bacteria > Cyanobacteriota > Cyanobacteriia > Elainellales > Elainellaceae > Elainella. The sequence goes on from JALOOM010000048.1 coordinate 44,819, forward strand.
ACACCCGTTAACAATGAAGTCTACTGTTTGGTCAATTCGATTTCCTCAAGCCAGCGCACTGCTGAAGAGCGCTTTGGTGATTACCACGGTGATCGCCCTCTGGGTGATGCCTGATTGGGTGATGCCTCAAGCAGCGAGTGCCTATCCTTTCTGGGCACAACAAAACTACGAAACCCCCCGCGAAGCCACTGGGCGGATTGTCTGCGCTAACTGTCACCTGGCAGCAAAACCGGTAGAAATTGAGGTACCTCAGGCGGTTTTACCGGATACCGTCTTCAAAGCTGTTGTTAAGATTCCTTACGATACGAAGGTTCAGCAAGTCCTAGGTAATGGTGAGAAAGGTTCGCTTAATGTTGGCGCAGTCTTGATGTTGCCTGAAGGCTTTAAGATCGCACCAGAAGATCGGATTCCGGAAGAGATGAAGGAAGAGGTTGGGCCTAGCTATCTATTCCAGCCTTACAGCGAAACCAAAGACAATATTTTGCTAGTTGGCCCCTTACCGGGCGATCAGTATCAAGAAATTGTTTTCCCGGTGCTCTCACCCGATCCCAACACCGACAAGTCGATCCATTTTGGTAAATATCAGCTCCATTTGGGTGGTAATCGCGGTCGTGGTCAGGTTTATCCAACTGGCGAAAAGAGCAACAATGGCGTATTTAATGCTTCGATCGCCGGTACGATTGCCTCGATTGATAAGGCTGAAGATGGCAGCTACGCTGTGACTATTCAGTCGGATGCGGGTGATTCCGTCGTTGAGAAAATTCCGGCTGGCCCTGAATTGATCGTTTCGGCAGGGCAGGACGTTGCCGCTGGAGCAGCCTTAACCTCGAACCCGAATGTCGGTGGGTTTGGACAACGGGATGCGGAAATTGTGCTCCAAAGTCCTAATCGAGTCAAAGGGCTAATTGCTTTCCTAGCCGCTGTAACCCTTTCGCAAATCATGCTGGTGCTGAAGAAGAAGCAAGTCGAGCGGGTTCAAGCAGCCGAAATGAATTTCTAGACTGCGATCGATTGAGCCACAAAGTTCGCTCCAAAGTTAGCCCCAAATTGGCTCTAAAGATAGAAGACACTCCAATTCGTCGGAGTGTCTTTTGCTATGAACCCTTGCATACAGCAAATTATATTCTCTAGTCACTAAAAATTTACTCGTTTTCATCAAGAATTATGCAAGTGGGTTTTAGCAAAGGGGCATATTAGGGATAGAGGGATCATCCTCAGAGATTATGCCTGCGCATGGACACCTCAGTATCTAGAGGTCAGTCGTCTATGTCGCCTCAACATGAATGTCCGAAGATGTATGCCCAAAGATGTATGCCCGAAGAAATTGAACATCGCCCTGAAACTGTTGAACATAACCCTGAAACTGCCTGGCTAGGTTGGAATAACTCTATAAGAAGAACTAACTTCCTCTTACTGTCTGTTTTACTCGTCTGCGGATTGCCCCCGACCCCAGATGAGTCAGGCGATCGAGAGCAGGTTGGATCGTGAGGAATCCAAATGGGAGTAGGTTATTGCATGGCAGATCAGGAGCATATTACGCGACTTCAACAGGGGGTAGCCGTTTGGAATCGCTGGCGACAGCACCACACTCATGTGCATCCCAACTTGAGCCAAATTACCCTAGAGCAAGTCAACTTGCGTGAAATCTGTCTGAGTCAAGCTGATTTACAAGAGGCAAACTTTACCGAGATTGACTGCTGCATGGCAAATTTGAGTCACGCTGACTTACGCCGCGCCCATTTGAATGCGGTTGTACTCTATACCGCAAACTTAGAGGATGCCGATCTGAGGGGAGCCAGCCTCATTGCAGCCGACTTACGAGAAGCCAATCTGCAGAGCAGTGACCTCCGTTACGCCAACCTTTCCCAGGCATCACTCTGTACAGCAAATCTCAGACATAGTAATTTACGGGAAGCAGTGCTGAAGGAAGCCAATCTCAGCCATGCTTCTCTCTGTTATGTGGATGCCTGTCTGGCTGATTTCCGAGGGGCAGTCATGGATTATGCCGATCTACGATTTGCCCGACTCTACACTGCAAATTTGAGTCAAACCACCTTACATGCTGCCAACTTTAGCCAGGCTGACCTGCGGGAAGCCACCTTCAGTCAGGCGAATCTCCGCGAGTCCGACTTTCGGGAAGCTGATCTCTGTATGGCAGTTTTCTGCGTTGCCAACCTGATTGGAGCCACGTTGTATCGCAGCAATTTGACTCGCGCCAATTTGAGCATGGCCAACCTTTGTATGGCCAATTTGAGCTACGCCACCCTCCAGCGATCGATCTTGATCGGAGCCAATTTAATTGGGGCTAATTTGCACAATGCCTCTTTAGCGGAAGCGAACTTAGCCGAAGCCGATCTGCGAGAAGCCTCATTGCGGGGAGCGAACCTGAAAGGGGCGAACTTGAGCCGCACCAACTTTGGCATGGCCAATTTGTCAGGCGCTAACTTGGCTGGGGCCGATCTGAGCCAAGCTCATCTGCGGCAAGCCAACCTGTGGGAAGCCAATCTAGAAGGGGCTTGCTTAGCTGGAGCTGTGATGCCCGATGGCGAAGTCTATGACTGAAATTTGACGATCGGATCGATCGGATCACAAAAAGGCTTTAGGGAGAAGACGATTGTCCAATCTCCGGTCAGATCAGCGCTTATCGGACTTGAATTTTGGCGAGTGCCACCCCAGAATAGTAGTGCAGCAAAATTTGTTGATAGTTCCAGTTTTGCTGAGCCAAACGATAGGCCCCATACTGGCTCATGCCCACACCATGGCCATTTCCACTGCCAGTAATCCGAAATCGGGTTGGAGCTGCACTCACACTGCCGCTGCTAGCCACGCGGTCTTGAGCCGCATCAATCGAAAATAATGTACTTTTGAGACCTAATAGATCGCGCACATCTTCACCTTCAACCGTCATCGCTCCGGCCGATCCTTCAATGTTGAGAGCAATGACTCGACCATGGGGATGGCGTTGCACGGTGATTGCGGAGATCGCACCTTCGTAGCCAATCTGTGCTTCAATTTCGCTGGCAGTGAGGGTCAACGGCTCCCACTGGCATTGGGGCAAGTCTCGATCGGGACTCTCGACTCCGCGCAAATAGGGTAAAGGGCTCGACCAGACATCCTCGACATTTTCGGTATGCCCACCTGCACAAGAATGAAACACGGCGTTAATAATTTGTCCCTGGTAGGTCAACACCTGCCCAGCCGTTGCATCCACGGCTGCTCTGGTGCTCGGCGCTTCTTTCTCCAACCCACCATAAACTTGCCATCGGGTGGTGTCGCCGACATCAAAAATGGCCGTTGCTCCATGCTGACGTTGGTAGAGGGCATAGGAACGAGCAGCCACAGCCTGGGATTTGAGCGCTTCCAAGCTCCAGCTCGTTGGCATCTCGGCTCCAACCACACTGTAAAGGTACTGCTCTAGGTCAACATAGTTCACCGCCGTAATGCCCCCACTGGTGGGCACCACTAAAGTGCGGCCACGATACCATCGATCGCCAATAAAGACATAGCCATCCTCGCTGACAGGCTCTACCCAGAGTTGGGCAGTCTGCATCTGATTCACCGAGACCTGTCCCGCTTCGGCTTCGGCTACCACCGCATTCATGGGAGGAAGCTCAGCTAAAACCTGACCCGATCCATCTCGCAGCACGGCTTCTGTCGAGCCGCCGACTTTCACCGATCCCACATCTTGCTCGATCGCCACCCGTAGCTCCAGGGCAGCCCCAGCCGGAGCCGCAGCGACCAACCAGAAGAACAAGACCATCCACCAGGATCGCCGATCTTGAGTCAACAAAAGCCGGATCGTAGGCTGAATTGAAAAAATCGGAGTAGGCGCGCCTTGCTTCAAACGACGTTCAGCAGGGGATCGACGGATCATGTTGTATAGACTCCTCACACAGCACGCTGGATGGACAAAGCGGGTATTCAAGTGGCTACTCAGTAGAGACTCAGATCAGTAGAGACTCAGATCAGTAAAGACTCAATCAGTAAAGACTCAGGCAAATCGGGCATCGAACCGTACTTGGATTCACTCAACCGGCAAACCAGGTCAGTATCAGGGATAGTTACAGCAACTTTGCATTATATTAATTTAATTTTTGTCAGTTTTTGAAAAACCGCTTTTGAAAAACCGCGATCCGGGCATGAATTCAAATTTTCTTTAATCACGAATTATTTCAGCATACTGGCTTTGCGGCGAAAAATCGAGAGGTTGGCTGGACAGGAAAGCTTGTTTCTCGGCAGGGTTGCAACATTCAATTCCGGCAATCCCAGCGCTAAGGGGGTCAGTTGTGTCAGTATAGTTGGGTAAAACGTTGCTTCAGGACTCTGAGGTTACCCTTGCAGATCACGTTTTTGGGAACTAGCTCTGGCGTTCCAACTCGATCGCGAAATGTTTCTAGCATTGCCTTGCGATTACCCCAACGAGCGGAGGTTTGGCTCTTTGATTGTGGTGAAGGCACGCAGCACCAGATTTTGCGCAGTGAGTTGAGAGTGAGCCAAATCACTCGCATTTTTGTCACCCACATGCATGGGGATCATATTTACGGCTTGATGGGCTTATTAGCAAGCTGTGGTTTAGCCGGTAATCCTAGCCGGATTGATATTTATGGCCCTCCCAAGCTGGATGAGTATTTGAAGGCTTGTGGGCGCTACTCCCAAACCCATTTCTCCTATCCAGTCAAGGTTCATACGGTGCAACCAGGTCTGGTTTTTGAGGATGAAGATTTTGCGGTGATCTGTGGCGCGCTCACCCACCGGGTGCCTGCCTTCGGCTATCGGGTGATTGAAAAAGATAAGCCAGGGCGATTTGATGTCGATCGGGCTGTTGCACTGGGCATTCCACCGGGCCCAATTTATGGTCAACTGAAGCGGGGAAACGTCGTCACCTTGCCCGATGGCCGAATCATCAATGGTCAGGAGCTCTGTGGCGAAACCCAAACTGGCCGGAAATTTGTTTACTGCACGGACACCATCTATTGCGATAGCGCAGTTGAATTAGCTGCGGATGCAGATGTTTTGGTGCATGAAGCCACGTTTGCCCATCAGGATGCGGAATTGGCTTATCAAAGACTGCACTCCACTTCCACCATGGCCGCTCAGGTGGCTCTGGGAGCGCAAGCCAGGCAGCTCATTATGACGCATTTTAGCCCTCGTTATGCGCCAGGCAATGCGATCGAACTCGGTGATCTGTTAGCAGAAGCCAAAGCTATCTTTCCCCACACGATCATGGCGCATGATTTCTTAACCTATGAAATTCCGCGTCGCCCTACCCCCGCCCTCGTCTCATCCTCGTAAACCAGGCTGATCGCCGAGTCTAGTCGGTCTCTCTCAGCCTCTCTGAGCCAGTCTTTCAGTTAGAGAGTATAATCTTGTCGATCGAATGGCTGGGAATCTAACTTGGTTTGCGCCATGGCTGAATTTTTCTCCGCTGCAAACCTTTGAGGTGAAAGTGGCTGCTCCAACCCAATTAATGTGGGCGCTGATTGGTCTGATCTTGACGATTGGCGGCACCCTGTTAGAAGCATTTATTGTCAGTCCACCTTGGCATTGGGGGCAGGCCGGAGTTCAGGCCACCTCGTTGGGGGTGACGTGCCAAATTGCCGCCGTCCTCTTAGTCGGATGTTTGGGTGGTCGGAATGCTGCCGCGATCTCCCAGATTGCCTATCTGATTTTGGGTTTGACCTGGTTCAATGTCTTTACGTTAGGCGGTGGCTTAGATTATGTTCATCGCCCTAGTTTCGGCTACTTGTTGGGGTTTGTGCCAGGAGCTTGGATTTGTGGTTGGCTGGCATTCCGCTTCCCCAGACGGCTGGAATATTTAGCCTTAAGTTGTCTGATGGGATTAGCCACCATTCACGCTACTGGGATCGGTTACATTTTGATCGCTCATGCTGCCAAGTGGCCGGGCTTTGCCACACTGGTACTCTCAGACACGCTAACGACCTATTCGATCGAACCCTTACCTGGGCAACTCGTGCTGGTGTGTGCCGTCACAGTTTTGGCATCGTTTTTGCGGCGTTTAATGCTTTACTGAGGGATGGAAACCTATTGGCTTGATTCTTTCACCCAGGTCGATCGCCCGATTTAGATAGAAGACTATGATTTTGAGAAATCGCCTATTTTGGCTGTCGGCCTGCATCGGGTTAGTGGCTGACCAACTGACCAAGTTTTGGGTGATGCGCAGTTTTGAACTCAATGAAACCTTACCTTTATGGGAAGGGGTATTTCATTTCACCTATGTCACAAACAAGGGAGCCGCCTTCAGCCTATTCAGTGAGCGGGGAGAGTGGCTCCGCTGGCTCTCTCTCGCAGTCAGTCTGGGGTTAATTGCCTTAGCGCTTTTTTCACGCATGATCCGCTGGGAGCAGATTGGTTATGGTTGCATCTTAGCAGGTGCTTTAGGCAATGGAATCGATCGCTTTTTGTTTGGCGAAGTGGTTGATTTCTTAGATTTTCGCCTGATTCAGTTTCCGGTTTTTAATCTAGCTGATGTCTCTATTAATATTGGTATCCTCTGTCTCCTGATTGCCGCCTTTGTCAGGCCTCCAACCAATGGCAATGGCAAACGCTCTACGGATGCACCTCCAACTCGTTAGGTCAGATGCAAATTGCCTGAGGATTGACTACTCTCAGGTTTATTTCCCGACGCATCTGTCGATCGGTCTGCCGATCAGAAGGAACACAGTATGTCATAATCTTTAACAGAGTTTTTAATATTCGCGATCGGTTGGCGATGGTCGAAAAGCGATCTGTGTTTGGGCAACTGGTTACAGCAAGCAACTGGTTACGGCAAGCAACTGGTTACGGCAAGCAACTGGTTACGGCAAGCAACTGGTTACGGCATTCGGCTTAACCTCGCCAACTGGTAACTCTCGGCTGGGCTGCCAAAGGCTGAGAGTGCCAAAAGTTTAAAGCTCCCAAAGTTCTAAAAACTCCCAGTTACGGACTCAAGTTTTGTTGTGTGAAGAGTACCTACCATGACTACGGATGCACTTGATCCTGCAACGCTCGATCGGTACGAATGCAAGGCTTGTGGTTACGTCTACGAACCGGTCAGAGGGGATGACAGTAACGATATTCCCGCCGGAGTTGCCTTTGAGCAATTACCAGAGGCATGGCGTTGTCCCGTCTGCGGAGCTAGAAAAACAGCTTTCAGTAATCTTGGCCCTGTGGGCAATCCCTCTGGTTTCAAAGAGAACTTAGGCTACGGGTTAGGCGTGAACACCCTCACTCCTGGACAAAAAAACCTGCTGATTTTTGGTGGATTAGCACTGGCGTTTTTATTCTTTATCAGCCTGTATGGTTTGCACTAAATGGGTTTAACTCGGTTTGTTGCGGTTTAATTCATGGGTATCTTGAAGAGTTCGATGCGATCATTTCTGAAGTCCATTCAAACAATCGTTATTCTAGCTGTCGTAGTTTTGCTGTGCAGTAGCTGTTCTCGCAGTTTTCTGCCTTCTACGAGCTTTAATCCTTGGCATCCGGTGCCATTACCCACAGAGGAAACCCTCTCTGATCTGGCCTTTGCCGATCCAAATCATGGTTGGCTCGTGGGCAAAAATGCCACGTTGCTCGAAACGACTGATGGGGGCAATACTTGGGAAACCCGATCGCTCGATTTAGGCGATGGTTATGCCTATAGCTTTCTGTCGGTTAGCTTTGCTGGAGATGAAGGTTGGATCGTTGGTCAGCCTGGTTTGCTGCTGCATACCACTGACAGCGGTCGTTCTTGGTCACGCATTCCCCTCAGTGAAAAGCTGCCAGGCTCACCCTATATGATTGTGGCCAAAGGCACAAAGTCAGCCGAAATGACGACTGATGTGGGTGCGATCTATGAAACCAAAGATGGCGGTAAAACCTGGAAAGCGCTCGTTCAGGAAGCGGTTGGGGTTTTACGCAACATTTATCGAGATCAGGACGGTCGTTATGTGGCAGTCTCTGCTCGAGGCAGCTTCTACTCCACTTGGGCACCGGGACAAACTGCTTGGGAACCCCATAATCGCAACAGTTCTCGCCGTTTGCAAAACATGGGATACGGCAAGGATGGTCGGCTTTGGCTACTCGCTAGAGGAGGAATCGTACAGTTCAGTCAACCCGATAGTGTGGAAGACTGGGATGATGCTTTCTCTCCAGAATATGCCACCAGTTGGGGACTGCTTGATCTGGCTTATCGCACCTCTGAAGAAATTTGGGTTTCTGGCGGCAGTGGCAATTTGTTAGCCAGTTTTGACGGGGGTAAAACCTGGCAGAAAGATCGAGGTGTGGAAGATACTCCTTCCAACCTTTATCGGATTGTTTTTGTCAACCCTGATCAGGGATTTGTGTTGGGTCAGCGCGGCACTTTACTCAAGTATGAGCAGGCCGCTTAGGCGAGGCGAACAATTAGAAATAAGCTGGATCGATGGGGAGCGGTAGATTTCGATCAATTGAAATTTTGGATAGAAATTGAGTCGAAAGATTGACCGTACAATCACCTTAAATCGCAGGTTACTTGTGACTGTTTCCGCACTCTCGTATGATATAAACTAGGGTTTCAACTAACATTCTGGGAGGAGATCATGGCAGGAACAACTGGAGAAAGACCCTTTTCCGATATTGTTACCAGCATTCGCTATTGGCTGATTCACAGCATCACTATTCCTGCTTTGTTTATTGCAGGCTGGCTGTTTGTGAGCACTGGTTTGGCCTACGATGTATTTGGCACACCTCGCCCGAACGAGTATTTTTCCCAAGAGCGTCAGGCTGCACCGGTGGTCAGCGATCGTTTTGAAGCAAAACAGCAAATCGAAGAATTTTTACAGGAAAATTAATTCAATCCTTACAGCACTATGACAAGCAATACTCCAAATCAACCCGTTTCTTACCCAATTTTTACGGTACGCTGGCTGGCAGTTCATACGCTGGCAGTACCTACAGTATTTTTCTTGGGTGCGATCGCAGCAATGCAATTTATTCAGCGGTAATTATCAACAGTAGGAGAAACACATGGCGTTAGAACGGTCTTCAAACCCCAATAAGCAGCCAGTTGAGCTGAACAGAACTTCTCTATATCTTGGCTTGCTACTGATCTTTGTGCTGGGCATTCTGTTCTCCAGCTATTTCTTCAACTAGACAGCTTCAGCTTCACCATTCGGACGCACAATTTAGGAGGTAACTATCAATGTTGCAGTCTGGCAGAATTCCTTTATGGGTCGTTGCAACGATCGCCGGTACTGGTGTTTTGGTCGTAGTTGGTCTTTTCTTCTACGGTGCTTACGCTGGGTTGGGTTCTTCGGTCTAATCAGAACACTGGACTCAGTCAGCTATCCGTAAAATATTCACGTCACAGTAAAACCGCTTAAAAACCGCCCTTGATCCAATCGATCGAGAGCGGTTTTTTTAATGATCAATCTTAAGCTTTAAGCAGGGAACTTTTCAGCACAAACCAAACAATATTGCAGAGGCATTTCGCTATCGGATAGAGCGAGTTGGGTTTAAGTGATCAAGCTGAGCTATTTCAGCCCAACTGCAAACGGAGGGCTAACATTCCACACGAACTACAAGCCAATATTGCGCTCACTCTTCGTCAAAACCATCATCAATGCTCGAAATCGATCTCAAACTCACGTTCAGTTTAAGTTCGAGTTAACATCAATTAACAGTAAGTTGAATCCTTTAACAAGGAGTTCAATCCGTTCAATTCACCTTAGAACCGTAAAATCTGAGAACCTTTAGAAGGCTCAATTTAATCTACCTGAGCCAATTCTTTGACCGCTGCACTGAGGGGAATGACAGTTAATGACTGAGTATTGGGTCGCTGCTGGAACCAGTTTAACCCCACCACTGTAAAGGATTCTGCGTTTTTATTTTGGAAAGTATCACCTACTCCCAAAGTTTTTTCGCTGATGAAAGTACCTAGGGGACGCTGATGGGTATCAATCAACAAATACTGCATACAACACCTCAAAAAATGAAAAAGTGAATAACAACTATATAGCCAACAACTGCAAACAAACTCCGATCGATGAGTCGCTGAATCTGCTTAGTTTAACAATTCAACGCAATGGTTCAACGAGAGGAAACTATTTAATTTCATTCCAGGCGATCGAAACTCAAACGAAATATTTTGAACGATCGGTGGAACACAATCACATAGGCTATGTCATGCAGGCTAACAATGTATCAGATCCAGTGTGAGATCAGAAGAGGCAACTTTAAACCAATTCATAACTTGACTCGATTTAAACTTGACTTAAATTCATCACCTGTAACACTTGATCGAGAAATTATCAGCAGGAAACCGATCGCATGAAATAGCGCAAACCATTCAATAGAACAGCCCAAACCACCCTTAGAGTGATCTCGAGCATCATCTAAGGTTTCACCAATTCAGAAGGCAAAATTAATGATTAGGTTTATTGGCGACCTACTTTCTAAAATCCTAAGAGCTGGGATCGCTTCCACATCCTAAAACAACTGGACTAAATCTAATTTGCAGCTAGTAATCAGTCATTTGAAGAGGAAAAATCACAACTTTAAAGATGCGTTAGAGAAGCGTTTGAATTAATTTCAACCTATCTGTTTAGCAACTCCAATTCTTATAACATGCCTTTCTAAAAAATGAGCAGCTTTTAGCAAATTTCATTGAGTTTATTTTCCGTTAAGGATCGATTAAAGTTTCTGCTGCTGTAGGCTGGGAGCAATTCTTAAATACTCTGAAGAAAGAATATTCTCCGAGATGGAGATTGCTTCACTAGGATAGTGAATATAACAAGAAATAGATCCTGATACTCCTTTTTGTGGAGAGATGTGGAGAGATTTGGTGTGTCTTCTTTATCTGTAAATGAGATGCTTCAGTTCGCCAGTGGTTTAGCTGCAAGTTTGGAAGCCTGCCACATTCAGTACTATGTCAGTAAGCCTGTGGTTTGTTGCTTGTATGGGGATGCAACTAGACAAGACAAACTGGTGGTAGTCGCTGCGATCGATCCTTCCCATGTCCCAGACTTAACGACAGTGCTGTCGCAAGCATTCTACGTTTATCCCGACGATATTGTGCAGACCAGTCTAGGTGGCGGCGGGTTTGCCTTACGACACCCCCAAAATCAGCAAATTGCCGAAGTGTGGCAACATCAGTTAGATGCCTTTTCTGCCACCAAGATGGAGCGTCGCATGTTGTATCAGTCGGCTCTCCCGTCCCATCCCCGGACTCTCCCGGCAACCGATCCATTTTGGATCTGTACGCTGGAAGATGCCATCCTCGATCGCTTGCTGTTTGAACCGAGTAGCCGCTCCAGTCTTCAGTGGCAGGGATTATTAGCGATATTACGAGCCCAGTCGCCCTATTTAGACTATGCCTATCTTGGCGAATGGGCTGGTCGGCTAGGGGTTTCTCGCACCCTGGGACAGGCACTCTTGGAAGCCGAAATCTGAGGTTATCAGCCCTGGAGAGCTTGATCGCCCGAATCTCACCACTCTTGGGGTGGCAGGAGTAGATCATCTAATCATCTAATAACCACTCAGCTTGCCTTGCCGCTTCACCTCGGTTTCAGCCCAGCGAAACAGCAGCACACCCGCACTAAAATAAATTAGCCCGTTCAGCAGGGCGATCGACCAGATTCCCCAGTCCAAAGCTTCGCCTCGCGCCATCACTGATCGCATCAGTCCAGCTCCCGGTGCCATGGGTAATAGCCAGCCCAACCTCCGCAAGCCACCACTCCAGGTTTCAACCGGCACAGTAAACAAAAATAACAGGGCAAACTGAAACACGCTCAAAAGCTGCTGCACCTGTTTCAGGATTAACGCCAAGCTCCCCATGGCAAACGCCAACCCATAGGATGCCAACAGCACCGTCAACAGGGGGAGGAAGAGAATGGGCGGGAAGGCAAGCTGGCTGCCGGTTAAGGCGATGATGATCAGCAGAATCCCCAGATTGATCCCCAGGTTCAGGAGCAGGCTGGCGATCGCCCGAGCCAAGAAAATCAGCGGAGCAGAATAGGGAGAGAGAAAAAGCTGCTCCAATGTTCCCGTGCGGGCTTCTTGCTGCAAGCCACCGGCAATATCACCCAGGATGAAAATCATCAACGTCCAAAGCACATAGCCGACAATGATCGAGTCGAGTCGATCGCCCAACTGGAAGCCTGGGCCGGCAATATAGCGACTGCTGAGAAATAGTCCATAGAAAATAATCGTCGTGCCCACCATGCCGCCGATCACTTCTGAGGAGTAGCGAATGAGCTGAATCCAGCTTCGTTTGAGTTCGGCGAGAAAAAGAAAAATCATCAAAAGATTCGAGTTGTTCTAAACTAAGGACTTAAGTTCGATTAGACTGCACCAGCCGCAAAAAGATATCCGACAGGCTGGACTGGGTTTGCCCCATCTGCCGGATCGGGAGCGGTCTGAGAATATCGAGCACGGTATAAAGCACACTCGGATCGGGCAATATCACCTGCTGATCAGCCACTTGCCCCCCCAAGGCTGCCAGCTTGCTCGATCGCACCTCATCCAACGGTTGTTCGAGTGTAATCAGGTAAGCCGCATCCGAGAACTGACGGATCAAGTCCGGTGTCGCGGCTTCAATGGCGATCTGACCCTGATCAATGATCGCCACTCGATCGGAGAGTTCTTCGGCAATATCTAACTGATGAGTGGTGAGCAGGATCGCCCGTCCTTCGGCCGCAATTTCACGTACCAGCCGTTTGACGCTCTGGGTAGCTTCCACATCCAGCCCCAAGGTCGGTTCATCCAACAACAGCAAGAGCGGATCGTGGATTAATGCCACCGCAATAGCCAGCTTCTGCTGCATCCCACGCGACAGGGTCTGAACCAGGGAGCGGCGTTTGTCTACCAACCCAAAGCGTTCCAGGAGATCCTGGCTGCGCTGCCGAGCCACTCGTTGAGACAAGCCCCGCAACACGCCAAAATATTCCAGATTTTCCTCCGGGGTAAGCCGCCAGTAGACATTGCGATTGCCTTCTAAGACGGCACCGATCGATCGCAACGCGCTGGTATCTCGATGGGGATTGCGACCAGCGATCGACACCATGCCGCGATCGGGTAAGACGAGGCCAGCGATCATTTTAATCGTGGTGGTTTTGCCCGCTCCGTTGGGGCCGAGGAAGGCTAAGACTTCTCCGGCTGCAATTTGCAAAGAAACTGATTGAACGGCGGTAAAGGTTTGCTTGGCGGTTCGATAGGTTTTCTGGAGCTGCTGGGCTTCAAGAATCAACATACAAGAATCAACATACAAGAATCAGAATCATGTTTAGTAGAGCAAAATTAGCCCCGGCAATCTTTCCCATTTCTTTCCCATTTCTGTCCTATTTTTGTCACATTAATGCCTAGAGACAAATCTGGCATCACCCGATCAACCCCATCACTCATCAGAATTACCCATCAGAACCTGATTGACTGACAAATCTTTTCCCCTCATCCCTAAATCCCTTCTCCCACTAGGGGCGAAGGGACTTCCAATCCAATCCTGGTTTGAAAGCCCCTCG
>JALOOM010000049.1 GCA_025454395.1 Elainella sp. Prado103
TAAAGTTGATAGGTCTGAAGATAGGCCGTGATCATTCGCTTAGCTTCCGCGATCCAATCCTGCCGTTCGGATCGATCGCGTGTCCAGGATAGCCACAGTAACTCATTCGCCACCTTAAAAACGGTTGTGGCAATCAACTCACAACGGGTAGCACTCAAGCCAGGATTACGCTGGGACAGAAAATTGATCAATCCGGCGAGGATGAGCTGATCATACTCATTCATCTGACTAGCATCGGCCACAGTCATCAGATCAATCAACTGCCCCAATACAGCCCGATATCCAGGATGATCTTCCGCAAATTGTCCGAAAGCATCAATCATCCGATCGACATAAGTGGCGATTTCATCCTGCGACACCTCAGCATGAAGCTGCACAAACATCCGATATTCCTGTTCAAAATAACGATTCGCTAAAGCTCGCACGATCGCCGTCTTGTCTGGGAAAAACTGGTAGAGCGACCCAACCGGCACTTCTGCCTCAGTTGCGATCGATCGGGTGGTGGTTTGCTCATAACCCAGCTCAATAAATAGTCGCTCCGCCACATCTAAAATGTGATGCACTCGCTCTTGGCTGCGCGTCTGTTTTGGCTGTCGTCGCATCGCCCCCGCTTTTGAACGATCATCTACCATTCTTGATTACCCCCTTGACAAAACATGAACATTGTTCGTATTTTATGAACATGAACATTGTTCGTATTTTACTGGATTTGTGTCAGGAGATCCCTTCATGTTGACTAATCAATTTGACCCGCAAAATCCCGTCGCTACGACCCACAACATCCTGGGATCGCTGCAATCAACCCTACAATCGACTTGGCAAACCGTACGTGGGATGCAAGCATTCATTCAGTTACTGTTTGATGAAAGCGGTAGTCTAGAGCCGGTGTGGGCCTTAAGCCAGAGCTTGGTTGATAGTCCGGCATTTCAGATGGCTGCGACCAAAATGAAAATAACCCCAGCCGTTGCCGCCATAATGGCAGAGCGCTATCAAGCACCACCTCATAATCTGCAAGATCTACTAAAATATCCCCAAAATTCTCTGGGCTATATCTACGCGCAGCACATGCAGCAGTGGGGCTTTCAGCCACTTGAGCCAGTGATGCCGATCGATACAGAAACTCGTTATGTGGAATATCGCTGGCAGCAAACCCATGATATCTGGCATGTGATCACGGGTTTCGATATCAGTGAGATGGGTGAAATTGGTTTGCAAGCCTTCTATCTTGCCCAGTTTCAGCTTCCTCTTTCAAGTTTGTTGATCGCCAATGCCTTGATCAGCACCACCTTGTTACAACCCGAATCCCTCGCTTTACTGCTCAATGTAATCGCTCAAGGCTATCAGATGGGGAAAGTAGCGCAACCTTTGATCGCCCAGAAATGGGAACTTGCCTGGGAAAAGCCAGTGAATCAGTGGCGAGCAGAACTGCATGTGTTACCGATAACGCACTAGATATGGTTAAATCAACAGCGGAATGACTAGGTTCCAGTTGATTCTGAGCGAACTAGATGGGTTGATCCTTGGCTGAAATGAACTGCCGATCGGTGTCCTGAATCGATCGGTGTCCTGAATCGGTCAATCATGAATCCTGGCATCGCGCCGCATCATCTAGTTCGCTTCAAAAATTTTCCTAAGTCTCCATAGGGGCTGGATTGCAAATCGGCTCCGATCGATCGGTTGAGATCATGCCCACACAGTTGATAAACCATAGCCGCTCGGCTATCCACATTCAGCTTCGAGAAAATTCGCCGCAGATGGGTCAACACCGTCCATTTGCTAATCTGAAGCTGCTGAGCAATTTGTTTATTCGATTGACCTTGAGCTACCAATTGGGCGATCTGAAGCTCTCGATCGCTGAGTAGTTCCTTGTAGTTGGCTTCAGCGTAGTTGGCTTCAGCTACGGCTTGCTGAATCTCAATAACCAAGCAAGATTTCCCGTTGACCACCAACGGAATCCGCTCGGCCTGTTCAAATAATGCTGAGTCTTGGAAGAGTTCAGACTTGAGTTGATCTTCAGATCCGTTCACATGGGCAATGATCAGATAACACTGCTTTTCAATACAGAAGTGACCCACCACCATTGGAGGTTTCGGGGAGGGGGTTTCCTCCGTTTGAGCGATCTGGTCATGCCGATCCTCCATAGGGATACCTCTGGAAAAGAAGGATTACTAAAATAATTATCGAATACCAAAATGGTAATTGATGAATTATAAAGTTGAGGATAGCAGTGAGAAAACGAAATTGGATAGTACCTATGCGGGTACTTGCTGATCTTTTCTAGAAAATTAGGCTGAATCAGGATGATTTTTTCAATTCAGGCGAGTTGTCTTGTAAGGATTTATGACAATACACGGATTGTTTACAGTTTTGGATACTCTGATTGGTAGTCGATTGGATGACTTCAAAGCCAATACCAAAATCCTTGAGTACCCTCCCAGATATTCATCGGCGATCGGTTAATTTTATCTTGAAGGTGAAAAAACGGGAAGCCGAGTGACTGTTCGCATTCAACATGGCCTGGAATTTCAGCTTGAATGCCATCTTGAGCTTGAATCTCCTCTGTGGTCTGAGCTTCTAGCCAGAATGTCGTACTCCAAGGGCACACTAAATGTAAGATGGCTAAATGCAGCCCAGACCAGAGTAATTTAGCAACTCCAGCCCGGGTGATCAGATGGAGAAGTTGCTCTCGTTCTAGGGTGGCTAAATGATCATAGCGATCGATCTGCCGACAGGGGATTTGCCAGCTCTCGATCGTCGAACAAATTTCGGGGGGCTGATTTTGCTGAATATTATAGGTGAGAATAAAAGCAGAAGGTAACGCAACGGCAAGGGCGACAGTATCTCGGAAAGCAGGGGCTAGGCGATGGGCAACGCGATCACGGTCAATCTGTTCCTCTAAGGCACAGGCCAACCCCTCCCAGTTCCTGATCAGAAGGTGAGGTGTCGCATGGCGCGGCAGGAATGATTCCCCCAATTTATCACCGATCCAGAAGAAATTCAGCTTAGCTGGATCGGTCGTCATCCGGAGCCAATGCCACTGCTGCAAGGCTTGAATCGTCTGTTGTTGTCGAGTGGTTTGCTGATGGGGCGGTTCGGCAGATCGATCGCTAGACAACAGGAGTTCGGGGCGTTGCTGATAGCACTGTACATTATCGAGAATATGCCAGAGTTCGCGTGCCATCCACAATTCCATCACCGAGCCTAACCCTTGAGCGAGTGCTGCCCCATAGAGAGTGAGCGCCAGACTAGGATCGAACACACAAACCCAACGGTGATTTTGAGTCAGGGAGAAGCTGAGTGAAAGGGCGGACATACGCTTGCTCCTGTATTACTGCTAGAGCAGATTTTTAATCACGACGAACCAGGGACTGCTGGTATCAATCAGGTGTCCTTGAGCATCCGTTTTCAGGGTTTTCTTGGAGACCGAATCGGAAACATTGCCGCCAATGACCTCAATTTTGCCAGGTTTAGTCGCGACTACAATATCGCAGTGAGACTCATAAGATCGAGTGGTATCATAGCCGACTTTGCCCGCATCCTCGCCGCGCGAAGCACAGACGAGATCACCTACCTGTGGAGTCACTTCATTCAGCCGATATCCTTTGAACCCAGCCCGGTTATCATTCGTTTTACGTTTTTGAATGGCATCTCGAATATAAACGGAATGACTGGCCGATCGCTTAAACCGATCGCCCGCTCCTGCCTTTTTCATCAGCCAGGAAATGAAGGCCGCTGACCAGGGAATCCGATTCCCTTTTTTATTGACACTGCGGCCATCGAGATTTAGATTCACCCCTTCCTGCCAATATTGACCAACTCGTTGATAAAAACCTTCCTGAGTTTCCTTTTTGCTACCTCGACCGAAAAACTCCCATTCCTGTTCAGCGATTTGTTTCAGTCGCTGTCGAAAACTGCTAACAGTGGAGCCACCGGGTGCATTCCCCGATCCACTTGACCCACTTGACCCACTTGACCCACCTGATACTCCCGGTAAAGATTGCAATGCGGGTAAAACCTGCTGATCGCGAATGCCCAGCCACTCATCTCGCAATTGGGCAAAGTTAGGTTCGGTTTTTTCAATTCTGCGTCCCTGTCGTTCGGGATGGCGCGCAAAAAAGATCATATTGGTCAGACTGTTGGCATCCCGATTTCCAGCCAAGATTGCCTGTCGGATGGCCAGAAATTCCTTGCTTCGGCTTAAAGTATTCTGAATACTATCGAAGACCGATCCAAAGAATCCTTCCAGTTCTTGGTCGAACCATGCAAGTTCGGGTTGAGCTAAATTTGGTTTGGTTTGATTCAGCCGATCGATCTGATCGGTTGAAACCGGATAAGCTTCAAAAATTTCCCGATCGATACTTTCCCGATCGATATTTTCCCGATCGATATTTTCTCGATCAAATAAGTCTCGACTGAATATCTCTCGATTATCCAAGTAGGTCATAACTCACCTCTCAAATTCATCCCCAGATTATTAATATCCCAATCATCATCCCAATCACCTAACGATCGACCGAGCGAGAAAGCTACAAACAGTATGCGTGTTCAATTGAGCTGGGCACTCTTTAAGCCTTTTGATCCGTTGCTGTGGTGTCTATTCCCGCGATATCCATTGTTCCGAACCCCAGAACCCATCGCACCTGCCGCGCCCCGTGACCCCAGAACCACCTGCTGAGTATGTCCCCGATAAGCGATCCCCAAGACTTCAGCACTGGTCAGCCACTCTTCAGCCGGATCAGCAATTTCTCGTAACAAAGCCTCAAATTCTGCTCGTGAGGTGTTAAGAATATATTTGTGTGCTAGCCAACGAATCATCGATCGCCCCGAAACAGCCAAACGATGACGTTGAGAGGCATTCACATGTTCTTTGAAATAACGCAACATCACCTCTTCGATCACATCCCAGGCGTTATCTGCCCCAAATAATTTTTTGATATCTTCAGCCCCCAGAATTTTAAAGGCTTCATCTAGAAGCTGTAAGACTTCAATCCGAAATACATTAACGTGACCATAGGAAGACCATTTGAGATTGTTGCGTAGATCCAAGCCCGATCGGCGCACAGTGGCAATGCTTCCAAAACTAGGATCAAATGCGCGCTCCCGAATTACATCTGAGATCCGTTTATCTCGCCAGAACTCGGCAACTCCATTGATAAACTGGGTAAATAGACCATGAAACTCCTGATTGGGTTTAGCGCTGGGCATAAGCGGTACCGCACTGTATCCCAATACACGTCGGTAGGTTTGGAGTCGTTGCTGTTGGGTATACCGGAGAATACTCCGCCGATCGAACCGATATAACCCATATGCTCCATCTCCAGTCGATAAGCGCACTGCTCCAGCATTAAATAACTCTTGCAGTTTTTTAACAACTCGAAATACACCGACTTTTTCATGTTGGTAAAGATAATACAGATCAGCCACGGCCAAAATTCGCTCGGAAGCAACTTGTTCGTCATAATCTTCCACCCCTTGGGGCAGGCGAGTATCTGTGACTTTCCGGGCTGCTTCATTACCAATGCCCACGAGTTCTGCAAAACCTCCATCCGGTGGAGTCGGAGACTGGGCTTCTTCTGCGAACGTTTGGCTAAGCAGATCTTCAATTTGTTGCGTCAGGGCATCTGCGAGTTGCGGATTCTGGATCAGTTGTGGTCCGAGCTGATCGACTAGCGTTTCTCGTAAAGCCGCAATTTGATCCAAGAAAGCCTGATTCTCTCCAGTTTTTCCCATGATAAATCTCCTAGCTGAATATTCAGCGCTATCGAATGACTGTGGCGAGGGTGAAGGATGAAGTAACTGATTAATGAAGGTTGAGGCAATGCATATGATCTAGTTTTGAAACTGACTAAGCCTGATTACCGATCATGTTATATGTCAGGAACGTGAATGGTTTGCTGTTCTGAGTCAGCCATTCACTAGAATCAACTAATCCGGCTAAAGTTCCGATCGCTACTCCCTCCCAAGAATGGGACGAGGGTTCGATCGCTGACATCATCCGCCTGACCTGTCAGAGAGGGAGGAATGAGAGCTTTAGCCAACTGCTGCACTTGGTAGGTTTGGAACGCGAGATCGCGCAGTGCCCGCAGGACTCCTTCTCGCCGGAATGCCGAATTCTTCACGGGTACGTAGGAAGCCGCTTGCAGGAGAATCATCAGCCGTTCTGCTGTGTCAGCCAAAACATTGGCAATTCCCAGTTTACCGCCCGATCGGGCCAGGGTGGGGCCTTCTTCCGTGGCAAAGCTCATCACCCAAGACATCAGCCGTTCCAGATCCATGGGGGGTTTCAGTTGGCGAGTGTCATCGATCGAGTAGCCAGTCCCATCCGGTAAAGGAAAGGCAATATTGGCCGGTGTCCCAATCGGCAGATCAGTGGCTTTAGCCAAACTAAAGTCAATTAATACTGATTGACGCTCTTCGGCACCCAAAAAGACCAGATCCATAATGCGATAGGTTTCACGCACCGACTCGGCCATAACAGATAGGGCTTGAGATAAGAGCACCAATTGGGTGCCAATAAATGCACCAGCCCCACTGGCCTGAATTGAAATAAACTGATTCCAGCTTTGTCGTAGAGAAATGACATAATCCTGAATGGTCAAGAAATTGCCAAAGTTGCGTTCCTCTTCGACCGTATTAATTCGAGATCGCTGTAACCCAAACACGTTTGCCAGATCGCGCAATTGTCCTCCAACTTGTTCGGGGAGCTGAGTCGGATCTTCCGATCCCATCAGTACGCGGAAAAGGCTATCCACCCGCTGGGAGCGTGGCCCTCGAGGTAATCCAAATTCGTTCACTAATTCGATCAATTCAGTGCGGACGATCGAGCGAACGGCCTCACGATTTTGTCGATCGGCCGATGGATCCAGTTCATAGAGTCCATCCAATAACGGTAGAATTTCCTTCAATGCAGCTTTAGCACGGTTATATAAACTTGCTTGAGCTCCAGTGATTGCGCCTCCTAATTCATTCTGGGTTGTGGCGTAGGAGCGGGGATTCCATTTGTAGGTTTCTCGACCGTTACTGGTTTCTAAGGTAAAAGCTTGACTCAAGGCATTCCGAAATGCATTAGCGCCACTCGGCTTACCCGAATGTCCTAGAACTTGACCAAATGCATTCTCAACAATTTGCTGTAATGATCCACCGGAACCACTGGAACCACTGGAACCAGTGATCACAGTTGATCTGCCAATCCCCATAATCTGGTCAGAGGTCGGTAACACATCCACCACAACATCATTTGTAGGTGCCTCATTGACGGGCGGACGCTCCTCCTCTGCATCTGGAATTTCCCGGACAAAGCCCTGAATTACCAGCCGATAACACCGATCGATCGCTGGATAGCCCTGTTTATCCTCGTTCACATCAATGGGCAACGTCCAAGTAGCGAAATTGTTTTGTCCCAGTGAGGGAATCTCTTCCACTTCAGTAAATAATGAGTTCTCTGGAATTAGTTCGGCTTCAGTTGTAAACAAAAGCTGTCGCTGCCGAAAAACTTCAAAGAAAACATCTGGTTCTAATTCACTTTCTCCCGGCTCCTGACGAAAATCCTGATCGGTAAACCGCAGTTCAAAAATGCCAACTCCAAAAGCAGTTGTAGTCGAAGCCAGGCGATCGTTAAACCGAACATCCCGATCCCAAACATCGATTCTCAGATCTTCTTTCGTCGGTTGATAAGAGCTGTTGCTAAATGGACAAACTGGATTTCCATCGGCATCTTTAGTTAATTCTCCTTCTGTTTCTCCAATAAAACCACGGATTATATATTCTTTCATGAGTTTCCTCCCTATGGATGACGGGAATCGTGAAGTGGCAGGAATGAGCAGATAACACAATCAAGTAAGGTCGATCGGCCGATCAATCTCAAGTCAGGACACTGGATCGGTGAAGCTGATCAGTCCAAAAGCATGAGACGACGAGAGATAAAACGATGAACGATGAAGATTATCTCCAAGAAATTTGACTATCTACGTCCTAATGCTCGATAAAAGTTCTGGGTGATCACTTTCGGTTCTGCCAAGCGTCGATCGAGCGCCCAACGCGATGCCCCAATTAAAAAGCGTTCTGGAATGATACCGGGATCGTTCCCTTGCGCCAACCGTTCTCCGGCTTCCTCGATCATTCTTTGATGCATCGGTCGGAATCTGGCAACCTCAGCGAAGCTTTTATTGCCTAATTCATTATAAGGTGTGAAACAAACTGTATCGACCACGAGCTGTTTTGCCCGGTTAAAGCTTTGCAGAAATTCGTCTGGAATATTGCCTGCCCGTGGATTAGGGTAAACGCGCTGCCAAATCTGATTATACTGATCTGCTTCCTTCATAAAACCGAGGCGCTTGAGTAATTCTGTGCTAATAAAAGGACGCAAGTAGGGAGTTGGATGTACTGCATTCGGATGAAAATGTAAAGTACTAGCAGGTGAGCGTCCAGCAATATCCATCAAAGAAGGCACCATGTATGGGCCGCCCAATAATAACCCAGATAAGTCAGCAAAAGTTTCGCTATGCCAACGTGACCAGGTCAGGGCGACCGATCGCGGTAATCCAGCCTGTAATAGCCGTTGGGCAATTGCCTGGGGGATGACTTGCCGCAGGTTCAAATCAGTCTGAATATTGTGGGATACCTCATGCAGGATCGCTCCCAATGTCCAGGGGTTGACCATGCGGTGGTAGGGCAGTTGAATGAGTGGAAACGGATTAATCTGCTTACCCAGCTTGGTTAGGGGAATACCACGACGAAAAGTAGCCGGGCCAAAGCCAGTTTTGATGTAGGAGAAGGGAGCCGGAGTGGGAATGGATCTGGCTTGTCCCAATCCCATGTAAATATCCTGATAGCAATCTAGAGCAATACGGTCACAGGCTAGCAACCAGGATCCAAATTGGGTTTGACGCTGCCCAAACAACTCAAAGTAGAAATCCCAAATCTGCTCGATCGCCTGCACCCATTGATGTCCCCATTCCTTACGAGAAACAAGCGCTTGTAGTCTGGCAATCTCTGGGTGATGAATGGCAGCAGCAGCACTACGATCAACTTGAGTCGCAATCCGCTGAAGTTGGGATCGCAGCCGGTTGAGGAGAGCATTCACAGCATCAATATGGGCATCGCTAGGGCTAGCCGGATCGGTGCCGAATTCGCCAGACTGAAAAGGACGCAAAGCCGCTGCATGACGTTTCAAATTGAGAGCCTGTACCCGTAACCAGGGATCCAGATCGATCGGTTCTATAAACCCATCACGGGCGGGCTGGTGGATCGGCAAGAGATCAAAAGATGCCCCCCATGGCTCATCCTCTGCTGCACTCAAAAATTGGGATCGGGATTCCAACAATCTATTCATAGTCTTATCCTGGACATTATCTTGCCACAATTCCTGATATGATCTCATGCCGGATAATCAACATCCTGAATTGCGATCGAGCTACGCTAACGGTTACTTTCATCGCTTTCATTTGTTATTCATCCTGTCATGTTCGATCGATCACTGTTGTTCTGGCATTATTCTGATTGCTAGCCGGTCGAGGAATCCTCTGCTTAAGCCATCGCAGGACGGCGTTTGCGGCGATTTGACATTGAATTGCTGGGCATTGAACTGGTGGGACGCTGAGACATGGTTCTGACGCGATGCTGGGCCCGATGGCAATTCCGCATGGCTCGCTGGGCTTTTTTCGGATCGTCCAGCACCGTTGCTACGTTACCCGCTAAGGCTCTGAGAGCAGTTTTACTCGATAGGGGTTTACCTTGAGAGACTTGGCGGGCCAACGTGCGAGTGGTGCCCTTCAAGACGGTCGGCAAGGTACGAATGAGTTTGCGGCTAGTTGGGCTTCGATAAAGCGTACGACCAACCCGTGCAACACCTTGAATAATGGAGGGAGCAACCGAGGTAATGGCTTTTGCTGCGGAAGGAATCAGACGTGCCGCCAGCGGTACTAAGGCTCCCAAGAAGGCTTCCGCTTCCGCTTCACTTTCGCTCTGGGAGGCTTGGTAGGCCAAATGCTCCATCATCACCTCGTATTCACTGGCTCCAGGCATCCCTTCAAACTCACCTTCTAACTCCAGCTCAAATTCGCTTTCATTCAGTCCGAGCGCACCTCCTAATCCTTGCAACAAGCTGCCAATGAAGGGATCAGCTTCATATTCGCCTTCATATTCAAATTCACTTTCGTATTCATCTTCATACTCACCCATTGGGATTTCCAGCTCAAACTCTCGCTGCGCCCGTCTCCGTCTCCGCCTGCGAAAGAGTCCTCCGATCGCTTTAATGGCAGCCGGAGCAGCAGAAGCAAGAACCGGAGCTAATAGAGGTAGAAATTGGTCACTCTCATACTCACTAGAAAACTCGCACTCACCTTCCCGATCGAGCCCAGTTTCAAATTCATACTCATACTCAAACATGGTTTCACCTCGTTAATTGTTTAATAGAGAGCAGCGGTTTGCCGATCGAAGGGCATTCGCTCGCAAGAGGCGGGATCGTTTTAGAGACGGGATCGTTGTGGTTGGGTTACTTTACGAGCCGCCTTCGAGGATCGCAGCAGGGTTTGAGCAGAAGCCATAGGATTGCCCAACACCTTTTTCGTTTCAGCCGCCATGACTCGAGCCGCAGTGGTTGGGGTAATGGATTTTCCTTGTGCCGCCTGACGCGCGAGTTTCTGTCCGGCCCGAGCTGCAATTGTCGGGATGGTTTTGACCAAAGGTCGTGTGGTCGGGGATTTCCGTAAAGTTTGGGTCAGTGCAGCCGTTCCGCGTACCAGTCGAGGATAAATTCGTTGCATTGCCAAAGATTTGACCGGGATAATCCGGGCCGTAAAGGCTCCTGTGTAAGCTTCCGCTTCCGCTTCACTTTGCACTTGGCTGGCCATCATGGCTAAGGCTTCGGCTAGCGCTTCTGGCTGTGCGATCGTGGCAGATTCAAATTCTTCCTCGAATTCGCCTGCAAAAGTACTTTCATATTCAAACTCATCTTCAAACTCGCTCTCGAAGGTGCTCTCATATTCGAATTCACTTTCACGACTCAACTGTTTGGCAATGTTACTTAATGTGTTGCCAACCCCAGCACCCCCGATCGCACTACCAACTACCTGAACTGCCTTGGGCGCGACTTTTTGTAACACAGGCTTCAAGCGACGAGCTAGGCTTTTCACTTTTTTGAAAAAAGCTTCTCCTTCATACTCGTCTTCATATTCTCCTTCACCAGCCATACTGGTCATACCAGCCATACTGGTCACACGTCCTGCCTCTCTCAAAGAATCTCCCATGAAATCTTCACTTTCATATTCATCTTCAAACAAGCCTTCATATTCATCCTCAAATTCATACTCTAGCTCTTGCTGCATGGTTTCGCCATCCAACATGGTGTACCTCCATTAGTAGGGATAGTATTGCCTATTGATAGCCTTTGCCGACCGAAATTGTCATTCCCCACTTTGAGGTAGCAGTCTTGAGGTAGCAGTCTTGAGCTAACAATCTTGAGGTAGCAGTCTTGAGCTAACAATCTTGAGGTAGCAGTCTTGAGGTAGCAGTCTTGAGCTAACAATCTTGAGGTAGCAGTCTTGAGGTAGCAGTCTTGAGGTAGCAGTCTTGAGGTAACCCATCTGAGCGACATCAGTAACCAGACGACCCATGAGCCAGTTTGATCCTGCTCCATGGAATTTTATACACAATCAATCAGCCATCCAGAACCAGCTTGTTCTAGTGAGCTGCATCGGGCAACCTCTGCCACCGACCACCAAAAATACACAAACCGATTATCTTAAATAGAGTGACTGAAACAAAGTAAACGTAACTGATCATCCTCAGATTTTGACATGCCTGATCTATCCGATCGCCGCTATGACATTGTGCTGTATGGGGCTAGTGGTTTTGTGGGTCAACAGACAGTGCAATATTTTGCTCATTACCTGGAGCGTTACCCGATCCCTCTGCGTTGGGCGATCGCCGGTCGCAATCAGCAAAAATTAGCAGCCGTCAAAGCTCAACTGGGCATTGAGGTCGATGTGCTAGTGGGTGATAGCCAGGATCAGGAAGCGATCGATCGAATCGTCTCACAAACGCAGGTACTCCTCACAACGGCGGGGCCGTTTGCTCTCTACGGTAATTTACTGGTGGATGCCTGTGTGCGGTTCAAAACCGATTATGTCGATATTACAGGTGAAACCCCCTGGATCAAGCGTTTAATCGATCGCTATCATGCCCAAGCTGCTGCTGCCGGAACTCGGATTATTCCTGGCTGTGGTTTTGACTCGGTTCCGTCCGACTTAGGCACATTTCTGGTTGTGCGGCATCTACAACAAACCTTTGGGTTACCCTGCCAACAGGTGAAAGCCTACTTTCAAGCGTATGGAGGCTTTAACGGCGGCACACTCGCATCAGGCTTTAATTTATACGACTCTGGAGCTGCTGCTCAGTTTGCTCAACCCTTTTTGCTCAACCCCCCTGAATTACCCGTACCCAGCCCGATCGATCGTCACCGTGATCCTCAAACTCCTGGGTTTGACCCGGATCTTCAGACCTGGGTGAGCCCGTTTTTCATGAGTCCAGTCAATACGCGGATCGTTCGTCGCAGTAGTGCTTTATATAGCCAATGGCAGGAGCCTTACGGAGCCGATTTTGCTTATCAAGAATATTTTAAGTTCGATCAGCCGTTGTCCTGGCTTAAAGCCATAGGTACCACCGCTGGGTTAGCCCTTTTCCTGGCTATTTTGCAGCAGCCCCAACTGCGATCGGTTTTCCAAGGCTGGCTGCCTCAACCGGGCAGTGGCCCATCCGAACAAACCATGGATCAGGGCTGGTTCGCTTGCGAATTGATTGGTACAGACAGCGCTGGGCACCAAGTCCGGGGACTGATTCGCGATCAGGGTGATCCTGGCAATCGAGCCACGGTGAAGATGCTTTGTGAGTCTGCCTTGGGTTTAGTGCTTAACCGTAATGCCTTACCCGGTGGTGCGAGTCGAGGAGGCATTCTCACACCCGCGACAGGGTTGGGGGATGTCTTAGCCGATCGATTGCGTCAGGCTGGTATGACCGTCGCGATTCCAATTTAATGGCTTTCATGCAAAATTAACCGATTGCCAGCCGGATCGTAAGCGTAGGTTTCTCGTCCATGGGAAGCAGTCATGATATCTAGCGGGGTGGTGTAACCGATCTGTCGGAGTCGCTCGATCGCCGCTTCCAGACATTCCACTTCAATACAAAGGCTCATGCTACCTGCTTGACCCATAAATTCAGGGTGGTGATCCGGCTTGGGCTTGAAGATTCCGAGCCGTAAACCCGGTAACTCAAACTCGGTGTAAACCTGGGGCACCTGTACGGCGGGTTCCAGAGCAAAAAACACCTGGTAAAATTCAGCGAGATTCTCAATAGGATCGGCGAGGGCAACAAACACCGTGCTGACTTGCATGATAGAGAAGGCTCTTAGCTAGAGAATCGACATGCTGATTTGCCCAGCAGCACTGTTGCTTCCACCTGTTTCTCACCTGTTTTTTATCTGGGGCATCAACACACCTATTCCTATTTTTGCCAACTTCCTAACGCTTGTCTACCGGCGATCGGCCGTTGTGAGAATGAGCTGGGGGTGTTCTCGCTACTCAATCCTCTATCTTCTAGCTCTAACCGATAGATCCAACCGATAGATCCAACCGATAGATCCAACCGATTGGAGGATGTGAAAGACTGACAAGTTCTCCACAGTAAAAGTACGGCAAGAGTATGGCTGACACAATTAGACTCGCAAGCCTGATTGACTGACAAAACTCAAACTACCCACTGCTACGCAGAAGCAAGCTACACCCCAACCCCTCTCCCAGAGCGGGCGAGGGGCTCTCGAACCAGGATTTGATTGCAAGTCCCTTCGCCCCTAGTGGGAGAAGGGATTTAGGGATGAGGGGAAAAGATTTGTCAGTCAATCAGCTCGCAAGCATTAGACTCGCAAGCATTAGGCTCGCAAGCAGCTTCTGGTTTTTCTAATTGGATCCAGAATGCTGAGAGTTAGCCAGACCAGAGTGTTCCGTTTAGGCTAGAGGAACGGAACCATCGATCGATGCTGGGACGCGAGTTTGTAGGAGAGCACGGGGAAGAGCACGGGGGAGAGCACGGGTGAAGTTGGGGCGATGGATAGGATTAGTCGCGCTATTGGGGCTGCTCTATTTGTTATGGCGCATCCGGCAGGTGGTGCTGCTGATCTTTGCGGCGATCGTTCTCGCTTTGCCCTTCAATCGACTGACTCGGCGGCTACAACGATCGGGGATGGGACGGCGGGCAGCTATCACCGTTTCTGTCGCCACCTTTTTGACCGTACTGTTTTTGATTGTGGGACTGCTGATTCCGCCGTTGGTGACTCAAATCCGGCAGGTGGCTTGGCTGCTGCCCTCCGAACTCGCGCAGATTTTCACCTGGCTGAATTGGCAGCAAACCCAATGGTTCCCGACTGATCGATTGCCGTTAGATGAGATCGCTCGTCAGATTCGACCGATCGCAAGCTGGCTGATTCAATCTTTTTTCAGTTTGTTTTCCGATCTGGTTACTGTAGCACTCTATCTTCTGTTGTTAGTGGTGCTGACGATTATGCTGTTTACCAATCCAACGGCTTATCGGCAAGGTTTGGTGCAGTTTTTTCCTGCTTTCTATCGCCCGCGGATGCATGAGGTGCTGACCCAGTGGGAAGAAACGCTAGTGAAATGGATGCAGCACACCACGCTGGATATGTTGTTAGTGTCTGGATTAAGTACGATCGGGTTAGCGCTAGTGCATCTGCCGTTTGTGTTAACTCATGCCACCCTGGCGGGGTTACTGGAGGCGGTGCCAATTGTGGGCCCTTTGCTGAGCCTGACTTCACCCCTGATTGCCGCCCTAATCGATGCGCCTGGGAAAATCCTGCTGGTCATTGGCCTATATGCAGGCATTCATCTCCTGAAAGGGATCGTGATGCGGCATTGGCGATCTCCTCAGCCACCGGCTCTGCTCCCGGCTCTGCTGTTGCTCGCCCAACTGGCTTTTGCCTTTGCTGCGGGCATTTGGGGGTTGCTTCTAGCAGTACCGATCGTTCTGACGGTGAAAATTCTGATTCGAGAAATTGTGTTGCGAGATGTTTACCAGACCCGCTAACGCCAGCGAGTTGATGTAGGCGAGTTGATGTAGGTGAGTTGATGTAGGCGAGTTGATGTAGGCGAGTTGATGCGAGCAGGTTGAGGTGGGCAAATGGAATAGTGCGAGCAAGTGATAGTAATCGATGCGGGTGACTGATGCCAATGTGGTTGAACCATTTTCTGGTGGGTTCTCTGGGGGAAGTTCCTGAATATCTAGGACTGGAATCGGCTAGCAAGTTGCGAAATCTTAAGAAATAATAAGAATAATCTCATAAAAGCAAGCTTGGCGGCGAGAGAGGGTTATGGCGATCGATAAAAAGATGGGGCTGCGACAAAATGGTTGGGTAATTGCGCTAGCCGCCTTGATTGGGTTAGGCATAACGGGCTACGGCTTACTGCGCCTTTTGAGCCAGCAGCCTGCGCCTGAACCTGCCACCGAAGCAGTGGCTCCGCAACGGGTAGAAGTGGTGGCTTTAGGGCGCTTGGAGCCGCAGGGAGAGGTGGTGCGGGTGGGCGGGCCAACCGGAGAGCGAATTCAACAACTCTTGGTGAAACGGGGTGATCAGGTTCAGACTGGCGATCCCCTGGCTTATCTGGAAAGCTATGGCGAACGCAAAGCCGAACGGGACTATGCAGCCAGTCAATTGGCGGAGGCTCAACGGCGACTCCAAGCCACAACTCGGTATGGAGAAGCCCAGATTGCAGAGGCCCAAACTCGCATTGCTCAGGCTCAGCAACCCGGTTCTGCGGAACTAGCCGCCCAACAAGCCAAGATTCGGGAGCTAGAAGCAGACTTGGAACTCGCGAATCAAGACTTACAGCGGCTAGAATCCCTATATCAGCAAGGGGCGATCGCCCGCCAAGAATTGGATCGGCAAATTAGCCGCACTCGCCAAGCCCAAGAGCAACTGAATAATGCCGAATCGACTCTGACCCAAATTGAAACCGAATGGCGGACTGAAATTCAAAATGCTCAGGCCCAACTGCAATCTGAACAGTCTAATTTGCCGTTGTCACAGGTGCAGGTGCAGGTCGATTCGGCTCAACAGAATTTGCAATTGGCCCAAGCTAGGCTCGATCGAACCATTATTCGGGCTCCCAGTGATGGGCGAATTCTGAATATTTTGACGCGATCGGGGGAGGCAATTGGCGAAACTGGCATTCTCGATTTGGGAGATACCCGCCAGATGTATGCCGTCGCTGAGGTCTACGAAACCGATATCAACTTAGTGAAAGTGGGGCAGCCCGTCACAGTGACCAGTCGCAATGGCGCGTTCGATCAACCGATCGCTGGAGAAGTGGCAGAAGTGGGTTGGCAAATTTTCAAAAATGATGTGCTGGATGATGATCCAGCGGCTAACGCGGATGCCAGAGTCGTGGAAGTGAAGGTGCGGTTAGCGGATAGTCGAGCGGTGGAAGCGTTAACCAATCTCCAGGTTGATGTCCGCATTGATGTCGGGAGCTAGGCAAGTATGAAAACACCACTGGCCTGGTTAAATCTGACCTATGAAAAGACGCGGCTACTGGTAGCGATCGCTGGAGTTGCCTTTGCAGTGATCTTGGTGTTTATGAATTTGGGATTTCTGGGCTCTTTAGCTAAAGCTGCCTCCATGATTTATACCCGTATCGATGCTGAAGTGTATCTGGTGTCGCCCCAGACCCTGGAGATCAGCAGTACGAAAGCTTTTCCGATCGAGCGGCTTTATCAGGCGGCAGGGATTCGGGGTGTGGAACGGGTGATGCCGTTGTATGCGGGTTATTTGCAGTGGCGCAACCCAGAAACAAGGGGAACCAGAGCGATTTTTGCTTTTGGCATTAATCCAGATGATCCGGTGTTTTTGGTGCCAGAAATTCAGTCTCCAGCAAATCAGGCTGCCTTACGTCGTCCGGATACTGCGTTGATGGATCGCCTGTCTCGTCCGGAGTTTGGGACTCAAACCGTGGGTCTGATCACGGAAGTCGATCGCCGCAAAATTACGGTGGGTGGACAGTATACGCTGGGGGGCGGGTTTGCCGCAGATGGTACCTTGTTGATGAGCGATCAAAACTTTCGTCGCTACTTTGCTCCGTTTCCCTTGAGTCTCATTAGCCTGGGATTAATTAAGTTGCAGCCCGGAGTTGATCCCGCCCAAATTGTTGCTGCGATCGATCAAGTGTTACCTGCGGATGTGATGGTTCTCACCCGTGATCAGATAATTCAACGGGAACGGGATTATTGGATCAGCACGACTTCCACTGGTTTTATCTTCGGCATGGGTGTAATTGTTTCTTGTATTGTGGGTGTAGTAATTGTCTATCAAATTCTCTATACCGATATTTCCGATCACATGAAGCAATATGCCACCCTCAAAGCGATCGGCTATCGCAGCGGCTTTTTGTTTTGGATCGTAGTGCAGGAAGCGATCATTCTGGCAGTACTGGGCTACATTCCAGGCTTTGCCATCTCGCTGGGGCTCTATGAACTCACCTTAAATGCGACAGGGGGGGGACTGCCGATCGGCATGGAATGGGGACGAGCGATCAATGTTTTGTTGTTAGCCATCATCATGTGTAGCATTTCAGCCTTAATTTCTGTGCGGAAGGTGGTAGTGGCCGATCCAGCGGAGGTGTTTTAATGCGGCGACGAACCGGGTTAGCCTGGGCAAATTTATCCTATGAGCGACGACGGCTCTTGACGGCGATTGCAGGTGTTTCATTTGCCGTATTACTCATGTTTATTTTTCGTGGCTTTGAAAATGCGCTGATCGATAGCCAGATTCAACTCCTGAAATTACTTAATGGCGACATCATTCTAGTTAGTAAGCTGAAACAAAATATGTTTGTGCCAGAGCAATTTGCTCGCCGTCGGCTCTATCAGGCTCAAGCCTATGAAGGGGTAGAGGCAGCCTACCCCCTCTATACCACCACGGCTTACTGGAAAAACCCGCAAACCAAACGAATTCGCCCTTTACGGGTGTTGGCTTTCAATCCGACCGATCCCGTTTTACCCCTATCTGGCATTATTGCGCACCAGCGTGAACTTCAACTCCCCTGGACAGCCCTGCTTGATGCCCGATCCCGCCCAGAAGTGGGGCCGGTTGAGGCGGGTATTGTAACTGAAGTGGCTGAGCAGCAGGTGAAACTGGTGGGCACCTTTGTTTTGGGCACCGATTTCGCTTCTGGAAACGGCAATCTGGTGATGAGCGACCAAAACTTTCTGCGCTATTTTGGTAACCTTGGCCCAGACGAAGACCGCCGCGATCTCAATACGGTAGATGTGGGGTTGCTGAACGTCCGGGCAGGAGAGGATATCGATCGGCTGGCTCAAACGCTGCGGGAACGCTTACCTGAAGATGTGAATGTATTCACTAAAACTCAGTTCATGCAGCAAGAACGAGATTATTGGCAAAATAATACTAGCATTGGGTTTGTATTTTCATTGCTCGCGACCATGAGCTTCATCGTTGGGATTATTCTGGTTTATCAGATTCTTTATACCGATGTCGCAGAACATTGGGCAGAATATGCCACCTTGAAAGCGATGGGATATTCCAATACCTATCTCCTGTGGATTGTAATCCAAGAAGCCATGATCCTGGCAGTGATCGGTTTTTTGCCGGGACTGATCATTAGCGCTGGGCTGTACCAACTCACGGCGAGTGCCACCGGATTGTTGATGAAACTGACCGTCACTCGTGTGCTCAATCTATGGATCGCCACCCTGCTGATGTGTTTGATTTCCGGTGCAATTGCTGTTCGTAAAGTTCAAGCGACTGATCCAGCCGAAGTATTCGGAACTTAGAAGTATTCGCAACTTAATTGATGGTATGTTTTATGGTGCGATCGACTCTTCTGAACTCAATGACTGAAACAGACCATTCGGTGCAAATCCGCCAACTGAATTATTTCTTTGGGCAAGCAGATTTACGGAAGCAGGTGCTGTTTGACATCAACCTTGATCTGCCCAAGGGACAGATTGTGATCATGACCGGGCCGTCTGGATCGGGTAAAACCACGTTGCTCACCTTAATCGGAGCCCTCCGTACCGTACAATCCGGCAGTTTAAAGGTGCTGAATCACGAACTGGTAGGCATGCGCAAAGCGGATCTGGTTGAAGTGCGACGAAACATTGGTTTTATTTTTCAAGCTCATAATCTGTTTGAGTCATTAACCGCATCTCAGAATGTCGAAATGGCGATCGAATTGTTGAATGAGTGGGGGAACAAGCGCTCGAAGGCAGTGGATGTGTTAACTCAGCTTGGCTTAGCCGATCGGGTAGACTATAAGCCAGCCGCCTTGTCGGGTGGGCAAAAACAACGGGTGGCGATCGCCAGAGCTTTAGTCAATCATCCCGCGCTCATTTTGGCCGATGAACCGACTGCCGCTTTAGATAAAAAATCGGGGCGAGAGGTGGTGACCCTCATGCAAAAGCTAGCCCAACAAGAAGGGCGAACCATCCTCATGGTGACTCATGATAACCGGATTCTCGATGTCGCCGATCGGATTATTACCCTGGTCGATGGCCGACTCGAAACCGACGAAACCCTGGATAACTTTGTGGAAGCCCATGATCCGAAAGCTCTCGATCGCCGCATGTTTATAATGTAATTCATGTCATACACAAAGTTGATCACTCACCTGTTTTCCCATGCCGCTTGCGCTTCCTCCTACCCTGATCGGTTTCAGTGCCATTTTGATGTGGTCTACTCTCGCCTTACTCACGACTTTCAGCAGAGCCATTCCCCCATTTCAATTAACGGCTATGTGCTTTTCGATCGCGTTTTTAATTGGGGTGGCGCTTTGGTTGAGGCAAGGCGGCAACTTCCTCCAACGGTTAAAACTGCCCCTACCCGTCTGGTTGCTGGGAATCACAGGGCTGTTTGGATATCACTGCTTTTACTTTATTGCGCTCAGCCAAGCCCCTGCCGTAGAAGCGAGTTTAATTGCCTATCTCTGGCCCCTGTTGATCGTCCTCTTTTCGGCGTTTTTACCTGGCGAACGGCTGCGCTGGTTTCATGGAGTTGGCGCGAGCGCTGGCTTTGTCGGAGCGACCCTCCTCGTAACCAAAGGGCAGGGGTTTAACTTTGAGCCACAATATGGGATCGGCTACTTGTCCGCCCTGATCTGCGCTGTGATCTGGGCGGGTTACTCCGTGCTCTCGCGTCGGTTTGGCACCATTTCGACGGATTCAGTGGGCGGTTTTTGCGGAGTTACGGCTTTGCTGGCTTGGCTCTGCCATGCTGGGTTTGAAACCTTCGTGATGCCGGTCGGGTTAAACTGGTTAGCCATACTCTGCTTAGGTTTAGGGCCGATCGGTCTGGCTTTTTTCACCTGGGATTATGGAGTCAAACATGGCAATATCAAAATTTTAGGAGCCCTGTCCTATCTGGCTCCTTTGCTTTCAACCCTTCTCCTGGTGCTTTGTGGGCTGGCAACGGCCAGTTGGATTCTGGGGATTGCCTGCCTCCTGATTGTCGGGGGAGCCATTCTGGCCGCAGGCGATTTTTTCCAGCCCGTCCCTCCTAAAACTCGGCACTGAGTGGGGCACGAGGAAAAGGAATAACATCTCGAATGTTGGTCATCCCGGTCATAAACTGCACCACCCGCTCGAAGCCCAAGCCAAAACCAGCATGGGGAACCGTACCGTAGCGACGCAAGTCGAGATACCACCAGAGATCGGATTTGGGTAGTCCGAGGGCATCGATCCGGCTTTCTAGCACATCTAGCCGTTCTTCCCGTTGCGATCCTCCAACGATTTCACCAATTTTGGGAGCTAAAATATCCATCGCTCGCACAGTTTGACCATCCTCATTCAGACGCATGTAGAACGCTTTGATTGCCGCGGGATAGTCAGTGACAATCAGTGGCTTTTTGAATAGCTCCTCAGCTAAATAGCGTTCATGTTCTGATTGAAGATCTAAACCCCAGGAAACCGGAAACTCAAATTTGCGATCGGCTTTTTCCAATAGTCGAATTGCTTCAGTGTAGGTAATACGCTCAAACGAATTGTGAATGATATTATCGGCAGTATCTAGAACTGTATTATCAATGCGTTCATTAAAGAACTGCATATCTTCTGGGCAATGAGTTAGGACAAATTGAAAGATATGCTTCAAAAATGCTTCCGCTAGATCCATATTGCCTTCTAGATCGCAAAATGCCATTTCTGGCTCGATCATCCAAAATTCCGCCAGATGGCGAGATGTGTTCGAGTTCTCAGCCCGGAACGTGGGCCCAAAGGTGTACACATTGGTGAAGGCCATGGCCATGATCTCCGCCTCCAACTGCCCACTCACCGTTAAAAATGCCCGTCTGCCGAAGAAATCCTGGCTATAATCCACCTCTTTGCCGTCCGTCAGCGGCACCTGTTTCAGATCCATTGAGGTGACCGTAAATAACTCTCCCGCCCCCTCACAGTCGTTGGCACTGATGATCGGTGTATGCACCCAGAGAAAACCCCGCTCCTGGAAAAACTGATGGATCGCCGTCGCACAGGCATTACGGACACGAAACACCGCTCCCAGCGTATTAGTACGGCCTCGTAAATGAGCAATTTCGCGCAAAAACTCAAATGAATGGCGCTTCTTCTGTAACGGGTAGGTTTCTGGATCCGCCTCGCCATATACTGTCACCTCAGCCACTTTGAGTTCGATCCGTTGACCTTTGGCGGGCGATGCAGCCAGCACTCCTGTCAACTGCACCGATGCACCCGTATTCAGCTTTTTAACGATCGAGCCATAGTCTGGCAATGCCTGATCCAAAATAGCTTGCAAACCCGCCATCGACGAGCCATCATTGACCTCAACAAAACAAAACTCTTTTTGCTCACGCTTCGTCCGCACCCACCCCTGGATCGTCACGGTTTGATCGGGTTGTCCGGTTCTGAGCAGGTCAATAATACGGCTGGTCATAACAATTCGATCGAGTGAAGTACCTATTCTCAAGATAGGGGAAATTTGCCTGAACCCACCAAGTTCCGCTCAAATCTCAGCCCGCCTTCCCACCTCACCCCTCAAAGCCTCTCCAACCAATTCAGCAAAAGAACCCAGCAACGCCCCCGAATTGCCTCCGAGCTGCCTCCGAGCTTGCCTCCAAGCTTGCCTCCGAGTCTACTTCAGTAGACTTTGCCTATTAGCCCAGAAATTAATTTCTGGGCGGACTAGAGGGACAAGCCGCCAACTCCCACAAAACCCTAGACCCACCCGCCACCAACTCCCACAAAACCCTAGACTCACCCGCCACCGACTGAGAGACAAGCCACCAGAATGATCCATACTGGAATTGAACGATCACTGACAGCAACTCCACCTATTGAAATTGCCAGAAGCAGCTTGAAATCAGCTACATGATTCCATCCTTACGAGTTTACGGACTATTGATTTTAGGCACAGCGATCGGGCTCGGTATCGCAGTGGTCGGGCAAGATTTGACGGGTTCACCGCTGTTAACCGCAGCGATCGGGTTTGTCTTAATTTGGGATGGGCTCGTGTTGTTGCTGGCTCTATTGGATAGTCAATGGGTGAAAGCCCAGCGGGTGACGATAGAACGGTTACCCATCGATCGATTGTCGATCGGACGAGAGAATTTAATTGAACTGAAGTTACACACCGGCGATCGAGCAGCTCGGTTACAAATTCGCGATCACTATCCTCCTTCTTTTCAGGTAAGTCCAGAATTGCTGCAAGTGGTGCTCCCAGCCCACCATCAGGAAACCCTCAGCTATCGGGTCTTTCCCGATCATCGTGGGGAATATAACTGGGGGGCAATCCAGGTGCGGCAATTGGGGGCTTGGGGGTTGGCCTGGCATAACTGGCGGATTCCGCAGGCTCAGCCCGTCGCCGTATATCCAGATTTGTTGGGGCTACGATCCCTGTCGATTCGATTAGCCTTGCAAAATACCGGGTCGATCAAACGCTCCCAGCGATTGGGCATGGGCACCGAGTTTTCTGAGTTGCGAGAGTACAGTACGGGAGATGATCCACGCTTGATCGATTGGAAGGCTACGGCTCGTCGGAGTCGCCTATTGCTGCGCGTTCTGGAGCCGGAACAGGAGCAAACCCTGATCGTATTGCTAGATAGTGGACGACTGATGAGAACCCGAGTTCGCGGCATAGAGCGGTTTGATTGGGGCTTAAATGCACTGCTATCCTTAGCCTTGGCAGGGCTGCATCGGGGCGATCGGGTAGGCATCGGGGTTTTCGATCGCCAGCTTCATACCTGGGTGCCACCGGAGCGCGGCAAGGCCCAGCTCTCCCATTTGATCGAGCGCGTCACTCCTTTGCGCCCGACTGGACTAGAACCTGACTATGTGAATGCCGTGACCCAGGTGACCAGTCAGCAAACTCGTCGGGCGCTCGTGGTGCTGATTACTGATCTAATCGATCGCACCGCCTCCGCCGAACTGCTCTCCGCCATGGCTTGCCTGACTCCACGCTATTTGCCTTTTTGTGTCACCCTGCGAGATCCAGCAGTAGATGCACAGTCCCAGTTGCCAACTCCCGATGTTACGAGCGGCTATCGTCGAGCGGTGGCTCTGGATCTGCTATCCCAACGGCAAGTGGCCCTGGAAACCCTCAAACAAAAAGGGGTACTGGTGTTAGATGCGCCTGCTGATCAAATGACCGATCCGTTGGTCGATCGCTATCTGCATCTGAAGTCGCGGGGGCGGCTCTAGGCTGCAACCACTTGATAAACAAAGCTCAGAGTAGCCCAGGCCCGCACATCCAGTGCATAGCTATCTGCCGGGATCTCCAGCTTGGCAACCAAGGGGGCACTGGCTTGGTGCAGATCTTGCAAAATGGCCTGAACGATCTCCAGCGGGTCAGTGATTTGGCTGGTACGACCTTTCAGAATTTGCTCAGTTTGCCGGAACGGAGCCGGACTAAAGATCAGATGCGTTTCTGCCAGTCCGGTCGGTCGCTGAATCGTCCAGCCCGATCGATCGATCGGTAAGGTGAGGATCTCCTGAGGATGGAGTTCGGGCCGGCTGGGCTCCTCGTTGCTATTGGTGACAGGCGGCGCAAACAACAAAGGATTCCCTCGCGTATCGACTCCGATCAGCAGAAAGTAAATCGGTTGGCTGCCATAGTTGTATAGACGATAGCGAATTTGGCTACCCAGGGGTACGGTGGCGGTGGGCTGCTCGATCGGGGGCGGTACAGTGAGACGGC
Source organism: Elainella sp. Prado103 (assembly GCA_025454395.1). Classification (GTDB taxonomy): domain Bacteria; phylum Cyanobacteriota; class Cyanobacteriia; order Elainellales; family Elainellaceae; genus Elainella. The sequence continues at coordinate 24,221 of JALOOM010000049.1, forward strand.
TGGACGCAGAAGCGGTGGGCAGGCGGCTAGTGGCTTGATTGGCAATTAGTCGGACTTGAGGTTCAGTGGTTTCCAGGAGCACCCGGACTCCCAAATGAGACGAGGCTTGGTTTTGGGTGAGCCGTAGCAGTTTGAGAGCTAGGAGAGTTTTCAATTGGGGAGTCATGCGATTGATCGCCGCTTTCACCGCCTCAGAACTCCGGATCAGGGTGCTGGGAATGGCCGAGCGGCCAGGTGAAAAGAGCCCATATTGACTAGCAGACTCAGGTGGCAAGTTGGGCAAGTCAGGCAGATCGGAAGCAGGGGCATCTTGGGTGGCTGGAGCCGGAGAGGACGGAGCCAGAGAGGACGGAGCCGGAGAGGACGGAGCCAGAGAGGCTGGAGCCGGAGTCGCGTTAGAGAGCGGTAAAGAAGCAGCCAGCAGAGAAGCGGTCTGCATTTTGCCAAAAAAGAGATCGGCGGGTTGTTCACCGGCCATCACCGAAGAAACCCGGGGAATGGCCGCAAAGGCACTGGTGGCATCAACTCGTTCAATCCGAGCCAGTTCATTATCGATCGCCACAGTCAGTCCCAAGTTACGGGGCAAAACCCGTACCAGTTCCTGCACGAGCTGTCCGGGTGCTAGGGGCAAGGTTGATCCACCACTTGATCCAGCGCTTGATCCAGCGCTTGATCCGCCGCTTGATCCACTCAGAGCCATACTGCCACTCGCGGTGGGGCTACTTCGCAGACTGCGGCTCCGACCCACCAGTCCATCCCGGCTGCGAATTTGCAAAGTGGGGAAAGGCACCGCTTCGGCACCAACCTCCGCTGGGTTCACCAAACTACACCAGAGCAGCGTAGCATTTTCCAATACCGGGGTAGGCAGCCCAGCTAACCAGACCTGCGCTCTGCCCTCATCATCGATCGATCGAATCACACCATCCGCACTGATCGGGTTGAAACTGTCCAAACTAACCGGGGCAAGCTGTCCAGAGAGGTTGGGTTGCTGCTGAAGTCCTGCTATTTGACGCACGGTAGTGGCTGCCTGCTGAAAATTCACCCAGATGGGAGTTGCAGGGGTAGTCGCCCAGAACTGTTGCGTCAGAGCAGCGGTAAATAGACCGGCACTATAGCCACTCCACTGGGCTTCGGTGACAACCCGATCGAACGATCCCGCTTGCAACAGCAGTCCCGGAAACTGTCCTGTCCGCCAACGTTGCCGGATTTGCTCGATCGAGAGTCGAGTTTGACCCATGAGCTGTTCCTGAAGCAGACGCTCTGCCTCGCAGACCATCCCCACCGGGCTGACTGGGCGGGATCGCAGTCGCAGATTACCTTGTAGAGTACGGCCAACATTGCTATAACCAGCATCAATCACCGCAATCACTTGCTTCGTCGGCAAAGCGCTCAAGAGTAAACCGAGGGTGTCTTGTAGCAGATCATGGATGATCGGAGTCTCAGCGGTTGGCAGGAAGCCATCGATCGGCACAAGACTGGCTTGAGCTACATTCGGATCGCCCTCCAGCCGTACCTGGCTTCCCAGCCCACTGAAATGAAATACGACGAGATCCCCTGGGTTAGCCTGCCCGATTAGATGATCCAGAAAAGCCTCGGCAATCCCTTGTCGGGTGGCTGCCCGATCGGTGAGTACCAAGATATCGCGGGGCTGAAACCCAAATCGGTATTGCAATACCATCGATTGCAGTTCGACATCTGTGAGGCAACCGCCGAGCGCAGAACCGCGTGGGGATACATAGTCGCACACAGACTCAGGATATTGATTAATGCCTACAAGCAAAGCCAATCTCCGACGAGCGGGTTGGGCTAAGGTGTGGTAGTAGCGACTGGTAGCCTGTCCTAGCAGAGACTGACTCAGCCCCTCGGCTGCGATCATGCCTCCTGCCAGTAACCCTGCTTGTAAAAATGCTCGCCGCTTCAGTGCCATGGTCTTACTTGCCTTCGATTACCCCGCCCCCTAGGAGCACCTCGCCCCGATACCAGACGGCGGCTTGCCCCGGAGTAACGCTGAATTCGGGTTCATCCAACACGACCTTGACCCGTTGATCGGGCAGCGGCACGATGGTGGCTGGAACAGGCTGGGATCGATAGCGGATTTGCACTTCTGCCTGAATTGGCATTGTGGGTGCTGCGATCGAAACCCAGTTGACTCGCTGAGCAGTAAATTCTGGAGTTTGGGCATCGGTTCGATCGCCAACAATCACCTGATTTTTACCTGCATCTAACCCGATCACATACAGAGGGCGATCGGCAGCAATGCCAATCCCTTTGCGCTGACCGATCGTATAGTGATGCACGCCATCATGCTGTCCTAAGACCCGCCCCGATCGATCAACAATTTCACCTGTCCGGGGTGTGAGGTATTGATCCAGAAAGGTGCGCATGGAACCATGGGCTTCGATTAAGCAAAGATCCTGGCTTTCCGGTTTTTCGGCTGTGTGTAGCCCAAATTCAGCCGCCATGCGTCGGGTTTCGGTCTTGGTTTGGTCACCGAGGGGAAACAGGGTATGGGCCAAAATCTCCTGGTTGAGGTCGTAGAGAAAGTAGGATTGATCTTTGCCCGGATCTACGGCTCGACAGAGCTGAAATCGATCGGTTTGGGAATTATGAAGAATGCGAGCATAGTGACCAGTGGCAATGCGATCGATTCCCAATTCACGGCGAGCATAGTCCAACATCGGGCCAAATTTGACCGCTTTGTTGCACTGAGAACAGGGGAGTGGCGTGATTCCAGCTCCATACCCGCTCACGAGATAATCCACGATTTGCTGCTGGAAAACCTCGCGGCTATCAACCACATGGTAGGGAATGCCCAACGCTTCACAAAGCTGAGCCGCATCCACCATGCCTTCTGAACAACATTGTCCCTTGCCTTTCATCAGCCAGAGGGTCAGCCCAACCACCTCAAATCCCTGACGATGCAACGTGGCGGCTGCGACCGAACTATCTACCCCACCCGAAAGCCCAACAACAACCTTATCCATGTGCCCGAACTGCGGAAAATTCTTCACAAAATGCTGTTTCTAGGCTAACACTTGCGTTGCCCGACTGGGTTCGATTCTGTTGAGCATTGCCGGAGAATTCTGAGTTTATTTTCAACGTTTATTTTCAACTCTGGCAAAACCTAGAAAGCGCGGCAGAGGGTGGCAGGACGAACGGTGAACACTTTTGCCTGACTAACCTTTTGCCTGACTAACCTTTTGCCTGACTAACCTTTTGCCTGACTAACCTTTTGCCTGACTAACCTTTTGCCTGACTAACCTTTGTTAGGATTAGCGCCATTTAGATCTATTTTCTCTCTTCAAACCCTAAATATAGTGGGGCCAGTGTGTCATGACTGATGTCTCTCCTCAATCGAACTCACCTACTCTCGCTGGGCATCGGTCGGTGATCGCCTGGCTCTGCGGCAGCTTGATTGGTGGCGGCTTGATCGGTGTGAGCTTCGTGGCTGAATCGGCCTGGGCTCAACCAACTCTCAGCGATACTCGCCATTTTCTGGTAGCGCAACAGGTAGTGGATGGGTTGCCGCCGCCGCCTGCCACCGCTCAATCCATCCCCTTTGGGCAACAGTCTCTGGTCAGCCAAGCAACTCCCAGTTACCTGGTAGTGGTCAACGGCAACAGTGATGCCCTCTTGGCGCAAGTACAACAAATTCAGCCGATCGCCTCTATGCAGGAGTATAACGGGCAGCGGTTTATTCAGGCGGGTTTATACACCGATCTAACCAGCGCTCAGCAACAGGTTTCGACCCTGGCTACCTCCGGGATTAGCGCCCAAGTGGTCTCGCTCACTGGGAGCACCACCGTTAGTCAGGCTCCCGCCACTGGCTATGGCACCTATGACTCCAATTCGCTTCACACGCAAACTCTGCCGCCGCCCGATCTATTGCCGACGACGACCGTTCCTTCCGCACCCGGTGAAGTGGAGTTTGGCGCTTCCGATCCAGGGTTACCACCTGTGAATCAAGCTGCCGCACCCCAGGGAGAACGGGCCTATTATGTGATTATTCCGAGCCGGGGGCGTGACATTGATGCCGTCAATTCTCAGATCGCTCGCCTCACTAGCGGCATGGGGATCGATGGCATGGTGGGAACAGACACCTCGCGGGGATCCCACATCCGGGTCGGCCCCTTCGACAGCCGCAGCACTGCCGGCCGCTGGACGCGCTATTTTCGTGATTTTGGCATGGATGCCAGGGTCAATTACGGACGTTAGGATGGCGCAAGCGTGAGTGTTTGTGAGTTGAGAGCAGTGGGTACAGCAGGCTTGATTGCGTCAGGGTCTTGAGATTCTGGGCTCTCTACCCATTCGTACACATCACTCACGCCCCTACCTTGCCGATTCGGGGGGCGATGGGGTGGAGCGGGGCTTGAAAGCAGCCTGTGCGGCGGTGGTGAGCGCATTCAGAGCCGATCGATCGGGGTAAGGTTGATCGCGGCTCATGTCTAGCCAGAGTAGGTATTCCAGGTTTCCCTCTGGGCCGGTCAAAGGCGACCAGGTCAGCCCACAAAACCGCCAGCCTAATGCGGCAGCGGCAGTTGTCACTTGTTCGATCGCCTCAGCATGATCTTGAGGATCGCGCACCACTCCTTTTTTGCCAATCTTACTGCGACCCACTTCAAACTGTGGCTTCACCAACAACACCACTTCACGGGGCGGCCGCAAGAGAGCCCAGAGGGCAGGTAAAACTTTAGTGAGCGAAATAAACGACACATCAACCACTCCCAAGTCGGGCCAATTGAACCAGTCCGCTAGTGATGCGGTGCCATAGAGAGCTTCGGGGGTGAGGTGGCGAAGGTTGGTGCGTTCCCGCAATATCACCCGTGGATCCTGCCGCAATTTCCAGGCTACCTGGCCATAGCCGACATCAATACCGTAGACTTTGTGAGCACCCGCTTGCAGCAAACAGTCTGTGAAGCCTCCCGTGGAGATCCCGCCATCCAGCACTGTTCGATCGCTCACCTGAATCGCAAACTCTTGTAACGCTTTAGCTAGCTTTTCGCCACCACGAGAGACATAGGGCGATCGGGCTTTCACCTGGATCTCAGCCGTGACTTCAACTTCAGTGCCAGGTTTATCGATCAGTTGATGATTCACCTGCACCTCCCCGGCGCGAATCAGTCGCTGGGCCTGTTGGCGAGAGTCACAGAGTTGGCGTTCTACCAGAAGGGCATCAAGGCGTTGTTTCAAGGCAGGAGAGGAGGAAAATCAAGAGTAGAAAAAAGTTGGCAGCAGGTTCGCACAGGTTCGCACAGGTTCGCACAGGTTCGCAGCGATTATGTGAATCACCGGGACTGCGCTCAAAGATTAATGCTCAAAGATTAACGCTCAGAGATCAATGCTCAAAGAGCAGCCCTCAAACAACCATGCTCTCATTAGTATGAGTGAAAGGAGGTGAATTGCGTGACAGATTCAAATTGGAGACAGGGTGAATTGGTTGAGATGACGATCGCCGATCTCAATCACAAGGGTGAAGGAGTAGGGCGCTGGCACGATCGAGTCGTGTTTGTGCCGGATACAGTACCTGGCGACCGGGTGTTAGTACGGTTGGTGCGGGTGAAACCCCAGTATGGACAAGGCAAGCTGCATCAAATTTTAGAGGCTGCGATCGATCGGGTGCGACCCAGTTGTATTGTGGCGGATAAATGTGGGGGCTGTCAGTGGCAACAAGTCGATTATGCTCGCCAGTTAGTCACAAAGCAGAATTTGATTTTGCAGGATTTACAGCGGATCGGTGGCTTTGCCCATCCTCCGGTAGCAGAAGTTTTGGCGGGCTCTACACCTTTGTCCTATCGCAACAAGGCGACCTATCCGATCCGCCGGAATTCCCAGGGTTTGGTGCAAGCAGGTTATTACCAGAAGGGCAGTCATCAACTGATCAATTTGAACCAATGCCCGATTCAAGACGATCGGTTAGATCCCTTATTGGCCCAGGTGAAGCAAGATATTCAGCAACGGGGCTGGTCAATTTATGACGAACAGCGGCATCAGGGCAAAATTCGCCACCTCAGTTTGCGGATCGGGCGGCGCACCGGCGAAGTGCTATTGACCTTAGTGTCTTGTAGCGATCAGTTACCAGGGCTAGCAGAACAGGCGGAGCGATGGTTACAGGTTTATCCCCATCTGGTTGGGGTGTGCGTGAATTTAAATGCGGCTCGCACGAATGCCATTTTTGGCTCGGAGACGGTTTGCGTGGCCGGTCGTCCCTACTTGCGGGAAATCTTTGCTGGGTTGGAATTCCGGATTCAATCGACTACGTTTTTTCAGGTGAATACAGAACAGGCAGAAGCATTATTGCAAACGATCCAGTCTCGGCTTCAGTTACGGGGAGATGAAGTGCTGGTGGATGCCTATTGTGGTATTGGCACGCTCACCCTGCCCATGGCTCAACGAGTGCAGCAGGCGATCGGCATTGAAATCCAGCCTGAGGCGATCGAACAAGCAGAGCAGAACGCCCAGGTCAATCAAATCGAGAACGTAAAATTTTATGTAGGGCAGGTCGAAACCCTGTTGCCCAATCTGGAGATCGGACAAACGCCAGATGTAATCTTGCTCGATCCACCCCGTAAGGGCTGTGAAGCAACGGTGATGGCAACCTTACTGCAACTTCAAGCCCCACAGATTGTCTATGTCAGTTGTAATGCGTCCACCCTGTCCCGCGATCTGAAGCAGTTGAGTGGAGCCTATGAACTGAATTATGTGCAACCGGCAGATTTCTTTCCCCAGACCGCCCATGTAGAGGCAGCCGCATTTTTGCGATTACGCCGGGAGGAGCCGGAGGCGTGAATGGGGCTAGAAGATGGGTTTGATCGGGAATTTGATCGTAAAAGTGGAACCACTGCCCAAGATGGATACCAGGGAGATTTCCCCTTGTAGCAGTTTCACTAGCCGTTGCACGATCGCCAAGCCCAAACCCGTACTCTCGGTAGAATTGGCTGGATCGGCCGAGGGGACTCGAAAAAAAGGCTCAAAAATTCTGGCTTGATCTGCCGCTGGAATGCCCATCCCCGTATCACACACGATCAGTTGCCAAAACTGGGCATCGATCGCCTCACAGCGGATAGTAATGCGCCCCGTTTCGGTATAGCGAACGGCATTACTTGCCAGGTTTGTCAGGATCTGTTGCAGCCGCAGGGGATTGGTTAAAACTGGTCGGGGACAGCGCTCACAGTCAACGATCAGTTCTAGCCCTCGCGAAGTTGCTAAGGGTTGAATCAGCTCAACCACTGTTTGAATCACCCCTGGGATGTCAGTTTCGACTAACTGAAGTTCCATTTCACCCGCATCATAGCGAGCCAGCTCTAGAGAATCATTGATCAGGCGCAACAGTTGGCGACCATTGCGCAGCACCCGTTCGATATGTTCCAGATTGGGAACGGAGTCTTTCACTTCCGTGCGTTGATGTTGCCGGATAAACAGTTGGGAATAGCCGATGATCGAATTCAGCGGCGTTTTCAATTCATGGGCTAAATGGGATAGGTTAGATTGACTGATCTGCAACAAACGCTCCAGTTCTTGATTATTGAGACTGAGCTGAAGATGCAAATGCTCTAACTCTTCTAAACGCTGGTTAACATAGCTACGAAAACATTCGGCTAGGGCTGCATCCACGACGGCGTTGATCAAATAAACAGCCCGGAGCGCATCATCGGTGCTGCCTTTCAATAAACCTTCCCGTAAATTGTTGAGAATGGTCGATCGCAACAAATGGTATTCACGAGCAATTTCGGTTGGCTCAAACCCCTGTTCTGCCCGTTGCGATCCATGCTTGAGGCTGGCGCGGGCGATCGTTTCTACATCATCTTCTTCAAAGTGGGAAAGAACTGTGGTTAGTGCTTCTAATACATGGGGGATATGATCGCGAATCGCAGTTCGAGATAGATGATCCGCAGTCGGAATCCGATGATCTTGTTCAACGGCATTGAGCCATTGTTCGGTAATCACTTCTGCTCTTTGAGTGAGTAATTGACTGAAGTCAACCATTCTGGGATCTCGCCTGAGGTGTAAGAAATTGCCCGCCGTTTGAAAAAATCACCAATTAAGTATAACGATCCACATAATACGATGGTGGGCCGCAACATGGAAACTTCGTTCTCCGGCTGTGGAGTAGGGTATGCCTGCGCGTCTAACTGGGCGGCAGCTAAGCCCAGGAAAACATCAGCACTAATGTGACAACTGGCTAGCTGGGGACAGATTGCCCAAGCCAGATCCTGAAGTTGCAGCAAATCAGCGGGTAAATGTTCGGGAACGGGCACCAAAAATAATCGATCGCCCGGTTTGAGCAAGGCTTTGAGAATATCAGCGTGATCCTTCGTGCCGATCATGCCAATCACCCACTCCGTCGTCGGATGCAACCGCTGCTGCTCAATCTGCTCATCTAGATAACGGCGTAACATCGCTGCCCCAGCCGGATTATGGGCTCCATCGATTAATAGCGCTTGATCGTGCCATTGGCTCCATTGCAACCGTCCTTGCCATTGGGTTTTAGCCATACCAGCTAAAATATGGGCCGGATCGATCTGCCAACCCTGGTGTTGTAACACCTGCAAGGTCGCAATTGCCACAGCCGAGTTAATTCTCTGGTGGTTGCCCAATAGCGGTAGGGGATAACGAAACGAGTTCAGCGAAAAGGCGGAGCGCAGGGCGACTGATTCTGGCGCAGGGCGGCTGCCGATGAATTCTGCCCAACCGTCACCGCAATCTTGAGCCGATGTTACCCAAATCACTGGACAATCCAGTTCCGCTAAGCGTTGTTGCAAGACCGGCATGGCTTCTGAGGGTTGGGGGGCAATTACCGCCGGACAATGGGGTTTTAAGATCCCCGCCTTTTCGCGACTGATATCCGCCAGGGTCGGGCCGAGCCGTTGCCAATGCTCCAAACTGAGGGAAGTAATTACACTCACCAGCGGTCGATCGCAAACATTGGTGGCATCAAGCCGTCCCCCTAACCCGACTTCCATGATCGCCAGATCAACCTGTTGTTCGGCAAAATAGAGCCAAGCAGCGGCTGTAATCACTTCAAATTGAGTCGGTGATGCCTGGTCTGGATCGATGGCATTGACCACTCGCACCAAGCGCGCATACAGTTCTGCGGCAGGAATCTCCTGCTGATTGAGGCAGATGCGTTCACACCAACTGACCAGATGGGGCGAAGTGTAGCGCCCAACCCGATAGCCTGCTTCAGTCAACACCGAGGACAAATACGCGCACACCGATCCCTTGCCGTTGCTGCCAGCCACATGCACGATCGGCACTTGTCGCTCTGGATTGCCTAAGGCAGACAAGAGACGTTCAATCCGCTCGAGTCCCAGCTCAACTCCAAAGTGAGTAAACTGATCGAGCAGCTCATTCACTGCGGCCAGAGGATCGGACAAGGGAGAGGATCGGGTTGTAAAATCAGCCGACATAGAAAATCAATGCTTATCTGAGCCTGCCTCAAAATTCTACCTGGGGCGGGGGGCTGATGGCATGAACTGGGTCGGCTACCCGGAAGGCAACGGGAGCTAATCCTCAAACTGGAACCAGAACCTAGAGAAAATGGATCACAAACGGGTAGCGATAGGGGCGATCGGGCTCTGAGGCGACCTGGATCATGGCAATGATTGGCATAATCAAAGTGATGACCCCCAGCACAAACATGAGGGGAAAGCCGATCAAGACAAACATCAAGACAAAACAGATCACCCAGTAGATGATCATATTGATCTGAAAGTTGAGCGCTTCTTTGGCATTGTCTTTCACCACGGTATCTTCAGTGAGCAGCATCACCGCGATCGGAATGCCAATCGAGGCGACCGCCCAGCTAAATAAAGACGAACCGTGGCAGAGAGCCGAGAGCAGTTTGCGGTTGTCCGAGTTGGAGGTTGTCATAGAGCGGAGGAGAATAACCTAGTTTGGTACGGGTTCGATCGTCTGGCTAGGACAACCGAACCGTATTCTTGATCCTACTCACAAGAAGGGGGAAATTCCTGAAATGTTGGCAGAATTTCAGCTTTAGCGGCTGGCTCTCTGATGATTGATTGCACTGCTGGCAAGAACACTTGAGCGCAGAATGGATCTGCTCAACTGGGCAATGCATCATCGGAAGTTTCGCTGAAAGAGCTCTTTCATTCAAGCTAACCCTTTTCTAGTAGGACAGTTCTAAAGTTTCTCTAAAATAGATGAAAAGTTGCTATCTTAATATATTTCTGCTTGCTCTAATTTATTTAAGAATCGATGAGTAGTTCTCTATCAATTAACCTCTTTTGTATTGCTAAGGTTGCTGCTTGAGTTCGATCGCTCACATTCAATTTATTCAAAATGGCATGAACATGAACTCGAACCGTCCCTGGAGTAATGTGGAGCATTCCAGCAATTTCTTGATTACTTTTTCCGATCGCAATTAACGCCAGAATTTCTTGTTCGCGACGGGTTAACGGGTTAGACTGCAAGCCGGGATCAGCCTCCAGTTCTGTTTTCAGGGCTGCTCTCACGGGCTGGTTTTGAAATACTGCCCGAATTTCAGTGGTGGCAGATGCATCCCACCAAGACGCACCGGCTGCCATCGATCGAATCGCTAAAATCAGGGTTTCAGAAGCGATCCCTTTTAAACAATATCCCTGAGCACCCGCTGCAATCAGTCGAGGTACTAAGGCAGCTTGTGTGCGGGAGGTCAATACCAAAATCGGCAGGTCAGGCTGATGTTGCTTGAGTTGACGACAGGCTTCAATGCCGCCAATGCCCGGTAGCCCAATATCTAAGATCACCATGTCAATCGGTAGGCGTTTGGCAATTTCGATCGCCATTTCTCCATCTTCGGCTTCTGCAACGATCTCAAAGTTTGCTTCCTGCTGGAGCCGCATGCGTAGACCTAGACGGAAGAGTTCATCATCTTCAGCCAGGAGAATTTGTAGAGGTTTGGTAACCATTTCCTGATCCATCAAGAGAGGTAACAAGGCAGGACAGGCAGACGAAAAGCAAAGACCGCTCCGTTCGGTTGACGATTCTCTGCCCAAATTTTACCGCCATGGGCCTCCACAATTTGCCGGGTAAGATATAGCCCTAACCCAGAGCCCTTGGCTTGACGATCGCTTTCTCCTTGATAGAAGCGTTGGAACAGATAGGGTAATTCTTGCGATCGGATGCCAGCTCCCATATCAACCACTTTAGCAACTTGATAGATGGCTCCCGGTTCTAAAATCACTTCCACCTTACTGCCGCGAGGGGAATGATTAATTGCATTCGTCAACAAATTGCTGAACACTCGATGGAGTTGTAACGCATCACCATTGACCCAGAGCGACTGGCGAAAGTGAGACTCACCATAACTAAACGAGAGGTGGATGCGCCGGCTGGTCGCCAATTCCATCAGGGTCGTTGAGACTTCTTCCACCACCTCCGCTAAATCAACGGGTGCAAGTTGTAGGTTTAGCCCTTCTGTATCGTTACGATAAACATCTAGCAGGGTTTCCACGAGTTGTAAGCTGGTGCGATGACTGCGAATCATCGTTGTAACCACCGTGGCTTGGGCAGGGAGAATCAGGCCAAAATCGCCTCGCAGGAGGGCTTTGAGGGTTTCGATGGCACCTAGCATCGGCGTTTTAAGATCATGGGTGAGGGTTGAGGCAAAATCTTCCCGCAAGCTGGCTAGTTTTGCTTGAGACTGTAGCTTGGCTTGTTGTTGTAATAGGGTTTCCTGATAGGAGCGGTTACGATCGCTGAGAAAACCTGTGACCACTAAAGCAAGCACAGCGATCAGGCGGCTAGCCAACGTTGGAACTTGAACGACTTGATCGCCCGGCAGCCAAACATTCGCTAGAGTTAAGCAACAGGCAATGGTCGTGGCTTGCAATGTGGCGGTTCGATCAAAGCGAGCGCTTACCAGCAGAATTGGCCCAATATACAAATAGCCAAACACATAGTCGGGAGGAGTCAAAAATTCTAGTGCAGCAACAATGGTGAATAATCCAATCATCAACCCTAACTGACTGAACTGCAACCCGAATGTCATCACTTTAAGCAGCATTTTGAGCAGCATTATCGATAGAGAGTGTAATCCTTTGAGTCTATTCTGAAATGTCTGGAGTGGGTTAGAAGAGTTCCCCAAAGGGACTGGAGATCAGTCCGGCTCAATTCTCCGACTGATCGTCAGCAGTGCTCCTTTGACTCACAGAATTTGACTCACATTCTTGGTTGGCGTTTAGCCAAACTACCTACCTAAACGCAATTAGATGGATATATACATCGATGGATATATATCTACTAAACGAATATATAAATCTCGCTAAACAAAAACTATATCTCCCTATACCTTGAAAACTTTCGTGAAGGCTTTCATGATGAAATTAGGGTTTTGTGAGTGATGAACCCAGGCTAAGTTTTGAGTTTTGGCTTGAGTTTTGGCTTGAGTTTTGATTCTGAGCTATTCAAAACAATCTCGTCTCGCCCTATTGGAGTTGAACGAACGCATGTTGCAAGGATGGATTCAAATTTTACTAACGCTACTGCTTGTAGTAGCAATCACTCCTTTTTTAGGTCAATATATCGCCCATATTTTTCTGGGGAAACGGACTTTCCTTGATCCCCTCATGACTCCGCTTGAGCGTTGGTTACTGTCCTGCAGCGGGGTGCGCTCACCGGAAAATATGACAGGTTGGCAGTATGCGAGTGCACTAATCTTTAGCAATGCAGTCATGATTATCTTCATTTTCCTGATTTTCATGCTGCAAAGAAGCTTGCCGTTTAATCCAACTCAGTTAGGGGCTCCCAGTTGGGATTTAGCGCTACATACAGCTATTTCCTTTGTGACGAACACCAATCAGCAGCATTATTCTGGCGAAGTAACCTTCAGCTACTTCAGCCAATTTGCAGCATTAGGATTTGTGATGTTTACCTCGGCTGCTACGGGTATTGCGGTCGCGATCGCCTTTATCCGGGGGTTAACTGGTAGACCACTCGGTAACTTTTATGTCGATTTGACCCAGTCCATCATGCGCATTCTGTTGCCGATGAGTGTAGTTGGTGCGATCATTTTCATTGCAGCAGGTATACCAGAAACCCTGGCTCCACCAATCATTGTGCCTACTCTGGAAGATCCCAGTTTGAGTCAGGCAATTGCTCGTGGGCCGGTAGCCCATTTTGAGATCATTAAAGAACTTGGTGAGAATGGAGGTGGTTTTTTCGGGATCAATGCGGCCCATCCATTTGAAAATCCGAATGGATTAACCAACCTGATTCAACTGCTGCTAATCCTTTGTATTCCCACCTCACTGATTTACACCTATGGCATATTTGCCAACAATCTCAAACAAGCCTGGCTTGTATATGTAATTCCATTCGTGGTTTTGACTGGTTTCATCGCGATTACTGCGATCGGTGAATATAATGGCAACCCAGCAGTGAATGACCTTTTGGGGGTTGATCAGGCTCCTAATTTGGAAGGTAAAGAGGTCAGGTTTGGTTGGGCTCAGTCAGCACTTTATGCAGTTTTCACAACGGCCAGTATGTGCGGTGCCGTCAATAGTATGCATGATTCGTTGATGCCAGCCGGTGGTTTTGCCACCCTCTCTAACATGTTTTTGCAGATTGTATTCGGTGGACAAGGAACGGGTACCGCCTATCTTTTTGCCTACTTGATTCTGGCAGTTTTCATTACCGGGTTAATGGTGGGGCGGACTCCCGAATTCTTGGGTCGCAAGATTGAGAAACGGGAAGTTGTCTTGGCTAGCTGCTTGATTTTATTGGTGCATCCGATCGCCATTTTGATTCCCGTTGCTCTCACACTTGCTATACCTGGCATAGCCGGTATGAGTAATCCTGGCTTTCACGGCTTATCTCAGGTTGTATACGAATATGCTTCAGCAGCAGCCAATAATGGTTCTGGTTTTGAGGGATTAGGGGATGCAACCCTTTGGTGGAACTTGAGTACGAGTTTCAGTTTACTGGCAGGACGCTATGTGCCGATCGTTGCCTTGCTTTTACTGGCTGATAGTATGTCTCGCAAGCAACCTGTTCCGGTCACCATTGGCACTTTACGAACTGATACTGGGCTATTTATCGGGGTGACAGCAGGCGTGATTTTGATCTTAGGTGCATTAGAATTCTTCCCGGTGTTGGCACTGGGGCCAATTGCAGAAGCATTTCAAATTATGAGAGGAATAGGCTAACGTATGCCATCTATGAATGAATCTCCTCGTCCTTATCGGGTGCCTTCAGGAATGCGAGATTCGCGCCTTCACACCCCTAAAGTGAATCGGCAAGGATTATATCAACGAGCAACCAAAGCTGCATTTATAAAGCTGGATCCTCGGATTCAAGTTCGAAATCCAGTTATGTTCGTAGTGTGGGTGGGAACAGTGGTAACCTTGCTCCTGACGATCGATCCCAATCTATTTGGCACGTTAGCGGCAAATATTAACCAACAACGGTTTCTGAATGGCTTAATCACGTTGATTTTGTTGTTCACTATTGTTTTTGCAAATTTTGCTGAAGCTGTGGCAGAAGGACGGGGGAAAGCCCAAGCAGATGCTTTACGAGCGACCAGAACTGACACGACTGCCCGAAAAATTCTCCCTACAGGCACAGTTCAAGAAACCAACTCAACTGAATTACGGCGTGGCGATCTGGTCAAGATTATGGCAGGTGATTTGATTCCTGCTGATGGAGAGGTCGTTGCAGGAATCGGCTCAGTGGATGAATCCGCAATTACTGGTGAGTCCGCTCCTGTGCTGAAACAACCTGGAACCGATATTGCTAGTTCAGTCACAGGTGGAACTCGGCTGCTATCGGATGAACTGACGGTGCGGATCACGGCTGATCCCGGACAAGGCTTTATCGATCGGATGATTGCCCTGGTGGAAGGAGCCGAGCGAACGAAAACGCCCAACGAGATCGCTTTAACAGTGTTGCTAGCAGTATTGACACTGGTATTTCTGATCGTGATTGCTAATATTCCGCCAATCACCTCTTATATTGCCGGTTTCCTCAGAACAACTGTCAGTGAACAAGCCGCTACTGATTTGCGTAATGGCTCCAGTATTGCCATTATGATCTCACTGTTGGTTGCTCTCATTCCAACTACAATTGGAGGATTGTTAAGCGCCATTGGCATTGCAGGGATGGATCGGGTTGCTCAGTTTAATGTAATCGCGACTTCAGGACGGGCAGTAGAAGCCTGTGGCGACATTAATACATTGGTGCTGGATAAAACTGGCACGATTACATTAGGTAATCGATTGGCAGCCGAATTTATTCCGGTGAATGGCCATAGCCTGGAAGAGATGGCCCAAATGTCGTTGAATGCCAGCGTGTTTGATGAAACGCCAGAAGGTCGATCGATCGTAGCATTGGCAGAGCGATCGGGGGTGGCAGTCAGTTTTGCGCCTCAGCGAGCAGAAGGCATAGAGTTTTCAGCCCGAACTCGGATGAGTGGCACCAACGTGGAGAATCAAGAAATCCGTAAGGGGGCAGTCGATGCCATTCGAGGATTTGTCCGATCGCGTGGAGGGCATGTTCCTGATACGTTAGATGCTGCCTATGAGCGCGTCTCTAGGTTAGGTGGTACCCCCTTGGCAGTGTGTCAAAACAATGACATCTATGGCGTAATTTATCTCAAAGATACGGTGAAACCGGGTATTAAGGAACGATTTGATCAGTTGCGACGAATGGGCGTGCGCACCGTCATGTTGACCGGCGATAATCGAATTACGGCTGCGGTGATCGCGCAGGAGGCAGGTGTCGATGATTTTATCGCTGAAGCCACCCCGGAAGACAAAATCGAGGTAATTCGAGCCGAACAAGCTCAGGGTAAGCTGGTTGCGATGACGGGGGATGGTACGAATGATGCCCCTGCCCTGGCGCAGGCCAATGTTGGTTTGGCGATGAATTCAGGTACGCAAGCGGCTAAAGAAGCTGCCAATATGGTAGATTTGGATTCCGATCCCACCAAACTGATCGACCTAGTGACCATCGGGAAACAGTTGCTGATTACACGGGGCGCTCTAACAACTTTTTCTGTCGCAAATGATATTGCTAAATATTTTGCGATTATCCCCACCATCTTCGCAGCAGCAGGAATTGGTGCCTTGAATATCATGGGGCTAAAAAGTGCAAATTCGGCAATTATCTCTGCTCTAATTTATAATGCCCTGATTATTTTGGTGTTAATTCCTCTAGCTCTGCAGGGAGTGCAGTTTCGACCCCTAACTGCTGATCAACTCCTCCGTCGCAATGTGTTGATCTATGGGTTGGGTGGTGTGATCGCTCCCTTTGTTGCTATTAAGTTGATTGATGTGATTCTGCCGTTTTCCTAATGGGTTGATTTGACTGGTTCCTTTTGTCCAATTCTGCTCAGCTCATCTATCATTCGCTAACCTGCTATGAATTTGCTTGTCTTCTTTCTCACTTCACTCCAAGAATCATCACCTCATCCGACAACTATACAGTTGCAATCAAAATCTCCAACCCCGATGGGATATACCTTAAAAAATACGGCTCGAACATTGGCTCACCCTTTACTACCAGGACTCAAAATCATGTCTGACCTGTGGTCGATGGCGCGCCAACAGAAGCTACCTCTCTACCTGTTCCTGGGGTTGTGTTTCAACCTAATTCTGGCACCGGCGGTTTTGGCAACCACTGGTGGCAATTTACTGCGAACCCAGGCTTACTGGCTGGCATTACTGGGGTTAGTCACTTTAGGGCTAGCGATCTATCTGTTTGTTGTGATGTTTGCACCGGAGAAGTTCTAATGAATTGGACACGCGAGGTAAGCAGAGCGGTGCGATCGACCCTGGTGCTGTGGGGGGTGACTGCCATCATTTACCCATTGGTAATGTTGGGAGTGGGACAGGTTATTTTTCCATTTCAAGCCAATGGTAGTATTTTGACAGGCGCACAAGGACAACCGATCGGCTCAGCTCTCATTGGTCAACCGTTTACAAGCGAGCGTTATTTTAATAGCCGCCCCAGTACAACCAATTACAGCACGGCAAATCCCCTGGCTGATGAAGCGGGTATCTTACGCACAGGAATTTCTGGGGCCAGTAATCTTGCGCCGAGTAATTCTGCTTTATTGGATCGAATTCAAGGCAAACCGGATCCTAATCCTGAAATTGCGATCCGAGGAGAACTTCCTCGCTTACAAGCTGCCGGTATTCAACCAACGGCCGATCTGATCTATACCTCCGGCTCTAGCCTGGATCCTCATATCACACCCGCTGCCGCAAGAGCCCAAATCGATCGGGTCGCTCAAGCAAGAGAATTGTTACCCAGTCAACTGGAAGAGCTGATTAGACAGAATACAGATCATCGCTTTGGGGGAATTTGGGGTGAACCGGGCGTGAATGTCCTGAAGTTAAATTTGGCACTCGATATGCTCAAACCCAGTAATTCCTAGCTATCTTGCATCAGTCTCTCAATGTAACTTATGTATCCACCCTTTTCCCCTTCCTTGCAACCCAGTTCCATGCGTTCTACTCGACGTGGCAAGCACAAGATTTTCATTGGCATGTCTCCTGGTGTAGGCAAAACCTATAAGATGCTGGAAGAAGGTCATCACCTCCGTCAGGAAGGCATTGATGTTGTGATTGGGCTACTAGAAACCCACAATCGGCAAGAGACAGCAGATAAAGCCGTGGGCTTGGAAAGGGTGCCGCGCCAAAATACGACTTGGGCGGGTGTCACCCTGACGGAGATGGATACAGATGCGATAATTGCTCGTCGTCCCCAATTAGTCTTGGTGGATGAATTGGCTCATACCAACATTCCTGGATCACAACGAGAAAAACGATATCAGGATGTGGAAATCATTTTGACCGCTGGGATTGATGTATTTTCCACCGTAAATATTCAGCATCTAGAAAGCCTCAATGATCTCGTTGCCCGTATTACTGGGGTGGTCGTGCGGGAACGAATTCCCGATCGCCTCCTAGAGGAAGCTGATGAAGTTGTGGTTGTGGATGTGACTCCGGAAACGTTGGAGGAGCGTCTGAAGGATGGAAAGATCTATGCGCTTGAGAAAGTAGATCGATCGCTGCAAAACTTTTTTCAGCGTCGCAATCTGATCGCCCTGCGCGAATTAGCTCTACGTGAAGTAGCTGACAATATAGAAGATTCTGCCTTGGAATCTGAACTAAATTCTGATAATGCTCCTAATCTCTACTGTAATATTCATGAAAGAGTATTGGTCTGTATCTCGACCTACCCTAACTCATTGCAGTTGATTCGACGGGGTGCTCGTTTGGCAAGCTACATGCATGCGCCGCTGTATGGTTTGTTTGTGGATGATCCTGATCGATTTTTAAATAAGGTGGAAAGCCTTCATATTGAGACTTGTGAACGACTGCTGAAGGATTTTAATGGAGATTTCCTGCGAGTGACTGGGCAGAACAAGGCTAAAGCGATCGCTGAAGCCGCTGCCAGATACCGCATTACACAAATCGTGATTGGAGAAAGTCAGCGTTCTCGTTGGAAAATTCTCTTGCGTGGTTCCCTAACTCAGCAATTGCTGAGATCTCTAAAACATATTGATATTCATATTATTGCAACTGAAAAATCAGGCTAAACCATCATCTTCCGCCAGATTCTGCTATCTCCGATGCTGCCACTCTGTAAGCCAGTCAACGATTGGTCAATTTTACAGTAAATAAAAAAGCGGGCAGCGGGAATCGAACCCGCATCAACAGTTTGGAAGACTGTAGTTTTACCACTAAACTATGCCCGCAAATAGCCCACAAGCAACTATAAGCTAATTTTTTGCGCCTTTTCTAGAATAGCATTATCATTCAAAAACTGTCTAGGGGTTTGTACCTGATCTACTGGTCTAAGAGCTAACTGGTCTAAGATCCTGGTTTAAGATTTAACTGGTCTAAATGGATCATTGGCGATCGAATTCAGATTTTCTTAATGATATGGTGAAGAACGGAGAAAATCGGGCAAATCTAGATTAGGCTGATAAACGGATCAAAAACGCGCTAGATTTCGTATGATTACGCATCTGGGCGTTGCTGCTAGCAAGCGGAGGCAGTGAGATGATTCTGGCTGAGCAAGCTTGGCTAGAGTGATTGCATTGAGCGGCTTCCTTTCAGCTAGGAGGCTAGATGTGTGATGTGAACATCTGGGTCGTTCATTCTGCTGATTGCCTCGATATGAAGTTCTGTCGATCCCTTAAGGTTGGTTAGGTTCGTTCATGCTCAAAGCCCTATCACTGTTGCCGTTTGCGCCAATTTTATCCGCAGTTTCCGCAGTTTCTGCAACAGAGTTACCTTTCTCCACTGTGGAGTCTTCAGCCACGCCGACTCCAGTGGTGGTCAGTGCTCCTGCCCCCTCCCTACAAGCCCGATCGCCCTTAGTACCAGCCATAGAGCCGACTGAGGAGTGGCTGTGGCAGGAATCGGCAGCGGCAGCCAGAGGGCTCACTCGATCGGCTGATCGGTCGATCGAGCTAGCGAACCGCTCCAGTTCGTCTACTGACCCAGTCCCTGCCAGATCAGCACCTGCCGGATCAGCACCTACCGGATCAGCACCCACAGCCTCAGATCTAATTGCGCTACCCAACACAGAAGAACTCCCTACCACCCCTACTCGGCTGGATACGACCCAATCTCAAACGGTGCGGCCGTTGCCTGGGCAGCTCGATCAGGTGCCGGTGTTCAACAGCAACAGTCCAGAATTGATCCAAAAGCCCGGTATTTTGCTCTCCACTTTTCCAGGTGAAGGGATGCAGGTGCCATCCGCCCATCTGAACCATCCGCTACAGGGTCGATTTGATCTTTTCGCCCACCATGTTGCAAAAGGCATCAACGCCAATGATGTGCGCACCTTATACCTGGGAATTGTGATTTATAACCCTTCGGAAAGACCTGTCCGGGTTGAAGTGCGGCAAGGTGTAACTTACCTGAGCCAGGAAGCTCCCTTCAACAACCTGCCCGCCTATGTGGCGAACCCAATGGGCACGGTGTTTGCTGGGCCAGGTAGTCGGGTGATGGGGGATATTTTGCGGGGAGAGAGCCAACCCCAATGGACGAATCAAATCAACATTCCAGGGAAAAGCGCTCAGCTCTTAGTCAATGTTCCGATTCCGCTTCGACGGTTGACCGTGGCAGTGGATGGAACCCTGCCGCCGGGAGCGATCATCCCAGGACTACCAGTCGCGGCTGCCCAACTCAATATTGCGAATGCGATCGCCAATGCCAATCCAGCCTTAGGTACAGTTGCCTTAGCGGCTAATCGCAGTGCCGAGCGGGGAACTCCCCCAACTTCAGTGCCTAGAACACCGACCGCCAGCAACGATCGCTCCTTGCCCATCAATGGACGCACGATTTTGATGCGGATGTCGAGTAATGGCCCGGTTTATCTGGCCAGTTTGGCAATGTATGCCCCCATGACGGAAAAGGGTGAAGAACGGGTGCCAACCTTGGCCGAATGGATTCAATTATTACGAACCAGTGATGTGTCTGGGCCGCGCGATCGTCAGCCCACCCCACCCAGTACGCGCTTTGTCCCACGCTTCTTCTATGGTCGCGTATCGGGAGTGGCGCAGGGTTCCGAGTGGGTCGCTCGTCCCACTGATAAAGAAGGGGTCGATCACCTCAGTATTCCCGAACCAGGGGAGGCGCTGTCCTACGTCATTAGTAGCGTCGATCGCAATACGTTCGGGACGGGTCAGATTCAAAGTGCGCCGATGCTAGTGCGTTACCCCGATACCGCCTATCGCGCCCATGGTAACTATGGAGTGCTTTATAACATCACCCTGCCGCTCAGGAATAATACCGATGCAACCCAGCGGGTGGCGATCATGATGCAGACCCCGCTACAGGATGAACGCTTAGAAGGCGAAGGGCTGCGATTCCGCAATCCGCCTTACGATCAAATCTTTTTCCGAGGCACCATTCGGATACGGTTTACGGATGATTTGGGGATTCGACAAACCCGCTATATGCATTTGGTGCAACGTCGAGGTCAACAAGGTGACCCCTTGATTCGACTGACCTTACCGCCCAATACCGAGCGCAATGTTGAGGTACAGTTAGTCTATCCTCCCGACTCTACCCCCCCCCAGGTGATCACGATCGAAACCCAGCCCTATAATGGCTTAGCTGTGGAGCCGGCTCGATCGTTGCAGCCCGATAGTTAGCAAGTCCCGTGAGTTTCAACCCGCGATCTTGAACCCGCGATCTTGACCAGACCTAACTCAGCAAATTCCATGCAGCCATATCACATGCAGCCGTATCATTAGAGCAGCCATGTCATTAGACAAAGAAGAAGCGAAGCAACTGCTATCCCGCATTGTTTTTGGGGAAGAACGTCCGGAAGACTGGGCCCAGGATGTTTGGGGGCTGAGCCCTACATTAGGAGAAACTGCCGCCAAGTTGATCGAAGTATTTGATGGCTTAGTCGATTGCTGCTCAGAGGAAAAGCTAGAGAACTTCCTGCACAGTCTCTATCAGGATTGGACTGAGGGATAAAAAAGACGAATAAAAAAGAGGCATTTGGGGATGACCGGATCCACAAATACCTGAAGTTTCGATGAATTAGTACTGATGCAGCTTACGCCATTCCCCTGCATGGAGCAAGCCAGAGTTAAGCTCGGGTGCAGGTGGCATAGGACAATCCTCGATCGGACTATGCCTGAATTTTCTCGGTAATCCGGCGCATCGCTTCCGTCACATTTTCACGACTATTGAAGGCGGAAATGCGGAAGTAGCCTTCTCCCGCTGCCCCAAATCCAGCACCTGGAGTTCCCACTACATAGACCGTTTGCAGCAGTTTATCAAAGAAATCCCAACTGCTGAGCCCTTGAGGGGTTTTCACCCAGACATAGGGAGCATTCGTGCCGCCATAGACCTGGATGCCTGCGGCAGTGAGCTGCTCCCGAATCATCCTGGCATTTTCCATGTAGAAGTCAATCAGGGCTTGGGTCTGGGCTTTCCCTTCATCGGAGTAGACAGCCTCTGCTCCACGCTGCACGATGTAGGAAACGCCGTTAAACTTGGTGGATTGACGACGATTCCACAATTGCCAGAGATCCACATCCGATCCATCTTTCGCTTTGGCGGTTAGCGTTTTGGGCACAACTGTGAAGGCACAACGGGTACCAGTGAAGCCCGCATTTTTAGAGAAGGAACGAAATTCGATCGCGCAATCTCTGGCACCCTCAATCTCATAAATCGAATGAGGTAGTGCCGGATCGGTAATAAAGGCTTCGTAGGCTGCATCAAAAAAGATGATCGAGCCATGGGCTTTGGCATAATCAACCCAATCTTGCAGGTGTTGCTTGGTGGCAGTGGCTCCTGTGGGATTGTTGGGAAAGCAGAGATAAATCAGATCTACTTTCTGGCTAGGAATTTCCGCTGTAAAGTTGTTATCTGCGGTGATCGGCAAATAAACTAATCCCTTGTATTCTCCTTGTTCATTGGCTTCGCCGGTATGCCCAGCCATCACATTGGTGTCTACGTAAACGGGATAAACGGGATCGGTGACAGCGATCGAATTATGATCACCAAAGATATCGAGAATATTCCCACAATCGCACTTGGATCCATCAGAAATAAAGATCTCAGAAGCATCCACATCACAATTGCGGGATTGAAAATCATGGCTTGCAATCTTCTCCCGGAGCCAACCATATCCCTGCTCTGGCCCATAACCCTTAAAGCTAGATCGATCGCCCATATCCTCGATCGCTCGAATCATGGCCGTACGGCAGGCTTCGGGGAGCGGTTCGGTCACATCGCCAATTCCCAGCCGAATGATCGGAGCATCAGGATTGGCTTCGGCAAAGGCATTGACTCGCCGCCCAATTTCTGGAAATAGATAGCCTGCTTTGAGTTTGAGATAGTTGTCGTTAACAGTTGCCATACGGTAGAGATTGCTTGAGTTTTGCTTGAGTTTTGCTGAGATACTTCGCTCGATTAGCTAGTTTACCGCTAACTTACACCGAACGTTCCTCACCCAACTCCTCATTCAAACGACGCAGGGAAACTTGAGCGGCCGCCGAAACATTGGGGTGGCCATCTTTAGCCAGATACTGCAAGGCTGAGGCACTTTTAGGGCTGGGTAAATTCCCTAAGGCTTCGGCTAACCGTTGGCGCACCAGCCAGTCTTCAGACTGGGCAAACCGCAAAATGTGATCGATCGCTTCTAAATCCCGAATTTCCCCCAAGGCAGCGATCGCCGCCTGATGGAGCACCACTTCCGGACTATCAAGCGCCTGGACTAACACATCGTGGGCACGGCGATCTTTGAGGTTGCCGAGTGAAACTGCGGCACTAAAGCGCACCAACCAATCGGTGTCTTCATAAAAAGCCCGCGACAAAGGCTCAAAGGCGCGAGGATCCTCAAGATAGCCCAATGCACCGGCAGCATCAGCCCGAATCCCATAGTCTGGATCGCCTTCCAATAATCGCACCAAAATGGGGTAGCAATCTTCCGTGGGTTTGAGCCCTAACGCAAAGATGGCCATCGATCGAATCTGCAAATTGTCATCGTTCAAAACTTTTTTGATCAGCGGCACTGCGTCCTCTGGGGCAACATGGCGCAAGGATGCCAGAGCCAGCATGCGATGTTTGGAATTCTCGCTTTCCAACTGAGCGGCAATTTCCTCTAGGCTTGGCTGTGTCATGATTTCTATCCCGCTACCCGCGTTGATTTATTACAAATTGTTACATTTATGAAGCCAGATTGGGAGAGAATGGCGAAATTGCTCCCTGAGATTGCTAACGAATATAAGCCACAGTGACCCCAGTGCCTCCATCTGCCTGCTCTGCGGCTTCAAATCGATCGACTTGGGGATGGTGCTTCAAAAAGTCTTGAACCCCTTGCCGCAGCTTGCCCGTGCCGTGACCATGAATGATCCAGATGGGGCCGGCATCCGCCGCTGCAATCTGTCGATCGAGCACCACTTCGGCATCTGCCACTCGCTGCCCGCGAATATCGATCGTATTGCGGGAGGTACGCACAGCCGGAGCTGGGGCGGGTGGAGGAATGGGAGTGGGAGCTGGAGTAGGAGCCGGTTTGGGCGGTAGTTCGACTTTTTCGCCTTGCAACGATTCCACATCTGTTAAGGAAACTGTCATTTTCATTAAGCCAAACCGCACCGTCAATTCACCGTCTGCGTCTGGGTTAGTCAACACCTCGGCCGTTTGTCCTAAACGTGGAATGCGTACCCGATCGCCCACCTTAGGCTGGAAGCCCGGTTTGGGTTTGGCAGGTTGCTTCGAAGGCAGGCGCTGGCTAGCAATCTGGTTTAAAGATTCGGTGGCCTGCTGAGCCGCTTGGGCAGTGCGACTCTGCTGAAGATTGCGGATCACCTGAGCGATTTCTGACTTTGCTTGCTGAATCGCTTGCTGGATCGCTTGCTCTTGCTGCTGTTGCAGTTCTCGTTCCCGCTGCTTCAACCGATCCGCTTTGCGGGAGACTTCTTGATGCAATCGTTCAGCCTGTTGTACGAGTTGAGCCGCAGCCTGCGCTTTCTCTTCTTGCTGACGACGTTGGGCTTCCAATCCGGCAATCACCTGATTCACCTCCTGGGAGGCACTCAGCCCTACCTGCTGCTGAGCCCGATCGACCACTTCCGGCTGCAACCCCAACCGTCGGGCGATCGTTAAAGCATTGGAACGGCCCGGAATTCCCCATAACAGCCGATAGGTGGGCGACAGGGAGACATCGTCAAACTCGACGGAGGCATTCTCAAACCGTTCATCTTGATATTTCAAAGCTTTGAGTTCACCAAAGTGGGTGGTGGCGATCGTCAGAGCCGCGTGATCGGCCAAATATTGCAGCAACGAAATGGCCAGAGCGCTTCCTTCTGAAGGATCGGTGCCTGCGCCCACTTCATCCAGGAGAATCAGAGCATTTGCAAGTTGCGGGGTGAATGCTGGTGATCCTGGCAGGTCTTGCAGGTCTTGCAGGTCTTGCAGGTCTTGCACTTCAGAAGATGCAGGTTCTGTGACCTCGGTGTTTTCGGAGGCTCTAGAAATTGAGGTTGCTGAGATTGAAGCTTGAGAGAGTTCAGCAGCAACTTCAGAGGCAACTTCAGAAGATTCAGGATGAGTTGGTTTAGATTGGCCGATCGCCGCTAAAATTCGGCTAATTCGACGAATATGCCCCGAAAAAGTTGATAAACTTTGCTGAAGGGACTGCTCATCCCCAATATCAGCCAATACCTGCTCAAACCAGGGCAACTCTACAGGTTCACGAGCAGGGACAAATAATCCCACTTTGGCCATCAGGACCGCCAGGGCCAGGGTTTTTAAGGTGACAGTTTTGCCGCCGGTGTTTGGGCCGGTGATCGCAACGACTCGAATGTGCGGCTGAATCACCAGATCGATCGGCACCACCCCATTTCCCTGTTCATACTGTTGTTGCCACACCAAAAGAGGATGGCGTAACTGGCGCAGCACGATCGGTGCCGCAGACTCACCAGAAGCAGATGGGCTAAACTGAACCAAGCGGGGCGGATTGGCTTGTAACCAATCGGAATAGCGGGCCCGGGCAGCGGCCAGATCCAGCGTGGTCACGATCACCAATAGCCTCTCCAGATCGAGTTTTACCGCCGCTACCTGCTCGGTTAATTGCCGCCGCACTTCCTCTTCTTCGCGCTGCTCTTGCCGCAACAGTTGCCGGAGTTGGTTGCCTGGGTTAACAATGCTATGGGGTTCGACATAAAGCGTCACCCCACTGGTAGAGGTGTCATGGACAATACCCGGAATCACATCCTTATGGGAGGCTTTCACCGGAATCACAAACCGCTCTCCTCGTTGCGTGATCAACGATTCTTGCACGGCATTGCTATGGCGTTGGAGCAGTTTCTGAAGCTGATCGTAGATGCGATCCCGCACTTGGCGAATTTGCAGCCGAATTCCTTCGAGCTTTGGGTTGGCCCGATCCATCACTCGCCCTCGATCATCAATGCAGCGGTGAATCTCCTGTTCAATCTCAGGATAGGTGCGCAGATCCGCCACAAGATGGTTAAGCACTTCTAAGTCAGGGTGGTTGTCGATCGTCCGACGTAACTGGCGGGCTCCAGCGAGGGTCGTGGCAATACCCAACAATTCATCGCCGCTTAAAATGCCCTGTCGTGCTGCCCGCTCTAAGGATTCGCCAATGTCCTGAATCCCTTCAAAAGCAAGCCCACCCGTCAGCCGACTATCTAGCTCATAGGCTTCACGAGTCTGGGACAACAACATTTGGCTCGTCTCGATCGCCGACGGGATTTGTAGATGACTCGCCGCAGTTTTCCCTAGCTTGGTGGCTGCAAATGTAGCGAGGTGTTGGCACAGACGGAACCATTCCAGCAGTTCGAGTGTTTCGGTTTGAATCAAGAGGACAATTCTTAACAAATAGATGTAACTCTATTGTAGCGACTTCGGATCGGGAAAGCGGGCGATTTCCAATGGGGTAAGACGGGTGTATCTCCAGAGAAGGGGAGCGAATTTAACCTGAACTTAAGCAGCCTTAATTTTTTGATTAGAGCAATTTAATCTGACTGTGGGATTTTTGGGTGGATTGCAACCCTCGATCGCAAATCTACGTCATCAATTTGCGTAGCGTTTGCGAGTTTTTACCATGTCTGATCCGGCCGCTCTGATCTGGCTGTCATGAGTGGTCGAGATAGGTCGGCTGACTGATGCTCCAGATGCTCCAGCAGTCTACATGCCCTGATTTTCTGATCAATCCACCCCATTGATGATTGTGCTATGGCTACCTCTCTGCAAATTCTCCATGCCTCAGACTTTGAAGCGGGTATTCCTGCCCTCGATGATGCGATCCGATTTTCGGCGATCGTCAACTACTTCAAAAATCCGGCTACGGCAACCACGGGTGCTTTTGCGGCACCAGCAGCAGCAGTTGCCAATACTCTCGTGCTGTCTTCTGGAGACAATTACTTGCCGGGCCCATTTTTCAATGCCTCTAGCGATCCCAGCTTGAATAACATTGGTGGGCTCACCAGTTCGTCGGCTCCTACGATCGGTCGGGCAGACATTGGGATCTTGAATGCGATCGGGGTGCAGGCTTCGGCGCTAGGGAACCACGAGTTTGATTTAGGAACCCGGCAGGTGCGAGATTTGCTCCGCAGTGGTAGCGGCAATCCAGGCACAGCTTTTCCCTATCTCAGTTCCAACCTGGACTTTTCGACCGACGAGAACTTATCCACTGAAGTCGCCTCGAATCCGACCACGGCAGAGGCTAGCTCGATCCCACGGAAATTAGCCAAAAGCACAGTGGTCACCCTGGCCAATGGGGAAAGAATTGGGGTGGTGGGTGCAACTACACCGACTCTGCGGAATATTTCATCTCCCGGACAGGTGGGGATATTACCAGCGAACCCAGTAGATTATGGGGCTCTGGCGGCCGAAATTCAGAAAACCGTGGATGTGCTGAAGGCGACTGGGATCAATAAGATCATCCTGTTGTCGCACATGCAGCAACTCAACATTGAGCGAGATGAATTAGCCCCTCGTCTACGGGATGTTGACGTGATTATCGCCGGGGGTTCCCATACTCCACTCCTGGATGCCAACGATGTTGCCCGCACCGATGGTGGAAATGCTGTGACCCGTGGCTATCCGATCCTTCGCAAAGATGCCGAT
Source organism: Elainella sp. Prado103 (assembly GCA_025454395.1). Taxonomy (GTDB): domain Bacteria; phylum Cyanobacteriota; class Cyanobacteriia; order Elainellales; family Elainellaceae; genus Elainella. The sequence goes on from JALOOM010000049.1 coordinate 51,790, forward strand.
AACCGAGATGTATTGGTATTAAACACAGATGCGAACTATCGCTATGTGGGGCGGGTGGTCGTTGAGTTTAATGATCAGGGATTTTTGGATATCACGAAACTCAACGATATCGTGAATGGGGCATTCGCAGCCGATGAAGCCGGGGTCGATCGAGTTTATGGTCAAGATGTCAATCCACGCGAGCAAGCGAATGCGAATGTAGTCGCGATCTCAGATGCCCTAAGACAGGTAATTTCTTCTAAAGACAATACGATCACCGGCCAGACAGAATTTTTCCTGAACGGGACTCGGAGTGACGTGCGCAGCCAGGAAACCAACCTGGGCAACTTAACGGCCGATGCCAACCTCGACTATGTGCGGCCGATCGATTCCTCGGTAGTAATTTCTCTGAAAAACGGGGGCGGCATCCGCGATAATATCGGTCAGGTATCGGGCTCAGGGGGAGCCACCAGCGGCGATGATATTCAAAAACTGCCGCCCCAACCCAACCCCCTAGCCCCCAACAAAAAAGCTGGGGATGTCTCCCAACTGGATATCGAGAACTCATTGCGGTTTAACAACGGCTTAACCTTAATTACCGTAACCGCCAGCCAATTGAAGGAGTTGCTAGAGCATGGCGTGGCCGGTGTGCGACCAGGGGCGACTCCCGGATCTTTCCCCCAGGTAGGAGGGATGCGATTCAGCTTCGATCCCAATCGGGCAGCGCAAGTCCTGGCGGCCAATGGGGCAGTGACCACCGCTGGTGAACGCATTCGCTCATTAGCGATCGTCAATGAAGAGGGTCGCATTGTGGAGGAAGTGGTCAAAAATGGGGCTTTGGTCGGCGATCCAACCCGCACCTTCCGTATGGTTACACTTAATTTCTTGGCTGGCACAACTCCCACAGCCGGTGGAGATGGTTATCCCTTCTTCCGGTTTGTCCAGGAAAATCCGACCCTGGCCAATCGAGTTGATCTGACTGGCGAACCAGCCAACACCGACTTAAACCGGAACGGCATCGTGGATAGTCCTGTCACATTCCCTGCGGGTCGGTTTACCTTTTCGGCTACAGGCTCTGAGCAGGATGCATTGGCAGAATATCTGGCGGAAGTGGGTCGCTTTGAGGGCGAAGACACCCCGATCGCTCAAGATACGCGCATTCAAAACCTGAGTGCTCGATCGGATGCTGTCTTGGCTGGTGGACGGTTCTTAAGCGGCACTTCAGGACGTGATTCGTTGACTGGAACCGGCGACAGTGATGAACTACGCGGCTTGGGTGGCAACGATACCCTGCGCGGCAAAGGCGGCGATGATGAGTTAGTCGGTGGGGTCGGTCAAGATGATTTGGCCGGTGCGCAAGGGGATGACTTGCTGATGGGTGGCAAGGGTACTGATACGCTGAAGGGCTTCCAGGGTGATGATACGCTCATGGGTGGGCTCGGTCGCGATATCCTCCAGGGCGGTGCCGGACGAGATGTGTTTGTCCTGGAAACCGGCTTCGGGATCGATCAAATTCAAGACTTCCGGATTCAGGACGATCGCTTAGGTCTGCTGAATGGCTTACGATTTAACCAATTAACGATCGAGCAAGTCAGCCTGGGCGCAAGAATTAGCTTCCGGGAGGATCGGTTAGCGATCGTGCGAGGTGTGAATGCGGATGAGTTGACTCGCAACATTTTTGTCGCAGTCGAACCGCTGGCATAAGGCTGAGCGCTTGACCTAACAGGGCGCACTTTAGCCTCACCAGTGGCAATCTACCCCTATCCCCAGGAGGCATGAGCGATCGTGCCTCTTTTTTTAGGTTGAAGGTTGATGGCAAGGCTTTATGGCGAAGGCCTATGGCAAAGGCTTTATGGCAAGATGCAGAGGATGAAGTGGAATCGTCACCGATTCTCCATCCAGTTGACACGCTGACTTCAAATTAGAGTGGCCAGCTAGTAGTAGGGAAAATATTTTTGTGTTGTCTCCCGTGCTCTCCTTGCCATGCTAGAACTACTTGCCCTTGGACTGGTCATTCTTGGCATTGTGCTGCTGTTTAACCTCTGGCCGCAACCCCAACCGAGCCATAGACAGCGCAAACCTTCTCCGGTCTTTTCTGGCTGGGGAACATCCTCAGCCCATTCGTTACACAACAAGTTATTGCAATTATTGCGAGGCGATCGACAAGCGGCTCATCGACTGTTGGAGCACGTTCGGCATCTGCATCCGGGCCGGTCTGAACGATGGTATTACGAAAAGGTAATCTATGATTTGCAGCGCGATCGAAGAAGCTGATCGAGATCGCTCATCGAGCATTTGTCATAGAATGGGTCATAAAATTTGTGATGGAATCTGCCATAAAATTTGCCGTAGAGATAGCCTAATTTTCAGGCTCCGCAAAACCTATCCGTAAAGCCTACCTGTAAAACCTGCCTATAAAACCTACCCGCTCAAAGGATGAACCCTACTCTTTCTAGCATTCTCGATATTTTGACGATCAAAGGGAGCGCTCAGTACGGTCAAGAGGCGGTGAGTCAACTGGAACACGCCTTGCAATGTGCCACCCTGGCCGAGTCTGCCCAGCAGAGTCATGAGTTGATCGCCGCTTGTCTATTGCATGATCTGGGTCATTTGGTTCATGATTGGGGTGAAGATGCCGCAGTCCGTGGTTTGGACGATCGACACGAATACCGAGCGATGCCATTGCTCAAAGCCCAATTTAGCCCAGCCGTCACGGAACCAATCCGCCTGCATGTGGCGGCCAAACGCTATCTCTGTGCCGTCGATCCAACCTATTGGGAATTGCTCTCAGCCGCCTCCCGGCATAGCCTAGACCTCCAGGGAGGGGTGTTTTCCGCCCAGGCAGCCCAAGCCTTTATTCGGCAACCCTATGCGCAAGATGCGGTGAAGTTGAGACTCTGGGACGAGCAGGCTAAGGTTGCCAATCTACCCACCCCACCTTTAGATCATTTTGTTGGCATATTACAGGCGTGTTTCAGCGGCGTTCCATCAACCCTCCAGCCGAGTTAACTCGATCAATCGATCCAACTGTAACTCATTGACCAACTCTTGCAGAGCAGTCACCAGCCAGTTCTGAGCGTCGGGAATTTGATCGAGCAGATCTAAAATCAAATCCTCATCTGCAATACGAGCTGCCATTTGCAACTGTCTAATCCAATCCGGCGGCATCACCCGCAAGGACTCGACCGTTAATACGCCAGACTTCACAACTGGTTCACGGGATGATGGTTCCTGGTAAAGATATCGCACACCCAAATGCTCGGACATCTTTTCAAACAGGAGACTTTCCGTCGCTGGCTTAAACACAAAGTCATCACATCCAGCAGCCAAAATTGCCGGTCGTTCATCCTCAAAGGCACTCGCTGTTAAGGCTATGATTTTAGTCGTTTGAACCGACAACAGGGATGATCGCTGTGATTCAGGAGTAATACCAGCCAAACTATGCTCACAATTCATATCCCGATCATTTGCAGTCTCATTACTCGTATTAGATCCGAATTTTTCCTGCTCTAGTTCTCGAATCCGTTTTGTAGCAATATACCCATCCATCGTTGGCATTCGCATATCCATCCAGATCAGGTGAGGCTGCCAACTTTGCCATTGATCGATTGCCTCCTCGCCATTCGTAGCAGACTGCACATCAAAACCGATCGAGCATAATAGCTGGAGCAGAAACTGGCGATTTTCGGGATTATCTTCAACCACAAGCAACCGATAGTCAGGTTGATCAGGCACTAACCCGATGACTCTGCGAGTCGGAACCTGCGGTAATAGATCTGCAACCCTAACCGAACCCACTGGGATGGTGAAATAGAAAGTGGTACCTTGATCAGGCACACTGGTAAAACTCAATTCGCCCCCCATGAGCTTGACAAACTGGTGACTAATCGGTAGCCCTAAGCCTGTACCTTCTTGAGACATTTGCCCCGATCGCGTTTGGACAAAAGGTTCAAACACTGTGAGTTGTTCAGTGGGTTCAATGCCGATCCCCGTATCTCGCACTTCAAAATGTAATGTGACTGGATGAAGAGGATTACTATCATCCTGATTAAGACGGGTCGTTGGGGGGGTAATCATCGTCTCACCTCGCCAGACCTGCAATGTGATTCCACCCTGAGCCGTGAATTTAATCGCATTGCTCAAGAGATTAATCAACACTTGGCGAAGTTTACCTTCGTCTGTCTCAATGTATCGGGGCGTGGAAGCCTCGACTGCGATCGTTAAAGTCAGACCTTTTGACTCTGCTTTGAGCCGAAACAGCTCTTCTAAATTGCTTAATAAAGACTGAAGGTCAAAACTTTTGAGAGTCAGCGTCACACGACCCGCTTCAATTTTTGACATGGCTAAGATGTCATTAATTAAATTCAATAAATGTTCACCACTGCGATTGATAATATTCACCTTTTCCTGCTGATCCGCATTCAAGTCATGATCACGGCTGAGCAGTTGGCTAAAGCCCAAAATAGCGTTGAGTGGAGTTCGCAACTCATGACTAATATTAGATAAAAAGGTTGTTTTCGCTCGGTTAGCCGCCTCCGCCGCTTCTGCCGTTGCTTGCAATTCCAGAGTTCGTTGCTCCACACGGGTTTCTAGCTCAGCATTCAGTTGACGCAGTTCTTCTTCAACTTGTTTACGATCGCTAATATCTTGTACTGCCCCAATATGTTGAATCACCCGACCCTGAGCATTTCGCTTAAATACACTCATGCGATCATAAAGCCAATGCCAACTGCCATCAGCTCCACGCATTCGATATTCCATTTCCACAATTTCGCCATCTGCCGCCATTCTCAAGCGCTGAAAAAGATCTGAAAAATAAGCAAAATCATCGGGATGGATTGTCTGTTCGAGGAAAGTGCTGCCCATTGCTTGAGCTGCTTCAGCAGAATAGCCCATCAGTTTTGGGAGTTCCCGATTAGTATATACATTCTGGTACGTTTCTAAATCGTAAATATAGATGATATTGGGAGTATTATCTGCAATACTTTGGGCAAATCGTTGTGCTTCTTGGAGTGCGCTTTCAGCCTGCTTACGATCGCTAATATCCCGCACTGCGGCAATATAGACCGATCGCTTCGCCAGCGTTACCATCCGTAATGCCACCTCTGAGATAAAGCGAGAGCCATCTCCCAAGCGTTGACAGATCCATTCAAACCGAACCGCCTCGCCTGCCTTAACTCGTTCGAAAATGGCAGGCAACTGCTCTAACGGTGCATCAGGAGGAGAGAGATCCCCAATGGTCGCAGCTAACATCTGTTCACGGCTGACTCGGTTGAGTTCTAATGCCCGATCGTTGACATCTAAAATAGTACCATCGAGTTCATGAATAAAAATACAATCGTAAACGTTATTAAATATAGTCCGCAAATCTTGCTCAGATTGCTTTAGAGAATCTTCTGCTCGCTTGCGATCACTAATATCCCGCACCAATCCCAAGCCATGCGGTTTATTATTAAACAGAAAGGGGGTACCGACTACTTCGATATCAAAAAATGTGCCATCCTTGCGAACTCCGGCAGCATGTCCAGAAAACGGTTTTCCTCGTTTTAAAGTTTGAATGTAATCATTAAAGACATTGATAAAGTCGGGATGGACATAGGTAGTCGGAGGGAGCTTCAGCATTTCCTCCCGGCTGTAGCCATGCATTTGGTAAGCTGCAGGGTTCACCTCCACCAATTGACCTGTTTCTAAATCATTGATGAAAATGCTATCACTCACCGCTTCAAAAATAGTGCGATATTGCTCCTCTTTTTGCTGCAAAGCCACTTCCGCCTGTTTGCGTTCAGTGATATCTCGAAAGACTGCGATCCCACCAATCAAATGCCCATCGGCATCATAGAACGGCCGAACAGTGGCTTCTACGTAAATTCCCTCTGGATGGAGTGCATTGCGTAAAACCACCTCAAGTTGATCGGCCGATTCGCCTCGCATCGCCAACACGAGCGGCAATCGATCGGGCGGACAGGGGGTAACGCCATCGGGTAGACAGATGCCCCAGAACTCCGACCAAGTCTCTAGCTCCGCCCCCGGAATCCCCAAGCCGGTAATTTGTTCAGCCGCTGGGTTATGACGGAAAATATTCCCTGCCGTATCAGAAACTAATACCCCATCACCCATACTGTTCAAAATCGTCTCCAACAGTTGCGTTTGCTGTTGTAATTCGTAGGTGCGGGTTTGCACTCGTTCTTCCAGTTCAGCATTCAGTTGCTGAAGCGCCAATTCCGCCTGTTTACGATCGGTAATATCGAATACAGTACCCAAGTATTGACGTACTTGCCCGAACTCATCCCGTTTAAACGGCGTATCAAAACTTTGCGCCCAGAACCACTGTCCATCACGGCGACGCACTCGATATTCCAGCAACACAACTTCACCATCTTGAGCTGCCTTAATCCGACTTTGATGGCAAAAAACAGACTCCAGATCGTCAGGATGTAAAATTTCTAGGAGCCAGTCCGCCCCCATGCTTTGCACTTCCGCCGTGGAATAACCCAGTAATTCTAGAAAATCACGATTGGTATAGAGGTTGCGTTGTTCATGCACATCATAAAGGTAAATGGTACCGGCACTGGTGTTGGCAATGCGTTGAATAAAGTCCTGTTTTTCCAGGAGTTCAAGTTCGGTGCGCTTCCGATGGGTAATATCGGTGACAAGCCCTAAGACACCCATGATTTCTCCCTGGGGATTTCGGAGAGGGCTAAATTTTTCCACCGTCCACCCCGATCGATTGGTTGCAGGCACCGCAAAAGGGACATCCTCTGAGGTCACGGTTTCCCCAGCTAGGGCTCGCTGTAATAGCTCATAGGTACCGTTTTCTTGCAAAAAAGGAAACAGATCGAGGGGATGTTTACCCACGACCATTGCTTGTGCAACCCCACTCAACTCCTCCATAAATTGGTTCCAAACCTGATAGCGGAGGTGTCGATCCCAAACAATGATCCCTTCCGTCACCGTTGCTACAATTTGCTGATTAAATTCGAGAGTTTGTTGTAAAGCCAGTTCTATTTGCTTTAGCTCAGTGATATCGATCACCGAACCGATAAACCCCACCAGTTGCCCCGATCGATGGTATTCTGGCACTGCTTGCGCGATCACCCATTTGATAGCCCCATCGGGATACAAAAAGCGTAGCTCGATGCGATATTCGGCAGTTTGCCCCTGATTCGTCTGCTCGACAAAATGCGACCAAGCCGCATACACCCGATCTCGATCGTCTGGATGCAGGTGTTTGCCCCATCCCTCCCCCAGATTTTCGGCAAGAGCCAGCCCAGTCAGTTCCAGTGTTCTGGCATTGGCATAGGTACAATGCCCCTGTAAATCATTGCGAAAGATGCCCACAGGACTGATCTCTGACAGCAGCCGATCCTGCTCCTCTGTCACCAGTGTGGTCGGAGTGGCCGGACTGATGAAGGCATCCATAGCAGGGTTAACGGCCAGTGAAGCACTACGAGCAGCCTCTAAAGGAGCCGATCGGTCATCCTCCAGTTGTCCAAGCCGCCGTTCTTGCTGGTAGCGCCGCAGGGCTTCACGAACGGTGAGCTGTAGATCGATTGTGAGCCAAGGTTGACTGAGAAACCGATAAAAATGGGACTGATTGAGCAGGCAATCTAGTTCTGGTCGATCGGTCATTTCGTCCAGCCAAGCAGGTTCTGCCAGCACCACGGTTAAAGCCTGTGGTTGGCAACGATGTAACTCCATGAACCAAGCTGCCAAGCTGTGATGAGAAGTATGGCGATCAGAAGTATGGCGATCAGGAAAATCAGAGCCATAGAGAGAACCGCCTCCCTCTGCCAAACTTGTGCAATCAGCCATCACCAACGCGACTTCACAACCTGCTGCCATCAACTGCTTGACCTGCACTAACGCGGCATCCCCATCCTCAGCAACGCTGACCTGACAGGCTGGAAAATACTGCAAAAGTTGTGTTTTCAGGGTTTGCAGAACCGACTGGTTATCGATAACACACAGAATAGTAGGTTGGTTCATAGGGGATGCTCCAACTGCAACCTTTACCGTTTGCAGGTGATCCGCTCGGATTCGTGCGGCTAGGACACAGCAATTTCTAGAGTTCCCTGTTGACGGGGAGGAACAATGACAGTGTTCACTCTATTGCTCTCTTGTTCACTACGGTACTCTATTGGTTCATCGATTCTTCATTACAAAAAGTTTCTAAAATCTCAGTCATCTCAGTTCAGTCATCTCAGTTCAGTCATCTTAGTTCAGTCATCTCAGGTCAGTAGTCTCAGCATAGTGGCGGAGTAGCGACGGAATCAGAATAGACGCATTCAGGCAGATGAATTCAGGGAGATGGCGGATGCTCCAATTCTATTATTGCGCTCCATCGCGCTCGATCGCCCTTGTTTTAGCTTTCATCCCAGGACTTTCCGGGGAGAGTCAATGAAATTCTTCGCAAGCATAGAATGTTTCCGGGTTGGTATTTTTGCTGTCAGCCAGGTATGATGCCGATCGCGCTCTCACCCAATATGAACTCACAAATTTGTCTTGAACATTTGTCTTGAACATTGGAACCAGTGATTTTATTTCTAAGGCAGCTTGTCCGCATCAGTGGATCACTTTGAATAGTCTGATGGCTATAACCAGGGGCTTAAGCTCCCTGCCTGCTCAAATGATTTCTCCAAGACTCCTAAAATAAATAGAGATCTATATTTTGAATTTATATAACTTTACCTGATTCATTCTCATGCCCTATTTTCGCCAGACAAAGGCTGTTTTCCCAGAAACTTATCTTGCTAAGCTCAAAAAATCGATCGTGGCTTGTCCCTATTTCACAACTAACAATCTGAATCGGGATTTTGTAGGCACAAAAGGGTTTTCAATTGTCTTTCAGCGATCCCAGATTGCTCAAGTAGAACTCCAGTTTCCTTTTTTTAAACCCTACCTCGATCGAGCCTTAGAACCGAGTTGCAACGCCTTTTATCTCAATCCACTCCTGCTTCAGCAAGGGTCACGGGTTGATCCGCACATTGATCGATCGCTGCGATCGTATTGCAAAACGATTGATCCGCCTGCGGTGGTCAGTGTGCTCTATGTGCAGGTGCCAGACCCGTTACAAGGGGGGGAATTAGTGTTACGCAACCATCGGCAACAGGTGGGGCAAATTAAGCCGCAGGTGAATTCACTGGTGCATTTTCAGGGGGATCTGACGCATTCGGTGAATCCAGTACAGACGGCGGGGAGTCGGTTAAGCTTGGTCTGCGAACAATATAGTCTGCTAGATGCTGAACTACAGGAGATTCCGCTGTTTACGATCGAGTCGAGGGCAATGGTGGGACGATAGCGATGGTGGAGGGGTAGCGTGGGATGGGGGCGCGGCTGGTCGGGTGTTGGAGACGAGTGGGCGGTTATTGGAGCTGAAAGGCTGTCTGGGTAAGGGGTTGGGCGAATGAGCGCTGAAGGGTGATCCGCGCAATCGGGGGAAGGGAGATGGTGTGGGGGTTTCAAAGTTTTAAGATGGGGTTACATTGAGGTAGAAATGGAGGTTTTGTGCTAAGGTTGTATGGAGTCGCGCAAACGCACCTTGAAAACTGCATAGAATATGGATCGTGGATGTCCGCAGTTCAAATTGCCTCGAAACCCTTTCAGGGATTGAAACAACCCGACACTGCTATTGATCGACGACGATCCCGAGTTCAAATTGCCTCGAAACCCTTTCAGGGATTGAAACTGGCAACTTGCCGCTAACGACTGCCACTAGGCGAGGTTCAAATTGCCTCGAAACCCTTTCAGGGATTGAAACTTGCCAATTGTGAAATTTGCTGTGATTCTTCGTAGGTTCAAATTGCCTCGAAACCCTTTCAGGGATTGAAACCCATTATTAGGACTAGGAACCCCGCGTCCAAGGATGTGTTCAAATTGCCTCGAAACCCTTTCAGGGATTGAAACCTGGAACTAGGACAACCGATCGACGATGCGCGGCTGTTCAAATTGCCTCGAAACCCTTTCAGGGATTGAAACCTGAAAATCCCTGCCAAACCTGTTGACAATCTATGTTCAAATTGCCTCGAAACCCTTTCAGGGATTGAAACGAACCCCGATCGGCGCACATGGGATGAGGAC